>NZ_JAGGQV010000002.1:0-541546 GCF_018613135.1 Bacillus sp. ISL-57 | reverse complement strand
ACCGGATGATTGTCATAGCTGTCATAAGAAACACAATGACTGTATTTGTCATCAAAAGAAACCGGATGATTGTCACTGCTGTCATAAGAAACACAATGACTGTATTTGTCATCAAAAGAAACCGGATGATTGTCACTGTTGTCATAAAAAACACAGTGATTGTATTTGTAAGCAAATGAAAGATGATGACTGTCATTTGTGCCATAAGAAACCAAATGACTGTCACTGTGACAATAAGAAACCTAAACTAGTAAGAGCATCTGCATTCAGGGCTAATAAGAATACACCACAACTTTACGAAACAGCGTTAACTCCCTCTGTAAAAGTTTTATTCCAAACTGAACAGTTTGATTTAGCGGATGAATATAATCCGCACATATCAACATTTATTCCAGCTAAGGATGGAATTTATGAGATAACAGCAAAAGTCTCGTTTTGTCCGTCAAAAAGTAAAAGCAATGATTCCTCAAAAAACAAAAAAGATAATTGCAAATGTGACTATTGCAGTAAAAATAGTTGCAACTGTGATTATTGCAGAAAACATCATCCTTCAAAAGACAAAAAAAGGAATTCTTCAAAAGAAGGAAATGTTGCATCCATTTCCATTAACGTAAACGGAGATAATTTAGATATTGTTAATGACTTCTTGGAGAAATCAAGACCTATTGGACTATTGGTTACTACAATCCTTCAGTTACAAGCAGGAGATCGGGTACAAGTTTTATTTAGCGCAGATGCAAACGGAGAAATTTTAGCAGAAGCATCTTTAACTAACTTTCAGGCTGCTAGATTCCCTTCTCCAATATAAAGGTCTTTTTTGCTATAATCTTAGTTGAGAACCTGGATATCATATTTGTTAATAAAAGTTGAGTAAACGTATGATTAGGAGCCTTGGATTCTATTTTGAGAAATTTTTGGGGTCAGATCCAACTTTCAGGGATTAACACTTTACGGAAAAAAACTTTTTTAGCAAAACTACTTGTTTTATTTTGAATACCACTATATAATAAATCTTGTTCAGAAAAGAAGTCAGCAACTAAGTAAGTTTTAAACCAAGCTCTATAGAGCTTGATTTACATACGACTTGTTAGCTCAGTGGGAGAGCACTTCCTTGACAGGGAAGGGGTCGTGGGTTCGAATCCCTCACAGGTCATCAACTAACAAAGGCTCAAATCCTTGATATAACAAGGATTTGGGTCTTTTTTTGTTTTTAAATATATAGTTCATTATATAAGACCATCATCGATTCGGTGTTTCGGCTGTTTTACGAAGAGATAGTCCCTTCAACATGCATTCATTAAATGCAATCCATTTGGCTTCCTTTTTTGATCGATTCAGTGAACTTGTTAAATCAGTCTATGTCTATTCGTGTTGGATATAATCTGCACCAAGTGAAATTATTTTTTGATGAAATCAGCCGAATTGGGGTCGACGATACTTAAGATGGTTTAATATTGTAATAATTTAACACACAAGTTAATCTTAAATTACCTAATAAGGCACAATATTAAAGGAGGAAATAGTGAGTTATCTCGGAAAGTATTTGAAAATGCCACCAACAATTGAAAAGCTCCATAAATTAGAGAAGGGTATTGAAAAAGAAGGCTACTCCTTAAGTGAATTATCCCTTTATTTAGAATTTGACTTCTCCCCTTATGAAAATACTCCTTATGATGTCATTACATTTGCTAGTACAGGAGTTGATGGAATACATTTCGGATTACTAACTGACTTCGGAACAGTATCTGATTTAGAGAATGCTTTTGTTGTATGTATTAGTCCAATGGATTTTGATTCACATATAAAGATTGTAGCAAGGAATATAAGGGAGTTTCTTAACTTGGTTTGTACAATGAAAGATGCCTTAACTATTTCTAACTTTAATATCCTGGAAGAAGAGGGTCAGTATATTCGTTTGCTTAAAGAACTAAAACAAGTAGAACCTGAAGATGAGGAATTTGAAGAGAAGGCAAACTATGTAGTGGAAAAGATAATAGCCACATTCGATAGCGAACGAATAGAAGATGTCTATCATTATGTGGAAAGAAAAGTAAGGACAGAAAGAGAGCAACAAACCATTTTACCTACTCTTGATGGGTTAGGCATAATACCTGTAGAAAGCGTTACGAGCAACCATATCCTATACAAACTTGAAAAAGATATGAAGATTAACTTGGAAAAAGTGAAATCTTTTTTTAATTCGGCAACTACAGAAAGTAAACTAGCTTTCATCAGAGATGCTCAATTTACATACTTAATTTCAGATGAGATAGAGTTAAAAGAATTGGTCATTAATGAAATGATGAAATTAGGTTTACAGGATGAAGTCGATAGATTATACGTGTTTTAGGTCCTTTTTTTGCCTAATTAACACCAGAATCATAAATTATTAGAAGGTTACTTGCAGGGGTATTTACTTAATTATAAATAATCCAAACGAGGTCTTTTTTGGAACATTAATTAAGGGGGAATTCACCAAGTCGTAAATGAAATGAAGTCAATGGAAGCCTCAATTTTACGAACCAAATGGTTCGCCGGCACCAGTTGATCTAAAGTAATCATTTCAAGTTGATCTCGCTGAATAGAATCATGTTTAGAAAGCATCCTCATCACCTCAAGTTTTAATACTTCTATATTAAAACAAAAATGACTCCAGGCAAAAGGTTCTATCTAAAGGTAACAAAGTTGATTGGAGCGGGTGTTCGAGACTCCTGCGGGAAATGCGCGTCTAGGGGAGACCCCGCAGGCGAAAGCCGAGGAGGCTCCCCGACCGCCCGCGGAAAGCGAGTGCCCTACGTTCCAATCAACGTCCAAATTGTACAAGCCATAAAAATAGACAAACTCGATTTTCATCGAGTTTGTCTACAGTCTGAGGGGACCTCATAAATGAGGTCCCCTTTCATAATGTATTACGGTAATAAAGTTTTATATTGTTCCATTAAATCACCTGCATATAAGCTTGTTATCATTAAGAAAATGGCAAGCCCGATGTATAATGAGAACCAGATGACTTTTGTTTTGAGACTCGATGAGTAATAGGATTTCTCTTTATTCCTAATTTCAGTTTGTTCTTGCACTTCTTTAAAGAAGGTTGCTGCTATTCGTTCATATGTGCCTATATTTTCAAAGTCGGTCGGTCCGTTCTGATATTCATTCGAATTAGCAGCATCCATTAAGGACCTATAAATATTTAATTTTACCTCGGTCAGCTGTTTTTCTTTTAGCTTATTATCATCAAATAACGGGATATGCCAACTCCTCATGTTGTTAAACTTTTCATGTAGTTGGCTAAATTCCATATTCCAAATATTAACCAGGCGGATTTTTTCTTCATCTGTTGTAGCTGCATATTGTTCTAGTTGCCTTAATCCAAATTGATTCAAATCAATGATGATGTCTCTTTGATTTCTGGTTGTTTCGCTGCGGAATTCTTTCCACCACTTAGAAATACCCAATAATAAGAAAAGAATTAAAAATGGATTTGGATGGAGAAACAAATATACAACCATTCCGATAATCCCCAATACCCAAAGCTTTGTGGAGATGACTCCCACTATACGTCCTCCATCAAGAGGATGCACAGGCATTAGATTAAATAGGTTAATCATGGCTCCAAGTGTAATAACTAAAAGCCAAAATGGATTTTCCGTCATCATAAATAGGGGGATGGCTGGTAGAAATGCTAATGTGCCTAATAATGGACCTCCGAAGGCAAGATAAGCTTCTTGCCTAGCATTCTTGGGTTCTTCCTTAAGAGCAATTAACGCACCGACAAAAGGGATGAAAATGGCATTGGATGTTTTGATGCCTTTTCTCTTTGCAGCAAGTAAATGTCCCATTTCATGGATATAAATTAGATAGACTAGGGCTACGGCAAATTTCCACCCGTAAACCAAGGCATATGCTCCTAATGAAACGAAAATAGAAATCAGGGAACCTACTTTCGCTATTTTCAATAGCGCAAACAACCATTTCATTTTCCCTAGGAAAAATAACCCGATTGCCCCCAAACCCACCCATCCTTTATTCGATTTAGAATCTTTCAAAATGTACCTCCTAGAATAAATGGGAAAACAGATGACTTCAGTGACACTATGTCTATCTGAGCTTCTTCTGGATTTATCATCTTGCTAATATCTTTATTATATCGTATTTCTTCTGTTCCTTTTAGGAATAATTTTCTGGAGCTTAAGATAGAGAGCACCTATCACAGAAATACTAGATGGAAGTAATGAACATGATTTTGGATAAGAAGCTGTTGATGATTCAGAAGACTACGGAAATTTGTCCCAGCAAAAGAACTGATGAAGATAGGTAAAGACCACTACATCTTTAACTAAAAAGTGTCTGCGACCAGCATCAAATAAATGAAGCGAATGAAATATGGTCTTAAACGGTACAGTCACCAGCAATATCTGATCTGATTGGGGGCGGTTTGCAATGAATCGGAAAGTATCAGAGGATAATTTTATTGTGAAAAAGGATGATAATCCCTTAGGTGTCAATATATCCGGAATAATAAAGAACTAGAGGAAAACAATGAGATAGTTTTAACTGGGAAGGGGTCGAGGGTTCGAAAAACTGCATGTGAAGGTGAATCGTTCGTTGCATGACGCTAGCCACTTTGGTACACTATGCAGAAGTGCATTTCAGCTAGGATTGACTATCGAATGATAGATATGATGCTGTCACCTTTACATAATTCAAGGTCTTTGTAAGCGATGGGGTGCTCCCGAACGAAATATGGTACAAAACCTTAACGATATAAAAGTTTTTCTAAGAAGACCATCTGTTCCCTCATACAGCAGGAGTTGTATGGGGGCTTGTATTTTATCAAGAATTTTTCTGTTTAGATGAAATAAGGAGGAAGCAATGAACAATTATAAATTGACCATTCAATATGATGGCGGGCGCTATAAAGGCTGGCAGCGACTTGGTAATAGTGATGATACGATCCAAGGGAAAATAGAAAATGTATTAACGGAAATGGCAGGGGAAAAAATCGAGATCATCGGATGCAGCAGAACGGATGCCGGTGTACATGCCTTTGCTCAAATCGCCAATTTTAAGATCGGTGAAAATCTGACTGAAGTTGAAGTCATGAGTTATTTGAATAGATATTTACCAAGAGATATCAGCATTGTCGATGTTACGCTAGTTCCTGAACGTTTTCATGCCCGTTATAATGCTAAGGATAAAACGTATTTGTATAAGATCTGGAACGAGCCATATACAAATCCTTTCATGCGAAAATACAGTATGCATGTAGAGAAAAAGCTGGATATCACAAGAATGAAAAAGGGTTGTCAATATTTTATAGGTGAACATGATTTCACTTCTTTTTCAAATGCAAAATCCAAGAAAAAATCCATGGTACGTGAAATATATGCCATTGATATAGAAGAAAATGCCGGTTTCATCGAAATTACAGTGCGAGGCGATGGATTTCTTTATAATATGGTTAGAAAGATTGTCGGGACGTTGATAGAAGTTGGGTTGGGTGAAATAGATTCTCAAAATATACCAAGTATTTTAGAGTCAAAAGAAAGAATCCAAACGGGCCGTATGGCGGAGGCAGCTGGGTTATACTTGGTAAAGGTTGATTTTTAGACCGGAAATTGATGCATGTGTTCATGCATGAAAAGTGTACAGGCAGTAGAAAAAGGGAAGTAATAGGGAAGAATGGTAAAGCGGAAAGTACGAAATAAGGAGGGATTTTCATGAGATTAGCCGGAAAGAAAATAATCAGTCTTGTGCACCATGATTTTGAAGATTTAGAACTCTGGTATCCGATTTTACGTTTAAAAGAAGAAGGGGCGATTGTTCATCTCGCCGGAGAAAAGGCGAATGAAACATACATTGGAAAATATGGTGTACCTGCCATATCTGATTATGAGTATGGCAGCATCAAAGCTGAAGAATATGATGCCATTCTTGTACCGGGCGGTTGGGCACCTGACAAAATTCGCCGGTTCCCTGAAGTGTTATCGCTCCTCCAAAGCATGGAAGAAAATAAAAAACCCATCGGGCAAATTTGTCACGCTGGTTGGGTGTTGATATCCGCGAAAATTTTACAGGGGAAGAATGTAACGAGTACACCTGGCATTAAAGATGATATGGAAAACGCGGGTGCAACTTGGATAGATGAGCCCGTCGTCGTAGATGGAAACCTTGTATCGAGCAGGCGTCCGCCGGATCTGCCGGATTATTTAAGGGAATTGATAAACGTGATTGAAAAGGGTTAAATTCATAGTACGGTGAAAAAGTGGTTTTTCCTTCTGGAAAAACCACTTTTTTTATCCGTACCCGATTTTATTTTAATAGTGATTATGATGAAGATCATTCCCTTGATTAATCCTTGATCAAATCAATATACAAATTTCCTTTTGTCCCTACGACAGCATACGAGATATCAAAAACAACAAGGTTCCTTTTTTTGAGTTCAGCCATCAACCATTCTTCATTGTAGGTGTGTTTGGTTAGGTTATCATATAAGATTTTTCCGTCATAGACCAGTTCAATCGGTACAGAACCTTCTGGGGGCAGTATTGGTAAATCCTGCTTGGAGGCATTTTGGTATTGTTCTTTTTTTAATACAGAGAGTGAACCATTGATCTCTAAAATGGCACATTCAACTTCATCTATGTTGAAAATATCTTTTCCCCGCAAAGCCTGTTTAAGAGAATCCAGTGAATACCCCATCCTTTCCATTGACTCTTCGAGAATTCTTCCTTTTTGAATTAAAGTAGCAGGTTCTCCAGCAATCCATTTCCCGAAACGCGGATTTCGAACCGCTAGAAGATTGAGCATGAAAACGACGGTACCCATAATAATGATGGAAATGATGAAATACAGGAATTTAATTTTAATATTGAATGCTAGATTTCCTGCGATTGTCCCCATCGTAATGGAAGCGATATAAAGGTGATAGGTCTTCTGGGCAATTGTCTGTTTACCGAGAAGTTGGACAAATACCCATAATAAAATAAAAGAGGTAAAGGTTCGAAAGATGATTTCAACAGATTCCGACATGAAGATTTCTCCCTTACAAAACTCCCGACAGTTCGTTTGTGATAGTATGTTCTTACACCTTGCCATTTATTCTGTATAGGAAACAGACAAGAAACCGTCTTTGATTTGGGAACCCCTCTTACATGAATTAATAGATTTAATCGATTGGTGCGATACATAAAAAAATGAATTATGAAACAACTTTCCATAAACCAGGCATTCATATAAGTGTAATATCGGGAAGCAAGCCTCTCATTACTTGCTTCTTTTTTAATTGGTTTGATGAATCCATGGATATGTTTACTTAGTATCGATTAAGAAATTTCTTCGAATAATAGTATCAAAATACATTTGTACGGGGGTATGTTTTGAGAAATATTCAGGAAATTTTCATTGACGATTTAAAAAGCATTTATAAAAATTTCTTTGTTTGTATCGTAGTCGTCTTTCTCATGTTCATTCCTTCCATTTATGCGTGGTTTAATATTGTCGCATCATGGGACCCATATGCAAATACGCAAGGAATTCTTGTCGGTGTTGCCAATAATGATAAAGGAGCGGAGTTAAATGGCGAAGCCGTGAACATAGGAAAGGAAGTCCTGGAGGGGTTAAAGGAGAATAAGGATCTGGGCTGGAGGTTCACTTCAGAAAAAAAGGCGATAGCAAAGGTGGAAAAGGGCGATTTTTATGCATCAATCATCATTCCGGAGAACTTTTCCGAACATATTGCGACAATCATGACCGATGACCCTAAGAAGGCGGAGATTGATTACTATGTTAATGAAAAAATCAATTCTATTGCTCCTAAAATTACGGCAGCGGGTGCCAACAGCATTGTGGACAATGTGAGCAAAACCTTTATCAAATCAGCCAGTGGGAGTATCCTTGCAATCTTTAATGAACTGGGAATCACCTTGCAAAACGAGTTGCCGACGATTCAAAAAATGAAGAATATGGTTTATTTATTAGAGAGTGAACTGCCTGAGCTTGAACAAAATATCAAAACCGTCCAAACACATGTTAAAAAGGCCGAAGATATCATTAAAAAGGTCAATGAAGGTTTGGATTCAATAGAAGGAATAACGTCGCAGAAGGACAAATTGGTATCGGACGTTTCTAGTTATGTAGATTCGACAAGGCAGGCATTCGAAGAGATCAATCCCCTCTTGAAAAATGATATCGCGAACATAAGGAGCGATAATGAATCCATTTTAGTGCTGGCGAACCGGTTAACGGGTCAGGGGTTGCCTGGCAATGAGTCTGATCAGCTAGTGGAACAAGGTGTAACGAGGATAAATAAAGAGCTGTACCTTTTGGACAGTATGTATAATTTATTGGTGAGAGTCAATCAATTTAATGAGAAAAACGTGCTTCAGCCAGAAATACAGCTGGTTGATGAACTAAGGGATAATGCTTCGAACCAACTTCAAGCGCTGAATGACCGAGCATACGGAAATCTTATCGAACTTGGCAGGAACAATGATCAAGTCTTGGCAAGCTTCCAGGAGAGCTATTCAAAGGAAACGGGACCAAAATTCAATGAAATCTGGAATGAAACAGAAGCAATATTGAATAATGTCCAGCTTACGATGGAGGAGGGAACCAAGGTTCTTCCTGAGGTGAGGACGCTGTTGAATGAGACCAATCGAACATTGGAAACACGTACTGAGGATATTGATAAGTTACAGAATAAGTTTCCGGAAATCGAAACGAAAATAAAGGCTCTGGCTTCTAAAATGAGGGAAATTGATAAGTCTTATAATATGGAAGAAGTGATCGATTTCCTAAGGAATGATATTGAACAAGAAAGTGAATTTTTTTCAGAACCAGTTCTGCTCAATAAACACAGTCTCTTTCCGATTCCGAACTATGGATCCGCCATGTCTCCTTTCTTTACGGCACTTTCCCTTTGGGTCGGCGGTACAATATTGATTTCCATGCTTAGCGTGGGTGTTTCTCAAAAGGTCTACAGCCCGTATCAAGTTTATATTGGGCGGTATCTAATATTTTTCATCATTGGGGTGATGCAGGCCCTTAGTGTTTCCGTTGGGAATATCGTCCTTATCGGTGTTTACGTAGCGGATAAATTTGAGTACATCCTGTTTTCCGTTCTGATAAGTACGGTATTTACACTCATTGTCTATACCTTCGTTTCCGTTCTTGGAAATGTTGGAAAAGGGATAAGCGTCGTTTTGATGGTCCTTCAAATATCAAGTTCGGGCGGCACCTTCCCCATTCAAGTCACCCCGCCCTTTTTTCAGCATATTAATCCTTTCTTGCCATTCACCTATGCTGTGGGTTTGCTTCGTGAATCTGTTGGGGGAATAACCTGGAGTGTAGCTGGCAAGGACATTTTTATCTTGATTCTCTTTTTACTATTCACGTTCATCTTAGGTGTCATTTTGAAAAAGCCTCTGCATGCAAGGACACAAAAGATGAAGGATAAATTGTATGGAAGCAGGATTTTTTAAGGTAATTGAAAGAGTGCCGGTGACCGCGGTTAACTGAAGTTGAAAATTATGGATATATTAAGCCTGAACCCTTAAAAGGGCTCAGGTTTTTTTATTTGCTGAATGGTATTTGTACATATGTATTTTTATGTAGGGTTGGAATATTTATCAATACTTTGACATTTGAATAGAAAGATACCGATAAATTAGAATTTTTGCATTTTTATAGTTGACAAAAACCATTGGATTAATCATTATTAAGAAATAATGTTTAGTAAATCGATGCGATATAAAAGTGGGGTGACTTTATGTATTTAACAATAGATGGCATTGAAAAAAGTTTTAGGAATGAAAAGAAAGAAAGCATAAAGGTGCTCGATAAGATAAACATAGAGGTCGAGAAAGGAAGCTTCGTTTCGATCGTCGGACCTTCAGGATGTGGTAAATCCACGCTCCTTTATCTGATTGCCGGCCTCGATAAGGCAGATACAGGTGAAATACGTGTAGCTGGGAAAAAAGTGGTGAAGCCAGGTCCCGAACGGGTTGTCGTGTTTCAGGAGGCGGGTTTATTTCCTTGGCTGACAGTACTTGAAAATGTTACATACGGATTGAAGTTAAAGAAAATGCCCAAAGAAGAGGCAAAAGAAAAGGCATTGGACACTTTAAAGATGGTTCACCTCAGCCGATATGTTGACTCCTATCCTCATCAACTCTCAGGAGGAATGAAACAGAGGGTTGCCATTGCAAGAGCGTTGGTTATGGAACCGGATATCCTGTTGATGGATGAGCCATTCTCCGCACTTGATGAGCAAACGAGGATGGTTTTGCATAAAGAGCTGCTCGAAATCTGGAGAAAAACTAAAGTGACGATCTTTTTCGTTACCCATAATATTCGCGAGGCTGTTCAGCTTTCCGAAAAAATTATCGTCTTTGCTACCCGTCCCGGGAAAATCAAAGAGACGATTTCCGTTCCTTCCATGAAAGATGGAGTTATGCCGGATAGTGTAACTTTGCATACAGAACAAAGGGTTCTATCGATTTTGCAGGAGGAAATTGAAAAAGTGCTGAAGGAGGAAATGGGGAATGATTACAGCTTTAAGACGAATCATATTCATCGCGATGATAGCGGGGATATGGGAAGTCACATCTAGACTTTCCAGTCTTCCGGATTTCATGTTCCCGAGCCTGACTCAGGTTTTGGAAACTCTGTTTAAGGGACTGATGAGCGGACAAATAACCGAAGCCATCGGAAAAAGCCTTGGCCGTATCCTGATCGGCTTTATGATTGCGATTATAGTAGGTCTGATATTAGGATATTTCATTTGGCGCTTTAAATTGGTCGAAGACACTTTAGGATTCGTCGTGACGGCATTACAGTCCATCCCGAGTATCGTGTGGTTCCCTTTAGCGATCATTTGGTTTGGATTGAATGATTTTTCGATCCTCTTCATCGTCACCATCGGCGCAACTTGGACGATGACGGTTAATGCAACAAGTGGCTTCCGGAATGTACCACAGTTGTATCAGCGGGTTGCCAAAACATATGGATCGACCGGGTTTCATTTTCTTCGCACGGTGATTTTACCAGCATCCGTCCCGCAAATAATATCCGGTCTCCGAATTGCATGGGCCTTTTCCTGGCGTGCATTGATGGCAGGTGAATTACTTGGCGGGGGAGGCGGTCTTGGCCAAATGCTGGAAATGGGCAGATCACTGGGACAAATGGATTTGGTCATCTCCGTGATGATCATCATCGCAATCATCGGAACAATCGTGGATAATGTCGTCTTCTCCCGTCTTGAACGCAATGTTCAACTGAAATGGGGAGTGAAGTAACGGTAGTTTAGTAAAATACTAGTTAAAAAGGAGAGAAAAATATGCTGAAAAAATCATTCTTTGCCCTTATTCTGTCTGTATTGTTAATCGGAATAGTAAGCGGATGCACTCAATCCAGCAGTAATGATGAAGAAGGGGAAGGGGCCAGTGGGAAATCCGTGAAAATTGGTTATTTTCCTAACCTAACCCACAGTGCAACGATCATAGCACTTGAAAAAGGCTTTTTCGAAGAAGAGTTCGGTAAAGATGTCAAGATTGAAACCAAAACAGTGGCCAATGGCGGATTATTCATGGAAGCAATGGCTACAAACGCCATTGATGTCGGAACGGTCGGGCCTGGTCCATTGCTTAACTTTTACGTGAAAAACCCTGAATACCACCTGATCTCCGGGGCTGTTAATGGAGGTGCCGTACTTGTAGCTAGCGAAGGCAGCAAGGTAACGGATTTAAAAGATTTGGACGGTAAAAAGGTAGCGATTCCCGTCATTGGAAGCACACAGGATGTCATGCTTAGGAAGGCCCTTCAAGATGTAGATTTAAAACCGACTACAAATGGGGGCACAGTTGAACTGTATGCGGCAGCACCTGCTGACACTACCGCCCTTTTTGTTCAAAAATCAGTCGATGCAGCAGCGACCCAGGAACCATGGGGGTATGTATTGGAAAACCAGGCAAAAGGAAAGCTGGTGCTTGACTGGGAACAATTTGCATGGGGAAAAGATTCACCTAACACGGTAGTGGCTGCAAGCCAGAAGTTCTTGGATAAAAAGGGGCTCGCTGCTTCCTATTTGAAAGCGCATGAAAAAGCGGTGAAATTTATTCAAGACAACCCTGAAGAGAGCCAAGAATTGGTTATTAAGCATTTGAAGGAACTGACTGGAAAAGAATTAAGCAAAGAAGAAGTGGCTTCAGCATTTTCACGCCTTGAAGTGACAACTGAAGTTAATGAGCAAGTCATTCAAGAAATGGCCGACATAAGCAAAGAAGCGGGTTATATCCCTAGCAGTGATATAAAAGGCATGATCGATTTATCAATTCTTGAAGAAGCGTCCAAATGAATGGAAACAAGCAAGCGCCTCAGCCATCCTGGCTTTGGCGCTTTTTTTAAAAGGCCTGATTTATCCATTTTAATTAAGCGGGGAAATAATCCCCCATATAAACTCCTCAGGTCATGAACTCCCTATTATGGACAGACTTGATCCAATGCTTGGATAACATGATCAACCTCCTCCCAGGAATGAATGGTAGCGCCTGAAGCGAGTGAATGTCCTCCACCATTGAATTGACGTGCTACTGATGCGATGGGAATATTCCGTGAACGTATCCTGACACGGATTTCAGAAGGATATTCGATGAAGAAAGCCCAGATTTTATTGTCCCTGACACTTGATAGCGTATTGACTAAATTCGAAGCTTCGAGGCGATCCACACCATACATATTTAAAAGCTCGTCCGTAATAATGAAGTAAGCTACCCCTTTATCCGTTACCTTGAAGCTCATGAGTATGTCTTTTTGAAGTCGGGAAGCGTTTTTCGCCTTAACATTAAGGCTGTTATGGATTCTTTCTGGCTGAATATTATAGGTTCTTAAGTGCGAAACCATTTTTAATGTCCTGGGAGTGGTATTCCCATTCGTGAACTTCCCTGTATCACTAAGTATTCCTGCATAAAAAGATTTAGCTGCTTCTTTATTCATGATGAAGCCTTCTGGAAATTCCAAGAATAAATCAACAAGCATTTCACTTGCAGAGCTATAAGAAGGGTCGACCCAAGAAATGTCACCGAATTGTTCGTATTCGGGGTGGTGGTCAATTTTGATCAGCATGTCTCCATGAACATATCGGGAATCACTGATCCGTGAAATGTTGGCAGTATCACAAACAATCACTAAGGCATCTTTGTATTTGTTATCGGAAATGACATCCATATCACCTATGAATAGAAGCTTATCCATTTCCTCGCCTACCGCATAGACTTCTTTAGAAGGGAATGAGTCCTTCAATAGCTTCTTTAAACCGAGTTGTGATCCCAATGCATCCGGGTCCGGATTTACATGACGATGAATGATGATTCTGTGGTATTTCTTGATCGCTTCGATTATTTCCATTTTTTTATTGTCCATAGCGCCATCCCCTTTTTAACATTTCCTTTGTCTGCCGTGCGACAATTGATAATATGTAAAATTCATATATTGACAGTCCTACCTATTCAATCATCACATGCCAAACGAGTAAAGGCAATTCCGATTACTTTGGATGGTGGGGAGTCCTGGAAGTATACGGGAATTACGCTAAAGAGTATATCGCAGATGTAATAAAACACACAAACAAAATTATTGCAAAATTCAAAAAATGGAACTATACTTAATTTACCAAACCGATGACAACAAGTTACCTTGTTGCATGGCCGGCTTGACATAAAAAACTGGAATCCATAAAAATTGACTTGGTTCACTTGATCTTCCTTTGCAGGAAGACAGTTCGTGGATAAGGGTCAGTGAAACATTCAATGTAATGACATTGTTGGTTTTACTGGCTCTTTTTTGTGTATCCACGACAGTTTGAAAGGGGTGATGATATGAATGGAGCTTTGGAGGGAGTCAGGATTATCGATGTATCCCGTGTTTTGGCGGGGCCGTTTTGTTCAATGATTCTCGGCGATTTGGGTGCCGATGTCATTAAAATCGAGCATCATGTGTCAGGTGATGAAACGAGAGGCTGGGGGCCGCCATTCGCCCAAGGGGAAAGCGCTTACTATTTATGTGCCAATCGAAATAAGCAAAGCATGACCTTGAATTTAAAATCTGAGGAAGGAAAAGAGATCTTTCGGAAGTTGGTGGCTTCAGGGGATATAGTGATTCAAAATTTCAAGACAGGTACATTGGGAAAACTGGGGTTGGGTTATGAGGATTTAATGGAAATAAACCCCAAACTGATCATGGCCTCGATTACAGGATTTGGTTTAACCGGTCCTTATAAAGATTTGCCAGGCTATGATTATATCATTCAAGCGATGAGTGGTTTGATGAGCATCACCGGAGAGAAAGATGGGAGTCCCGTGAAGGTCGGAGTGGCCATAGCTGACATATTGACTGGCTTGTATACATGCATTGGCATTTTATCCGCTTTACATCATAGGGATAAATTGGGGGAAGGACAGGAAATTGATATTTCATTGATGGATTGTCAGGTTTCTTCATTGGTGAATGTCGCCAGCAACTATTTATTGAGTGGCTTGACCCCTGAAAGAATGGGGAACCAACATCCAAATATCGTCCCATACCAGACGTTCGGGACAAGGGATGGCGAGCTTGTCGTGGCTGTAGGAAATGATGATCAGTTCAGGAGATTTTCAACCGTTATAGGCAGACCTGATTTAGCGGAACAGGAACAGTTTAAACATAATGAAAAACGTTTGCAAAACAAGGAAGAATTAATACCGATAATAGAGGATTCGTTGAGAGGTAAGACAAAGAAGGAATGGAAAAGGCTGTTTGATGATGCAGGGATACCGAATGGTCCGATTAATGATATAGCAGAGATGTTCGAGGACCCGCAAATCAAAGCAAGAGGCATGTTGGTGAGCATGGAACATCCCACAATCGAAGATCTTAAAGTGACGGGATCTCCCCTGAACCTTTCCAAAACACCGGTTACCATGAGAAAGCATCCGCCTCTCTATGGCGAGCATACCGATTCCATTTTGGCTGAAATAGGATATAGTCCAGAACAAATAAGCAAATTCAAGGAAAATAAAATTATTTAGGAGGAATTTTAATGATGAATTTCGAATTAACAGAAGAACAGCAAAGTGTGAAGAAAGTGGTAAGGAAATTTGTGGATAAGGAAATTATTCCATATATACAAGAGTGGGATAGGCAAGGTCAATTCCAGCCGCATATTTTAAAAAGGTTAGCTGAATTGCAGTTGATGGGCGTGTGTATACCCGAAGAGTATGGCGGGGTCGGAATGGATTATAATACCCTAGCCATCGTTTGTGAAGAGCTGGAGCGAGGAGATACGGCTTACCGAACTGCAGTTTCTGTACATACAGGGTTGAATAGCATGACCCTGCTGCAATGGGGGACGGAAGAACAAAAACAGAAATATTTAGTGCCCCAGGCTAAAGGAATCAAGATTGGTGCTTTTGGGCTGACTGAACCGAATGCAGGGTCTGATGTAGCGGCAATGAAATCAACGGCAAAACGTGTTGGGGACCATTATATCTTAAACGGGTCAAAAACATGGATTTCGCTCTGTGATTATGCAGATCATTTCCTCATTTTCGCCAAGACGGATCATGATGCCGGTTCAAGGGGAATCACTGCCTTTATCGTGGAACGGACTTTCGAGGGAGTGGAGTCGAAAGCCATTAAAGGGAAATTAGGAATTCGTGCCGGGAATACAGGCGAGATCTTTTTAACGGATGTAAAAGTTCCGGTGGAGAATAGGCTTGGTGAAGAAGGTGAGGGCTTTAAAATTTCCATGTCGGCATTGGACAGCGGCCGGTTTACAGTGGCAGCAGGTGCTGTAGGGTTAATAGAAGCAAGCCTGGAAGCAAGCTTGAAGTATTGCCATGAACGAAGCACATTCGGAAAAGAGATTGGCAGGCATCAGCTCGTTCAACAGATGATTGCCAAGATGACAGCGAATTTAGAGATTTCCAGATTGCTGGTCTTTAAAGCGGGCACCTTGAAAAATCAAGGAAAAAGGAATACGAAGGAAACATCACTTGCCAAGTGGATATCATGTAATGCTGCTAATGAAGCGGCCAATGATGCCGTTCAAATTCATGGTGCCTATGGCTACTCGGATGAATATCCAGTGGAACGTTTTCTGCGGAATTCAAAAGCTCCGGTCATTTACGAAGGAACCCGTGAGATTCATACTGTAATGCAGGGTGAATACGCACTTGGCTATAGACAAGATAAAGAGCTTCGCAAGCAATTGCCTGCATGGCCCTTCGAGCAAGTTTCCGTACATTAACTATAGATAGAGGAGATCAAATCAGATGATGAACACCTACTTTATTGCAGGGCATGCAAAACTTCCTCAAGGGATGGCAGCGAGAAATATATATGATTCGATCACGATCACGGTGGAGCTTGACTTTAAATATGGAGTAATAGTCGAGGCTTCCTGTACGCTTGCTACAGAGCATGGCAGGGAATTCATCCGTCAACTGCTGCGCGGTTATTGCCTGAAAGATGGTATTGAAGAATTGATTGATCGTGTACGAATTCATTATCGTGGGAAGGCTGGTCAAGCCATTCAAGCAGGGCTGAAGGATGTGTATGCACAGTTCGAATTGGTCTCCGTTAAATAAGTGAAACCGAAAAGGGTCCTACCGTATGTAAGAGGGTAGGATCCTTTTTTAAAGTTTCAGATACATGAAATAAAATCCACTGTCATTATAAATGGCAGTGTTGTTAATTGTTTAAGGAACGGGACATTGAATGGATATAACGATCGTGATAATTTAAAAACACAAAACTCGCCCCTATAGGACGAGTTTGTGTTTTTTTATAGATATTGGACTTTAAAGTAAAGCTTAATATCCAATAAAAAAATATTAGTTGTACATTAAAACGGAACCATGAAACTAGAAGCACCTATTCCGTTTATTGCAAAAGTTATTGCAGCAAAGCCAACTGCAGTGGTTGGAAGAACATCGGTTTCTGTTGGAGCGCCTTTGTCTGCTGCATATGGAACACCGGTTTCTGCTGGTGCGCCTTTGTGTGCTGCAAGTGGACCTCCTCCTGCTGGTGCGCCTTTGTGTGCTGCAAGTGGACCTCCTCCTGCTGGTGCGCCTTTGTGTGCTGCAAGTGGACCTCCTCCAGCAAGAGCGCCTTTGTGTGCTGCATGTAGATCTCCGTTTCCAGCAAGAGCGCCTTTGCGTGCCGGAAGTGGACCGCTTCCTGCTCGTGCAACGTTTAGTGCTTCTGCGGGAAGTTCGCCTGTTATTGTTGTTTTTACGAGAAGAACGGCCTTTTGAACATGGGTCATTATGCATAAAATCGCTTAACCCGAAGGAATTAGCTCTATCCACCGCATTTTGTATATCACGATTGATGTCAGACATATTTTTATATCCCCCTTTCTATACGTTAAACTATGCGCTTGTACGAAATATGCCAGAGATATTAGCACATTTTTATTAAATATTTGTTTTTGGTGACACCCCTCGCTTTTTTTCCATAATTTAATAGGAAAGTGAAAGGGAAGGGTTAGGTTATATGAATGCTGACAAGAAGCTGCCTGTGTATCAGCTTTTTATTCCACCAGTTAATTTAATGGAGCTTCGCAGAGATATATGGTGCAATGATCCTTTACCTGCAAAGTTAACGATCAACAAAAAAAAACTTGATATTGATATTGTTTACCGTGGCTCACATATCCGAAGTTTTCGGAAAAAATCCTATAATGTAGTCTTTTATAAACCTAATACTTTTAAGCATGCTAAGGAAGTTCATTTAAATGCCGAATATAAAGATATATCTTTACTAAGAAATAAATTATCTTTAGATTTTTTTGCGGATATAGGCACCTTGTCACCGAACTCCCAGTTCGTTTTCCTGAATATGAACGGAAAGGACGAAGGGATATACCTCGAATTGGAATCGGTGGATGAATATTATTTGAAGAAAAGGGGGCTCCCCAAGGGGTCCATTTTCTATGCAGTGGATGGTGATGCCAATTTCTCATTGATGAGCGATTTGGATAAAGGAATCAAAAAATCATTGGAGATGGGCTATCAAAAAAAATGCGGGACAGAAAAGGAGGAATTATATTTACAAGAGCTGATCCTCCAAATCAATACAATTTCAAGAGTGGATTTTGAAAAGGAAATCGTAAAATATGTCGATGTGGAAAAGTACCTGCGCTGGCTGGCCGGTGTCATATTCACGCAAAACTATGATGGGTTCGTTCATAACTATGCTTTGTATCGAAATGGGGATACCGGTCTATTTGAAATGATTCCATGGGATTATGATGCGACATGGGGCAGGGATGTTAACGGGAAAGTGATGGAAGAGGATTATGTGGGAATCGGGGGGTTCAATACATTGACTGCTAGAATCCTTGATGTAAAGGGATTTCGTGTCAGGTACCAAGAACTTCTTAAGGAGATTTTGAACAGTCATTATAACGTGGCCTATATGAAACCTATCATTCAGGAAATGCATGATCAAATAAGACCTTATGTATCAAAAGATCCATATATCAAGGGGAATAAGGAGCAATTTGATGATGAGCCCGAATACATCCTGAAATTCATTGAGGCCCGTGCGAAGTATATAAATAGCCGGCTGTATAAATTGGATTAATGATTCCTTTCCTGTGTGATGGAACAATGAAAAATATAGTGGCAGGAATGCTGAATAAAAAGCATTCCTGCTTTTTTCTGCACGATTCCATTTGCTTTTCTATACTATTACGGCTATGTTTGATAGAAAGATATAATCTAAAGTAATGAAGGATGGGAATGGATTGACTAATCATAGCCGCAAACCGGCCTATATATATACCTTTACATGCACCCCTGACGAACGCTCATTATCTAAAATGGAGATGCGCTCGTTCTTTGGCTTTGAGACTTCAGGGGATATTTTGAAAAGTGACGTAGCAATTGAACCGAGCAGGAGCCCATTTATAAAAGGGCGGGTCGATATCATGTTTGAAGGGGAAAGCATATCCGAAATCGTTGAGCAAGTTAAGGAAATTCATTTGCCCGATTCGACGTTCAAAGTTTTATTCGTTAAAATTAATGATTTGAATAATGAAGCAAAAATAGATTATGATGGACAGCGTGAAATTGAACGGGAGATTGGCTGGCACATTCAGGGAAATGCCGATGTACGTAATCCAGATCAGGTCTTTGGAATCGTGACGCTTGGCGGTCGTTGGTATTTTGGGAAGTATGTCAAACCTGAAGCGGTTTGGTTAAAACATATGAAAAAGCCCCGTGAATATTCAACTGCGCTTAGCACGAGAGTGGCGAGGGCCATTGCCAACATTGCCGTTCCACATCCGGCTGGGGTGAAGGCAATTGACCCATGCTGCGGAATTGGAACGGTATTGGTGGAAGCCCTTTCGATGGGAATCAATATTGATGGCCGGGATATCAATCCGCTTGTTACCGACGGTTCAAGGGAGAACATTGCCTATTTCGGACTCGAAGGTGATGTAACTACAGGTCCGATTTCGGAGGTCACCAGTAAATATGATGTAGCGATTATCGATATGCCTTATAATCTATATACACATGCGACGCCGGAGGATCAGCTATCGATCCTTAAACACGCAAGGAGCTTTGCTGATAAGGTCGTCGTCGTAACGATCGATACGATGGATCATATGATTGAAGAAGCTGGATTTGAGATTGCCGATCGCTGTGTGGCCAGGAAAGGCATTTTTTCCAGAGAGATTGTCGTGTGCGTGTAGGTTTCATTAGCAAGGAAAGGCTGAAACCTTTAATTGATATGGACTTACCCCTGTCATATGGACAACTAAAAAAGGCTGTGCTGCCAACTGACTCCGATATTTAATCGGTGCCAGTTGGCGGACAGCCTCCTTTAATTAAGTTTGAAAATTGACTACATTCCAGGTGTAGATGAACTTTCAGGAATTTTTTCATAGTCGGATGGATTAAGATTATGGACAGATCCATCCGTTACACCATTGATAATGCCCATTAGCCCCGTTTCAACCGTTTTTACGAGCTGGCCTTTTTCTTTTTGCCCAAAGTTTTGTGTTTGACCACTAACCTCAAATAGAACCGTCCCGCTTCCATTTAAAGCAAACGTCCCTAAAGCAGTTCCTGGCAGGTCAATGGATTGATCATATAATGAAATATTTGTAAAAACTGAATTCCCTTTTGCTTGCAGTGCATTATAAGCAGTAAGTGTCAACTGACGGGAGAAATCATATTTAAAATTATCTGCATACTCTGCATATTTAGCACCTTCTGGAGTGCTTGGGTTAGGAACGAACTTTCCTGATATTGACATAGTTGCACGCTCATCAGTTCCTTCGATATATGGGAACCCCTGGTGATGAAGATCGATAAAAACATCCACTTTCCCGTATTTCGATTTTAACCCTTTATATGTGTCACGTACCGTTTGCGCTTCGGGGGTAATAAACCAGCCCGGCTTTTCAGATGCTCCCGGGAAGTCTTGAGGCTTTGGTACATAATTTAGGTCAGGATTGAAGTCACGGTTAACATCAAATCCTGGTTTGCTAGCATAGTCGTCTCCTGATCTGGGAGTAGTGTAATAGTTCCAAGTAGGTTTTGCATTAGAAAGTTGGGGGAATTTACCTACAACTTCAGACCATGTCATCTCATTTCCACGACGATCAAGCTCTGAGCCGTCTACGTTCATCATTGGAATAGCAACGATCGTTAGTTCATCAAGCACTTTCTTTACCTCAGGTGAGCTACTTTGACCAAGGTTTTTAAGAATGTTCAATAACGCGACAGTTCCTGTTTTTTCATTTCCATGAATTTCACTTTGAATAAGAACGACTTTGTCACCATGACCGACAGTCACTTTTTGAATGGAACGACCCTGATTCGTTTTTCCGGCCACTTCTACATTGACTTTCCCTGCACTCGCTTGCTCAAGTTGATTTAATTCTTTTACAAGTTCGTCATAATTTAGGAATGCTTCGGTAGAAAGATTCGTTCCGCCTGTCGGATTTGGTCCTCTTTCTGCTAAGCCGACATTTGGGCCAAGTAATGCTGCTGCCACTACTGTTGAACTTAAAACCTTTAAAAATTTCCTTTTCACATTCATTCTCCTATTCTGAAAATATATAATATTCAGAAATGTATTCTTCGCTTTCTAATCGTTTTCCTGTTAGATAAATTAAAACACCCAAAAAGACCTATGTATTTCAGATTCAAGTGATTACATATTTCTTCTGGACATAGTGAAGTCCCCATTAAGTGTGAGTGCATCATCTACGGATTATCCCGTAGCCTTTTACACTTTAAACATGAGTGGGGACTCTATCAATTTCAGCATTTTTTGGTGTTATTAGCTTGATAATGAACTACATGTTCAACGAATTGTTTTGTGACCTTCCCCTGATATTCTAAATAATCCAAATGGCCGATGATTTCTGACATGACGAGCGGGAATTCTGTTCTATACTTTTGTTTGTAAAACTCCTTCGCCAGATCATTGCCTGTTGAAATTCCGGATTCTATCAAGGCTAGGATCTTTTGTGATTTCCTCTCTATGCTGTTGAGTCTTTTTTCAATCGTATGACCAGGTTGTTCAATGATGTTGCCATGACCAGGAAAGAGGAGATTCACCCGTAATGCTAAACATCTTTTTAATGAATCGATATGATCTACAAGAGTCAGCATTCTATTACCGTTTTCATCAGGTTCGATCAAGGCATTGCTTGAGATATGTTCAATCAATAAATCACCGGCAAGAAGCCTTTTCCCGTCTTGGTCAAGGAAAGCAATTTGATCCGGGGCATGCCCGGGAAATTCGATCACTTCAAAATTCAGCCATTGTTTTTCCGTAATTGCGATGATGTCACCATTCAGTTTTTGATCTTTATTATTATCGACCGCGTTGAATAGGTAAGCCACTTGTTTATCACCAAGTTCACCACAGCCCATCTCAAGGTATAGCTGTTTATAAAATTCAATTCTCATATTTAAGAATTCAGGGTCCCTTTTTAAACGGGGAATGGATTTAGAATGGGCATAGACGGGAATCGGATGGAGTTCGGTAATCCGGTTGACCAAACCGACATGGTCTCCATGGTGATGGGTTAACAAAATTTCCGTGATGTCCCCAAGTGTAAATCCATTTTCGTTTAATGTTAGCTGCAGTGCATTCCAACAAACGTCATCATTCATACCTGCATCGACTAATGTTAAAGATTCATCCTGTTTAACTAAATAAAAGTTTATACTTTTTAAAGATAAAGCGCTTGGAGCTATAATTGGATAAATTTTAAATGTTGTATTCGTTTTCATGAACGTCCCATATCCTCCTAAATCGAGATAAACTTCATCTGGAAAATTGCGATATTACTAATGACCGAATAGATGTAAAGGGTTATTATTCTATGATTGGTTGAATGAACTGAAACTGTCAAGCGGAAGCTTCCAGGCAATCAAGAAATTTAATAGAAAGATTGATTGGAAATGGATGGTCTATTTATCTAGTTTATTTTAAAATTGAATAAACAAGCCAGCCATTTAGCCAATATTCTTTAAATTTAATTATTGTGTAATGAAAACTGAATGTGTTCCATGAAACGTAACGGTACGGGAGGTTATGGTTTGAAGCAAAAAATTTATATTACAAGGAAATTGCCAGAACAAATCATTAAGGGTCTTAGTCGGAATTATGATGTCAGGATGTGGGATCAAGAGGATATACCGGTCCCTAGAGAAGTCCTGGTAGAAGAAATGAAAGAAGTCGAGGGGCTGCTTTGCTTATTGACGGAACAAATCGATGAGTCACTGATTGAACAGGCACCTAATCTGAAAATCATCGCGAATATGGCAGTGGGCCATAATAATATTGATGTTCAAAGTGCAACAAAACGGGGCATCATGGTAACGAACACACCAGGGGTTTTAACGGAAACGACAGCTGATTTAACCTTCGGCTTACTGCTTGCAACGGCAAGGAGGATGATGGAGGCAGAAGATTATTTAAGGAGTGGAAAGTGGGAAACATGGTCACCCATGCAGCTGACAGGACAAGATGTACACGGTGCAACGCTGGGTATCATCGGGTTAGGCAGGATTGGGGAAGCCCTTGCAAAAAGAGCTAAGGGATTTGATATGAGCTTAGTATATTTTAATCGAAGCCGTAAATATGAACAGGAAAAAGAATTAGGAATCGAATATCAGCCCCTTGAAAAATTGCTCCAAATCTCGGATTTCGTTTGTGTCATGCTGCCGCTCACAGCGGAAACGGCTTATATGATTGGCAAGGAGCAGCTGGAATTGATGAAAGGGACGGCTGTGCTCATTAATACCGCAAGAGGCGGAATTATCGATGAAAAAGCGTTGTACCAGGCGCTGGAAAATCGAGAGATTTGGGCGGCTGGATTGGATGTATTCGAAGAAGAGCCCGTCCCTCTGGACCACCCGCTGCTAACTTTGCCCAATGTGGTTACATTACCGCATATCGGAAGTGCTAGCATTGCCACAAGAATGAAAATGGCAACTCTTGCTGTACAAAACTTGGTGGACGGATTATCTGGTGATACTCCCCGTAATTTAGTATTGTTGAATAAATCAAAATGACGCTAAAATGGGGTTCGGATTGTTTACTGTTTTTTACTCTCAGACTTTTCTCCAAGTTTGGCTATAGTCTGAATGACTCCGAAATGGGGTCATTTTTTTATGGGGAATGTTGGCCCTTTAATAGTTTTTCTTTGGTTCGTAGTATGCTCAAATGATATTTTCTGATATATGATTTCTCCTTTTTAGAAGGTTTCGGAGTTTTGATGCACTGGTGCTTAACTGAGTGCCGAAAGGAAGAAGCCCATTCAAGTGAAGCATACTTATCGTAAAATGATCCGATCTTTTGTAAAATAAAGAAAGTCGAGTTTTATTTAGGAAAAACAATTAGTTGAAAGGGATAGGGGTAATAATGATTGAAATGAAAGAAACGATATCATCAGGCAACGAAATGACTAAATCCAAAAGGCTGTTAATGGCTCTTATGTTAGGGTCTTTTGCAGCGATTGGACCACTGTCACTTGATATGTATTTACCGGGTCTCCCGACACTGGCAGAGGATCTGAAAAGCAGTACGTCATTAGCGCAGCTGAGCTTGACTGCCTGTTTGTTAGGATTGGCTTTGGGCCAAATTTATTTAGGGCCGCTAAGTGATGCAAAAGGAAGGCGTTCACCGTTAATCATATCTTTATCCATTTATTGCATTTCCTCTCTGTTATGCGCTTTTGCTCCAACCATTGAATTGCTTTTATTATTACGTTTTATCCAAGGTATTGCGGGAGCGGGAGGCATTGTCATTTCAAGGGCCATAGTTCGTGACCTTTTTTCAGGAACGGATTTGACCAAGTTCTTCTCATTGTTAATGCTGGTGAATGGGGCGGCACCGATATTGGCTCCGGTTTTTGGCGGTCAACTTTTGCAGTTCACTTCTTGGCGGGGAGTTTTCATTGTCATTTCAGTATTAAGTATCATTATGGTTGCGGCTGCATTTTTTGGGATAAAGGAAACTTTATCGTTCAATCACAGGAGTGCCGGCGGGGTAAATGATACGATCAGGACTTTTGGGAACTTATTGAAGGATCGTGTGTTTATGGGCTATGCTTTTGCACAAGGATTCATAAGTGCCGCAATGTTCGCTTATATTTCCGGATCGCCTTTTGTTCTCCAGAACATTTATGGGGTTTCCCCACAGACCTTCAGCCTGATTTTTGCAATAAACGGGGTTGGGATCATCATCGCTTCACAAGTTGCCGGGAAGCTGGCAGGCAAGGTTAAAGAAGAAAGATTGCTTCAAATGGGGTTATGCCTAGCTTTGTTTGGGGGAATGTTACTTCTTGCCTCAGTCCTTCTCGAACTGGGCTTGGCAGGAATCTTGGCCGCTTTATTCCTCTCCGTCTCCAGCGTCGGTATTGTCGGTACAACGAGTTTTTCTTTAGCGATGCAAAATCAGAAAAAAACAGCAGGCAGTGCTTCGGCTTTAATTGGCTTGCTTCCCTTCATATTGGGATCACTAATGGCACCCCTGGTGGGTTTAGGTTCAGGTGAGTCGCCCTTGCCGATGGGAATTGTGATGGTAAGTTGTCATGTCATCGCCATGTGCGCTTATTTACTCCTTGCCCGTCGCGGGTTAAGGCGAGTTGCTTAAAAAGTAAAAGCTGAAATCCTGATGTGGATTTCAGCTTTTTGCCTTTTTGGATCATAATAGTGATTCTGCTCCATCGATATAGACTTCCGTGCCCGTAACATGGGAGGACATGTCTGATGCTAGGAACAATACGAGATCACCAGCTTGTTCGGCAGTCCCCGCTTTCCGCGCCAGGGGCTGGGAGCCTTCGGGATATTCAATGGGAATCCTGATTTTTTTAAGGTTTTCTTCTTCCGGGAATGTGTTATCGTCAATGCTCGTATCGATGGAACCGGGGCAAATGGTATTTACCCTGATTTTATATCTTGCCAATTCGAGTGCGGCCATTTTACCGAAAGCGACTTGACCGGCTTTGGATGAACTATAAGCGGAAAAACCAAAATTCTTGAAATAACGGTTTCCGTTGATGGAGCTGTTGATCACGATGCTGCCACCCGTTTCCTTCATGTAAGGAATGGCGTATTTGATGGTTAGAAAGGTGCCTTTGAGGTTGATGGTATGTGTCGTATCCCAATCTTCTGGCTTTATGTCTTCTATAGGAGCAATCACTCCGTTGATGCCTGCGTTTGCAAATACAAAATCAATTTTCCCAAAATGCTCATGGGCTGTTTTGTAGGCAAGTTCAACTTGCTCAGCCTTGGAAACATCCGTTTTAATGATTAAAGCCTCTCGACCAAGGTTTTCCACTTCTTCCTTCACTTTTTCGGCATTTTCGACTGTACGGTCAAAAAAGATGATGTTCGCGCCGTTTTCAGCTAGTTTCAGTGCGGCACCCCGGCCAATTCCCGATCCTCCGCCGGTAATGATGGCAACTTTGTTTTTCATTAATTCTGTCATAAACTTCACACGCTCCTTTTTAGTCTTCTTTCCCATTTAGGGAGTATGTAGAAACATCATGGCAGTGGTAATATAGAAAAATTATAAACGAATATTGCCTAAAAAATCCAATTTAAACAGTTGCGAGTGTTCATAAAACTTTGTTTTACAGTGAAATGTCTGTATATTGAGGACATGATTAAGTTAGCTTGAAAGGGGATAGAATGTTGATAAGATTAGGAGTAATAGGTACAAATTGGATCACGGAACGATTTTTGGAGGCTGCAAAGCATGTAGAGGGTTTATCGTTAACCGCCGTGTATTCACGTACAGAGGAGAAAGCGAAGGAATTTGCCAATAAATACGAAGTACATACGACCTTTACGAATTTAGAAGCAATGGCCAGCAGCGATGAAATCGACGCTGTATATATAGCAAGCCCTAACTCTCATCATTGCAGGCAAGCCGTGTTATTTTTACAAAACAAGAAACATGTATTATGTGAAAAACCAATGGCCTCGAATGCGGCTGAAGTAAGGGAAATGATTGAGGCGGCAAAACAAAATGATGTGCTATTGATGGAAGCGATGAAATCGACCATCATGCCGAATTTCGAAAGTATAAAGAACAATCTGGATAAAATCGGGAAGATAAGGCGTTTCTCGGGAAGTTTTTGCCAATACTCATCACGCTATGATTCATATAAACAAGGAACTGTGCTGAATGCATTCAATCCTGAATTCTCCAGTGGTTCTTTAATGGATCTAGGCATTTACGTCATCTATCCACTTGTTGTACTGTTCGGTAAACCGAATAAGGTGCAGGCATCAGGAACGATGCTCGAATCAGGAGTTGATGGGCAGGGTACGATTCTCCTTTCCTATGATGAAATGGAGGCAGTCGTCATGTTTTCCAAAATTACTGAATCCAATTTGCCATCGGAAATTCAAGGTGAACATGGAAGCATCATCATTCAGAAAATTTCAGGACCGCAAACGGTGGATATTCAGTATCGGGATGGAACCACTGAAAATATTTCCGTTAAACAGGATATGCCTTCCATGTATTATGAAGCGAAAGAATTTGTTGATTTGATACAGCAGGGGAAAATGGAATCAGATATAAATTCATATTCGAATTCACTGTTGACTATGGAAATCATGGATGAAGCAAGAAGGCAAATCGGCATCGTCTTTCCTTCAGACCGTGGACAAGGCCGGTCATGAAGGGGAAAAATGAAGGTTACTGATAACCCTTAATTGGGTAGAACTAAGTACAGGGAAAATTTTATTGTTGGGGGAATGGAAATGAAGTGCAAAATAAATCGCAATGCAGCAAAGGTCTTACAAAAGATGCTCAGCACTGAAGAAGCCGAAGGGAAAATGATCCGTGTTTATATCACACATATGCATGGCGATCATGCCCATTATGACATGAAGCTTGATACACCGGCAGAATATGATGAAATCGTCAAAACAGATAAAGATATCGATATTCTGCTTGATTCACGTGAAGAATTTCTGGATGGTGTCTGGATTAAATATTTTTATGTTCCTGAAGAAGGCTTTGAAATCACGAATCCTTCAAAAGAACCGCATGGACATCATCACCACTAATAGTAAAGGGGGAGGATTGGCATGAATCAAAAATACGAAAAAATCTTTCAACCATATATATTTCCATCAGGGGTAGAAGTGAAAAATCGTATCATGATGGCTCCTATGACCACTTATTCTTCGGATGACCAAGGCGTTGTAACCGATGATGAACTGGCCTATTACGCGGAGCGCTCGGCTGGTGTAGGTGCGGTGGTCACGGCATGTGCCTATGTATCTGCTGGAGGCAAGGGATTCCCCGGCCAACTTGGTGCAGATGACGATTTCTTTATCCCATCCTTGAGAAAACTAGCTGAAACGATTCAGTCCAACGGGTCAAAAGCGATCCTGCAAATATATCATGGTGGCCGGCAAAGTCCGCCTGAATTATTGCCTGATAACCAACCTGTTTCTGCAAGTGCCATTGCTTCCAGCGAGGAAGCGCCTGTGCCTAGGGAAATGAGTGAAGATGAAATACAAGACGTTATTAAGGAATTTGGCGAAGCAACAAGAAGGGCCATCGAAGCAGGATTCGATGGTGTGGAAATCCATGGTGCCAATACTTACTTGCTTCAGCAATTCTTCTCGCCTCACTCGAACCGCCGTACAGATAACTGGGGTGGAACACTGGGAAAACGGTTGATTTTCCCGCTTACCATTGTGAATGAAGTCGAGAGAACGGTTGCCGAGCATGCGAAAAAACCGTTTATCATCGGCTACCGCCTTTCTCCTGAAGAAGGCAGCAATCCTGGAATCACTTTAGATGATACGATCCAATTCGTTGATAGATTAGCGAATCAAAACCTGGATTATCTACATATATCGGTAGGTCACTTCTGGAATGGCTCATTCCGTGAGAGTGATAGGACAAAGTCGCGCATCGTTAAAATTTATGATAAAGTAGGTAATCGTATCCCGGTGGTCGGTGTAGGTTCACTGCATACACCCGATGAAGTTGCAGAAGCCATGGAAACGGGTGTCCCTTTTATCGCCTTAGGCCGTGAACTTCTTATGGAACCGCATTGGATTGAAAAAATCAGGTCTGGTAAAGAAGCGGAAATACGGACTACCCTCTCAAAAAAAGATCAGGATGAACTGGTCATTCCTGATCCGCTTTGGGAAAAGCTGATTGGGATAAAAGGTTGGCTCCCTGTTGTGGAATGATTGCCTTAAATATATGTGTAACCCGTCCTCCTTAGGTGGACGGGTTTTTGCATAGGTTCATATTAAACTATAAAACAATCATCTTCAGCTAGAAAAAGAGAGGTTGTTTCAGCAGAATTTTCGATTTAATCATTCTCTGATAGTAAATACTATCTTTAAGGCTTATGTTATACGTGAATTAAAAATTTATATTTGTACCAATGAATAAAATATATTATTATCAATTTAATAAGCAGGCATGAAAAGGGAGGGTTTTTAATGAAATTTCCACACGATTTTTTATTCGGAGCAGCTTCTGCTTCTTTTCAAATAGAAGGAGCATGGGATGAAGATGGTAAAGGTATAACGAATTGGGATGTTTTTTCAAAGATTCCGGGGAAAACATTTGAAGGTACAAATGGGGATGTAGCGATAGACCATTATCATCGTTACAAAGAAGATATTAAATTAATGGCAGAGATGGGACTTGAATCATATCGCTTCTCCATTTCATGGGCCCGTATTTTGCCAACAGGTGATGGGGAAGTCAATGAAAAAGGCTTGGAATTTTATAATAATGTGATTAATGAGTGCTTAAAATATGGGATTGTCCCATTTGTTACGCTGTATCATTGGGATTTGCCTTTGACGCTTGAACAAGATGGGGGATGGACGAATAAGCGAACGGCTGAAGCATTCGTCAAGTATGCAGAGATTTGTTTTCGTGCATTCGGAGACCGTGTCAAACATTGGATCACGTTTAATGAAACGGTTATGTTTTGCGGTTTAGGGTATTTAAAAGGAGCGCACCCGCCTGGAATCCAAAACGATGAAAATAAATACTTTCAAGCGACACATTATGTTTTTTATGCACATGCGAAAGCGGTAGAGGTATACAAGGCACTGAATCATTACGGTGAAATTGGGATTACCCATGTATTCCTGCCAGCTTATAGTATTGATGACAAACATGAGAATGTATTAGCTGCTCGGCATGCCAATGAATATGAAACCTTTTGGTATTATGACCCAATTTTAAAAGGTGAATATCCAGCTTATGTGGTTGAGCAATTAAAGGAGAGAGGCTGGACACCAAGTTGGACAGAAGAGGAACTGGATACGCTAAAAAGGAACGCGGAGAAAAATGATTTTATTGGACTCAATTATTACCAGCCCATTCGGGTGGAAAAAAACCTGGAAGCCGTTTCAAACATGGAGCATTCAAGAGAAACCTCTACTCTGGCTCCGGGGAATCCGTCTTTTGATGGCTTTTATCGGACCGTGAAAATGGAAGATAAAACCTATACAAAATGGGGCTGGGAAATCTCACCTCAAGGATTTTTAGATGGCTTGCATATGTTAAAAGATCGTTACGGCGATATTAAAATGTATGTTACAGAAAATGGACTTGGCGATGAGGATCCGATTATCGATGGTGAAATAGTGGATGTTCCGCGCATTAAGTATATTGAGGAACACTTAAAAGTGATTAAACGTGCAATCAAAGAAGGCATCCATTTAAAAGGGTATTACGCATGGTCTGTCATTGATCTTTTAAGTTGGTTAAACGGGTATAAGAAGCAATACGGATTTATTTACGTGGATCATCATGATCAGTTAAACCGGAAAAAGAAGCTGTCGTTTCATTGGTATAAGCATATTATCGAGACGAGAGGAGAAGAGCTGTAAACTGAAAGGAAACCTCTTGATCTTAATCAAGAGGTTTTAGCAGACCGTAGACAAACTCAATGAAAATCGAGCATGTCTACGATTTTTTATAGGTTTTTAGATTTTGGACGTTGATTTCCGCTCCAGGCACTCGCTTTCCGCTTGCGGTCCGCGAGCCTCCTCGGCTTTCGCCTGCGGGGTCTCCCAAGACGCGCTATTCCCGCAGGAGTCTCGCACACCCGCTCCAATCAACTTAACTTTAGATAGAACTACTTTTGTCTACAAACTCAGAAGACCTCTTTATTTTAATCAAGAGGTTTTGTGTATAGGGCAGAGCATGTTTTGAGCAATCTCAAAACATGCTTTTTTCATTGTTAATCAAGATTTCCGGTATGGGGAATTAGTCCAAAGTTCAAACCTCCTGATTCGTAGTCTGAATCTCCGGCTTCGAATTAACTAGACTGGAAAAATGGTCCCGGATTGTAATGTTAATGTAAAAATATGCAACAAGTTGTAAACAAATGTTAACGTTACTAACAATGTACAGTTTTACGTTTTACTGTATAATATTGAAGCGTGGTCGAGACCATGTCAAATAACCTTACAAAAGGAGATTATAAAATATGACGATTATTTCTTAATTTTGAAAAGTCCCCCGCTTGGTATGTCCCGTTGAAAAAAGCCTACAATAATTAGATTATTTCCGAACAAGTAACTCCCTCAAAAATGAAAGAATGTCATTTTCGTGATGATGCTAGATTCCAATCTTAAAAAACGACTAAGGATGTGAGTTTGAAAAAGATGATAAAAGATTCTAGATTTCAAGGATATAACATGAAGGGTTTTCAAAAAGACGTGACGGCAGGATTGGTCGTAGGGGTTGTAGCCATTCCTTTAGGGCTGGCTTTTGCAATTGCTTCAGGCGTCGAACCGATATATGGGTTATATACGACCATCATCGCTGGTATTCTCATTTCGCTTTTGGGTGGATCCAAATATCAAATTGGGGGGCCGACCGGGGCGTTCGTTCCTTTATTATTTGGAATCGTTATGCAATATGGGTATGAAAGCCTGCTTATTGCCGGGTTTTTAGCGGGGATAATGTTAGTCCTGATGGGTCTTCTTAAGTTAGGCAATTTGATGAAGTTCATTCCCCGTCCCGTCATCATTGGATTTACAACAGGAATTGCGATAATAATCTTTTCAGGTCAAATTGCCAATTTCTTTGGTATGAAAGTGGAAAAACATGAAGCGTTCATGGATAACATGAAGGAGCTGGTGATTAAAGCAGACACGATCAATCTATACAGTGTGATCGTTGCGATCATATGCTTTGTCGTCATACTGCTGGCACCCAGGTTTGTGCCACGAGTGCCAGGACCGCTTCTGGGTCTGCTAATATCAACATTGGCAGCTTACCTTTTATTTCCCGATAAAGTGGCTACGATTGGTTCCACGTATGGAGCGATTCCGAGAGGTTTTCCGGAATTCCAAGTGCCGGAACTTTCAGTGGAAGTGATTATCACACTCCTTCCCGTTGCTTTTACAATTGCCTTGCTAGGCGGTGTCGAGTCATTGTTATCCGCTACCGTGGCGGATAACATGGGGGGGACCAAGCATGATAGTAACAAAGAGTTGGTTGGGCAAGGAATTGCGAACATCGCGACCCCATTTTTTGGCGGGATACCTGCAACAGGAGCAATCGCCAGGACCGCTACCAATATAAAAAGCGGGGCAGCCTCCCCGATGTCCGGAGTCATTCACGGAATTGTCGTTTTACTGGTTTTGCTGGTGCTTTCCCCATATGCAGCGCATATTCCTTTGGCTAGCATGGCACCCATATTGATGTTTGTTGCCTGGAATATGAGTGAAAGAAAGGAATTCGCTCATGTATTGAAAACGAAGACGGCGGATTCTGCGGTTTTGCTAGTCACCTTCCTCATCACTGTCTTCACTGATTTAATCATGGGAGTGGGAATCGGCTTATTGATTGCATTCATCACCTTCATTGCAAAAATGAGCCAAACGTTAAAGGTGAGGGAAAGAAGTCATGAAATTACCGAGATTGTTCCAATTGATAACTCGGATTCAAAGATCAATGTGTATAACTTGGAAGGACCCCTTTTCTTTGGTTCGATAGACGTCCTGGAGTCATCGATATTGGCTAACTTGGATAATAAGACGAAAGTGTTGGTATTAAGCATGCGCCGGGTAACATACATGGACACTTCAGCAGAGGCGGCACTATTGGCGATCGTTAACCGCATTCGGAAATATAAAGGGAAATTGATCATTTCCGGAATTCAGCAGCAACCAAAGGAATTGTTACTCAGCACTGGGTTGTATCATAAAATAGAAAAACAGCACTTTTTTAAATCGAAGGAAGATGCCCTGTATTTTGCCAAGAAGCAGCTGAAGGGCAATTCGGGTAAAGTAGTCTAATAGTTTCATCTCGAAGTCACCTTTTTGGATAGATATGTTATAGTAACGTTAACAGTAGATTTTTTAAAGAAGGTGACTATCTGGGTGAATGTATATCGGATTGGCCAGCTTGCTGAACTTGCGAATGTTTCGAGAAGAACCATTGACTATTACACACAATTAGGAATGCTGAACTATGAAAAAATGGGGTCAAGATATCGGTATTACACAGAAGATGCTTTAAATCGTCTTCAAATGATTAATCGGTATAAAGAACAGAATATGCCTTTGACTGAAATCAAGGAACGGTTACTAGTCTTGTCTGAAACCACTGTTGATTCTGAGCAAGTGCTCTTGATGGTGGACAAGCTATCTACAGACCTTAAAGGACTGGAGAATGAATTGCTGGAATTAAAGCCTTTATTGGAACAGCTGGATGAACAGCAATTAACATATGCTGCACAGCAGCTTTCCGTCCGGGGCAGCTCTTTATTGAGCATCCTTGCCATGCTTGCCTAAGATTTTTGCCGAGTTCAACAAAAAAAGACCTGATTGGGTCTTTTTTTGTTGAACGGTTCATTGAAAACTATTATTTAAAATAACAATTTAAACTCCTGAGGATAACCGGAGCTTTATATACGATGGAATTCCTTTTTTTGGATGAACGGACTCCATAGATCTTTTTTCGATAAAGATGAAGGATATAAGGGAATGGAAAAAGAAGAACTTACATATCTACTACTATATGAAGAGGTGAATGGGAATGATTGGATCGATAGTTACTACGGTAAAAGGACATCTTCAAGGTACAATGGAAAACGATATATGCGTTTGGCGTGGAGTCAGGTATGCGAAAGCGCCGACTGATGGTCTGCGTTTCCGTTCACCGGAGCCGGTTGATAAGTGGAGCGGTGTCCTGGATGCAGTGGATTTTGGCCCGATTCCCCCGCAGCCGATGGACCGGGCGGAAAGGACAGGAATGAACGGAAATGAAAAAATGGATGAGGATTGCTTGTTCCTGAATATTTGGTCGCCTAGAGCTGATGATAAAAAACGCCCGGTCATGGTGTGGATTCCTGGAGGAGCATATATAACGGGAGCTGGATCCCTTGATATGTACAATGGACACTTACTGGCTAAAAATGGAGATGTAGTCGTGTTAAGCATCAACTATAGGCTGGGGGCACTGGGATATCTGGATTTTACCGAGTTTGCAGGTGAAGGGGAAATATTTGAAAACAATTTAGGTTTACGTGATCAAATTGCGTCTTTGAAATGGGTTAAAGAAAATATAGAAGCTTTTGGAGGCGACCCTGATAATGTTACGATTTTTGGTGAATCAGCTGGTGGTAATGCGGTTACGACTTTACTTACTGTACCTTCAGCGAGAGGGCTTTTTAAGCAGGCCATTGCAGAAAGTCCTGCTCCGACATCTGTTTACGGAAAAGGATTTGCGCGCCAATTCAGTGAAAGGTTCCTTGAGATATTGGGCATTGGAAAGGGTGAAATCCACCGGTTAAAAACACTTCCGGTTCAAGAGATTGTCGCTGCCTCCCACCAACTTTTACAGAAAAATTCACAGGAAATGCCGGGTTCACTAGCATTTGGACCAGTCGTAGATGGTGACTTCCTGCCCGATTATCCACTAGATTCGATTCGATCGGGAAGAGCAAAGGGAATACCCTTGCTTATAGGAACAAATAGGGACGAAGCGACATTATTCGATCAGATGGCCCCCCCGTTAATCCCAACTAATACGGCGATGATTCATAAAATGTTCGAAAATACTGATCCGAAGGCGAAAGAGCGAATTACGAATGCTTATTCTAACTACCCAGAAAAGGAAGCTGTACTAGGCATTGGCCGTGATGCGACTTTCCATATTCCCTCGGTTTGGTATGCGGAGGCATACAGCCGCTTTGAAAAAACATGGATGTATCGTTTTGATTATAAAACGGCGGCCATGCGCATAAGTAAATTAGGGGCGACACATGGTATGGAAATCCCTTTTGCTTTCCAGACTTTCGACTCGGCATTCGGGAAACGGATTGTTTCATATGGTTCAAGGTCAGCTGCCCTAAAGGTTTCCCATAGAATGCAGGGACATTGGGTCAACTTTGCGAAATATGGAAACCCCAACCCCCCGGAAGGTGAAATTTGGCCGAAATATGATGAAACCAACCACTACACAATGATTTTTGATAAAAAGGATTATATTGAAAAAGATCCTGACAGAATGATAAGGTTGGCATGGGAAGGGGTAGGGATTTACAAATGAAAAAAAATGGATTGGAAGGAAGTGGGGTTGGAACAAGTTCGGAAGAAATCCTTGAGGCTGACTCAATATCTTATGGATTTAATAAAATCGGAATTAACGGCATATGGATTTGAAATTGGGAGCCCAAGGCATGAATCAAAAAGGGGCGGTCATATCATCCTTGAACATCCAGAAGCTGCGAGAATATGTAAAGCATTGTAACAAGAGGCCATCATACCCGATTATCGTGAACCGAATATGATTCGTATAGCACCTGTCGCTCTGTATACCTCTTTTCAGGAAGCATATGAAACTGTACAAGTACTTAAGGAGGTAATGGACGGCAGAATATATGAAAACTATGAAAATAAAAGGGAAATCATTGCCTAGAATGGGAGAAACATATGGAGGAAAATAAGCTGCAACGTGAATTATCATCGAATCAAATCACTATGATAGCCATGGGGTGTGCAATTGGCACCGGGTTATTTTTGGGCAGTGGCCTTGCGATTTCAACGGCTGGTCCTAGTGTACTTATCAGCTATGCAATAGGTGCATTCATTGTCCTTCTGCTTATGGGATGTTTGGCGGAAATGACTGTAGCCTACCCAACATCGGGATCCTTTGGAACGATTGCGGAAAAATATATAAGTCCATTTGCGGGTTTTGTTGTGAGGTATTCCTATTGGATAGCGAATGTTCTTGCCATTGGTGTCGAAGTGAGTGCCATCGCTGTTTATATGAAATATTGGTTTCCGGATGTGCCTGGAAGCATTTGGATTTTCCTTTTTGCTGCACTGCTAATCTATGTAAATGCGACGAGTGTCAATACATTCGGCAATTTTGAGTATGTATTTTCAATGATCAAGATAAGCGCCATTGTCATATTCATTCTACTGGGGGCCTATGTGGTGATTGGCGCCGAACCTCCAAGCGGGATCGGTGTAGAGAACTATGCAAATGATGGAGGTTTTATGCCTTTCGGATTTTGGGGGCTCTGGGTCGCCATATTCATTTCGCTCTTCAGCTTTTTAGGAACTGAGCTGATTGCGGTGACGGCGGGGGAAGCAAAGAACCCGGATATAGCCGTACCTAAAGCTTTGAAGGCAACTGTCTTCAGGCTTGCCACTTTTTATGTACTGACTATCGGGATCATGTTAATGATTGTTCCCTGGCAAGCTGCCGGGATTGATAAGAGCCCATTTGTTAAGGTAATGGAAATCCTGAATGTTCCCGGGGCATCTGGGATAATGAATTTCATTATTTTAACCGCTGCTTTATCTGCAATGAATAGTCAATTATATGCCTCCACCAGAATGATATTTTCATTATCCGAGCAACATCAGGCTCCAGCCCTATTTCAAAAAGTGAGCAGGAAAGGTGTCCCGCTAAGAGCCCTTCTCATATCCACTTTAGGAATATTTCTTGCTGCAGGAGTAAAAGTCCTGCTTCCGGATACTTCATATGCATTCATGATGGGGATATCGATGTTCGGAGCGATTCTAACCTGGTTCATGGTGTTCATATCCCATTTATATTTCAGGAAGAGGTGGGAGAAATCTGGGGGCCGCAAATTACCGGTTAAAATGTATGGATTTCCATATCTAACGATTCTTGGTGCACTTCTTTTGTTGGCTTTGACGGTATCCACCTGGTTCACTGGCCCATTTAAAATCGTGCTACAGTTTGGGATTCCTTGGCTGTTCTTTCTTTGCATCGTTTATTTATTGATGTCGAAAGTCAGAAGAAAGTAAAGGGAAAGAGGGATAGTATGGATAAGGGTCCAGGAGATGAACATCGTTTGGAAGAAAGTATGGTAACTGATTTTAAAAAAGAAATGTCCTATGAGGACTACCTGCATTTAAATCAAATATTATCAAGTCAGCACCGTCTTTCCGGCCATCACGATGAAATGCTGTTCATCATCATTCACCAAACAAGTGAATTATGGATGAAATTGATCCTCCATGAATTGACTGCGGCAACTGATCATATTGTGAAAGGTCATTTGGAGCCTTCCCTTAAGATGCTATCCAGAGTGGCCAGAATTCAACAGCAACTAGTTCAATCCTGGAATGTGCTTTCGACCTTGACGCCATCCGATTATATGGAATTCCGGGAGAAACTAGGAAACTCTTCAGGGTTTCAATCATTTCAGAACAGGTTGATAGAATTTGCGATGGGTCAAAAGAATTCGCAAATATTGGCCGTTTTGAATCATCAGCCCGAGCTTTATGAGTCGATGATGGCAGCCTTGAATAAACCTAGTATTTATGATGCGGCTATAGGGGCTTTGGCTGCAAGGGGGCTACCCATTGATCAATCGGTATTGAACAGGGACTGTTCAGTAATTTATCAGGAAAATGCAAGTGTTGAAAACGCGTGGCTGACCGTTTACCGTGATGTAAATAACTACTGGGATTTGTATGAGCTGGCCGAAAAACTCGTTGATATTGGAAGTCAACAACAATCCTGGAGATTCAATCATATGAGCACCGTAGAACGTATCATCGGCAATAAAAAGGGAACTGGCGGATCGTCCGGTGTAAGTTATCTGAAGAAAGTGTTCGAACAGCCATTTTTTCCTGAGCTATGGACATTAAGGACCAAACTGTAAGGAAGGGTGAACACATGAATCAATGGTTAGATATTTCACAGCTTCTAAATGAAAATACGCATATTGGCCAGGAGATACGCAATATTCATATCGGCTGAATTCATCAATGGCTGAAGGGTCTTCCCTCAATATAGGAGAAATCCGGATGAGTACACATTTAGGAACTCATATTGATGCTCCCTATCATTTTGATGAGAATGGAAAAAAACTCATCGAACTCGATCTTGATTTATATATTGGCACTGCTTCCGTAGTAAAGGTGGATGCAGCTGAAAGCATTGGCATTAAAGCTTTTGAAGGCATCGAATTGACAGGGGTCCGGCGGTTGTTGGTGGCAACAGGTCAATGGAAGGACCTTAGCCGTTTTCCGGAATGGATTCCGCCGGTTGAACCAGATTTAGCTCCCTACCTTGCAAATAAAGGGGTTAGGCTCCTTGGGCTTGATCTACCTTCAGTCGACTGTCTCGACAGCAAAGAATTGCCTGCCCACAATAAACTGTCAGGCTGTGGAATTCATATCCTCGAAGGGCTGGTCCTTGATGGACTGTTAGCCTGGGCTGTACGATTTGGCTGCATTGCCGCTGGGATTGGAAGCAGGGGACGGGAGCCCGGTCAGGGCCGTGGTGAAAAAGAAAGGCTGAGGAGGGGAATAATAGGATGGGTAAAATTGGGGTTTACGGATCTTCCTTCGATCCGGTAACGAATGTGCATTTATGGACAGCATCCACCATTGCGCATCGTGCTAAGCTGGACAAGGTGATTTTTTTACCTTGCGCAAATGGCCGTATCGATAAACAGATGAAAACAAGCAATGAACACCGTTGGCAAATGCTCAAGCTGGCAATAGGGGGCAACCCGATATTCGAAGTCAGTGATTATGAAATTAATGAACGTGCCGGAACGAGTAAACAATATACTTGGTATACGATGGAATATTTTAAATCACGATTTCCAAAAGACGAAGTTTACTTCATAATGGGTGCAGATTTACTTGAAGATATTGATAATCAGGAGTTGCCGGTACACTTACGATGGAAATTCAGGGAAAAATTGATTGCCAATCATAAATTCATCGTCATGGCTCGGGATGGAATCGATATGCTGAAAATCATATCCAAAAGTCCATTGCTAAGGAATTATGATGATGGCAATACATTTCACCTTATTGATAAAGGCCTTTCCATGGAAATCAGTTCTACATATATAAGGGATGAATTCGCAATGGGAGGGGAACCACGATATTTACTGCCTGATCAGTGTTATCAGTATATCGTGGAAAACAAGCTTTATCAAAAATCATCAAATGTATAGGTATTAAAAAGGGCTCGATCTCCCTGGTGGATCGAGCCCTTCGTGTTTAGGGGATTTTTTCAACCTGCAAAACATGAATGAATTTAATTAAAGGGACATGCAATACCTAGTTGACAACTTGGTAAACTTTGTTTTATGGTAAGGATATACAAAAAACAAAATACTTGCTGATCAGAGAACTGAAGGCATACTATCTCCCATAAAATAAATGAAGGGAAATAGTATGCCTTTTTTGCTGTAAAAAAAGGGGGAAGCTCATGAAAAAGTTGATGTTATTGACAAGTTTGATTTTAGCCTTCGGTGTACTTGCTGGATGCAACTCGGAAAAAACGAAAGGGGACGGAACATCGAAGTCAGTAGAGCTTTTGAACGTGTCATATGATCCGACAAGGGAATTGTACCAGGAATTCAATGAAGCGTTCGTGAAGCACTGGAAAGAAGAATCAGGTCAGGATGTAACGATACAACAATCACATGGCGGATCTGGTAAACAGGGCAGGGCTGTCATTGACGGATTGGAGGCGGATGTCGTTACATTGGCGTTAGCATATGATATTGATGCCATTTATGAAGCTAGTAACCTATTAGCGAAGGATTGGCAAAAACGTTTACCACAGAACTCGACACCATATACATCAACGATTGTGTTTTTGGTGAAAAAGGATAACCCTAGAGGCATTAAAGATTGGGATGATCTTACTAAAAAGGATGTATCTGTCATTACACCGAACCCAAAGACAAGCGGAGGGGCAAGATGGAATTACCTGGCTGCCTGGGCTTATGCGGAGAAAAATTTCGATAATGACGAAACAAAAGTGAAGGATTTCATGAAAAAACTTTATCAGAATGTTGAAGTCCTGGATTCAGGGGCCCGCGGTGCAACGACCACTTTTGTGGAAAGGGGAATCGGTGACGTACTGATCGCTTGGGAGAATGAAGCCTATTTAACACTGGAAGAATTCGGTGATGACAAATATGAAATCGTCAACCCTTCAATCAGTATATTAGCAGAGCCACCGGTAGCTGTTATCGATGAAGTGGTCGAGAAAAAAGGAACAAAGGAGGTGGCCGAAGCCTACCTGAAATATCTGTATACGGATGCCGGTCAGGAAATTGCCGCGAAAAACTTCTATCGTCCAAGGGATGAGAAGGTCCTCGCTGAATATGGAGACCAATTTGCCAATATCGATATGGTGACTGTTGATGATACATTTGGCGGTTGGAAAAGTGCCCAGGAAACACATTTTAATGATGGTGGCACATTCGACGAGATTTACCAACAGCAATAAGCATGAAGGAGAAGGTGTGGCTTTAGCATCTTCTCCTTCATAAATCAGAAAAAGGGTTGAGGCGAAGCGATGAATATAGTGACTGAAGGTAAACAAACGAAAAAGAGGACCATACCCGGTTTTGGATTGACGATGGGTTTTACGCTGCTGTATCTCACCATCATCGTTTTGATCCCGTTATCGATGGTTTTTCTAAACACATTTTCAATGGGGTTCCAGGATTTCTGGGCGACCATAACTGAACCGAGGGTTCTCGCTTCTTATAAATTGAGTTTCTTGACAGCGTTAACTGCGGCCATTGTTAACGCAGTTTTTGGTGTATTGATTGCCTGGGTGCTTACTCGTTATGAGTTTCCCGGCAAAAGGATCATCGATGGACTGGTTGATTTGCCTTTTGCCCTCCCGACTGCCGTTGCAGGGATTACGTTGACCACCTTGTATTCACCGAACGGATGGATCGGGCAATTCTTCAGCTTTAAAGTCGCTTTCACACCCGCAGGGATCATCATCGCCCTTATATTTATCGGTCTGCCATTCGTGGTGCGGATGGTTCAACCGGTGCTTGAAAATATCGAAAAAGGGATGGAAGAAGCGTCTGCCTCTTTAGGGGCGAATCGAATGCAGACATTCATTAAAATCATCTTCCCGGAATTGATCCCAGCGATATTGACGGGTTTTGCCCTTTCTTTTGCGAGGGCCCTTGGAGAATATGGATCCGTTGTCTTCATTGCCGGAAATATGCCATTTAAAACCGAAATTTCCCCGCTGATCATCATGACAAAGCTTGAACAGTATGATTATGAAGGTGCAACTGCTGTTGCAGCCGTCATGCTCATTATTACATTTATAATTTTGTTCACCATCAATATCTTACAATGGTGGACCGGCAAAAGATATTCAGGGAAGTAGGGGGGATATGATGGAACATGATAATTCAGTGGTTGCAAAAGCGAATCACCCAGTCATTATCACGAGAAACGCAACTAAAGAGCCTAAATCCATACAGTGGATCCTCATTTCCATTGTATTGCTATTTCTTACTTTGTTTTTAGTGGTACCATTAATCGCAATCTTTGTAAAAGCCTTTGAAAAAGGTGCCGAAGCGTATTTTGCGGCCATCGCCCATCCTGATGCCGTGGCTGCGATTAAGTTAACATTGATCGTTGTCCTCATCACCTTGCCGCTCAATGCCATATTTGGAGTGGTTGCCGCTTGGACCATAACAAAATATGATTTCAAGGGAAAAAACTTCTTAATTACATTGATAGATTTGCCTTTTTCCGTATCACCGGTCATTGCCGGGTTGATTTTTGTCCTTCTGTTCGGCTTACATGGAACACTTGGTCCACTGCTGCAATCACTTGACATTAAAGTGATCTTTTCAATACCAGGGATTGTCATTGCCTCCATTTTCATTACCTTCCCATTCATTGCACGCGAATTGATCCCGCTCATGCAAAGTCAGGGGACGTCTGAAGAAGAGGCCTCACTCACGCTGGGTGCGGGAGGGTTCAAGACATTTTGGTATGTGACGCTTCCCAATATAAAATGGGGACTTCTATATGGAATCATCCTTTGCAATGCCAGAATAATTGGGGAGTTTGGAGCTGTATCGGTCGTATCGGGACATATACGGGGCATGACCAATACGATGCCGCTTCACATTGAAATCTTATACAATGAATATCAATTTTCGGCCGCTTTTGCGGTTGCATCCCTGATGTCCATCTTTGCAATCATAACGTTGATCATTAAAAGCTTCATAGAGTGGAAAACGGACTTTAAATCAACCAAAGCGAGATAGGAGGAATGAAATGAGTATCATCATAGAAAATGTTACAAAATATTACGGGTCCTATCAAGCACTCCGGAACATCGATCTGGAAATAAAGAGCGGTGAACTCGTAGCCCTGCTTGGCCCTTCCGGATCGGGGAAAACGTCATTACTGCGTATCATCGCAGGCCTTGAGCAGGCTGAGAAAGGAAAAATCCTTTTTAATGAAGAGAATTATACGCACAAGCATGTAAAAGATCGAAATGTGGGTTTCGTCTTTCAGCATTATGCCCTTTTTCGTAATATGACGATTTTTGATAATATCGCCTATGGATTAAAGGTTCGCCCAAGAAAAACAAGGCCCAGTAAAGAAGTTATCGAACAAAAGGTTACCGAATTGCTTCAACTCGTCAAGTTGGAAGGATATAAAGAACGTTATCCATCGCAATTATCAGGCGGCCAGCGCCAACGTGTCGCATTGGCAAGGGCACTTGCCGTTGAACCGAATATCCTCTTGCTTGATGAACCATTCGGGGCATTGGATGCCAAGGTGCGCAAAGAACTTCGTCGTTGGCTAAGAAGACTTCATGATGAATTCAATGTTACAAGTGTGTTCGTGACTCATGATCAAGAAGAGGCGATGGATGTTGCTGATCGGGTCGTAATCATGAATGAAGGGAAAATTGAACAGATTGGAACCCCGGAAGAAGTATATGATCACCCTGAAAATCCCTTTGTTTATGATTTTCTAGGCAGTGTCAATCTATTCAAGGGCAACGTGCATAAAGGGAAATTGGTTACTGGCAATGTAGAAATGAATGCCCCAGGCAGTGAAGATGGAGCGGGCACTGGTTATGTAAGGGCCCATAACTTTATCATAGAAAGAGAACCAGCGGAAAAGGATTCGATCGCATCCATAGTTGACCACATCCATACAATTGGCCCCATCGTCCGGATAGAAGTCATTCGTCAGGATACAAACGAACCGCTGGAAATCGAACTGACGAAGGAACAATATTTGAATCTGGAAATAAGCAAAGGGGAAAAGGTATTCGTCCGACCGAAAGAATTGAAAGTTTTTGTCGACTTTATGGCTGGAATTTAAGGGTGGGTCGGATCTTGACGAAAAAACCGCTGAAAGCGGTTTTTTTTATGGGATTGTTAGTGGCCCTTCCTGTAGGAAGGGTAAATGGGCTGAAATCTGTTCCAAAAGGGCTACCGTACATTCATAGGTGGTGAGTTTTTGCCTGCCGATAGTCCATGGTCCCTTGGTGGTAAACACTAGATAGAAAGTCTTGCATCAAAATGCGAAGGTGATTATGTAAGATATTGGATGTTTTATCACGTAAAAAGTCGAATCTTTATGTTTAATGTTAAAATTGAAATATAATTGTAATATTATTATTACGTATTTGACAAAATCTGATGATATACTACGACTTAGATGAAAACATAGTAGAGTTTAAGCAATGTATTTAATATTATCTCAACCTTAGAAGATTACATAAATAGTAAAAAAATAGAGAAGAGTTCCCAGCAATTTATTTTGACTAATCATTTTTCATAGAGAAAAAGAAGTGGGTCGATGGAAATGCAAGGGGAGGAAAGCAGGGGAAATGAGTTTGAAGAAAAAACTTATCGTATTGAACACGACAATTATGCTTGGATTAGGAAGCGCTTTTGCCATACCGTCTGTAAAAGCTGAATCTATCACGGATATTCAATCGCAACGTACAGGAATACAATCAGATATTTCAGAGGCAGAACAAGTTATTCAGCAATTGAAAAAAGAACAATCGAAAATGAATGCCCAAATTGCCCAGATCGAATCGGCAATGAAAGAAAATGACGAAAAAATCAAAGATACTAAACTAGAAATTAAAGACACCGAAAAAGACATAGAATCTTTAAAGAAAGAAATTAAAGCGTTGGAAGAAAGAATCGCAAAACGCGAGGAAGTCTTGAAAGAGCGCGCACTTTCTTTCCAAGAGAGCGGCGGGGACGTTGAGTACCTAGAAGTTGTTTTAGGCTCTAAAAGCTTTGGTGAATTCGTTAATCGTGTTGGAGCGGTAGCCACTATCGTGGAAGCTGACCAACAGATTCTTAGCGAGCAGGAAGCGGATAAAGCTGACCTAGAGAAAAAACAAGCGACCGTTGAGAAGAAATTGCAAAGCCTTAAAGATATGGAAGTAGAGCTTAAAGGCATGCAATCGCAAATTGAAGATCAAAAAGCTGAAACTGTCAATATGAAGGCTAAGATCGAAAAGAAAGAATCGGAAACAGAAGCGCTTAAACAATCTTTAGAGAATAAAGATGCTGGTCTAGAAGCACAAATAGCTTCCATTCGTGAAAATATCAAAAAAGAGGAAGAACGTAAAGCATCGGAAAAAGCAGATCTTGACCGTGCTGCTGAAGAAGTGAATTCTTCTAATGCTTCCAGTGAAGAATCATCAAGTTCTTCTAGCGAAGAATCATCAAGTTCTTCCAAAGAAGAGGCTTCAGCAAAAAGTCCTTCTAAAGCTGAATCATCTTCAAATTCATCTAAAAACAGTTCTGCTGCTAAACCTGCAGCAAGTAAAACCGAAACATCAAGTAAGCCAAGCAGTGCAAATACAGGCTCTGCCATTACAGCAGGTTATAAATATATCGGTAACTCCACATATAAATTTGGAGGCGGAAGAACGGCATCCGATATCGCTAACGGTCTTTTCGATTGTTCAGGATTCGTTGCATGGGCTTATAAACAAGCTGGTGTGAACCTTCCAGCCAGTACGGATGCATTGAAAGGTGCAGGACGTCAAGTATCCAGCAGTCAAAAACAACCTGGAGATTTAGTGTTCTTCAATACCTATAAAACGGATGGGCATGTCGGTATTTATGTCGGCGGCGGCAAATTTATCGGTTCCCAAAGTTCAACAGGTGTTGCAATTGCCAATATGGATAGCGGATATTGGGCAAGTAAGTTCAACGGCCGTGTCGTTCGTGTAAACTAATAGTACAAAAATAAGCAGGGGAGAAAATCCCCTGCTTATTTTTTTGAAAAAAATCGAAAAAAATGAAACTTATTTTGAATTTCAACGTAAATACTATAAGATAAAACAAGGATAGGTGATGTGGACTTTCAATTAATCTGGGAAAAGATATAATGAAACAACATTCCATACTATTAAACGGAGGCAAAAAAACATGATGAAAAAATTTATGGCTGCATTACTTACAATTACACTAGCATTCTCGCCAGTCGGCACTTATGTATTCCAGGATCATGCGGAGTCAGTCGATGCTAGGGGTTACAAGTCCGGAAAAAGAAGCTTTAACAGCAACAACAATAATAATTCGAATTTCCAAAATAAAGAAACGAAAAAATCCGATGCCACTACTGCCAATAAAGCCAAGAGTGGAAACACATTCGCAAAAGGCGGATTAATGAAAGGACTTATGCTAGGAGGATTGGCAGGTTTACTTTTTGGTAGCCTATTTGCCAATATGGGAATGCTTGGTTCTATACTTGGTCTATTAATCAACGTGTTGGCGGTTGTAGTATTAATCGTTGTAATCCGTAAGATATTCACATACTTCAAAGATAAGAAGAAGAAAGAAGATCCAAACCCATGGAGAGGCTAAAGATTTCCGAACAAGATATCATCAATGCGGTTTGTGTTTACATTGCCCGTAAAAAGCAGGTACAACCTAATGAGGTGGAAGTGGAATTAATGTATGATGATGATTATGGCTTTTCGGCGGAAGCGTTTGTCGATGGCCGGAAACAAGTGTTAATCACCATCAACTTGATAGAAGCGCTTCGTTTATGGCTGGATGAATATATGAATAAAGATCCATACTCAGGTATTGAACTTGTTTTGGATGATGATGAAGGTATAGTGGCTTTGGTAAGTGAAAGTAATAGATAAGTAAAAAAGTTACAAGTCGTCCGGGAGAAGGAAAAGGATAAAAGGAAAATAGAAAATAGCAAAGCAAATTAAGCAAAATTCTCGATTACACATACTATTTCAAACTTAGAAAGAGTAAGGATGAAATATATTTTCCATTTGTTGCAAAAAATGGTCTGTGGAAGTAGGATGGATATATGTTCAAGTCAAAGGAGGAGAAAAAGTGAAAGGGTATATAGAAGATATCACTTTTTTAAATGAAAAGGCCATAAAGTTCGGCAATGAAAAAGTGGAAGCGATACTTGTGCCATCTTTAGGAAGCAATCTGCTTTCATTGAAATACAAGCATAAGGATATTGATTTGCTGCGAACTCCGGATAGTGTGGAGGAGTATAAAAAAGCTTCCATTTTATACGGAATGCCAATCCTGTTTCCTCCTAATCGAATTGAAGATGGTCAATTTACATATAAGGGGACTTCGTATAAGTTTCCAATCAATGAAAAGGAAAAATCCAATCATATTCATGGGTTTTTGCATGACATGCCGTGGGAAGTCCGCAAAAAGGAAGTGAACGGGAAAGAAATCGTCATTAATACTGAATTTTCAAGCAGTGAATTTGATCTAAAAGAGAGTTTTCCACAAGATATCACTGTGAATATGTCTTTATCTTTAAGGGCTGAAACATTGGAAATAAAATTGGAAATCACCAACAAGGGCATTGAACCCTTTCCGTGGGGAGCAGGTTATCATACTGTATTCAATTTTCCATTTGGACCAGGGGGGAAATTGGAGGAGTGCAGAATATCTCTTCCCGTCAATAAACATTGGCAGTTGAATGCAAGGTCGTTGCCCACTGGTGTAATTCATGAAACGTCCAATACATTGGAAATCCAAAACGGTATGAGCTTGGACGGCCGGCAATTTGATGACTTATTTGGCTATGATAAGGAAAGAAATCCGGAAAACGAGTGCATTCTCACTGATCAAGAGGCTGGCATACAAGTCATCTATCAAGGCGATCAACATTTTAAGTTTTGGGTATTGTTCAATCAGGAGGGGTTCGTTTGTCCTGAACCATATACTTGGGTAACGAATGCTCCTAATTTGGATTTGCCTGCAAAATTGACTGGATTGAGGGAGTTATGCTCAGGGGAAACGGTACAGCTGAAAACCACGTTGATTGTGAAAGATATATAAAAAACACCTAGGCATTTAAAAATGCCTAGGTGTTCAAGGTTATGCTTTTTTTCTCATCCAGAGTGGGTATAGGATGATTCCGAATACATATAAGGCAATGCCAAGTATGAATGTATTCATATCGGCTGTACCTGTCTTGATGACCCAGATCGAGTAGATTAACGCCAAGATTGTAATAATGCCATCACGTACCCTTGAGCCTTTCATGATGTCATAGGTTTCCCCGGTCATGACCAGTTTCAATTGATACAGAACGGATGCAAGATACGGGATCAAGTAAGCAAGTGTAGCGACGATCATCGAAAATTTATAAGCCTCCAAAATCGTACCTGAAATAGTGGAGAATAAAAATATCTGTGTCATGATATTTGTTATTGTCATAGAACGAACCGGTGTGCCATTTTTGTTTGCTTTCGCAAAATAGGCCGGGAACAAATCCGATTTCGCTGCCTGGTAAGGAACTTCCGATGCAACGACAATCCATCCGATCGTCGATCCCAATAAGGAAATGACGGCAAGAGCAGCCATTATATACGTGCCGCTTGAACCAACTACTGCTTGTAGTGCGTCAACAAGCGGTTTTTGTGATATTTTCAACTCGTCTTGTGATATGGCACCCATCGTCAATAAAGTAATGCCGATATAAATGGCAACAGCGATAAGTAAACCAAGAATCGTCGCTTTCTTTACGTCATTTTGTGACTTGGCACGGTTAGAAAGCATGACGGCAGCTTCGATACCGATGAAGGCCCATAATGTTGAAATGGCAGCAGCGTTCACTTGATCGCCTAAAGAGATTGCAGTTCCCGCCTTATCATAAAATTCAGCTCCGTTTCCTAGATTGGAAGTATCAAAGATGAATATCGTGATAATGATGAAAAATAAGAATCCAAGCACTTTTGTAACTGTAGCAAAAAGATTCATTTTCCCAGCACTGTTAAAACTTCTTACCAAGATTGCCTGAACCCCCCAAAGGGCAGCGGAACATACCGCAAACGTTAATGCTTTACCTAGTTCAAGTTGAAACGACCCCGCTGTATAAATCACTTTTGCACTATGCATCACCGGGAAAAACGTTGATAGGTAACCAGCAAATGAAATGATGACAGAAGCTGTCGCAGCCCAATTCGCAGCCCAATAGCCCCAAGCCATGCTATACCCTGAAAGCCTTCCTTTAGCAGGAGATTTAAATAATGATTGAGCATAACTTTGCGGTCCAGCCTTCAAATCCGGTTTACGGACTGCCAGGTTACCAAACACCAAAGCTATTAGAAAAACTCCCAGTCCAGTTACGATCCATGCCAATGTGGCCCCTAACGGACTGGATACCTGTGCTAATTGAGCAGGGAGCATGAAAATTCCGCCGCCGACCATATTTCCAATTACGAAAGTGGTCAAAATCAATAAACCCCATTTTTTATTTACCATTTATATCGAACCTTTCTTAAATACAAAGTGTGTGTTAATACCGACAACTTATACTAAAATAGTATATCTCAAACAGTTTAGTTTGGTAAAGTGGTAAATAAGTAAAATGTAAAAGGCGGACTAATCAGAAAATTTAAACACAGGATTGACAATAGGGGGAAAATGGATTATATTAGTAAATACCAAGTTAGTTGGTAAGAATAATATGGTTTGTTGCTTGAATCGTATTTTTCTATAACATTTGCCATTTCCGAATATTGCCGATTAGTCAACTAAAGGCACCCTTACATCTAATCTGATTAGATGGCGGGTGCCTTTTATTTTTTATAGGGAAGGGAGGGAATATGGAGTTCCTATTAACTGGTTATTCTTATACGGAAAGTTAGATGAGGATATGATAGGTAAACCAAGTTCCCAAGAAAACATTGAAAGTGGGAAGCGCCTGCGCTTTTCATGCGATCACTTTAAACATTAGGCGTTAAACGAAGCTTTATTACCAGTAGTGAAGGGGAGAGATATTATGGAAAAGATAGAAGAATTGAAAATCAGGCATATCATTTCAAGCTTGGAAGATCTGCAATATGGATCGGTTTTAATAACCGTACATGATGGTAAAATCACACAGGTGGATACCACCGAGAAGAAACGATTCCCATTAGTAAAGGGCCGTGCCGTTAAAGCTAGATGAATGACAGGTATTAAGGGAGCCTTCAATATGAAGGCTCTTTTTTTATATGAAAATTTATTCAATTTGGAATTTCTAATAAGATTGTACTGCTTTTAACATGGTAGAATAAGTTAGGGTATAAGGGAGTTTTTTATAGGGTTTTAAATGATATCTAAGGGAGGAGCAGGAAATAGATGACCTTACAAACTATAGAACATGATATCTTGGCATTAGTTGAAACATTTAATGGGAGAATCGCATATAAAATTGAAAATGGTCTTGGGGACACGATTGGATATCACGAGAATGAATCCTTTCAATCAGCGAGCTTGATCAAAATACCAATGATCATCGAAGGTTATCGTCAAAGTGAACAAAAGAAAATCTATTTGAACCAACCAGTGACCATCCCGCCAAGTGAAGTGACTGGGGGATCCGGGGTCCTGCATGTCTTATCGAATAAGGTATTTTTGACCGTAGAGGATTTATTGACATTGATGATAACCGTTTCCGACAATACATCCACGAATATGATGATGAACCTGCTCGGCTTTGAGGAAATCAATCAATGCATCAAGGAACTTGGTTTGAAAAATACTGTCCTTGAACGAAAAATGCAGGATTTTAAGGCATTAAAAGAAGGGCGCGACAATACCATATCGGCGGAAGATACGATTACCTGCTTAAAAGCCATACATACAGGCAACTTTTTAACGAAAGAAAGCCAGGAAAGAATCTTGCGTGTATTTGACAATCAGCAATTAAGGGACAAACTTCCATCACTGATGGGCAGAGGGGTCAAAGTCGCAAGCAAAACGGGCGGAATTCGGGGAGTGGCCCATGATTGTGCAATCATTCGGTCAGAAACACAAACTGTTTATGCTGCCGTCCTTACTGAAGATATGAAATCAGAGGAAGAAAGCCGTCAAGTAATCAGTAAAATTGGGAAAATGATATATGATGATATGGTCGCAGAATAAACTGTCGATTGAGAAGAGAGGGAAGTCTTTCATGATTTCCCTCTCTTCAATCTTAGTTATATAGGAGTTAATGGTAATGAAAGTCATATATGATAAGAAACTGAAGCGGGGAAAAATTTTGAAAAGGACGATGAAACTTTATTGTGTAGTAAGCTTCATTGCGGTACTGGGGTATTTTGGAATTTTGCACATGAAAATTCAGGAAAGCATTCACCAGCAAATTCCGGAAAATGCCGATTACCTCATTATTCTTGGAGCGAGGGTAAAAGGTTCGGTTCCATCATTATCCTTACAATACCGGATTGATAAAGCTGCAGAATATTTATCGGCGAATAAACACACAGTGGTCATTGTATCTGGCGGAAAAGGACCGGGTGAAGATATATCAGAAGCAAAAGCAATGCAACAGGGCCTAATCACCCAAGGAATTGAAGAAGCACGCATCATGATGGAAGACAAATCTACAACAACTCAAGAAAATATTGTTTTCTCAAAAGAACTGATTCCTGATACAGCAGCCTCAGGGTTGATCGTTAGCAATGACTTTCATATCTACCGGGCAGTCGAAATAGCAAAAAAAGAAGGCTTGGACATGAAGGGATTGCCGGCAAAGACACCAAAAGTGTCACTGTTGAAATCATATACCCGTGAATATCTGGCGATTACCAAATACTATTTGACCGGGTTGATTGGGAGGTAACTACGAAATCTCCTAAAAGGTGGATGCTTTCATTATTCGACTTCCACGACAACATTAGGAACTTGCCAAAAATCTTTCTCCTGATATAGCTCCTTAAGTGTCATATAAACGGGATAGCCGGTATAGGAAATCTCTACTCGATCATCAGCATCCACTTCTTCGACATCTACATCATCAACAAAACCAAGTTGATCATCGATTTCCATTAAATAATACCCGAGTGCCTCATACCCGCTATAGGCTACAATGACCTTACTGTCAAAACCGCTATTAGAAACTTTGTAATATTTCATTGAGTGTCCTCCTTGTTGATAATTCTTTAAGTAATCGTACTGTTTCTTATTACTCTGATATACCCATTAATTACTATCTGAATCATTAAATTGAATAAATAAAGAAAATGAGAAGGCAAAAAGAATGTGGACCATCTTTAAATTATCACTGGATAATTTGCTATCTGCGTCATTTCATGTTAATCTAATAAAGAATTGTTTTTGGTTGTGGAAGAGGATACTCGTTATTTTCCAAATGATTAAAAATAGTAATACAATGTGTGTTATGCACTAGGAGGCAACAACAATGGAACAAGGTACAGTTAAATGGTTTAATGCAGAAAAAGGTTTTGGATTTATCGAACGCGAAAACGGAGACGATGTATTCGTACATTTCTCAGCTATCCAAAGCGAAGGCTTCAAATCTTTAGACGAAGGTCAAAAAGTAACTTTCGAAGTTGAGCAAGGTGCACGTGGAGCTCAAGCTGCTAACGTTCAAAAAGCTTAATTTTAAAATTAAATCGTAACCTATATGAACAGACTTCCTCGGGAGTCTGTTTTTTATTGTGCTAAAAAATGAAAGCAAAAAAAAATCCCACTCTGAACTGAGTAGGTTTTTAGTGACTTGTCATTAAGCTTTTTTAAATTCTTCTTCAAAGAAAAAAGTAGTTGGATGTTCTTTAACAGTATAAGAATATCTCTTCATGTTTTTTACATATGCCCATTTATTAATGGTTACTGATTCATTAGTATCCTGAATGGTTACTGTTTCACCAGTATTATACTTATTGCTTTTCAATTTAGCCACCCTCTTTACTAATAGTATAACATATTTGGCGATGAAAGATGTGTTCAACATATTCCAATAACATATTACGTATAAAAAACAGACTATGCATATGGCACTGAGCCCAATAATATTGAATGATATAAAGAGGAAGTTAGTGGGTGATGTTTTAGAGCGATTGCAGAAGGAGAAGGGCGGATTGCGTTTTTTTGCTTGAACAAGGAATGGCTGTCACTGTTTGGGATTAAGTGGAGTCAGGCATGCTATAGCGAATGAACTTACTCGAAGCAAGGAGGCGATATTACTACGGGCTTGTCTCCCTTTTTGGGCATAAAAAACAGCCACATGTTCCCAGGTACTGCAGAAATCACGTGGCTGAAGGTTTTCAAGTGATGGAAGGGGCTTAAAGCCGGTTAATTAAAACGCCCAGTCCCCATTACGGAAGACAGGTTCTGAAGTGCCGTCCTGTTTGATGCCGTCGATGTGGGCTGGAAACGTTGATATATAAGGGTTTTGTGATTATTTAATAAAAGGATAAAAATGGATAACAACTAGAGGAAACGCTTTTTTGTGACCACATGTGACCATTTCTGTGACCACTGCGTGACCAGGAAAATTACAGTATAATCATCCTAAGCAGTTAATATAGTTCCCTTAAAATAAGCCTTCCTTAATTATCAAGGAAGGCTTATTTTTGATATCTTCCTGCAAATGTGACCATTGGCTTTTGCTCTTCGATCACTTTATTAGCAGATGCAAGTTGTTTACCTTGACGGTCAATTGTTTTCTGGGCAACCATTAATGCTTTAGCCATGACTAGGTAGCATCATCATCATCTACGTTAGAAATCTTTTTGTTCACGCTACTTGGATCGTAACCAATCCAACCTGCATTAGATTCATGATCAATATAGCCTTGATAATAGACCTGTAGTGAGCGGTCATTGTAGCTGCTCTTTTTTTGTTGAAAAGGAGGTAGGTTCTTGTTTTTTGACACATTATAGTACCTATACTATGGGAACAGGATACAGTATCCTATCCCATAAGTTGATACAATTGGAATACTTTTTACCACGATGATCATATTCTAAATTGGAGTGAAAGCTCTTGGTGCAAAGCACCTAATGAAATTTTTCTTTTATTAGTTAGTAAAGATTCATTAACTTCTATCTGTGTCGGTTGCTTTATCAAGCATGGCTATTGAACCAGATAAAAGAAGTTCTAGGTGCAGAGTGTGGAATTTGCTATAGTAGAAAGTGTACAAGTTTATGTATTAGCAAACAAAGATATAGATGCAATTCAAACGGAGGAAACAACATGGAGAAACTTACACTACAACAACTGGAATCTCATTTGTGGGAATCAGCAAACATACTAAGAGGAAGTATTGATTCTTCTGATTATAAGAACTATATATTTGGCTTACTGTTCCTAAAACGCCTAAATGATGTATTTGTGGAAACAGCAAAACGTATTGAAGAGGAAGAAGGGGATGATTACGGTTGGACCGACCGTGATGAGCATCAGTTCTTCGTTCCAGAAGGTGCAAGATGGGAAGATATCCGTTCCAAAACACAAGACATTGGTGATGCTATCAACAAGGCATTTGAAAAGCTAGAAGAAGAAAACGCATCGTTACAAGGGGTACTAGCAACAATCGACTTTAATGATAAGGAGAAGCTGCCTGACAATCTTCTATTACAATTGCTGCAGCACTTTTCCAAAATCGATTTAAGTAATGCAAGCCTATCCGAGCCTGATATGCTTGGTCGTGCGTATGAATATTTAATTAAGCAATTTGCAGATGATGCAGGGAAAAAGGGTGGAGAGTTCTATACACCAAGTAAGGTAGTAGAACTTATCGTGAAACTTATTAAACCAGAAGAAGGAATGCGTGTATGTGACCCTACAGCTGGTTCTGGTGGTATGCTTATTCAATCCGTAGACTACATTAAAGAACAAGGTGGAAACCCTCGTAACCTTGTTCTACATGGGCAAGAAAGAAACCTAAACACATGGGCGATTTGTAAGATGAACCTTTTACTTCATGGACTAAGTGACCATCGTATTGAAAAGGGAGATACAATTCGTGAACCTAAGTTACTAGAGGAAGGCGAACTAATCTTATATGACCGTGTTATCGCTAATCCACCATTCAGCTTAAAGAATTGGGGACGTGAAGAAGCAGAAAGTGATGAATATGGTCGTTTCCGTTTTGGTTTACCACCAAAAACGGCAGGAGATTATGGATTTGTCCAACATATGATTTCTACATTAAACCATGAAGGGAAGGCAGGAGTCGTTATGCCTCATGGTGTTTTATTCCGTGGTGCGGCAGAAGGAACTATACGTAAGGGCATTATTGAAGAGGACTTAATTGAAGCGGTTATAGGATTACCTTCACACTTGTTCTATGGTACAGGTATCCCTGCATGTATTATTATTCTCAACCGTAATAAGTCAGAAGAACGTAAAAACAAAATTTTCTTCTTGGATGGCTCACAGGATTATCAAGAGGGCAAAAATCAAAATACAATGCGTGACCAAGATATTGAAAGGATTGTAATAGCCTACAATAAATATGAAAAAGTAGAGAAGTACTGCCGTTCTGTAAGCATAGAAGTAATTCGTGAAAATGACTATAACTTAAACATTGCTCGTTACATTGACACAACGGAAAAAGAAGAAGAAATTGATGTAGCCACTGCATTAGTTGAACTTCAAAACTTGGAGAAAGAACGTGACGAAATTGAAACGGTTATTTATGGGTATCTGAAGGAGTTAGGATATTATGGGTAAAGATAGAGAGAAATGGAATACGTACCAGTTTTCTGAAGTGTGCAATGTAAATCCGAACTATAAATTTGAACGTAATAAAGAATATAGTTATGTTGAAATGGCGGCAGTTAGCCAAAGTTCACCCAAATTAAAATATATCCAAAAGAAGGAACATACTGGTCAAGGTGGTTCAAAGTTTAGAAACGGAGATGTCCTTTTTGCACGTATCACACCTTGTACTCAAAACGGAAAAACAGCACACGTTACGGACCTTGAGACTGAATATGGTTTTGGCTCTACCGAACTTATTGTCCTATCACCTAAAGAAGAGATGTTATTAGATAAATACTTATATTACTTTGTTAAGGATAACAAAGTTAGGAATAGAGCAATAGCAAGGATGGTAGGTACAACAGGTAGACAGAGAGTTCCTAATGAGTTTTTTAAGGAAGAACTAGAAATAGACCTTCCTTCAATTCAAGAACAACAAAAAATTGCATCTATTCTCTCCTCTGTAGACGAAGCAATTGAAAAAACAGAAGTAATTATTGAGCAAACAGAAGAAGTGAAAAAAGGATTAATGCAGCAACTTCTTACAAAAGGAATTGGTCATAAGAAGTTTAAAAAAACGGAGGTTGGTGAAATTCCTCTAGATTGGGAAGTTGTTAAAATTATTGACATTGCTGAGAATGAAAAAAATGCTGTTAAACCTGGTCCATTTGGTTCGTCATTGAAAAAAGAATTCTATGTTAAATCAGGTTATAAAGTGTATGGGCAAGAACAAGTTATAGCGAACGACTTTAAAATCGGAGAGTATTATATTGATGATAAAAAGTACGAGGAGTTAAATGCGTTTAAAGTTAAGCCATTTGATTTACTCATTAGTTTAGTGGGGACATTTGGTAAAATCGCAGTTGTGCCTGAAAGGAAGTTTAAACCAGGAATTATTAACCCCCGATTACTCAAAATTACATTTGATAAATCTAAAGCCAATGTCCACTATTACAAATACTATATGTCGTCTTCTTCCTTCTATCAACAACTAGAAGGAATGAGCCAAGGTGGTACTATGGGAGTTATCAACGGAAAAATATTAAAGAGCATACATTTTCCATTACCATCTTTAGATGAACAACAAAGAATAGTTAATATACTGACTAATATTGACCAAAAACTTGATATTGAAACACGCAAATGTGGACAATTGCAAATTTTGAAAAAAGGTCTTATGCAATCTCTTCTTACAGGAAAAGTCCGTGTAAAAGTTGATGAGGCAGAGGTGACACAAGTATGACCCCCTCTGCCAGATGGAACGAGAAACAACTTGTTGAAAACCGTATGATTTCACAGTTAAAGAAATTGGACTATGAATATCTTCATGGTCCTTCCCTTGATACAGAAAGAGAATCTAGAGGTGAAATGGTATTAAAAGAACGCCTATGTAAAGCCATCCTCAAACTAAATCCTTGGCTTTCTGATGCAAACCTAGCAAAGGTCATACGCTCTATCACCCATATTGAGTCGACCAGCTTAATGGAAGCAAATCAAAAGTTCCATGAAATGATAGTCAACATGATTTCTGTTCAACAAGATCTTGGCAAAGGGAAGAAGAACCAAACAGTTAGACTCGTCGATTTTGAAAGACCCGAAAATAACGAATTTCTTGTAGTTGAACAAGTTACCATCAGCAACGCACAAGGTAATATCCGCCCTGACCTTATTATCTTCATAAATGGATTACCCCTTGTCATTGTTGAGTGTAAAAGCCCAATGCTACCACCAGATGAACAAGTTGGGGAAGGCGTACGGCAGCTTACCCGTTATCAAAACTCTCATGAGCAGTTATTTCATTATAATCAGTTTCTGGTTGTTACGAGTAACGACCGTGCCAAAGCAGGAACAATTGGGTCAAAATTACAGCATTATGGGGAATGGAAAGACCCATATCCAAAAATAGTAGCGGAACTAGGACATTCCCCAACACCACAAGACATTTTAACAGCAGGAATGCTAACAAAGGAGAATCTACTGGATTTAATTCGTAACTTCATTGTTTATGAACCAGTAGAAGGTCGTACAATTAAAAAGCTTGCTCGCTATCAGCAGTTCCGTGCAGTAAACAAAGCGATTAACCGCATGTTACATGCAGAAGATAAAACACAGCGTGGTGGTGTTGTATGGCATACACAAGGAAGCGGAAAGTCCTTAACAATGGTGTATCTTGCGGTAAAGTTGCGACGCATAAAGGAACTGAAAAATCCTACTATCGTTGTAGTGACAGACCGTAAAGATTTGGATGACCAAATTACAAACACATTTCGTCGTTGTGGTTTCCCTAATCCGCAACAAGCAGAATCAGTTGCTCAATTAAGAAAGTTGCTTCAGCAAGGTGAAGGGTCTACCATCATGACATTGGTTCAAAAATTCCAAGAGGATTCTGAGACTAAGGAGTTCAAGAATCTATCAACTGCTGAAAATATCTTTGTTATGATTGATGAATCTCATCGTTCCCAATATGGGGGACTGGCGACCACAATGAAAAGTGCCATGCCAAACGCTTGTTATTTAGCCTTTACAGGTACGCCGATTGATAAAGAAGATAAGAGTACTGAGCGTGCGTTTGGACCATACATAGACAAATACACCATTGAACAAGCGGTTGAGGATGGAGCAACAGTACCCATTTTCTATGAAGCAAGAATGGTTGACCTTCATGTACAGGGAGATTCGTTAGACGAACTTTTTGAACGACAATTCCGTGAGTATAAGGAGGAAGACCGAGAACGTATAAAAAAGAAGTTTGTAACTGAAGAAGCAATTATCTCATCTCGAAAGCGGATTAAACGTATTGTGTTGGATATGATTGAACATTATGAAACTCATATCCAGCCTAATGGCTTTAAAGCACAGGTTGTAGCTATTAGTCGGGAAGCGGCAGTAATATATAAAGAGATGTTGGATGAACTTAGCAATTATGAATCCAAGGTTATTATGTCAGCGGGGCATAATGACAAGGAGCATCTTCAAAAGCATCACATTTCAAAAGATGAAGAAAAAGAAATCATTGCTAGATTTAAGAAGCCAATGTCAGAAGACTCACTTTGTTTCATTATTGTATGTGACAAACTTCTAACAGGGTTTGATGCTCCAATAGAACAGGTAATGTATTTAGATAAACCTATTAAAGAACATAATCTTCTACAAGCTATTGCTCGTACAAACCGTACATATGACAAAAAGACATATGGGTTGATTGTCGATTACTATGGAGTTTCGAGATTCCTAGAGCAAGCACTTCATATATTCAATGAAGAAGACGTTCAAGGGGCATTACTAAACATTGATACCGAAATACCAAGACTACAGTCTCGAAACCGTTCTGCAATGCGTTTTTTCGATTATATCAATAAAGATAACCTAGAAGCATGTTTACAAGCACTTGAACCTGAGGATGTACGGAATGAGTTCGATACAGCTTTTAAACGTTTCTCAGAAAGCATGGATATGGTAATGCCAAGTCCTAAGGCTCATGACTTTGTAGGGGATTTAAGATTTTTAGGAAAAATACGTCAAGCGGCAAAGTCTCGTTACCGTGTTATTGATGGAATGGATATAAGTGATTGCGGAGAAAAGGTAAAACAGCTTATAGAAGAACATCTTGCAGCAGTGGGTATTGATGTTGTTCATGAGCCAATTGATATTCTTTCAAATCGATTCGATAAGCAAATTGGGGAAACAAAGACACCAGAAGGTAAAGCGGCTGAAATGGAACATGCTATCCGTCATGAGATTCGAGTTAAACTGGAAGAAAATCCAGTGTACTATACATCTTTAAAAGAGCGACTTGAAGAACTCCTTCAGCGGCGTAAAGATCGCCAAATAGATATTGATGAGTTGTTAGAAGAATATCGCAACATGGTGAATGATATGCGGAATACTGCACATAAGGGTAAAGAACAAGGCTTTACTCGTGAGCAATATCCTTTTTATCAGATGTTGGAAAAGGGAATGCCTCCTTACGAGGATATAGAGGATTTAAAAGCACTAACACATCTTATTACAGACATCATTCAACAGGAAACGGTTGTGGAATGGGTAAACAAAGAAGATGTAAAACGGGAAATGCGTAAGAAAATAAAGAAGCAACTGCGTGTAAGCCCTTGTCCAAAAGATAGGTTAGAGAGTCTAACTCAGCAATTGATTGATTTAGCTGCTGTGCATTACAGGAAATGACTTAGGTTGTGCAGAAGCATGTTCATTATGAAGTAGATACCATGTCTAAAAAGTAAGCCATCCCTCGTGGATGGCTTTTTTCTATTCAAATGTTAAAGTAGGTCCATTTATCCGTAGCCATTCTTTACGTTGTTCGTAATCGGGTAGGATAGATCGAACAAAATTCCAATATTCCTTACTATGATTCATATACTTCAAATGTGCTAATTCATGTACTAGTACGTAGTCTATAATGGGCATCGGTGTCATGATAATCCGAAAATTTAAATAGATGTTTCCTTCAGGAGTGCAAGAACCCCAGCGCATTTTTTGCTCCTTCAGTTGTACATGTTTAGGTGTAACACCCATCTTAGCACAGTACATGTCTATACGTGATTGCAACTTCTTTTTACCTTGTTCAAGATACCATGTTTTGAATAACTCTTGCATTTGTTGTTTCTTTTCACTTTCTGCTATTTTGTCTGGTAAAGTTGCGATAAATCTTCCTCTTGTAAAGGATAACTTTGCTTTCTGTAAACCCTCTTCCCTATATACCTTCAAGCGGTAATTCCGTCCTAAATATGTAAACTTTTCGCCGCTTACAAATTCTTTTACCAAAGGTGGTTCAGTTATCTCATTTACCTCTTTAAGTTTCTGAAGGATAGTGGGGGCTTTTTTTTGTATGATTTCTGTAACTTGCTTATCAGTAATTCCTATAGGGGCGATGAGCCGAATGCCATCCATCCATTCAACAATAATAGATACGTCTTTTTTATCGTCGGCATATTCGATGTCATACTCAATAGCTGTAGTTCCATATTGGAAAGTCGGCATGATAGAACTCCTTCCATTGTATATCATCATTTTACGGACATGAGTGTGTCGTTGCAACTGGTAATGTTAGTTCTGCTAGGCGTTGTGTATATATCATGTTATTTGACAGCGGAATGTAATGAGAGGTCTGGAAAGATGTGATTATATCATATAGTCTTTGAAAGAAGGAGGGGAGTAGTTTTCCACATTTCATACCTGTTCCATTTGTTCAAATCATATAAGTACCTCAATCCACATGAATATGCTTCATTGAAAATCCTCGATACGAGGCGGATATACAGTGTTTTTAATCTAACCAAAACAACTTGTCCCTTAGTATTTATAAGAGGAATCTCGAAGAATATGATTGCACAAGACTATGCTTAAGGTATCAGAGTTAAAGTAATTTCGGTAATTGAATGTTATAAATTACCTATGAAAAGTTCTTGGTAGGCATTTGTGGAGATTTCATAAGGTTTTTATGGGGAAATCCATGAAAAACAGCAATTCTGGGTTTGGTATAATAGAAGTATGAGTATGAAATGCAATAAGGGTTGCTATCCCAAGTTAATGAATACTTTGGTAGCTTTGGAAACAGATCTGGGAATCAGCTTGAATAAAAGGCATTCGCTTCGCTCACTGCTACGCCTCCCTTACGGTCGTTGTTTGGGACGCTCCCTTCGGTCACTTCGCCACCTAAAGGTGACGACCCTATCATGCTCATACCTATAAATGAGTATTCAATCCCATTTAACACAAGTAATAACATGGGTTTTAAAGGTTATTAAAAGCGTGCATCTTTTGACATAATATAAATCTAGATAGTATTAATATATTACGACAAAACTTGCACACTATATTAAAGGGTCTACTTATTTGTAAAAACCTAACTAATTTATGTAAGGAGGGAGTAAAAATGGCTGTCATAAACAGTCCTCTAATTGAAAGCAGGAAAATATAGTGACATTAACAACAGAAGAATTTGTAATGAAATTTGGATCGAAGACGCAAAAGGCTAAGTTCAAAAAGGACGGTAAACTAGGATCAAGAACTAGAGAATCTATTTTTAAAACAGCTGAGCAGGAATATGTAGTAGAAATCGTTAAGCAAGGTAGGAGTAACATATACGTATGTACGAAGCTTGATGAAAAGGTTATGAGGAAAGACGGTCGTGTAAGAAGCGGTAGAGAACAAGTTGAACATAGAATCCCAATGAACATAATTGTAGCAACTCACTTAGAATACGATATGACGAAACAAGCCAGTATGAGTTTAGGAAAATGGGCAGTTGAATTCGGACTAATTACAGAACTTGAATCTGACTTATTAAGTTCTAGACACAGCAGTACTATACGTCAAAAGCATATTGATTTGACTATTGAGAATGGTCTTCTTGAAGAAGACCAAACGAAGCTATTAGATGAGTTTACACTTCACTGCCTTGATATATATGGGCAATTGGTTAAGACCTTAGAGCATATGAAAAAATGTGGTATCATCTCTTTCTATGAGAACTGGATTGGGTATAGTAAAGAAGGAAAGATCAGTATAAACCCCGAGATAATGAAGAAAATTCAAAATACTAGACGGGATCTGATGGAGAAGCATAATGTTGTTGAATTCAATCTAACTGCACATCGTAATGCTAAAAAGGTTAAAAACTTTAAGCTCGAATGGAAACAAGCATTAGCAGAAGTAAAAGATGAGTTTGGCAATGTCCTAGGCATTAAGTATTACTGGAAAGAATACGCTGTGATATTGAAGGGTACAAGTAAAGCAGTGCAGCGATATCTTGAAACGTATTGTGCCGAAGCATTAGAAGCCTATGTGAATAATAAAGACCTGTTCATAAATCATAATGAAGCTACCTATGTGCTTAAACGTAAAGCCAATTTCATGAAGAAGGTAGAGAAACGCCACAAACAGAAGCTAAAGGAATACAAGGAAATGAAAGTTGGGTTTTCCACAGCAGAAGATGAAGAACTAATTAGATACTTTTACACACAGCAAGAACTTGAGGATATCATTGCAGGATATGACCTAGGTGTTAAGAGGTTGCACTTGAAGAATCTGTATATGGAGCGGATGGGGCAGCTATTCGATTTGTATAAGTTAAAAGTATAAAGCAATTACAACACTTTGAAGGAGTCTCATAATTGAGGCTCTCTTTTTTGTATATTGGATCAGACGATTGAACAAGTAGTCAGAACTTATAACATCGACTTACACAAACTAATAAAACCCTTCTTTTATTGTTTGCTACAAGTTATGTTGATTGTGAAGTACAGGAGCTGCCATCATTCGTTTCCTTGTTATTACACTAAAACGGGAGGCTTAATAACTAGCTTCAGACCATTCAGTATGCAAATACCTTCCCGTAACTAGGCAATAATAAAAAATCTCGACATATTACTATGCCGAGATTTTTTGTATAGCATCTTTAACCCAATTACCTATCTCGATAGTTGTAAAACCATTTTTCCTTATTTCGTAATCAACATCTGGCATTAGACCCTTAGGACGATAAGTAACTTATAAATCATCATTTCCTTCAGAATCTTTAATCCACTTCCCTTTGACAGCGAACATATTCTTTATATTAGATTTCAATTGATTTAGCTGAATTTAACATCCCACCTAATATTTTCTAATAAATGATGAATTTTCGACTAATAGCTTGATATAATGAGTTTAGACAAGAATGGAAAGTAGGTTAATGGTTTTGGGGGAAATAGCAGATAAAAAAGTACTCGCACTAGAAAATTTAGAAGTGGCATCTGATAAGCTTGATCCTTACATAAAGTCAATCAGAGAGGCGATACCAAAGGTCGGTGATAATGAAGAACATTTTCAAATTGACTTAAAAAGAAAACGATGGAAAAAAGGATATACAATCTTTAAAGAATGGTTCAGCTGGAGAGCCATTGTTTATGCGTTGCCAGTGAGCGTTATTGTATGGTTTTTTAAATTGAATGTAATTTTAGGTTTTTCTTTTCTAACAGCCACATTTTTTGTAATCATCTGTTTGTTAATTTACTATATTCTTGGGGTAAAAGCACTTTTCGATATGACAGATGAAAGTAAGGAAGAGTTTTTTCACTTTCGTGCCTATGCTAATCATCGCAGAGAATATGAAATATTTGCACAATACCTAATTAACGGTAATGTATTTCGTTTTAAGCAAGCATTTGAACTGATGAAGGAATGGGACAAAGACAACGAAAAGAAAGATGACATGATATTAAACCTTCAAAAGGATCTGAAAAAGATGGCTAACGATTCAGTAAGGTTGCCTGCCGAAGCTGAACAGGAAATCGAATTCGTGAATGGCTTGTCTGAAAAAATGTTGGACAAGATTAAACGAAAAACAGAAGGTACATTGACATTTAATGCTATGGATTTGGCAGGGCGTTATGCGATTTATCACTTAGAAGAAGATAAACTGGTCTTAGAGCATCCACCTACTGGAAACAATAATTTTCCTAAAACAGTGGATTTAGATGAGGAAGAAATGAAAACTCGGTCGTTTGTTAAAATTTTAAAATCTGATTATGATTGGGAAGCGGACAACAAATCGACAATTTCTTTTGTCAACGAATTGAACGAAGAGATTTATGTCTATACTGTTATTGTGAATGAACGGAATAGACATGCATTGAATCCTCAGACATCTTCAGGTAAAATAAATATAGATAGACTTGCGGATGTAGTATCAACAGCCTTTAAGTTGTTCGGGTATAACACAAGTAAAAAGAAAAGGGGCTGATTTGTATGGGACGTATGGTCGTAAAAGTGGACGGAAGAAAAAAGCGGACAAACGATAGTGCAATAAGTAATAGTGTTTTTGAGAGAGTCAGACGTGAAAGACAGGAAGAAAACCGTAAACTCCTAGACCAATACAAAAAGGAAATCAATAAAGTTGTTCATGCCCGATAATAAAGAAAAAAGACGAAGGTATTTTCATTTTCCTTCGTCTTTTTTCATGTACTTGTTATCCATATAATCAAGGTGTTTTTTTAATGCATCTAAGTCATTAAAGAGCTTTTCATAGCCTTCGTTTAATTTTTTGATTTCTCGTGTGAGATATGAAGGTTCATCGTAGTTTCCTCTTTTCTTTCTTAATGCCAATGGGTAAATTTCCATAATAAACACCCCTTCTGCATCCACCTATTACTTTATGTATACCCTGCTCTGATACATACTATGATAGCTATTTAAAAAATCCTTTAATCCTGTCCAAAATTTATCGAATAAATTATGCAATGTGACAAGCTTGCCATTCATACGCTTTAGTGAGGGGAGACATTTGGACGATTCAAACAAGCAACCCTTGACGTTCAGGATGCATCCTTCATAAACACGTATTAGGTAAGTTTCCAGACACGAGTGAAATAATAAGTGTTATTTTGTACAGTAGGATTAAACATATAGTAATTAACAGTTGTTGTTCGACAATGATCATCTATAGAAAGGTGTAATCTCTCATCAGGGTTACGAAAAAAGATATTATATCTGTCTTTAATTAGCTTGGTTGCGAGTCGGTGTAAAAATAGATCGTGCCTTAAGTTTACAATCAATAAGCATTACAATATTGTAAATTTAGAATATTAATTAGATTTACTTTACAAAATGTAAATTGAGTCCTTGAATCTATTTTTACAGTGTGCTATCTTTGATTCATCAGATACATATGGAGGAACGATGAACTTGAACATAGCATATATTAGAGTATCAACAGTTGAACAGAACGAAGCAAGACAAGTACAAGCAATGAAGCAGTACAACATAGATAAGGTGTATCAAGAAAAGGTTTCAGCTAAGAATATAGATAGACCTAAGCTACAAGAGATGTTAGATTTTGCAAGAGAAGGAGATACAATCTACGTTGCAGACTTCTCAAGATTAGCACGATCTACAAAAGACTTGTTAGAACTAGTCGAACTATTAGAATCAAAAGGAATTCAATTAGTATCCATTAAAGAGAATATTGATACCTCGACTGCAACTGGTAGACTTATGTTAAAGATGATTAGTGCAATTAATGATTTTGAACGTGAAAATATGCTTGAAAGACAACGTGAAGGTATTGCTATAGCTAAAGCAGCAGGAAAGTACAAAGGGCGAAAAGAAGTATCGATTCCAGACTTCGACAAGCAATATCAAAGATATATCATTCGAGAACTATCGAAGTCTCAGCTTGCAAAGGAATTAGGTGTATCAAGACCAACACTAGACAAATTAATTAAAGAGCATCAACAGGTGACTATTTAAAGGGACTTCCAGAAGGGAGTCTCTTTCTTTTTTATGGGTAGGGTAATTAATTATACTCGAAAGCTAATGGGGGGGATTTCCCACATTATAAACCCCGCATCTATAGGATAATTACAATAGTAGGTGTATCCACACGTCACGAATATTTAATCCAACCGCTTAAATATCTTCTTCTAGAAGAAAAAGTTCTGTACGAGTGGCATATTTGAGAAATAGGTATTGATGATAGAGCCGAGGACTATTCCTCGGTTTTTGTCATGCATTTTTTGTCAAAATATAGATAAAGAAACTTATGGCAAATCTGGTACTAATGTATTAGTATTGTAAAAGTATTGATTAGTTCTTAATAACGAATTTAGGGGGAAAAAACGTGCGTAATAAAGGTATTTTGTCATTGGTTGCTGTAGGTCTATTTGCTTCATCATTGTCTGTAGGTGCTGTGAAGGCTGAAGGAAACGAGAACGGATTAGCCAGGAAAGCTATTGAACGTCAAGTGGAAAAACCACTTAAAAAAGGTTTAGTGGATTCTAAAACGTTTAATCAACTTGAAAAAGAAGTAAAAGGTTCACAATCAAAGTCAGGCAAGGGTTATAGTAAAATGAGTGATGATGACTATATTTTTGAGGTTGAGTACAATAACGACTTTGCTACAGCAGATAACTCGTCATACATAAAACCAACAATTGGAAGATTACTTCCTTTGTATGATGTGGATTTTTCTAAAGTGGTCGTTCCTAGTGATGGATTTTTGCTTGTAGCAGGAACAGCATCCTCATATGCTATTGATCTAGGATTTGCAGCAGTACAAAAAGACTATGTTGAAAATAGTAACTTAAAATATCTAGGTAGCGAATATGAAGATGGCGTTGAATATAGAGGTTATGATGTTAAAAAAGGCACATACTATGTAGGTGTTTACGACCGAGATAATGAATACGATATTGATAATAATACAAGTGATGACATGTATGCTATCGCAACTGCATTTGTAGATGATGTTAAACCATCTAAGCCAACTGTTTATAAGGTTGATAATAACGACAAAGTAGTAACAGGAAAAGCAGAGGCTAGTTCTACGGTTACTGTTAAAAATGGAAGCAAAGTGTTAGGTTCTGCAAAGGCAACATCAAAAGGAACATTCTCTATTAAAATAGCTGTTCAAAAAGCAGGAACTAAATTGACGATCACAGCTAAAGATAGTGCAGGGAATGTGAGTTCAAGTGCATCGGTAACTGTTGTGGACGTTGTCGCACCAAGCAAGCCAACAGTAAAAAAAGTAGATGACAATGATAAAGTTGTAACTGGAAAAGCAGAAGCAAATTCAACTGTAACTGTGAAGGTAGGAAGTAAATCCCTTGGTTCAGCAAAAGCAACGTCTAAGGGTAACTACTCAGTCAAGATTAAAGCACAGAAAAAAGGAACTACACTTTCAATAACTGCAAAGGATAAGGCAGGGAATACTAGTTCAAAGGCAACTACTAAAGTTGTAAAACATTAAGTTCAATGAGAAAGAGTCGGGATTTCATATCTCGGCTTTTTGTTTATAAAAGGAGACAAATTTCTGGCAGATGTTAACGGTGTTATATTAAGAAATTGAGACAGATTAAAAAAAGAGATGCGTTCACATCTCTTTCATAAACCTTTTTCCTTAAGGTCGTTGGATTAAGCAGGGTTACACAATTCGAAGCAAGTATCATTGGTAAAACATTCGATTCAAATTTGATGAAGTAATTATAACCATGCAACAGAGGACAGTCCATATGGATTTTTCTTTTTATGGAATCTAAAATAGCTTGGAATGCCATTTTTGCGGTTCTGAGTCGAATCGCAACTAATTCATATTCATATTTGCAATCTATTAGGAAGCTATAAAAGGCGTGTGTGTGGGGGGGGGGTGATTACCACTTCATCACAGGTGCTGTTTTCAGAAGGGGTGCTAGGTAGGTGCATCCACACGAAAGGAAAAAAGGAAAAAAATAATCAGTGGAGAATAAGTAATGAAAGAGAATTGGAGATGAAGTATGGCAAAACTAAGTTTTGAACAATTGATTTATATGGCGATTATCACTGCCCTTGCAACTGGTATTATAACTTTCTTTGCTAATGTATTATTTCATTACTTGAAAAATAAGCTCGATTGGTTTGGTAGCGTAAAGACCTTTAAACGTGATTTTTCGTTTGAACAATTAAAAGAGCTTTATATTCCATCATATGCGATCGTGGCTCAATCGGAATTTTTAAGAAGATTTGAGCATTTTGATGATAAACCATATGATGAGTTTCCTTTTATTGAAGTAGCAAAAACCAAGACAAAAACTGTTTTAGGTTTAGTTGGAGGTCAAATAAAAAGAGAAACAATTAATTTTTCTGATGTTATAACAGAATTCAATAAAGAACAGCTATCAAACATGATTATTGATAAGGGTATTTTTGCTTCACAGGAATTGTTAAAGCTAGCAGTAGCTTATAGATATGTACATAAATTCTATACAGACGAAACGATTGAATCGGAGAAGTTAGAAAATTTCCAAATTCAAGAGGTGGATTTAATAAACAGGATTGTCAGACTCATTGTAAGAGAAACGAATGAAAAGCTTAAACAATGCAGTTTACACTATAGTGAAAATGAAATTGAGTTATCGACAATGTTAGTTGATTATGTGAAAACAGATATGGAGAAAGACACCCCTAAAACGCTTTGAAAGGCTCATTGGGGTGATGTCTCTACGATGAAAGCGGGTGAGCAGTTAATGAGACAGTGTTCTGGTGCTATTATCTCAGGAGGGCAAGGCACTTGCTAAACTGCGGGATGACTTCCGTGAAGGTAGACCAAGAAATCACTCCAAGCAACAAGTAGAACATGCCTTGAAATGGCTTGAGACTCATACATACAAGGAAGTAGAAGCAATGACAGTCATTACTAAAAGACGTTCATTCGCAGGAAGAATGAGCAACAAGCTAAACTTATAACTTAGATTCAGAGGTAATTTTGAGTATATTAAAAGTTTTGAATTGAATTAATTGGAGTATTTTGGTATAATCTAATTGTCTTATCTAACTGGTGATAAGAGGAGAAGGTTTGGCATTGTCAACTTCGGCAATGTTAAGAATTAGCTTTACGACTAGAGTCGCCAAGACGTCGATCAGTAAGTCAATGAGCATAATATCCAATCCTTCCACAATCAAATAGACAATCATTTGTTTAATTAGATTGTACCGTATAAGTGGAAACAAGTTAGCCTTACTGTCAGGTGATTTTGATGTGAAAGGTATTATTATAGACTAATACCCTAAACACCTTATTATCTTTCAGGCGAGAAAGTGTATGCTAGGGAGGTTTTCTGATGGATCAGAGTAATAGGCTACGATTACATAATCTCCCCAGCTCTTCACAAATAGACATGAAGAGATACCGCTCTAAAGGATATCTTCATTTTGATAAAAGAATAAAAATGGAGCATGTTTACCAAAAAATTCAGGATCAAGACTGGGTTGCGGGACATGCTTTTTTGCCATTCATTCATTATAAGATTAAGTTAAATAAGTATACGGTAAAGCCAGATGTTACTTCAAAAGATCTGAGATTATGTAAAGATCAGAAGTTCTTCAAGTTTAAAAAGCCTAAGGAAAGAATGATATACTATGCTTCGCATTTAGATAGTTATATATACAAGTACTATGGTGAGCGATTAAATGATGCCTACAATGAATATGCAATACAGAAGGGTATTGATGAAATTGCTATCGCATATAGGAATAATAAGTCAGGTGAAAATAATATCGACTTTGCAAAAGAAGTGTTTAAGTTTATCCTTCAACAGGATAATGCTGTAATTATAGCTCTAGATTTCACAAAGTTTTTCGATACTATTAATCATAAGGTTTTGAAAGAGAATATTAAAACAGTATTAGGTGTTGATAAGTTACCTTTGGATTTTTATAAAGTGTTTAAGAGTATTACTAATTTCAGTTACATCGATAAGGCAGCAATAGATGAATACTTAATTAGTAAATATGGGGAAAAGCAGTTGAAGAAGTTGAAAAAGCAAGGAACTCTAAAACGAATTATGAATCCTTCTGAGTTTAGAGAGTTCAAAAAATACCGTATTGAGTCACATGAGGAGAATTATGGAATTCCTCAAGGGTCAGGTATGAGTGCTGTTTGTTCCAATGTTCATCTTATTAAATTTGATGCGAGCCTAAAGAAATGGGCTGAAAGTAAGGGTGCTTTATATAGAAGATACTGTGACGACCTAATTATTGTTATTCCTTTGGCAAAAGACAACAAAACGAATGTTAATGCCTTGGTAGATGAAGTATATGAGATTATAAAAGAATACGATGATTTAAAGGTCCAAGAAGAGAAAACCGAGATACGCATCTATGAAAATGGACGAATAAAGACACTGGAAAATAAGCTCGACAAAATTGATTATCTTGGTTTCTTATTAGATGGTGAGACGATAAAAATTCGTGAGAAGAGTGTATTTAAATACTATAGCCGTGCATATAGAAAGGCAATGATATCTAGAAAAAGGACCAAAGTTAGGGGTATTAAAACTTACCGATGGAAGTTATATAAGCTTTATACTCATCTAGGCTATGATTATAAAGGATATGGTAATTTCATATCGTATGCCCAAGATGCGCATGAGAAAATGATTGAACTACCAGTTCGGGTTTTAATTAAAAATCAGGTGAGAAAGCACTGGAGTAAAATTCAAGGTAAATTACGTAAAGGGTAGTAGCGTCTAAAGAAATGTCTAATACTCGAGTTATTGAACACTTTTCGAAATATGAGAAAATCCTTAGAATTAGATGGACGATTCAAGAGGTGGGGGGATATTTCCATATTATGCGCCCACCTTCTATGATACAAAGCTAAAGGGTTAATCCACACATTACAAATAATTGTTATCCCCGAGAAACCCGCACTTATATTGACTCCCAAAATCCAATACTTATTGTTAGAACGCTCCTTTACTTGCTTAATGAAATATCGATTTTATAAAGATAAGGAGAGAGTTACCTCCTACATAATAAAAAACAAGAGGCATAGGTAAAAGGCATTCGATAAATGGATGTCTTTTCGTGCTTTTAAACACTATGTAAATGGGAATTTGTTTAGGGGAAATGGTTACACCAATTGACATGTTAGCATTGATAAAGAGGTGTTGCTAGAGGAACTTTATGATGAAAAATAAGGGAGCGAGTGAATATGCTTGACTTTTTTTGCCCATACAAAAGGTATAATAGGTATCTCCAATGCTTGATTACAAGGATGAAATAGAAAAGGTAGAGTAATCACTTTCAGTCGAAGCAGAAGGCTAGATCACAAAACCAACAAACTAGGTAAGAAAAAATGCTCATTGACGCTTTGTTGCCAGAGTTTAACAAGAGATTTATTGTTAGTAGACATTTTAATGCTATGAAAGTCTTACATAAGGTTAGGGGGTTGGAAGTTGAGTTATAGCCACGAGGAATGGGTAAGAAGGCATAATGAATGGAAAAGGCGTAGATATGACGAGCAATATAAGCAATATGTTATATATGATGGTTTGCCTATCCGAGATGTTCCCAAGGGTAAGGGTGGAGTCTACGTTTTCTACGATAAAGACCTCAACTGCTTATACGTAGGCAAATGTGGAGACTTTAGAAGGAGAATGTTGGAGCATACGATGGACAAATTTCTTAGCTACTACTTTCCCAAAGAAGTTCATTTGATAAGATTTTACATACTCGACTACCACGATGAAGATGGCAATCTGATTGGCAATCCTATTGGTGACGCTAAGAAGTTTTTAGAAGGGTATATGCAACTTATATGTAATCCTAGCAAAAATAATCGCTCTGCGTTCAAGACTGATGCAATAGAAAATGTAACTATAGTGAAGGACTATGACGGGTGCGACATATATTTGGAAGAAGAAAAAAGAAAGATAATTGATTAACGCTTGGCTTTTTGTGCTGTGATAGAGGAAATATATACTGCCTATGCAGAAACATGATGTAGACCTTAATGACATGCTTATAAAATTCAATCGGAGAGACACCTTTTTCAAATTGAACGGAGTCATCCTCTATTAACAATACATATTTCCCTTTCACTTTACTTCAATGAAATAATCTCAGGTATCGATTCACCATATTCAACATTTTCAAGAAGTCTTCGAAGAAACGAGCATGAGAAGCGTAATGAATTTTTAGTTCTCCAACTTCCACAATCCTTCTTCGGGTATGTAGGGGATTGAACGGTTATTGTTAATAAGAATTGTTTTTAAGCATGGATTGTAGTCCTATTAAATTCTTATAGAATTAGGTAAAATACAACTAAGGGGAACTAGATTGACTGTTAGGAAATCAAGGAGGTTCTTAACAGTGAAAGGTAGTATCAAGAAAGACAAGAAAACAGGTAAGTATTTTTATGTAATCGATATGGGGATTGCCCCATTAACAGGGAAACGAACACAAAAAAAGAAGAGGGGTTTCAATACTAAGAAGGAAGCGGAGCATGCTCTTAGTGAATTTCTAAATGATGTAAGACTGGGTAACTATGTTGAAACAGATAAAATGACACTAGGTGATTTCATTCAAGACTGGTTAAAGGAAATGAAACTGAATGTAGCGGTTAGTACCTATCAAAACTATATTAGCTTTAATAAGTGTCATATCAATCCTAGACTAGGTCCATTTAAAATACAAAAGATTGAGCCTTTGATTGTTCAAAGATTTATTTATGATTTGGTCGAAGAAACCGTTTTAAGTCCCAATACGATCAAGAAAATAATGGATATGCTAAAGGTTGTTTTTAGAAAGGCTGTTAGTTTAAAGCTAGTAAATGAAAATCCAGTTTTAAATGTGACGTTGCCTAAGAGAAATAATCTTGAAATGACCGCTTGGGATACTGGACAGGTGGAATACTTCATACAGCACTCAAAGAAGCATCGGTTTTATACGGTTTTTTTAATTGCTCTATTAACTGGTATGAGAAAAGGTGAAATAACGGGATTGCGTTGGAAGGATATTGATTTTGAACAAAAAATCATTTATATCAGACAAATCTATGATATAAATGCAAAGCAGTTTAAAGTAGGTGCTAAAACAAGTGCTGGTGTCCGTTCGATTCATATTCCTGACGTGTTGATAGAACAACTAAAAAAGGAGAGAATCGTTGTTGTCGGACATAAGTTGAAGCAGGGTCAAAACTTCAATGATTATGATTTAGTTGTTTGTACACGCTACGGTAATCCGCTCGATTCGGCTACTCTTTCCAAACGACTTAAAGCCCAAGCGTTAAAGCTAGGGTTACCTACAATCCGCTTTCATGATTTAAGACATACACATGTAACGATGCTAATTAAACAAAATGTGAATGTAAAGGTCATTTCGGAGAGGGTGGGTCATACATCCATTCAAATTACGCTAGACAAGTATAGCCACGTGCTTCCAAGTATGCAGAAACACGTAGCTGATGAACTTGATAATTTGTTTAAAGTTAAAGAAATGTGACCAATTTTGTGACCACTCAAGGTTTTAGACGCTTAAAACCCCTCTATATCAACGCTTTAATTAAAACGCCCAATCCCCATTACGGAAGACAGGTTCGGAGGTGCCGTCCTGTTTGATGCCGTCGATGTTCATTTTCTCCGATCCAATCATGAAATCGACATGTGTTAGGCTTTCATTCAGTCCATTTTCTGCAAGCTCTTCTGGGCTCATGTTTTTGCCGCCTTCAATACAGAAAGCGTAGGAGCTGCCGATAGCAAGATGGTTTGATGCATTTTCATCGAATAATGTGTTGAAGAATAAAACATTCGATTGGGAAATCGGTGAGTTGAATGGAACAAGCGCGACTTCACCAAGGTAGTGTGAACCTTCATCCGTTTCAACCAATTGCTTTAGGATTTCTTCCCCTTCTTCTGCTTTTACTTCAATGATCCGTCCTTCCTTAAAGGTCACGGAAAAATTATTGATGATGTTTCCTCCGTAACTAAGTGGTTTCGTACTGGAAACCGTACCGTTAACCCCTGTTTTCAATGGAACTGTAAACACTTCTTCGGTTGGCATATTAGCCATGAATTCATGACCCTGTACGTTCACGCTTCCTGCCCCGACCCATAGATGTTTTTCGGGTAATTCGATTGTCAAGTCGGTTCCAGGAGCCGTATAATGCAACTTTTGGTAATGCTTATCATTTAGATAATCAACCTTTTCATGCAGGGTATCATCGTGTCTTTTCCAGGCTTCCACAGGATCTTTCACATCAACACGAACTGCTTTGAAAATGGCTTCCCATAGCAGGTCAACCCGTTTTCCTTCTGCTTCTTCAGGGAATACTTTATCAGCCCAAGCCTTTGAAGGGACAGCAACTATGGACCAGCTCACTTTATCGGATTGCATATACTGACGCCACTTCTTCAGTGCTTCCCCGGATGCTTTTTGGTAGTTGGCAATCCTTTCAGGCTTCACACCTTTTAATAAGTCAGGGCTGGAGGAGATAACGGATAGATAAGCAGCTCCGTTTTCTGCGAGTTCGATCGTTTCTTCTGCGCGCCACTTTGGATATTCGTGGAACACCTCATCCGGAGCCAATTCATATTTGGTACGTGAAACGATATCGTCATTCCAATTAACGATGACATTGCGCGCACCGTTCTCATATGCCTTTTTTACAATGAGACGCACAAGGTCAGCACCCTCTAATGTTGTGTTTACGACCAAGGTTTGATCTTGTTGGATGTTTACGCCGACTTTTACGGCAAGTTCTGCATATTTTTCTAAATTCGTTTGAAAATCACTCATCATTTAAAACTCCTCTTTTCCATTTTCTACATTTTTAATTGTAATTTTTGTTCTATAAAAAAGAAACTTTTTACATTGTTTGTGAAAACTACTCGTATACGAAGGAGATCATTATACCGGCAGGGAGATGATGCTCCAGCAGCTATTGTGTCTATCTTGCATTTTACCAAAACATGAGAAAGAAAGACTATTGAAAAGGTTTGAATAGTTGAATAATTTGGTACATTGAATCAATGGACTGAAAGAAAGAGGGTCTCTTTGAGACCCTCTTCCTTAATAGTCAGTAAATCATTTACCCAAATTAATCCAGACGCTTTTCACTTCAGAATAGTTGTCAAGTGCATAAGATCCCATTTCACGTCCGATTCCGGATTGTTTGTAGCCGCCAAACGGAGAAGCTGCGTCGAACGCGTTATAACAGTTCACCCATACGGTACCGGCACGGAGTTTTCCTGCAACATAATGGGCATTGGCTATATCGCTTGTCCATAAGCCGGCAGCCAAACCATATTCACTGGCATTTGCACGGTTAATGACATCATCTAAATCCTCGAATGGCATTGCCGCTATGACCGGTCCGAAAATCTCTTCTTTAGCAATTGTCATATCCTCTTCAACACCAGCGAATATAGTAGGAGAAACAAAGTAGCCCTGTTCACCCGGTTTATTTCCGCCGACAAGAACTTCCGCACCCTCGTTTTTCCCTTTTTCAATATAGCCCATTACCCGATTTTGCTGTTCCTCGGAAACAAGCGGCCCAATTTGGGTACTTGGATCCAGGCCTATCCCTTGTTTGATGTTTTTTGCATGGCTGGCCATATCGGCAACAACATTATCATAATGTTTCTTTTGGATATAAACCCTTGAACCGGCACAGCATACCTGGCCTTGGTTAAACATGACCCCATTCAAAGCTCCAGGGATGGCTTTTGAGAAATCCGCATCAGGCAGGATGATGTTTGGCGATTTCCCTCCAAGTTCCAATGTGACGCGTTTCAATGAATATGAAGCGGAACGCATGATCAATTTTCCAACTTCAGTCGAGCCGGTAAATGCAATTTTATTTACTTGCGGATGGTCGACAAGCGCTTGTCCAGCCGTTTCACCAAAACCGGGAACTATATTGACGACCCCGTCAGGGAAACCGGCTTCAGCCAATAATTCAGCCAGGTAAAGAGCGGAAAGCGGTGTTTGCTCAGCGGGCTTTAATATGACCGTACAACCTGTAGCAAGTGCCGCTCCCAGTTTCCACATCGCCATAAGCAGCGGAAAGTTCCATGGGATGATTTGGCCGACAACACCAACAGCCTCGTGTTTTGTGTAGTTAAAGTAATTTCCGCTTACCGGGATGGTCTGTCCAACAATCTTGGTGGACCAGCCAGCAAAATATCTCATATGTTCAATTGCTAAAGGAATGTCGGCATTTGTAGTTTCACTGATTGGTTTCCCATTATCCAACGTTTCCAATTGAGCAAGTTCAGTTTTATTTTCTTCCATTAAATCGGCTAGTTTATACATCAGTCTACTGCGTGCAGCTGCGCTCATTCTTGACCAAGGACCTTCATCGAATGCTTTGCGTGCAGCTTTGACGGCTAAGTCGATATCTTCTTTATCAGCTTCATAAACATCGGCAAGTTTTTGTCCTGTAGCAGGATTAGGAGTGGAGAAGGTTTTTTTTGAAGCACTTTCTACAAACTGACCATTAATATAGAGCTTTTTTGGTCCTGTTAAAAATTTTTGCAGCTTTCCACTTACTTCTAACGTTAGATTTGTCATTAATTACCCTCCTGAATAAAATGTTTATCTTGGGCAAAACATGATGACTTATTGTTAACGCTATGATTGCCAATTTTTATGATAAATGAAAAAAAGGGAATATTCAATCTATAACATTCGACAGAATATCCAAGATTTCTTCATCTATTAAAAAAATGTAGTAATATTTTGTCATGACATGTGTAATTACTATAGCAAAAATGAAAGTAAATAGTTAAAATGAAAAAGGATAAAATAACAAGAAGGTCTAAAGTTCTTCAGGAGGAATATATGGGAAATAATGCGAAAATGATATCGCAGCGTAAGTTACTTGGTGTTGCGGGTCTTGGATGGATGTTCGATGCACTTGATGTCGGTATGCTTTCTTTCATCATTGTTGTATTAAAGCAGGATTGGAACTTAACCAGTGAGCAGGTTGGGTGGATTGGGAGCATAAACTCCATAGGAATGGCTGTTGGCGCCGTATTTTTTGGTGCGATGGCCGACAGGGTCGGACGAAAGAATGTCTTTATCATTACACTATTATTGTTTTCGATTGCAAGTGGCCTGTCTGCAGCAGTCAGTACACTCAGCCTGTTCTTGATATTGCGTTTTTTGATTGGAATGGGACTTGGGGGAGAACTCCCGGTTGCCTCGACATTGGTCTCTGAAAGTGTTGAAGCGAGTAAAAGGGGAAGGGTCGTCGTCCTTCTTGAAAGCTTTTGGGCGGTTGGCTGGATTTTGGCAGCACTCATATCCTATTTCATCATACCGGCTTATGGTTGGCGGGTTGCATTATTATTGAGCGCAGTTCCAGCTTTATATGCGCTGTATCTACGCTTGAAACTGCCGGATTCACCAAAGTATACGGAACTTGAAAAAAAGCAAAGACCATCTGTATTAAGCAATATGAAAAGTGTCTGGAAAAAGGAATACTCCCGTCAGACCCTTGTATTGTGGATTTTATGGTTTTGCGTGGTCTTTTCCTATTATGGGATGTTTTTATGGCTGCCAAGCGTGATGGTCCTAAAAGGCTTCAGCATGATTCAAAGCTTTGAATATGTTTTGATCATGACGCTTGCACAGCTTCCGGGCTATTTTTCAGCTGCATGGCTGATAGAGAAGATGGGACGTAAATTCGTTTTGATCACATACTTAATTGGGACGGCCGTCAGTGCCTTTTTCTTTGGCTCGGCAGAAGGGCTGGCACTGCTGATAGTTTCCGGAATGTTCCTCTCTTTCTTCAACCTAGGGGCATGGGGTGCACTTTATGCGTATACACCTGAACAGTATCCAACATCAGTTCGCGGTACAGGGGCTGGGTTAGCTGCAGGGATCGGGAGGGTTGGCGGTGTTCTTGGACCTTTGCTTGTAGGGTATTTAGTTGCCGCAGATACCCCGATTTCATCGATTTTCACCATTTTTACAATTGCTATTTTAGTGGGGGCAGTTGCCGTGGCTTTTGGGAAGGAAACAAAGAATACCGTTTTGACATAAACAAAGGATGGGGACTGCATGCAGTCCCCATCCTTTTGTTATTTAAAGTCTTTTATGATTTTTAAAAGGGATTCGGAGGCAGTCTTCGGATTATCTGCATTCATGATGGCCGATACGACTGCGGTACCTGATAGTCCGCTATCAGAAAGAGCGGAAATGTTATCGGCAGTGATACCCCCGATGGCTACTGCGGGAATGGATACGCTGCGGCAAATTTCCCCCAGATTCTCAAGTGCCATTAGGGTTGCATCTTGTTTGGTCTTGGTGGGGAAAACGGAACCGACTCCGATATAATCCGCTCCATTTCGTTCGGCTTCGAGAGCTTCTTCAAGAGTGGAGACAGATACACCGACAATCATATCTTCAGGAACCATTTTTTTGACGACAGGCAATGGAAGGTCATCTTGCCCAATATGAATTCCGTCCGCTCCAACCGCAAGTGCTATATCCACCCGGTCATTGATGATAAGGGGAATGGAAAGCTCATTCAATAACTGTTTTAATGCAGATGATTTTTCATAAAAGGAAAGGGAGGAATTGTTTTTCTCTCTAAGTTGTACGATCGAGACTCCTCCTGAAACCGATTCTGCAATGATTTTGGTCAATTCTTCTATTGCTATGGACTCTTCCGTAACTAAATACAGGCTTAAATCAATTTGGGACTTCTTCATTTATTTTCACCTCATGCATCCAAATTTCCTTATCCATTCTTGATATGGCATCGATTAAGCGCACACGGAAAGTACCTGTTCCTTCATCCTTTTGAAGTGTTGCGGCTGCTAGTTCCCCTGAAATGCTCATTGTTGAGATACCGGCAATTGCTGCAGAATAGAAATCATCGGTGACTCCGGAAAAAGTTCCGATAAGTGCAGTGGACATGCAACCGGTACCTGTAACATTAGTTAAAAGGAGGTTCCCGTTATCGATGATGGCCGTATGTTTTCCATCGCTGACCGCATCCTTAGCTCCGCTGACCACGATGATGCAATTCAGTTCATTTGCCGCTCGTGCAGCCAGCTCTGCATTGCTAATCGCAAGTTCCCCCGAATCCACCCCGCGTGTAACGGTATCCCCACCCATCAATGACAGGATTTCACTCGCATTTCCGCGAATGATTTGGAAAGTAACCTTACTTAGGAGCTCTTTGACTTGCTCTGTACGATAGGAGGTGGCACCAACTCCCACCGGGTCCAAAATGACCGGGATGTCCAGGGCATTTGCCGTTTTACCAGCAATCTCCATTGCCTCCAAGGCTTTATCATCGATCGTACCGAAATTCAGGACCAATGCATCTGCTAATTTGACCATATCCGCCACTTCTTTTGAGCTCGATGTCATTACTGGTGAACCTCCGATGGCAAGGGTGGCATTTGCACAGTCATTGACCGTAACAAAGTTGGTGATTTGGTGAACGAGTGGTTTCCTTTCTCTTACCTTCATAAATAAATCGGCTGAAGAAACCTTCATAACAAATCACTCCGTTCTATTTTTGAATATGAATGAAAATGATGGACAGGTCCATGACCTTTACCGATTGAAAAGCTATTGCGTATCGCTTCGGAAATATAGGTCTTGGCATGTTCGATCGACACTTGCAATGGCAGTCCATTTGCCAGGTTAGATGTAATGGCGGATGATAGGGTGCAGCCCGTACCATGAGTGTTTTTTGTATGAATGCGCTCTCCCTTGATCCAGTGGAAGTCAGTCCCATCATAAAAAAGATCATTTGGATTTCCTGCTGCATGGCCGCCTTTAAGTAAAACGGCTTTAGGACCCATTTCTTGTATCGAAATGCATGCCCTGTAGAAATCTTGTTTCGTCCGAATCGGGAAGCCAGTAAGTACTTCCGCTTCTGGTACATTGGGTGTTACAAGAGTTGCAAGCGGAAGCAATTCCATTTTTAAGGCAGAGACGGCCTTTTCGTCGAGCAAATGGTGGCCGCTTTTGGAAATCATGACAGGGTCAAGGATAACGATGGCAGGCATGAAGGTTTTAAGGGACGCAGCGACCGTTTCCACGATTTCTTTTGATCCAAGCATGCCTATTTTTACTGCATCGACAGGAATATCTTCAAAAATAGCTGCAATTTGATCCGATATGATAGCAGTTTCAATGGGCTGTACAGAACGGACTTCCATTGTATTTTGGGCGGTTACGGCTGTGATGGCAGACATTCCAAATACACCATGTGCAGAAAATGTTTTTAAATCCGCTTGTATTCCAGCACCGCCCCCTGAATCAGAGCCTGCGATCGTTAATGCTGTTTTCATAAAAAAACCCCTTCATATAATTATTTTTTAACAGTATTTTAAGTAATACGAAAGCTAAAATCGCCCCTGCGAATGAACTGAACATAAAAGCCGGTAAAAAACCAAAAAGAGCAGCTTTTTCTCCCAATAGGAGGGTGGCAAGTGGATAGCAGGCAAGGGAACCGAGAATGCCGGTCCCGATCACTTCCCCTAAGCAGGCGAATTTTAAGCTTTGTGTTTTTCGGTAAAGGATGGCGGCCAAAAGTGCACCAATCATGCTGCCAGGAAAGGCGAAAATTGAACCGGTACCAGACATGTTTCTAATGATGGAAACTAAAAAAGCTTGTGTCACAGCATATGCAGGCCCCAACAGCACCGCCGTCAGGACATTTGCCAGATGTTGAATAGGAAAGATTTTTGCAAATCCTGCAGGGATGAAAATAAATGAACTGGTGAGCGTCGTTAAAGCCGTGATCATGGCAGTCAATGTCAGTTTCTTGATAGGGTTCATCCTCATGTCAACCACCTACAGAGGCCAATCCTGCTCATTTTGAACCATGTCCCAGAATAAATATTCATATCGGGAAGTAACCAAAAAGTGCTTTTCTAATCTAAGAAGTTCCTTTTCAGGCATGCCTTCCGTCAATTCTTCCAACAAAGCGATCAGCCACTTGTGTGCTTCCCCGAATTCAGGAGATGAATAGGACCTTATCCAATCTGCGTAGCGATTGTTTTCCAATGCTGCTCCATTTTGTTCTTTTAACAGCAAACCGATTTCATAATAATCCCAGGCACAGGGCAGGAGACAGGCGATCAAGTCTGCCAATGTACCATGCTGAGCTGCATTTAGCATGTAACCTGTATAGGCTAGAGTGGTTGGAGTAGGTTCCGTATTTTCCAATTCCTTGGAGCTGATCCCGAATTCGGAAGCATAATGCCGATGAATATCCATTTCCACTTGAAGGGTTTCATTTAAAATGCTCGCAAACTTTGCCATGGTTTCGATGTTATGGGCTTTGATGACACCTAAAGCAAAGAGCTTGGAATAATCCATGAGATAGATATAGTCCTACTTCAGGTAATAGGCGAATTTCTTTTCAGGAAGTGTACCGTTTCCAATTGCCTGGACAAAGGGATGTGAATGGTTCCTTTTCCAAATGTCTTTTGCCCGTGCATGCAGTCTATCACTGAATGTTTCTAATTTTGTATTCTCCATTGTTCATCCTCCTATAGAATGGCTCCCTTTGTTAAATAAAAAAACCCGTTCCTGAATACGGAACGGGGTAGATGGATATAGTCTGTAAATGGACGATATCATCCACTTCCCTCCGCCGGTATGAGCCGGTTCAGGTTCAAAGGGTCCGGAACTAATTCCATCTCAGTCTTAAAAAAGACTCCCCTAGTGGTGTGAATTGTATGTAATTACTGACATCATATCAGAAAGACAAGAAAATGCAACCCGTATTTGAAAGAGGAATCACTTTATGTCCAGGAAAAAAGGGAGAACCAGGTAATTGACTTTTGAAGATTATTAGGATAGAATCATTTCTACATCATTATATATCGAATTCTTATCCAGAGAGGTGGAGGGACTTGGCCCTAAGAAACCTCGGCAGCGGACCCGTTTTGGGAACTGTGCTAAATCCAACAAGCATATGCTTGGAAGATAAGAAGAGCCGTACGGACACTGTCAGCCTCTTCTTAAATTGGAAGGGGCTTTTATTTTTGGGAAATAACGTTTAGTGACATACTATAAAAGGTATATATAATTTGGTGAAATCAAACAAGTTGATGAAGTTTAGCTAACTAGAAGCAGGCTCGATGACTAGGAAAGGAGCCATTTACATGGCAGAATTATTTAAGAGGATTGAACAGAGGAAGGCAAAACTCATTGAAGAGCTTTTGGCCAATGGAGTATACAAAACCTCTGATGAAAGGCACCTTTATGATGCCCCATTAAAAGTACTTGAAGATGAATATAAGATTGTTATAAATAGACCAAATAACGAGTCACCTTCTGAATGGATGACATAGTAAATGAAATACAATATTTGGGTTTTTGGATAAGGGATATGATGTAAGCATTCGCAGTCTACACTAGTGGATGCTTTTTTTTGCGTTTATTAGAAAATGACACAAAATATACATAATTAAATAACAAAATAGGTGTTTTGTCACATTTATTCTATAAAATAACACATTTAATTGCTGGAAAATAGTTGATTTTAACTAGTGATTTCATTATGATGAAAGTGTAAAAATATTGAATAAATGGGAGGTTACTATAATGACTTGCCGTAAGGTTACTATAGAAAAAGTAGAAGAAAAGAGACAGGAAATGATAAAGTTGGGGGCGATTTACGGCTTAACAAATCTGCTGACTGTTCAAGCCAGTCAAGAATTGGATACGCTTTTAAATGCGTTAGCAAGTAAAAGAGATTCTGATTTTTCCCTTCAAAAAGCATATAGGTATTTTTAAATTAGCCAATTCGACCTGTATAAATTTGAAAAAGCTACTGCTCAAGGCAATAGCTCTAAAGAATTATACATTAAATATCGACACGTTTACCAAGAATGATCAAATCCCGCTCAATACCATCAAGTTCGGCAACTTGAGGTAAATGTGCCCATTCTTCAAACCCAAATTTGGAAAAAAGCTTAAGGCTTGGTGTATTATGGGCAAAAATGAAACCCAATAAAGTCTTAACACCCAATTTTGGACTCAATTCAATTGCCTTTCGAATCGAAATTTGTCCGATTCCTTTTCCCCGGAAATAATCATCAATGTAAATGCTGATTTCGGCAGTGGAATTATATGCCGGTCGGCCATAGAAGGATTGAAAGCTCATCCATCCAGCGGTTTTCCCTTCTATAGTAATGATGTATAGCGGTCTACCTTCTGAATGATGTTCCTCAAACCATTTAACCCTCGATTGGACGGATACAGGTTCCGTATCTGCCGTGACCATCCTTGAAGCAATTGTCGAATTATATATTTCAACAATTCTGGGTAGATCAGATAGTTCTGCCTCTCTAAACTCTATGTGTTCTTCCATGATTTAACTCCTAACTATCATTTATTCAATCTCCAGAATGAAGGGTAATCCCGTTTTTGGTTTCAGGACGTTGAATGACACCCAATCCATTGAAAGTTTTATATTATCATACACTCTTTACTCTTTATCTGACAATTCTTTTTTAAGTTAGTACTGCAGATTTTGTGGGTATGAAAAAGATTAAATACTTCTATTAAAAAGACAAGAGGAGAACCAAATGAAAAAATTGGCAGGTATATTGATTATCATACTGGTTATATGTTTTGCTGCATATGAATTTCATGCCTCGGAGTCGGAAGATGTGCAAAGGGTCATGGCTTTTGGAGATTCGTTAACCTATGGAAAAGGGGATAAGGATGGGGAAGGATATATAGAAGGCCTTGAGGATGAATTGAATAATCCGGAATCGGAACAAAAAGTGAGTTTTTGGAATTACGGTATAAAAGGCCAGGAAACGGATGGGGTGATGAAACAGCTTGATGATTACCGCATTAAAACGAAACTGGATGAAGCCGATACTTTCATTGTTTTTATTGGAACGAATGACTTGATCAATAGTAACGGCGGGGACTTGGAGAAAATAAGTGACCGAAAAATCAACGAGGGTAAACGGGAGTATATCAACCATCTGAAGAAGATTACATCAACACTGATAGAGGCAAACGATAAAGCGGATATCCTGGTAGTGGGACTATATAACCCAATCAAAGACAATCATAAACTTGAAAAGCATATTCGAGATTATAACGAGTCAATAAAGGAAATAGCGGATAAAGATAAAAGGATGTTATTCATTCCTACGAATGATCTTTTTGAAGATAAAAAGAAAACAGTGTATTTCAGTGATAAATTACATCCGAATGAAAAAGGGTATCAGCTCATTGCGAATCGGGTTTTGGAAAGATATGATTTCAAATGAAAGCAAACATGCACAGAAAGGACTTTCTGTGCATGTTTGCCTGCTAAGTTGCTAGGTATTTGATATCGCTTAGTTGAGGGAACTGTAAGTCATGGATCTGCTTGTATCTGCCGTTGTTTTGCAATAACTGGTCATGTGTTCCTTTTTCAAGAACCTGCCCATTTCCAGAACAATGATTTGATCGGCGTCATGAATGGTCGATAAACGATGTGCAATGACTATTGAAGTCCGTTTTTTCATTAAACGTGACAAGGCTTGCTGGATCAAATGTTCAGATTCTGTATCCAAGGCCGCCGTTGCTTCATCGAGAATGATGATTTGCGGATTTTTCAAAAGTGCCCTGGCAATGGCAATGCGCTGTTTTTGTCCGCCTGAAAGCTTGACTCCGCGCTCTCCGATCTGAGAATCATAACCATCAGGAAAGGCACTGATAAAGTCATGTGCATTTGCCGCTTTGGCGGATTCGATGATTTCATCATCTGTAGCATTAAGTTTGCCATACACGATGTTATCACGGATGGAACCATTGAATAGAATGATATCCTGAGAAACAATTCCCATTTGTCCCCGAAAATGAAATCCTGATGCGTTTCCCGAATAACCTTGTGATATAGAACATGAAAGGGAATGTAATAAGAAGGACAATGGTAAGCTTCCAGTTAATGAAAAGCATATATACCGATACGGCAATGAAGGTCACCGTATCAGTCAAGACTTGAAGCATGCTCGAAGAGATGAGCTGCTGCAGTAAATTGACATCATTGGTCAACCGAGACATTAAGTCACCAGTCCGGTTTTTATCAAAGAATTTCATATCCAGTGTTTGAATATGTTCATACATGCTATTACGTATATCCATGATGGCCTTTTGACCGACCTTGGAAACGATATAGCTGTTAAAGTAGTTCAGTTTAGCCAATAAGATTGCAGCACAAAGAATGCCTGCACCAATCCAGATGAACGAGCCATATCTTTTTTCGGGAATGATTTTATCAATCGTAAACTGTGTCAATTGGGGGATGGAGAACTCAAGCAATGAAATGAAAAGCATGATACATAAAACCAAAGAGCAAAACTTCCATTTCGATGGGTCCCGATTGAACATTTGTTTAAGCATCAACCATATGCTTCCTTTTGAGGGTATTGCATGTATAGTACTGCGGCTTTGTGGCTGAATGGAATATGTCCTCCACTCATGGCAATCACTCCTAATTTACTGTCCTAGATGATTTGTGCCTTTATGACTATCATAGAGCTTTTTAAAAAATAGATAACTTTTAATCGGTTCGTATTGGCAAAAAGTATTATTATTTTACACTTTCCTATAGGACATGGAATAATTAAGGGAGATTAGCGAGGCTGATAAGAGGAGATGCTAAAATGAATGAAAATGAAAAAATCAGGGAAGAACTTTTAAATGCTGTCAACGGACTATCGGATGAACAGCTGAACGCCCAACCTGAAACAGGAAGATGGAGCATCATCCAGGTTTTGGATCATTTATATTTAATGGAGAGGGCCATAACAAAGAGCATTTCCGATAAATTGAAAAGCGATGAAAGCATTCCTGCTGTGGATAAACCGATAGAACTTACGTTAAATCGTGTAGTGAAGGTCGAGGCCCCGCCATTTGTCACTCCGTCAGAATCATACCAATCCTTGAGTGAAGTTAAGGAGAAGTTGTCCGAATCCCGAAAAGCTTTTATACAGGTCGTTGACCATGCGAAGGAAATTGATCTCGAACAAAAGTCTTTTCCACATCCTTTGTTCAAAGATTTAAGCCTGAAGCAATGGATTCCGTTCGTGGGACTGCATGAAAAACGGCATTTATTGCAAATTGAAGAATTAAAAGCAAAGTTATAATAGAAGAAAAACTCATCCCTCTTTGGTTGAGTTTTTCATTTTCAGACAGATATTCGTAAAGGAAGGATTTTTTAAGTGAAAGCCACTTGGGTAAGGACATGTTTGGTATTGGGCTTTTTCGGATTGCTGCTGTGGCTCTTGTTCAAGTATATGCTTCCGCCTGATCTAGACGAAATCGAACTGACTGAAGAGCTGAATCCGATCGTCGCCGAAAAAAAAGATGAGCTCATCAAACAGTCTAAGGACAAAGGCATCCCGGTAATCATTACGGCCGGATACCGGTCTATAGCCGAGCAAAATGAACTCTATGAAAAGGGCCGATCAGACCCGGGCAACATCGTAACGAATGCAAGAGGTGGCGAGTCGCTGCATAATTTCGGTTTGGCGATAGATTTTGCCCTCCTTAACAAACAAGGCGAGGCCATTTGGGATATGAGTTATGACGGCAACGATAATGGAAAGTCGGATTGGATGGAAGTCGTAACAATCGCTAAAGGGTTAGGTTTCGATTGGGCAGGGTTCAAGGATTATCCCCATTTACAAATGACATTTGGCTTAAGCCTGCGTGAGCTGCAGCAAGGCAAGCAGCCAAAAGGGCAGTGAAAGTGGTTGGCTTCATTATAAGCCGCATAATTTTGATTAATAGCAGGAAAATAAGCATGTGAATTGCTTTACAGGTAAGAATTCGATAAAGTGAACTAGTGAGAAATCAGACATAAAGGAGTGCAATCACCATGGAAGAAACAAAAAATTGCCGGGACTCTTTGGTCATAAAAACAAGCCTTGTCCTCCCGCCGGATACAAATAATATTGGTACGATGTTCGGAGGCAAATTAATGGCATACATTGATGATGTAGCGGCTATATCAGCCATGCGTCATGCGCGAAGCAACGTCGTTACGGCATCAACTGATTCCGTCGATTTCCTGCACCCTATTCACGAAGGAAATGCAGTTTGCCTTGAAAGCTTCGTGACTTATACGGGCAGAACATCAATGGAAATCATCGTAAAAGTGATTGCAGAAGATTTAGTTACAGGAGCCCGAAATTTATGCGTCATTTCCTTCCTGACATTTGTTGCCATTAATGAAGAAGGTAAACCAATTCCTGTTCCCCGTTTGGTTCCGGAAACGGAGATGGAAATGAATTTAAATGAATCAGCAAAACAACGGGCCCAAATAAGGAAAAAAAGAAGGGAAGATACACAGTTCATTGCAAGTACTTTCGGTGTGAAACTGCCATGGACCGATCAATCAAATCCAGGATTATATAAATAAGATAGACATCCCTTCAGCCGTTCTTATTGATGATCGAGACCATATGGAAAAAATTACGTGAAAAGACGCTTGGATAATTCCAAGCGTCTTTTTTATGGTACCTTTCAGATCTTTTAGTCATCGCTAGCTAAAATACCAAAGAAGCGCAAGATGTTAATGAATAGGTTAATGAAATCAAGATATAGGTTCAAAGCCATGAGCGGTACTTCTTCGGCTGTTACCCCGTAATGCTTCATTCGATTGAAATCATATAAAATATAACCGCTGAAAACTAAAATCCCTATAAATGAAAAGACCAGCATTGCTGTAGAACTTAATGGAAAGAAAATGTTGAAAATGCTAATGACGACTAAAGCTAGCAAGGCCGCAAATAACATTCCCCCCAAGAATGAAAGGTCCCTTTTGGTGGTTGTGGCATAAACCGCCAGTCCTCCAAATACGACTGTCGTCGTAACACCTGCCAGGATCACCACATTTACCCCTGCTGCGGCTAGGTAGTGGGCAATGATCGGATAGGTCGTAATTCCGGAAATCAACGTGAAAATATACAAAAATGTGTAACCTATGGCTTTTTTCCTTCGCAATATGAATGCTCCAATCAACATGGCGATCTCAAGTATCGCCAAGGGAAGAAACAAGGATGGCGGAACAAGAGTGCCGAGAGCCATACCTAAAACGGAAACGGCAAGAGATAAAGCGAACGTCCGCATGACGGACGGCATATATGTTTGTACAGTTTGTGAATACATTCAATCACCCCATCATTTATTTTCTACCGTTTTCTACGAATCTGTTTTAAAAAGGTTTCATTGCATACAATGAAAATTTGGTGTTTTTTTAAAAGTATTGAAATATATATGAAGTAATTACCTTTTCTATGATATTCTTGCAAATATACCAATTCTTCTGAAATATTAAAATACTTTAAACGGGACCATTCCGCGGTAAGTAAAACGATAAGGTCAATAAATAGAAATAAACTTCAAAAAAGATATTTCGAAATAATAAATCCGAAATGATTGATTCTATATATTTAATCGGACTTCAAAACTTTACTGTATAACAGTTATAAAGGAAACGTTTTTATGTTGCAGAAAATTATTCCTAAAGTTATAAAATATGAAAAAAATGTGATTATTTTCTAAAAAAACTATTGTGTAATTGTAAAAAAATGATTAAAATTTTAACTAATTATCAGAAGATTAATTATTTTCCCGATAAAATAGTTTAGGGGGAGCAAGGATGAAGAAAGCTATTTTGCAATTAGAGAACCTAACTACCTCATTTCGAATCGGAAACAAATATCATGCAGCTGTGGATGATGTTTCGTTTACGGTAAATGAAAATGAAATTGTAGCAGTTGTAGGAGAATCAGGTTGTGGAAAGAGTGCATTGGCCTTATCCATCATGCAATTACATAATAAGCAGAGAACGAAATCCGAAGGAAACATCAATTATAAAGGCCAAAATCTATTAAAGTTGAATGATGTGCAAATGAATAAAGTCCGTGGTAAGGAATTGGGTATGATATTCCAGGAACCTTTAACAGCTTTGAACCCGCTCATGACCATCGGAAAACAGATCGAGGAGAATCTTGATTATCATACTGGACTCTCCAGTGCTGAAAAAAAGAACAGGACGATCGAACTTTTGACACAAGTGGGAATTCCATACCCTGAACGGACGTACAAGCAATATCCGCATGAGCTCTCGGGCGGAATGCGGCAAAGGGCAATGATCTCGATTGCCATTGCTTGCAACCCTGCCCTGGTCATCGCCGATGAACCCACGACGGCACTCGATGTTACGATCCAAGCGCAAATACTCGATCTGCTGAAGGATATCCAAAGCAGGACAAAAATGGGGATCATCTTAATTACACATGATCTGAGCGTAGTAGCAGAGGTCGCTGACAGGATCGTTGTCATGTATGCAGGTCAGGTAGTGGAAACGGGAAGTGTTAAAGAGATATTCAACAATCCGCTGCATCCATATACAAGGTCGTTATTGAATTCGATTCCTTCGGCCGCAAACGAGAAAAACCGTTTGCATGTTATCGAGGGAATCGTTCCATCGATAGCCAAAATGGATCGGATCGGATGCCGCTTCCAAGATAGGATTCCATGGATACCAAAACATGCGCATGAAGAGACACCCCGGCTTCACGAAGTGGGTAACGGTCATTTTGTCCGCTGTACCTGCTATAAAGCATTCTATTTTCAAGCTGAAGGAGATGCATCGGCCCATGACATTACTCAAAGTAGATAATCTGAAAGTGCATTTCCCAATAAGGGGCGGTTTTTTTCGAAGGGTGGTCGATCACGTAAAGGCAGTGGACGGTGTTTCCTTTGAGCTGCAGCAAGGGGAAACATATGGTTTGGTCGGGGAATCCGGAAGCGGCAAGTCCACGACAGGCAAGGCAGTGGTCAAACTGAATGAGGTGACATCCGGGCAAATCCTGTTTGAAGGCAGGGATTTAGCATCTTTAAGTAGAAGAGAAATTAAACCATTCAGAAAAGATATCCAAATGATTTTCCAAGACCCGTATTCATCATTGAATCCCAAGAAGAGGGTACTTGACATAATTGCCGAACCGCTGAGGAACTTCGAACGGTTATCCCCTTCAGAGGAAAAGAAAATCGTACAGGACTTCTTGGACAAAGTCGGACTGAGTCCTGAATCGATTCACAAGTATCCTCATGAATTTTCAGGTGGTCAGCGCCAGCGAATCGGGATTGCCCGATCATTGACATTGAAACCTAAACTGATCATTGCGGATGAACCGGTGTCAGCATTGGATGTTTCCGTTCAGGCACAAGTATTGAATTTTCTTCAGGATCTCCAACAGGAGTTCAATTTGACTTATTTATTTGTCGGGCATGATTTAGGCGTAATCAGGCATATGTGTGACCGGATGGGTGTTATGTATCGGGGTAGATTGGTAGAGGAAGGCAAAAGCGAGGAAATCTATGAAAATCCCCAACATATATACACGAAGCGCCTGATTGCCGCCATTCCGGATTTAGAGCCGGAAGTCCGCGAAGATAAAGTGCAGCTTAGAAAAAAACTCACCTCGGAATATGAGTCTACCTACTCAAAATATTTCGATGAGAATGGACGTGCTTACGATTTGAAGCCAATCTCATCGACACATAGAGTCGCATTACAATAAGGAGGTGGAAGGAATATGTGGAAATTTATTCTAAGACGATTATTAGTAATGATCCCGCAGCTCTTTTTATTGAGCATCATCGTTTTCATGATGGCAAAAGCAATGCCGGGAGATGCACTGTCCGGCCAGGAAATCAACCCTAGGGCCAATCCAGCCGAGCTTGATAGGATCAGGGAAGAACTGGGTTTGAATGATCCTTGGTACCAACAATATCTAAGGTGGGCATCCAATGCAGTACAGGGGGATTTCGGTGTTTCCTATACACATAAGACGCCCGTTATGGATGTGATCGAAGACAGGCTTTGGAACACAGTGTTCCTGGCGTTGGTCACGTTGATCTTTACATATATGCTTGCGATACCATTAGGCATACTTAGCGGAAGGTATAACGATACCTGGGTGGATAAAACCGTTACGGGTTATAGTTATGTAGGGTTTGGCACGCCAATTTTCATTTTTGCTTTAATCATGTTATTCGTTTTCGGATTTGCCCTTGATTGGTTCCCGTCTGGCGGCAGTGTCGATTCAAAAGTGGATGAAGGAACATTCGCCTACGTTGTAAGCAAGATCAATCATTTGATTTTACCAGCTTTAAGTACAGCTTTAATTGCAACAACAAGTACGATCCAATATTTGCGAAATGAAATCATCGATAATAAAATCAAGGATTTCGTAAGGACAGCCCGTTCGAAGGGTGTGCCTGAATCAAAAGTGTATTCACAGCATATCCTGAGAAATTCCTTTTTACCGATAGCAGCATTCTTAGGTTATGAAATTACTGGATTGATCGGCGGCGCGGTCATAATCGAGACCATTTTCAGTTATCCGGGACTGGGGCAGCTTTTCCTTAGTTCAGTAAGTCTGCGGGATTTCAGTGTTGTCACTGCCATCGTCATGATGACGGGATTTGCCACTCTGCTTGGCACCCTTCTTTCGGACATCATACTTAGTGCGGTCGATCCGCGTATACGGATAGAATAGGAGCGGGGTGAGTCGTATGGAAATGAAAGTGGAAACCGGTAAGAACATACAAGTCAACGATGTGAGCCCTTCAGGAATCAAGATCATCTGGCAGGAAATCAAAAAGGATAAACTTGCCATGGGCTCATTGATTATATTAGCAGCCATATTGCTTTTTGTTTACGGTGCGTCGTTCTTCATGGACGCCAAGGAAATAGCTAAGGTCGATTTTCTCTCCATTTATATGGAACCATCTTCAGACTATTGGCTAGGAACCGATTATGGCGGCCGGGATGTATTCGGACAACTGATAATAGGTACCAGAAATTCATTCACGATCAGTTTATTCATTACATTATTCACGGCTATCATCGGTTTATCATTAGGGCTTCTGGCGGGCTACTTCGGCGGGGCAACCGATAATGTGATCATGCGTATTATCGATTTCGTGATTGCCCTGCCGCAAATGATGTTCATCATCGTTGTAGTCGTGATTGTGCCAATCTTCAATGTATATGTTTTCATTTTAATCATGACGATGTTTTTATGGACAGGCAAGGCACGGCTGATTCGTTCAAAGGCTTTGTCTGAGCGTGAGCTGGATTATATCCATGCTTCACAGACACTTGGGACGCCGCATTGGAAAATCATCCTGTTTCAGCTTCTGCCCAATGTCAGTTCATTGATCATCGTTAACTTCATTTTGAACCTTGCAGGCAATATTGGCTTAGAATCCAGTTTGACTTTCTTAGGATTCGGCCTTCCGGAGAGCACACCGAGTCTCGGTACGCTCATCAGTTATGCTCGAAATCCAGATGTTCTGGAAAACAAGTGGTGGATATGGGTACCCGCATCACTCATGATTTTAGTGTTGATGCTGAGTATAAATTTCGTTGGTCAAGCGTTAAAACGCGCAGCCGATGCAAGACAAAGAAGAGGATAAATAAAGGGGAGTGTATGATATGAAAATCAAAAGCTACAGTAAGGTATTAAGTGCATTGGCCATTTCGTCTCTACTGCTTGCTGCATGTTCGAATGATACGGAGAAGTCGTCAACGAAAGAGAAAAAAGGGAAAGATGTCGAACAGGTCGATACCTCTAAATTCCCGACAAAGACGACAAATCAAGGAGAGCCGATTGAAGGCGGCCATTTGACATATGGATTGGTATCCGATACCCCGTTTGAAGGGATATTAAACAAAGTTTTCTATCAAGGCGAACCCGATCACCAAATCATCACTTTCCTGGATGATGAAGATTTATTGGATACAGACGAAAACTATGTATTCACGAATGAAGGCGCCGCTTCCTATGAGATATCGGACGATCATAAAACGGTCACGCTGACGATCAAGGATAATGTAAATTGGCATGATGGAAAGCCTGTGACAGGCACTGATTTAGAATATGCGTACCTTGTCATAGGAAGCAAAGATTACAAAGGTGTCCGCTATGATGAACAAATGGCTTTGATCGAGGGTATGGAAGAGTATCATGAAGGGAAAGCGGATAAGATTTCAGGCATTAAAGTCGATGGCAAGAAAATCACTTTCACGTTCAAAAAAGCGAATCCGTCCGTCACGACCGGATTATGGACATACCCGCTTCATAAAGAATACTTAAAAGATGTTCCGATTGCAGATTTGGAATCATCGGATAAAATCCGTAAAAATCCGATTGGGTTTGGACCATTCAAAGTGAAGAAAATCGTTCAAGGGGAAGCGGTCGAATTTGAAGCGAATAAAGATTATTACCGCGGTGCACCTAAATTGGACAGTGTCACATTAAAAGTCGTGAATCCGTCTATTGTCGTCAAGTCACTTGAAAATGGTGACCTCGATGTAGCCGAGGTCCTGCCTGAGCAATATGAGCAGGCCAAGGAATTGGACAATGTCGAATTATTGGGGAAAGTTGAATTGGCTTATTCCTATATTGGTTTCAACTTCGGCTACTATGATAAGGAAAAAGAAGAGAATGTTATGGATGAGAATCCGAAGTTCGGTGACAAACGCCTTCGTCAGGCGATGGCATATGCCATCAATAATGAAGAAGTTGGCGAAAAAATGTACAAGGGCCTTCGCTTCCCTGCCAACTCTGTCATTACACCGAACTTTAAATATAACAATAAAGATGTAAAACCATATGAATATAATCCTGAAAAAGCTAAAAAACTTTTGGATGAAGCAGGATTTGTTGACACGAATAATGATGGCATTCGTGAGGATGCTGATGGAAAAGAGTTCAAGATCAACTTTGCTTCCATGAGCGGTTCCGATGTTTCTGAGCCACTGGCAAGATATTATATCCAGCAATGGGAACAAGTAGGGTTGGACGTCGAATTGCAGGATGGAAGGCTGCATGAGTTCAATTCATTCTACGACCTGCTGAAAAAGGATAATGATAAAGTTGATGTTTATTCAGCAGCATGGGGAGTCGCTTCCGATCCGGATCCATCTGGTCTATGGGCTAGATCTGCGGAATTTAACTATACCCGCTGGGTGAATGAAAAAAATGATGAGCTTCTTGCTAAAGGGATTTCAGAGGAAGCCTTCGATGATCAATATCGAATCGATACGTATAATGAGTGGCAAGAATTGATTCATGAAGAGGTTCCGGTCATTCCGACATTATTCCGTTATCAATTGGCTGGAGTGAATGAACGCGTCACAGGTTACGATTATCTCGCAGGCCGTCAATATCAATGGCATAATGTTGGGGTAACGAAATAATTTAAGATGACTATCGGCTGCCTTTATGGCGGTCGATTTTTTTTTTGTTTCAATGGAGTGGCTAAAGGTTATATAGATAATAGTAAGTAATTGGAAGGGTGATATTGATGGAAGTGAGAAATCCTAATGAAACAAAGAGAGAGTTAGAAATATTGTTTACTGAATCGGTTGGCCGTTTACTGAAACCTCTCGAAGAGGAAATCATTGCAGACATTATAGCCTATCCAGACGAAAAGAGAATTGCCTTCTTGGAATATATGAAGGAAATGTCCAACAAACAAAGACAATTGAAGTGAAGTTGAACTTTCATCATGAAGGAGGTTTTTTTATGAGGAACGAAGATATGGACAGATACAAGGTATGGCGCGATAAGTGGAAAAGAAGAGTGAATATGGAGAACTTGGCGTTATATGGAATTGCAACATTAGCTATGGCCATCTTGCCTGTCATGGCTTTTATGAGTTAAATCTATTAAAGGGCCGCCTTTTGGCGGTCTTTTAATATGTTAAAAGTTGCCATGAAAAGATATAATGAACAAAGAGGAAAGGAGAGATATGCATGAGCGTGATCGAAGAAAAAGAAATCATATCTTACATAAAAGAATTGGTGTCCATACCCAGCCCCTCCGGCTATACTGAACAAGCCATTAAATACGCGGCTGATTTCATGGAGCAGAGGAAGGTTTCATATAACATCACGAATAAAGGGGCATTGCTTGCTACATTAAAAGGCGAAGATGATAACAAACAACGCTTGCTGACTGCCCATGTCGATACACTGGGAGCCATGGTAAAGGAAATCAAAGCGAATGGCCGCCTCAAATTGACGATGATCGGAGGTTTCCGCTGGAACTCGGTGGAAGGGGAGTATTGTAAAATTCATACAGCTGACGGAAGAATCATCACTGGGACCATTTTAATCAATCAGACCTCTGTCCACGTATATAAAAATGCCGGGGATGCCAAGCGTGATGATGAAACGATTGAGGTCCGGATAGATGCTATCGTGAAAACTAAAGCGGAAACCGAGGCCATTGGCATTTCTGTTGGAGATTTTGTCTCCTTTGAACCGAGAGTGGAAGTGACGGATACAGGCTTTTTGAAATCAAGGCATTTGGATGATAAAGCTAGCGTTGGCATCCTTCTTCATATCATTGACCTCATTTCCGCAGGAAAGATAAAACTGGCATATACGACCCATTTCCTGATTTCCAACAATGAAGAAATCGGCTATGGCGGAAATTCCAATATCCCTGAGAAAACAGTCGAGTATCTAGCTGTCGATATGGGCGCGATCGGTGATGGACAAACGACGGATGAATTCAGCGTTTCCATTTGCGCAAAAGACTCCTCGGGTCCTTATCATTATAAACTGCGCCAGCATCTGGTCTCGCTTGCCCAAGCAAATGCTGTCGACTACCGAGTAGATATTTATCCATATTATGGATCGGACGCTTCCGCTGCGATCCGGGCAGGATATGATGTCGTACATGGCCTGATCGGACCGGGAATCGATGCTTCACATGCCTTCGAGCGGACACATGTCTCTTCATTAAAGCATACAGCCAATCTGATTTTGCATTATATCCAATCAGAGTCAGTATAATCGTGAGAAAAGCCCGCACTCCTATAATAGTAGTGCGGGCTTTTCTTGTTTTTTAGTGATATTTTCATTATAGTCGTGAATTTTGGTGTTTTACACGGTCATTTACTCGTGAATTTCGATCAAATACTCGTGAGTTTCGGTGTTTTACTCGTGAATATTGGCCATTTACTCGTGAGTTTGAGCGTAATACTCGTCAATTGGCGTAAGTACAAAAATAAAGATTTATAATGATAATTCTTGTGGAGGTTCACCATTGTTGTTCATCAACCGGATGCTTTCCGGCTTAATTTGCAGAATTAAATAATTTGGATCTTTAGGCCCTTCGAACCACTTTTCAAATGATTCATTCCATAATTTATCTTTCAGTTCCTGTGAATCGTTTATTTTCGTGGTACCTGAGATCTCCAGGTAAGAATCACCCAATCCTTCATTATCATAGCCAATCAGGATATGAACATTAGGGTTCTTTTCAATTTCGTCGATTTTTTCCGTCTTTCCACTCGTGGGTGTGTATAAAGTTAATTCATCATTAAAAAATGTCATATAGCGTGAATGTGGTTTGTTGTTTTCAACTGAAGATAAAACTCCTATTTTATGATCACGGATGATGTTCAATACTTTTTCTTTTATTTGGTTTTGGCTCATTTTTGACACTCCTTTTATTTTTTACTTTATTACTTTTCCTCTTTTTTCATTAAGTTAAACAAAATTATGCAGTTTGCCATTTTTATGAATGAATACCGAAAGAAGTTGCCATACTAGTCATTATGTGTTCTGTTTAGAGCAATTTCATGATGTGAATCCATTTGTAAAGGTGAGTATGATGAATGAATTGTGGTGAATTACTTATCATTGGCGGGGCAGAGGATAAGTGCCTTGAAGGTGAAGTATTAAATAAATTTGTCGAGCTTGCTACCCATAGCAAAGGCGGAATAGGAATATTGCCTACAGCGAGTGAAATTCCTGAGGAAGTGAGTACAGAGTATATCAAGATTTTCAGGGATTTAGGTGTGGACAGGGTGGAAGTGATCAAGCTGGATTCAAGGCAGGATGCAAACGATCCGGCAATTTGTGAACAGCTTGCATCTTTTTCCGCCATCTTCATTTCAGGGGGAAACCAAAGCCGACTGTCTGAACTGATTGGAAAAACAAAGTTCCACGATGCCCTTTCTAAAGCCTGGCATGAAGGAATGGTGATAGCAGGGACAAGTGCTGGTGCTTCGATTTTAGGTAAGTATATGATCGTTGCTGCTGACACGATGCTGAATGACAATAAGTTAAAGGTTGAAATTGGCGTAGGTTTCGGCTTTCTGGACGGACTGATAATCGATCAACACTTTTCCCAGCGTGGCCGGTTTGATCGTCTGTTAAGTGCAATAGCAGGTAAAAAGGAAATTATGGGTATTGGCATTGATGAAAATACAGCAATTTTAGTTAAAGACGGTCATTTTGAAGTAGTCGGCCAACATCAAGTATTGGTTCTTGATGGCAGCACCAGTGATTATATAAATATCACATCTTCTGATAATGGAAGTGAAGAGTTGACTCTTTCGGGATTCAACCTTCATGCACTAACCAGGGGATACCGTTTTGACCTGCTTACAAGGAAATTGTTGATGAAAAAGGGGATCCAACAATGAAGATCAATCGAGTCCGTTATTTAAAAGGACCTAATTATTTTGCTTATACACCTACGATTTGCATTGAATTGGATATAGGGGAACTGGAACAGAAACCATCTGATTCAATACCTGGATTCAATGAAAAATTGTTAAAGGTGCTCCCGAACTTGGGAAGCCATACATGTTCAAAAGGGTATCGAGGCGGATTCGCCGAAAGGCTGAGAAAAGGAACATGGATGGGACATATATTGGAGCATATGACGATTGAGCTTCAAAACTTGGCTGGAATCGAAGCCATTCGGGGAAAAACGATAATGATGGAAAAGAAGGGTTTTTATTATGTTACCTTTGACTATCAGGAGCCTCACTCAGGTCTTCAAGCTTTTTTAGCAGCAAAAGATATCGCGGAAGCCATCCTGAATGGTGAAAAACTTATAAATGTACAATCTTATGTAAAACAAATAGAGCAGTTATATTATAAAAATAAACTGGGGCCAAGTACCGAAGCCATTTTTAAGGCAGCGCAAGCAAAAGATATCCCTGTCGAGCGAATGGGTGATGAAAGCTTATTGCGTTTAGGAACAGGTGCAAGGCAGAAGTATGTCCAGGCGACAATCTCTAGCCAGACTTCGAATCTTGCGGTTGAGAATTCATGTGACAAAGCATTGACCAAATCCATTTTAAGAGGATGTGGCCTCCCTGTACCTGAAGGGGAAGTTGCCCATTCCATTGAAGATATCTTTGCCTCGGCGGACAGGCTGGGTTTTCCACTGGTCATAAAACCGTATAATGGGAGACAGGGTCAGGGTGTCATCACCCATATCAAAAATAAGGATGAGCTATTCAATGTAATCAATTGTTTGGAGTTGCATGTAGAGAAGTATATTATCGAACGGCATATTGAAGGACATGATTATCGGTTACTGATAGTTAATGGAGAACTTATCGCCGCCAGTTTGAGGCTTCCACCCTATGTTATTGGCAATGGCAAGGAAACGATACGCAGTTTGATAGAAAAGGAAAATTGTAATGATTTGCGGGGAGAAGGTCATGAAAAGCCGATGTCAAAAATCCCACTTACACATACCGTGACGTGTTACTTGGAAAAATCGAATCGGACACTCGATACGATTCCGAATCAAGGGGAATTGGTTCAAGTTGTCGGCAATGCAAATCTTTCGACTGGCGGAAAGGCAATCGATGTAACGGACCAGGTTCATCCGACCATTAAGAATATGGCTGTTGCAGCTGCGAAAGCGATTGGTTTGGATATCGCCGGAATAGATTTTATTTGTGAGGATATATCAAAACCGATCGAACATTCAAGGACTGCAATTATTGAAGTGAATGCTGCACCGGGAATTCGAATGCATCATTATCCGAGTGAAGGGAAAAAAAGGGATGTAGGCAAAGCCATTGTCGATTATTTATTTCCAACCAGGGAAGAGGCGGCTATACCGATCATTGCAGTGACCGGAACAAATGGCAAGACGACAACAACCCGATTGATTCATTATTTTCTTACTAATGAAAAAACAAAAGTTGGGATGACAAATTCTGATGGAGTATATATCGGCGATGAGGTATTGGATCACGGTGACTGCAGCGGCCCTGTCAGTGCAAGAATGGTATTGGCCCATCCTGAAGTCGATATTGCCGTATTGGAAACGGCCCGTGGCGGGATTCTGCGTGAAGGTCTTGCTTTTCGTAAATGTAATGTGGGGATCATCACCAATGTAAGTGAGGATCACCTCGGCCGTGATGGAATCGATACATTGGATGATCTCATTAAATTAAAGAGGCTGGTAGCTGAAGTCGTAATGAAAACAGGCTATTGTGTACTGAATGCAGATGATCCGAATGTAGCTGCCATGAACGCTTATACAGATGGGGAGGTCATTTACACCTCTACAGATGCCACCCAGCCTCACGTGAAAGCTGCGATAGATAAGGGATGTAAAGTTTGGTGCGTCAATGAAAAAGGCGTCATTTGTCATTCAGCTGATGGAGTCATCCATCCATTTATGGATTGCACCATGGTTCCAATTACGATCTCCGGCATGGCGCGTCATAATATCGCCAATTTACTTCAGGCGTTAGCCGCAGCCGAAACACAAGGCATTTCCATGGAAGAACTAAGAAGGAAGGCTGCCACATTTATGCCTGATACGAATTTGTCCAAAGGACGGTTCAATTTGAAAAAGTTGAAAGAGCGCACGATCATCATCGACTATGCTCATAATGAAGCGGGATTGAAGGCCATATTCGAAACGGTCAGTGCCTATAACAAAAATCATCTTATCACTGTTTTGGCAGGGCCAGGGGACCGTATTGATGAAGAACTTATCAGACTCTCCAAGGTAGCGGCCATTAATTCCGATCTGTTCATCATTAAAGAAGACGATGATTTGCGGGGAAGGGAGCCGTTAGAAGTAGCCGGGCTGCTTCAGGATGCTGCGGTAGAAGCTGGGTTACAAAAAGATCGGACATTCATCGAACCGAATGAATTGGACGCATTCATAAAAGCCTGGGAGAAGTCACAACCGGGTGACCTATTATTGTTCTTTTACACGGATTTCGAATATGTAGAGCGATTTTTCGAAAAGGTTTCAACAAATCCATTGCCGAAGAAATAAAACAAAGTGATCTCACCCTGGAAATCCCATCGCTTTCCAGTGCAAGTGGAAAATGAAAGTATGAAAAAAGCTAATCCAAGTGGATTAGCTTTTTTTCATGACCGTTTCATTTGCAGCCGGGACAGCGGTATGGTCTTTTTTATATATTCGCTGAAGCACGATTGACTGAACAATCATGAATATACCACCGATTGACCAATATAGTGGCAATGCAGCAGGAGCAGAGAAAGAAATGAATAAGATCATTGCTGGTGAGAGCAAGCTCATCATCTTCATTTGTTTCTGCTGTTCTTCCGGCATTTGTCTCACGGAAATGACCGATTGGAAGTAATAAATGACACCAGCGATTATCGCCATGGCAATATTCGGCTGACCTAGGCTGTACCAAAGGAAACTATGGGTCGCAATTTCATGGGAACCTTGAATTGCATAATAAAAGCCCATTAGGATTGGCATTTGAATTAACAGCGGCAGACAGCCCATGTTTAAAGGATTGACTCCATGTTTTTGGTAAAGCTGCATCATTTCCTGCTGAAGGGCCTTTTGTTTAGCGGGATCTTTCGTCTCTTTGATTTTCTGCTGGATTGCTGTCATTTCCGGTTTCAGCCCACTCATCTTCGTCTTCATGCTAAGCTGTGTTTTGTATTGTTTGGCAGTCAGTGGTAGCAAAACAAGGCGAATCAAAAATGTCATCATGATGATGCTTAAACCATAGTTGCCATTAAATAAACCAGCATTGAATTCCAGCATTTTTGTCATGGGGTTAACCAATGCAGTATGAAATGGGCCGCTCGTTGCTGCTGAGCAACCAGTCATAAGGGTCGTTGCCAAAAATAGGACGGCAATTAAAAACATGTTTTTCTTCTTCAATATAATTTCCTCCTCGAATTGTTATTGTTTAAACAACTAGAAGGAGGCTTGGCTCATCGGAATCATCTGGTGAATCTTTTTGCCGGATAAATGTGAAAAAGCGCTGTGCACCGCGCCAATCAAAGGTGCTGCCTGTATGAACAGGGGATTTGCTTTTATCTGTATGAACGGAAGCTTGATATTTGTCATTCAAGAGCGATTGCTTTTTATTTAAGAAGTAAAACGCGGCCAGTGGAAAGACAAAGGTAAATAAGTAACCTGCCCATACCGCATGGCGAACGGTTTGATAATCGAATTCTAATAATAATTCCCACATAGGAATCCCTCGTTTTTTCTAAGATAAGAAAATTTGTCCAAAAATGATTTAGGGCCTAACATGACTATTGACCATATTTAAATCATTAACAACACTATATCAATTCTAGGGCAAGAAAGCTAAAAAATATAGGGGTTTTTTCAAAAAATAAACAGGGAATATTTTCTGATGCATTAATTTCAAAAATAGATTGAATGGAAATCAAATTCGAGACTGTTCAGAGCAGAGGCTGTACAAATGGTCATTCGTCTACATACGGATAAATGGAAGTTCAATTATGAGGTGAAAAGGTATGAAACCCTACGATTCATTCAATCAACAAAACGACCATAACGGTAATGAACGAAATGCACATCTCCGAAATATGGGCAAACATTTCATGGCAGGGGCATATCCATTTGAGAATCAGATGATGGATGTAAGGACTCCTCCTGGCCCGCCTGGTCCGTCCTACGGAGGGGGCCAGCCACCGCCTCGGCCGCCGTACGGAGGAGGACCGCCTCATATAGCTCCGCTATTATTCACTCCACAACTTCATGAAGGAATGTATAAGGCAATGGATACTATGTCAATGAAAGGGTGCTTATACAAACATACGTATATTTGGCTTAAGAATGGCCGTTCATTTTGGTTTTACCCAACATATGTCGGATATAATTCAGTGGCAGGTTATCGTTGGAGACGAAGTCAACAGCGATGGGCCTATTATGGAACGGACGCGCATGAAATACAATACTTTCATTGTTTTTAAAAAAACAAAAAACAATCCGCATTTGCGGATTGTTCAAAATGTACAAATTTGGACATAGATTGGAACGTAGGGCACTCGCTTTCCGCGGACGGTCCGGACTCGGCGCACTTGCGCCTTTGGGGTCCCCCTTGAACTCGATATTCCCGCAGGAGTCTCGCACACCCGCTCCAATCAACTATTTTTTTGCTTAAATTCTTTTGTTCCTAACCTTTAAACAAAATTTCAAAGGGAATTTTAAAAGGGATTCGGAGTGGTCTCACCCTGAACCGTGTAAAGAACTAGTTATCACTATCATTCAAAGATTCAATCCAAAAAATAATCTGGAAAATCGGAAATGATCCCATCTACCTGCATCATTTTGAACATGCGTATTTGTTTTTTATTGTTGACGGTCCATGTAAATACTTTCATCCCGTGCTTTTGGATTCGCTTTTGCAGCTTCGTACTCAAAATCGTTTGTTTTGGATTCAAAAATGATGCAAACTTGGCAATCTCTTTTATTTTTTGGTCATTGATTCGCCGTTTTATCAAAACGCCCACTTGTATGTCAGGCATTAATTGATGAAACCTTTTCATCGATTCCATATCGAACGAATGAACCATTATCTTATTTTTACTTGTTGAACATTCTTGGAATTCACCTAATTCTTCGGCAAGTTTCACTTCTATGCCGGGATAAGCAGAGGGATGTTTCAATTCGATTAAAATTCCGGCTTCAGACCCGAAATTCTCCAATACTTCCCTTAGTAAAGGAATCCTTTCGTTTTTATAGCGAGAATGATACCAGCTTCCTGCATCCAGTTCCTTTAATTCGGCTGCCGTGTAATCACGGAGATTCCCTTTGCCGTTTGTGGTTCGATCCAAGGTGGGATCATGATGAACAACAAGGACATCATCTTTACTGAGATGGATATCCACTTCCAGGAAATCAGCTCCCAATTCAATGGCTTTTTTATATGATGCCATTGTATTCTCGGGGCAATATCCAGATGCACCCCGATGTCCAATTTTAATGGGGGAATGCTCCATCATTAAGCTTTCAGGGAAATCACTTTTTGATCTTTTAGCGTAGAGAGCGAACAGGACAAGCATGGTTATCACGATAATAAGAAAAAATGCGGTCATCTTTCACACTCCTATCAGGCACAATGATTAAAAGTTAGCAGGACAGTCTCATTTCATAATATTACATGCTGGGCAGGAAAAAATCATGTTTTACACAATGTTATCATCCGACTTAAAGGATTTATTGGAAAGGTATGGAATACATATAATTTAAGTATCAGTAAGGAGGGAAAGCAGATGGAATTGCAGGTGAAACCGAAGTCTAAAAAATGGAAGGGGAATTTTGGTTTATATTTTTCCCTTCCCATTCTCTCTTGGGCGTTTTACGATTTTGCCAATACGATTTTTTCTTCTAATATCAATACGATTTTCTTTCCATTCTTTCTCCAGGAACAGATTGGGGAAAATGCCGTTCTTGATCAGATTGCGAGTACCTTCATCTCCTACGCTAATGCGATTGCCAGTTTGTTTCTCGTTTTGTTTTCCCCGCTGTTCGGTGTCATGATCGATCGAACGGGAAAAATGAAAAAATACATTATGATTTTCACACTCATTTCCGTTGTATGTACATTTTTAATGGGGGTATTCGGAGGAATGCCGTTGGATGGAAAGATTCTGGGCATTCCCGTTTCATTGGCGATCGTCATTCTTTTATTTGTGATAGCAAAGTTTTTCTATCATTCGAGTCTGGTTTTCTATGATACGATGATGAGCGATTTAGGCACGAAACAGCAATTGCCGCTTATATCAGGATTTGGCGTGGCGGTAGGCTATCTTGGAACGTTAGTGGGACTGTCAATCTATCCATTCATAAATAAAGGGAGTTCACATGAAGCCTTCATTCCCACTGCCATTTTATTTCTGGTTTTTTCCCTTCCCTTATTCTTTTTTTTAAAAGAGTCCCCAAAACAGCAAAAAGCGAAAGAACCTTTTTTATCAGGTTATAAGGAAATTAAATCAACATTTAAAGAGATGCGATCCTACCGATCGGTTTTTACATTCATGATTGCTTATTTCTTTTTAAATGATGCAATTGCGACCACTATAGGCATGATGGCCGTATATGCCAAGACTGTTGTTGGATTTTCCTCCAGCGGATTCATTTTTCTTTACCTGGTATCGACAGTATCGAGCATTGCCGGATCGTTTCTGTTTGGATACATCTCGCAGTCGAAGGGACCGCGGCTGGCTGTAACGTATGTGGGAGTTCTGCTCTTGGTCGCTTTATTTATAGCGGTCTTCGCACAAACCGCCCTATGGTTCTGGGTTGCAGGGAGTATGTTCGGCATTTCGCTAGGTTCGATGTGGGTGACTTCACGGACGTATATCATTGAATTGACTCCGGATGAGAAGAGGGGGCAATTTTTTGGACTATTTGCATTCTCTGGAAAGGTCTCTTCAATAATCGGTCCGCTATTATATGGAACGATCACGTTGATATTCCACGACCTCGGTACATTGGCGAGCCGGATGGCACTAGGGTCATTGATCATCATGGCGATAATAGGTCTTGGCTTTCTTTTGAAACTGAAGGGATTGGAAGAGGTGAAATAAGAAAAAGGGACTGAGCCGGCCTTAATGCCGTATTCAGTCCCTTGCAAAAACTTTATACCAAAATCAAGGTGACATCGACGTTCCCGCGTGTTGCTTTTGAATAGGGGCAGATCATGTGTGCTTTTTTGGCGAAGTCTTCGGCTTCTTCCCTGCTTAGGTCGGGAATCGAAACATCCAACCTGACCGCCAATTTAAAACCGCCGTCATCCTCATCTTTACCGATCGTGACATTTGCAGTCACGGATGTATCGGCCTTTTTCTTTTCTTTTTGCAGAACAAGATTCAAGGCACTGTCAAAACATGCCGCGTAACCGGCTGCGAATAACTGTTCAGGGTTTGTGGCGCGCTCACCGGAACCACCTAATTCCTTCGGTGACCTCACATCGAAATCCAGAATCCCGTCCTCTGATTTAATATGTCCTTCCCGACCACCGTGTACGGTAACTGTAGCTGTATATAATGGTTTCAATGAAAACAACTCCTTTATTATTCTTACTATCATTACTTCCCTGCTGTAAGTCTTGTTAAACAAAATGAAAGCGAGTATTGTTTGAAAATGGTATTAAATTGGTTTTAAATTGGAAGATATTGTTTTATAATGTACTGTATTAGGAGATGTAATACACCCATTGCAAGGAGGGTTTATGATGTTTGAGTTGGATGTTCAAAGTGGAAAGCCGGTATATGAGCAATTGATGGATAAGTTAAAGGAACTAATGATCAATGAAGTTTTACAGGAACATAATCAGCTCCCATCCATCCGAATATTGGCTCAGGAATTGACCATCAATCCAAATACGATCCAGAAAGCTTACAAGCAGCTGGAGTCTGACGGGTTTATATATACCTTACCAGGCAAAGGGAATTTCGTGGCACCTCCTAAATCCTTCAAAAATTCATTGAAGAAAGAAGAGATCAGAAACGAGCTTTCAAAGGTACTCGCTGAAGCTCTGTATATCGGAATCGATAAACATGAAATTTATAGAATGATAAAGGAAATCAGTCCATTGGCAAAGGGGGGGGATTCATGATTGAAATAAAACAGGTGAGTAAATTATATGAAGGAAAAGAAGCAATCAAAAACGTCACCTTGGTCATACAAAAAGGCTCCATATTCGGGTTATTAGGTTCAAATGGGGCGGGGAAAACGACTCTCTTAAAAATGCTTTCAGGCAACCTGATACAGGATGCAGGTGAAGTTCTTATTGATGGATCATATGTGTTTGAAAACCGTGAAGTGAAAAATCGTTGTTTCTTCCTTCCTGATACGCCTTATTTCCTGGCTAACTATACGATCACGCAAATGGCAGGTTTTTATAGCCATATTTATAGCGAGTGGAATCAAGAACGTTTCCATCAATTACAGGAAGTATTCCCGATACCCGTCCAAAATAAAATACATAAACTATCGAAGGGGATGCAGAGACAGGTTGCTTTTTGGCTAGCACTCTCGACGATGCCGGAAGTTCTAATATTGGATGAACCGTTTGATGGATTAGATCCGGTCATGCGAAAAAATGTGAGGCAGTTGTTGATTCAGGATGTTTCGGAAAGGGATATGACGATTTTACTATCGTCCCATAATCTCCGGGAAATTGAAGATTTAGCCGATCATGTAGGGATTTTGCATAAGGGTGAGCTTGTTATCCAAAAGGTTTTGAATGACTTGAAAGCTGATGTACATAAAGTGCAAATTGCCTTTAAGTATAAAATTCCCCATGGTTTATACCGCGGAATTCAAATCCTTAACAAGGAAAGACGCGGCAGCGTGATCGTTTGTATCGTTAAAGGTAGTGAAGCCATGATTAAATCGCATTTTAATCAGTTTCAGCCGGAAATATTAGATATTCTCCCCCTTACTCTAGAGGAGATATTCATTTATGAAATGGGGGATATCGGTTATGTCATCCAGAATAACCTGGTTTAATAGGGAACTGATTATCTATATTTTCAGAAGCACTGGCTGGATTGGTTTCCTATATCTTGTAGGCCTCATATTTGCGCTGCCTCTGAAAATGTTAGCGATTATCTTGAATGGGAACAATGAATATGTGGAATTCGAAAACCTTTTTTCCTGTCAGCAGAAGATACAATTTGTCTTGGTCATCGTTATTCCAGTATTACTTGCCATCTTCCTTTTTCGGTTTTTACAAATGAAACAAGCCTCAGACTTCATTCATAGTTTACCGATTACGAGACGCAGCATCTACGTTCATATGATTGGAACGGGAATTGGTTTCATGGGTTTGCCGATTTTGCTTACAGGTTCAATATTGATATTATTTCATTCGGCAATTGATATAGAACGGCTATATACCATGACGGATATATGGTCTTGGATGGGGACTACATTCATTTTGGAAGCTTTGATCTTTTCTGTTGCCGTTTTACTTGGAATGGTTACGGGATTATCAGCCTTTCAAGGAGTGCTGACCTATATTTTTCTTACTTTGCCGGTGGGGCTTTTTGTTTTGTTTGCAGCCAATGTGAAATTTTTGATAGCAGGATTTTCTGCAGAGTATTATCTAAGTGCCAATATGAAGGGCATCTCCCCATTATTAGCAGCAACGGAGATGGAAAAAATCACGTTCTTCTCTATTAATACATTAATTTATAGTATATTAACCTCTCTATTTCTGATCAGCTCTCTTTTTCTATATGAGAGGAGAAAGCTGGAGCATGTGTCGCAGGCATTTGTTTACCCGAAGATTAAGCCAGTGTTTAAATTCGGCCTGACATTATGCATGATGCTGTTTACAGGGCTTTATTTTAGCGAAACGACAGGCGAATCTGGGTGGATTTTTTTTGGATATACCGTGGGTTCTTTGCTTGGATATTATTTAGGGGAAATCGTCCTGCAAAAGACTTGGCGAATACGGGTCAACCTGAAAGGTTATGTAGCATTTATAGCGGCTGTCATTGTGCTGGCACTCATTATAAAAATAGATCCCCTTCAGTATAAGACCAAGATTCCTGATGAAAAGATGATTAGCCAAATTTATATTGGTGATTCTCCTTTATTTTTTGATGGCGATGACACTTCGAATAGTGCTTCCACTTATCTTAAAGAGAAGGAAAATATTGAAGCGATCAGGTTATTGCATCAGGAGATCATCGATAAGGGCAAAAAGGTTTCCATTGGTGAATGGAATGATGGTCAATCCGTATTTCTTATGTATGAACTCAAGAATGGAAAACGGTTAGCAAGAGAGTATCATTTACAGAATTACGACTCATACATGCCGCTATTGGCAAAAATATATGAGTCGAATGAATATAAAAAAATGGTTAATCAGGTATTGAATGTTTCCGCTGAAGACGTTTCTAAAATCAAGATAACGGCGAGCGGCCAAGTGGACAAATCCATAACGATTACGGACCGCCACCAGCTGGCAGCTGCAGTGAAGGCATTGTCGGAGGATCTGAATAATCAATCTTTCGCGCAAATGACTTCTTCTTTTGGTGATTACGCCTCCATAGAGATTCTTTTGAAAAATAACAAAACCATTTATATGAATTGGGACTCTTCATATTCTCAGTTTTCTGAATGGATGGTTAGTACCGGACAATCGGAACAAGCGCGGTTAATGGCTGATGATATTTCTTATATCCTGGTTGCGAAGTCCGAATCAAAAATTTATCACACGAATTCTGAAAGTGAACTTGCACAGCAGATTGAACAACAGCCAAATCGCTTGAAAATTAAGAACGCTTCTGAAATCGAGACAGCCATTGATAATGCCCAAATTGATTGGAGCGGGGAGTATTTAGCTGCCTTTTATTATAAAGAAAGCAGAGATGTGGACATCAAGAGTTTTTCTGGCGAACTTGTTCCTGATTTCATTTTGGGTCATTTTAATGAAAAATAACGTGAATATTTCGCATGTACACATAAAGGAAAGGATGCCGCCCAATATGGGCGGCATCCTTTTGCATTGCCTATCAATTATGTTTGTGTATCAATGCTTTAGAGTTTTACGACGTTTTTAGCTTGAGGTCCGCGGTTTCCTTCTTCGATCTCAAATTCAACCTCTTGACCTTCATCAAGGCTTTTGTAACCTTCTCCTTGAATGGCGGAAAAATGTACGAAAACATCATCTCCGTTTGGTACTTCGATGAAACCAAATCCTTTGTCACTATTGAACCATTTCACTTTACCTGTTACTGTCATTCGATGAATCCTCCTAAAAAGTTAAAAAATATTAATGGTGATGATTTTACCTAGATGGAAAAATCAATTTCACACATTATCCAACACCCTCATTCAAGTAAAATTATAATACGGCGATGCTTGATAATATGTGAAAGCCTACAGGGAAAATTACCACAATAACCTCTGGAACAATTTCCAGTTTTTTAGTATATACCCACCTTTATAAAGGATAAAACAAATGAAAGTAATTTATACATTCCCATTTGGGGAAAATAATATTAGATAGGTTTTATATGGGGAAATATAACGATATTGTTGCGCGGAATTTTCCTTGATTGAAATTTGACTGGGGATTCCATGTCCAATATGAAATGCCTTTATGGTTGAAATCAGGAAAACAATTTGGCATTAAAGTTTTCTGCGAAAATAATCGGGTATAGGATAAGAAAGAAAGGACTGATGAAAAATGAAGAAATTATTAAAAAGGGCTCTCATTTTTGCTGCTCCAATCATATTCAAGGAAGTAAAAAAACGCTGGAAGAACAAGCGGAGTCAAAAAACGTTTAAAACTGCAAGGTAAATGAATAAACCATGAATAAATGAACGGTAATCATATGGATAAAGATAAGGGGCGCTGCTTAAGCGTCTTTTGTTTTGCCATCTGAACAAATCCCCTAATGGGTGTTTCATTCACCTCTACATCTTTCCTTCATATCGTGTTAAAATAGAAAGGTTGATTGAAATGAATGCTGAGTAGCCAATGCTTAAGCCTTATGATATATTTCTTCTTACATATATTGTGTATGATCAGGATTTTTGCATACAAAGAAAGGTTGCCATTCCAATGTAAAAAATACAGTAAACCTCCTATAAATTTTTTTATCGATGACTCCAATAACGAAAGGAACATATTATGACTAATTTAAAAGACGAGGTTCAATCCCGACGGACCTTCGCAATCATCTCTCACCCGGATGCCGGGAAAACGACTTTGACAGAAAAATTATTGCTGTTTGGCGGCGCGATCCGCGATGCCGGAACAGTTAAAGCTAGAAAAACAGGGAAGTATGCAACCAGTGACTGGATGGAAATTGAAAAGCAACGGGGAATTTCCGTTACATCTTCAGTCATGCAATTCGATTATGATGACTTCCGTGTCAATATTCTCGATACACCGGGCCACCAAGATTTCAGTGAAGACACATATCGTACACTGATGGCCGTTGATAGCGCCGTGATGATCATCGACTCGGCAAAAGGTATCGAGGATCAAACGGTTAAATTATTCAAAGTATGCCGGATGAGGGGTATACCGATTTTCACTTTTATCAATAAAATGGACCGACAAGGTAAAACGCCGCTCGAATTACTTGCCGAACTTGAAGAGGTATTAGGAATAGAAACATATCCAATGAACTGGCCGATCGGGATGGGAAAAGACTTCGTGGGCATTTACGACAGGTTCAACAATCGGATTGAACAGTTCAAAACTGAAGGGGAAGAGCGTTTCCTTCCGTTGAATGAAGATGGTGAACTCGAAGTGGATCATAAACTTAAGGATTCCCAGTTATATGAGCAAACTTTGGAAGAAATCATGCTGTTGACGGAAGCGGGTAACCAATTCTCAGAAGAAAACATTGCGAATGGAAAACTTAGTCCTGTATTTTTCGGAAGTGCTTTAACGACATTCGGTGTTCAGACGTTTTTGGATGCTTATCTGAAGTTTGCACCAGCTCCACAAGCACGGATGACAACGTCAGGTGAAATGGATCCTGTCAGCAATGATTTTTCCGGTTTCATCTTCAAGATCCAGGCGAACATGAACCCAAAACACCGTGACCGAATCGCCTTCCTTCGCATATGCTCCGGTAAATTCGAGCGGGGAATGAGCGTCAACTTGAGCAGGACAGGGAAACCGATCAACCTTTCTTCCTCTACCCAATTCATGGCTGATGATCGAAACACGGTAAATGAAGCGGTAAGCGGAGATATCATCGGTTTATATGATACTGGTAATTATCAAATTGGCGATACGATTACCACAAGCAAAGACATGTTTCAGTTTGAAAGGCTGCCTCAGTTTACGCCGGAACTATTCATGAGGGTAACAGCTAAAAACGTCATGAAACAGAAACATTTCCATAAGGGTATTAACCAACTTGTACAAGAAGGGGCAATTCAGCTCTTCAAAACGGTTAGGATGGAAGAATATCTGCTTGGTGCGGTTGGGCAGCTTCAATTTGAAGTATTCGAGCATCGAATGAGGAACGAGTACAATGTTGAAGTCGTGATGGAGCGCATGGGCAGCAAGATTACACGCTGGGCTGAAGATGAAAAACTTGATGAAAATCTTCATAGCTCAAGAAGCATCCTTGTTAAGGACCGGTTTGATAAATATGCATTCTTATTTGAAAATGAGTTTGCACTTCGTTGGTTCCAAGATAAAAATCCTGACGTGGAATTATATAATCCAATGGATTTGAAATAAAGAAGAAAGCCCGTGTTTTATGCACGGGCTTTCAGTTTATAGACAAAAGGGGTTCGGAATTAAAAAATTCTGAACCCCTTTTGAAATTCCCTTTGAATTTTCGCCTAAAGTTAAGAGATTGCGGCTCTACGAGCTCACATGTTAGGCCATTTATGGACCTCGCCATGTCCAATTGGCCATCTTCTTTAAATTAATGGCAGCGAAAGTAAGCATCGCCTGCATTGACAATTTTTTATGTCCCCTTAAAGTAGTCCAACGCATACCATGCTTTTCTTTTGCATCTGCGAACACACGCTCAATCGTTTCATTACGTTTTGATACTTCTATTTTAAGACAAAAATGACTCTAGGCAAAAGTGTTCTATCTAAAAGGTAAGACAAAGTTGATTGGAACGGAAGGTACGAGACTCCTGCGGGAAAAGCGCGTCTAGGGGAGACCCCGCAGGCGAAAGCCGAGGAGGCTCCCCGACCGCCCGCGGAAAGCGAGTGCCTGTAGTGGAAATCAACGTCCAAATTGTACAGGCCATAAAAATAGACAAACTCGATTTTCATCGAGTTTGTCTACAGTCTGAAAGCCCGTGTTTTATACACGGGCTTTTTCCTTTATCTGGGGCATTGTTTAAATATCGAAAGGGTTTTTTGATAGTACCTTAAACATGGTTCCATACTAGGGAAAATGACGACCCTTAATGGTCAAAAAGTCTAGATAGGGTAGAAGATAAAAAATCAATCGGGCTTCGACTTAACCTGTAAAACAAAATCACTAGGCTGAGTAACAGCTTGGTACATTGGGTCAGTAACCCCTGACATTTGGGATGTAAATCATTTTAATCAATAGTTTAACTGAAAAACTCCGGATAGTGGAGGTTGTTCAGCTTGTAGAATAAGGTCCCTTTTAGGGTCTAAATCTGCAAGCTTTTTTGTGAAATCAAAAATAACAGATTCCAGATAAAAGTAATAATTCTATGTTTAGTCCATTTTACACAATTGATGACTAAGTCTAACCTTGAGTACTCTCTTTATTACTTTGTTGATTTGAAATCCGTTGAAAATGCGTGTATTTTAATCATTCCTCCAGTTTTAAACATGTCGATTTTAGATATACGGAAACATGGGGATAGAAGATGGTATACAGCTGTATTTTTGAAAATTAAATAGTAACTAATTGGAAAGGTTAAATAAGAAAATCATAGTAACTTCGAGCATTGTAAGAATTGCTGGGATATTCCGCTAAACTTCTTATGAACTGCATAATGCTAATAGAAAACTTGTGGATTTAACCTTGGTGCAGGAGGAGTATAGCAAAAATCACTTATATTGAACTATCGAGGTAAGTTGTTGTTAAGACATTAAAGGGGAATAATTAATTTATATCCGAGCCTACGAAGGTATAGTCTGTTTTTTTTATTTGGAAAATATTGCGGTTGAATCAGTGTTTTTAAGGATAACATTAGCAAATGGTTAGGTTATATATATCTTCTCTCAATTGATTTAAATCACTTGGCTACCTTTTTGAACTTGATACAGTACCGAATAATTGTGTGATGTAAGCAAAATGAACATACTTAACATAAAAGTATCCCTTAAAGTTAATAGAGTTTTTAGACCAAAGAGGTGTGTAGAAGTGAAGAAAGGTAAATGGAGTCTACAGTTTACTATTATGATACTGGTGTGTGGGGTAGTAGCCCTCTCATTATTCATTACAGATATTCTCATTAGCCAAACAGTTGCAGATACTATAGAAAAGAGCCAGACTGAAAAAGCAGTAAACGTAGCACGCATGGCAGCGCAAACTCCGCTTGTAATCGAAACGTTAAGTGGAAGTGAGAACAATAAGGAAGTTCAGCAATTTACCAATAGGATAAAAAAATCGACAGATGTAGAATTTGTAGTAATAATCGATAATAATGGAATTCGGAAAACTCACCCCGATCCAAGTAAAATAGGAAAAAAATTTGTTGGAGGGGATGAGAAAGATGTGTTAAGAGGTAGAGAGCACATTTCTATTTCCAAAGGAACTTTAGGCAGGTCTTTGCGTTCTTTCACCCCTGTTTATAATTCAGAGGGTAATCAAATTGGAGCCGTGGTGGTCGGTATTTCCCTTCAAAAAGTTAATGAAGCTGTTTTAAAAAGCCGTTTTAATATTTATGTAGGAACAGTTTTTGGAATATTAACCGGAATTGCCGGCGCAATACTTTTGGCAAGGTATATTAAGAAAATATTATTTGGGCTGGAACCTTTTGCTATTGCGAAGGTTTTAAAAGAGCGAAATGCCATTTTACAATCAGTTCGAGAGGGAATCATAGCGGTAGATCAGAGTTCAACCATTACTCTCGTAAACAAAGCAGCTTTAAAGATATTTAAGAAAGCGGGCATTAATGAAAATCCAACGGGTAAAAAGGTAACTGGTTATATGCCTGACGCAAACCTGGATAGAATCTTGGAGACCGGAAAAGTCGAATTAGATAAAGAGCAGGATTTAAAAGATAGTGTCTTACTAGTGAATAGGGTACCAGTATTTGTGAAGGATGAAATCGTAGGGGCCGTGGCTACATTTCGTGATAAAACAGAAATACATATGCTGGCGGAACAGCTGACTGGAGTCCGCTTATACGCTGAATCGTTAAGGGCCCAGTCGCACGAATTCATGAACAAACTTCATGTAATACTTGGTATGGTGCATATGCATTATTATGATCAGCTTGCAGCATATATTAGTGACCTTGTTGATCACAGAGAAAACGAGATTGGCTTTATTACCAAAACCGTTAAAGATCCAGTACTAGCCGGTTTTTTAATTGGAAAACTAAGTTATGCAAGGGAAGCAGGTGCCAAGCTGGCATTATCCTCTGACTTTCAATTGCCCGAACCAGATAATGCAGCTATTACTCATGAGCTAATTACGATAATAGGAAATTTGATTGACAATGCTATAGAAGCAGTAGAAAAAAGGCCCGTTAAACGAATTGAATTAAAGTTTGATTATGCAGATGAAATTTTAACTATTGAAGTTCATGATACTGGACAGGGAATATCTGATGCCAATCTTAATCATATCCTTCTAAAAGGATATACAACAAAAGGAGTGGACAGGGGGATTGGTTTATATTTAGTTAAGGCAAGCCTGGATAAGCTAGGGGGAGATCTCAATATTAGTTCAAAAGAAGGTCAAGAAACAACGTTTGTGGTTTATATACCATACAAAGCAAGGATGATGTAGGATGATTAAGGTAATGATCGTAGAAGATGACCCGATGGTTGCAGAGTTCAATAAGCGCTATTTGAATCAAGTCGATGGCTACGAATTAGCTGCTGTCTGTTCCTCAGTGGATCAAGCTCTGAATGTATTGGAAGATCAAAGAATAGGGTTAGTTCTATTAGACATTTTCATGCCTGGGAAAAATGGACTCGATTTACTCTCGCAAATTCGAGAAAGTGGAAAAGAGATAGATGTTATTGTCATTTCTGCTGCGTCGGACATTGAGAGGATTCAGAAAGCATTAAGACTAGGTGCTGTTGATTATTTAATTAAGCCGTTTGAATTTGACCGTTTTAACGCGGCCTTATCAGCATATCGGAATAAATTAGATTTTATTCAAGCTAAAAATATGCTAAATCAAGAAGAATTGGATTATCGAATTTTGCATCAAGAAGAAATTCATTTACCAGAGGAATTACCGAAAGGATTAGCTCAAGATACCTTAAAGATTATATGGAATGTGATACTGGTATTTAAAAATTCTCCCTTTTCAACAGAGGAAGTCGTAAATGTGGCGGGTATATCCAGGGTATCAGTAAGGAAATATTTAAAATTCATGAAGGATATCGGTGTCCTTGATGTTAAGGTAATCTATGGAACGGTAGGCCGACCAGTCTCCCAACACAAATTTAATGATGAAAAGAGCCATATTATTCAACGTTATCTGTAAGCAGCCAAAGTGCTGCTTACTTTTTTTAATTACATAATACTAAAATTAGTTAAATAAGCTAGTGTCCTCCGTAAATGACTACTAAGATAAGACTGGCGATTGAGTTATTTATAAATTTTCCACTAGATTGAACAAATAAAAAGTAATGAGGGAAATATTCTTTTTTGTGCTGTATATTTATTTTCCTTTTTACAGTTTTCTTTTAGTAATTACACTTCCCCAGGGAAGAATATACTCTATTGCCTGGTAATGATGATTTTTAAATATACATTTTTAGGAAGAGGGAACGTCTATGACAGCTTATGAAAAGACAAAAACGGGTTTGGATACAACTTTAAGAGGAAAAGGTGTTCTGTCAAACCCATTTATTAATAAAGGGGTCGCTTTCACTAAGGAAGAAAGAAAGGAACTAGGATTGGTAGGCTTGCTGCCATCCCAGGTGCTTACTCTTGAGGAACAAGTAAAAAGAGCTTATGAACAATTTTCCACTCAACCTAGCAATATTCGGAAGAATGGAATGTTATATGATTTATTTAATAGGAATGTGGTCCTGTTTTACCGTCTACTTAAAGATCATCTAAGTGAAATACTGCCAATCATTTACACACCTACTGTAGGAGAGGCTATTCAACAGTACTCCCAAGAATATCACCGTCCAGGGGGTCTTTACCTATCTATTGATAATATGGAGGGAATGGAAGATGCATTTAAAAACCTGGACCTTTCATCTGATGATATCGATTTAATAGTTGTTACAGATTCTGAAAGTATTCTTGGAATTGGAGATCAGGGAGTAGGTGGAATTAACATAGCCATTGGCAAATTGGCAGTCTACACAGCAGCTGCGGGAATTGATCCAAGCAGGGTGCTACCTATTGTCCTGGATGTTGGGACAGACAATGAAAGCCTGATTAGTGATCCACTGTATATTGGTAACAGGTTTGGGCGTGTTCGCGGTGATGAATACACCGAATTCATTGATTTATTTGTTAAAATGTCTCAAGCCTTCTTCCCAAGGGCTTTACTTCACTGGGAAGACTTGGGAAATGTAAATGCACGAAATATAATCGATAATTATGGCGAGAAAATTCTCACTTTTAATGATGATATACAAGGTACAGGTGCGGTAACACTAGCCGCCGTAATGTCTGCCTTACAAGTAACTGGTGTTCCTTTAAAGGAACAAAGGGTTGTTGTTTTTGGTCCAGGTGCAGCAGGGATCGGTAATGCTGATCAAATGGTTGAAGCCATGATCCTAGATGGCGTTTCCAGAGAAGAGGCATATGGTAAATTTTGGGCCGTCGATTATCGTGGATTGTTGATAGATGACACTCCGGATGTTTTGAAATTCCAAAAATCGTATTGCCGGAAAGCTGAGGAAGTCGAGGAATGGGAGCGGAATGAAGTCGGAATTATTCCATTATTAGAGGTAATAAAAAGGGTTAAACCAACCATCTTAATCGGCACTTCTGGTCAAACAGGGGCTTTCTCAGAAGAAGTTGTAAAAGAAATGGCAAAGCACGTGGAACACCCTATAATTATGCCGATGTCAAACCCGACTTCCTTAGCGGAAGCTGTTCCTGAAGACCTTATAAAGTGGACTCAAGGTAAAGCCTTAATAGCGACAGGAAGCCCGTTTGATGATGTTGACTATAATGATGTGATTTATTCAATCGGACAATCTAATAATGCATATATTTTCCCAGGACTTGGACTTGGTGCAATTGTCGCAGAAGCAACAAAAGTCTCTAAGGGAATGCTTGCAGCAGCCTCATCTGCTGTTTCAAGATTATCGGATAGCAGTAAGCCTGGTGCTTCTTTACTCCCTTCAATCAAACAATTGCAAGAGGTTTCTAAATCTGTAGCCATTGAAGTGGCAAAGACAGCCATTGAAGAAGGCATTGCGAAAGCGGATATAACAGATATTGAAAAAGCAATAACAGAATCCATGTGGAAGCCGGAGTACAAAACTATTCGTGGGAAATAAATCCAGTTTATTTTGTTGTCTCAAAAGAAAGGGTATCCCTTTTTAGGGGAATCTCCGTATAAGTCAGTCATAGTAATCTTTTAAATAGGACAATTTTTTGGAAAGAGAAGTGCATCTCGAGTGAATATTGGGAATATATTTTTAACATTAATACCCATCTTTTTTACAATTATTATTGGTTATTTGGGTGGGTATTTTAAAGTTTTTAATTCAGAATCATCCAAAGGGCTTAACACGTTAGTTACAAAATTTGCATTACCTGCACACTTATTCATTGGGATCACAACAACCTCAAAACAAACCTTAATTAATCAATGGTCATTTTTCTTAACTATGACCATAGGTGTTATTGGCTTTTACATTATCCTTTTAATAGTGGCTCGGTTGGTGTTTAAATTCGATTTAACTAAAGCATCTATGTTTTCATTGAACGCAACTCAGCCAGCCTTTGCTTTTATGGGGATCTCTGTATTAGGGAGCTTGTTTGGGGCGCAAGAGATAGCTATACCTATTGCGATTACCGGTATTGTGGTGAATGCCCTTCTGGATCCATTAGCAACAATAGTTGGTACGGTCGGACAATCCGGATTGGGTAAATCTAAAGATGAAAAAACAAACATTCTGGGTATCGTTTTGCATGGTCTTAGCGAACCGCTTGCATGTATTCCCTTACTTGCTGTTGTATTAACACTATTAGGGTTCCAGGCACCGGATATCATAAAAAATGCACTCGAACAAATTGGGTCAGTGACATCTGGGGTTGCATTATTTGCTGTTGGTGTAACCGTGGGTATTCGTAAGATTAGCTTACGACCAATTGCTTTTGGTATTTCCATTTTAAAAGTTGTGGCTATTCCATTATATATGATTCTGGTTGCTCATCTAATTGGCCTTGATCATGCAGATACAATTAAAGCCATTTTGCTAGTATCATTTCCGGGATCTGCTGTAGCAGCAATGATTTCAACTAGATTTGATTCGTTATCAACTGAAACAGCATCTTCATTTGTAATTAGTACCATTCTATCTTTAATTACATTACCTATCTATATAACCTTGTTAATGTAGCCTTCTAAGTATCCATCCTTCTTGGATGGATACTTTTCAACGGAAGTTTGTGAAATACTTAACAAACTTATTGTATAACATTAACCTTTTTTTGAAAAGAGGAGATGTTGGCTATTTTTATTTAAGGCTATGTTAAAGGTAAAGGTAAATTAATAAAATAGATAGTTTAAAGGTATGGATGGCGTTTTAATAAAGGTATAAGCCCAGGAAAATGCGTCGCAAAAAGTATCAATTGCAAAAGAATTTGTGTAATTACACATTCGAATGCAGCAGTTGATGAAATTTTAAATCTAAATCTTCGGCGTATAGGAATCATAGTTAAAAGCCAAATTATCTATGATCAGGAATGGTTTGCTGTTCATTTAGGTGGGGCTACGACATAACTGAAAGAATTGTAGGACACCGGTATTGGATTAAGACAGGGCCTTATTTGGGGGCAAAGCAAAGAAGAGGACTTATATCTTAGGGGTATACTAGGCTGAGCCGATACGAAGCAAAGTATGGGTTTTCTTTTTGTGATAAAAAGGAATGAAGAATCGAATTCTACTAAAATAGATTATTATTCCTTTGACAATCTCCTGAAACTCCTTTATATTTAGCTAGTGCTTTAGTACTTAAAAGCGTTTCAGTAATTGTGAGGAATTAAAAGGTGCGAGCCTTACCTCAGAGAATACACAACATGAAAGTGGGGAAATACATCATGCGTCTTGAAGATGCAAAGCTAAAACTCTCCTTACCTGAAGCAATTGGGGTTTTGGCCATTCTTTTCTTAATCATTGCAACTGGTATCATTCATTATGGACTTGCCCCCCATATTCCAATTATAGCGGCAATCCTATTTCTATTTGTTTATGGAAAGTTCAAGAAGCTGCCATTTTCGATTATGGAGGCGGCTATCGTCAAAGGTGCAGGCACTGGTATGGGAGCCATTTATATATTCTTTTTCATTGGAATGCTAATTTCGATCTGGATGGCAAGCGGGACAATCCCTACCATCATGTTCTATGGGTTTGACTGGATTTCCGGTGAATATTTCTATGCAATCACATTTCTGGTGTGCTCGCTAATTGGGCTCTGTATCGGGAGTTCACTTACAACATCAGCCACAATCGGCGTTGCTATGATAGGGATGGCGGCGGCGATGGATTTATCGTTGGCGATTACAGCCGGTGCAATCATTTCCGGTGCATTTCTTGGAGATAAAATGTCTCCATTATCCGACTCTACCAACCTTGCATCGGGAACGGTTGGAGCACCATTATTTGAACATATTAATAATATGCTTTGGACTACGATTCCAGGTTTTTTCATATCGCTAATCATCTTTTACTTCCTTTCACCGAATGTCAAAGTTGCTCGCGTTGAGGAAATCGAAGCCATGACCAAAGCACTGGAAATGGAAACGAATATAAGCATATGGAGTTTGATTCCGTTTGTCATCGTTCTAATCATGGCTTTGAAAAAGGTGTCAGCGATTCCGACATTGTCAGCAGGAATCATTTCGGCGGCTGTCATTGCTTTCATACAAACCCCAAGTTTGACGGTTGCAAAACTAGCGGATATCTTATACGGCGGTTTTGTACTGAAGAGTGGAATGGAACAACTTGACTCAATCCTATCGCGGGGCGGAATTGAAAGTATGATGTTCTCCGTTTCGATGGTGTTGTTGGCATTGGCGATGGGCGGACTATTGTTTGAATTGGGAGTCATTCCTTCTATTTTAAATGCAATCCAGGATTCATTGACGAGTGTAGCGAAAGTGATTTCGGCTACTGTATTTGCAGGTATCAGCGTGAATTTCCTAGTGGGTGAACAGTATTTGTCAGTTATACTGCCTGGGAAAGCCTTTCAGCAGAAATATGAAGATTTAGGCTTGCAGCCCAAAACGCTTGCGAGGGTGCTTGAAGATGCGGGAACAGTTGTGAATCCTCTTGTTCCTTGGGGTGTCTGCGGTGTATTCCTGACACAGGTATTGGGTGTTTCAACCCTTGAATATGCTCCATTTGCATTTTTCTGCCTACTTTGTCCTTTGCTCAGCCTGATTTCTGGCTTTACTAAAATCGGTATCCATTATAAATGAAAAAAAAACAGGCGGTCGGATTCGACTGCCTGTTTTTTCATGATAACTTACATAACTACAGAGAAGGGAACCCACTGACATGAACAGAAATGCCAGGGGTATTTGATCGTTTATTTTGAAGACGCGATCTCATCTTTTGGGATGGATATGACTTTTTCTTTCTGTTCAAGTAAATTCATTCGCATGACGACATTTTGGAATATGCCCATTGATAGCATGAGCAGCAGTAAGGAAGATCCTCCATAACTGATGAATGGAAGGGTGATTCCTGTAATTGGGATAAGTCCGGTCACTCCGCCGACGTTGATAGCGACTTGAATGCCGATCATGGATGAGATGCCGATCAATAAAAGACTTCCAAATGGATCCTTGCATTTGGCTGAAAGTACAAATCCCCTCAGGACGATAAAACCTAGTGTCAATAGAACGAATCCCACTCCGAATATCCCGAGCTCTTCTGCAATGACGGCCATGATGAAATCAGTATGTGATTCAGGCAGATACCCGTATTTTTGTACACTGTCACCAAGTCCCACTCCAGTAAGGCCGCCGGATCCTATTGCGAACAAGGAATTCACGAGTTGATACCCGCTTTCTCCTGCCTTTCCGAAAGGGTCTGCAAATCCGGTAAAACGAGACATCTTATTTTCAGAAAGAACGGCTGAGAAATTTCCTGTCAGGAGTACCCCCAATGCAAATATCGCTATGAATATCGCAGTGATCAAAGAGAGTTTGAATATACTCTTAAAAGACATCCCGGATGAAATGATCATAGTACTTGAAATCAGGAAAATGACCGCTGCCGTTCCATAATCAGGCTGTATTCCGATTAAAAAGCAGATGAATACCAGGAAGAAAATCGGCGGGATGACGGCTTTATCAATACTATTGATTCGATCCTGCCTTTTTCCGTAAATGGCTGCCAGATAAATGATTATGGCTAACTTGGAAAATTCCGCAGGTTGTATCGATGCTGTCCCTAACCTGAACCAGCTTGTGGCATTTCCTGCTGTATGGCCGAAGATAAAGAGCAGCAAAAGGATACCGGCCATTCCAAACATCATAGACATCAAGAACATTTTGTTTTTGTACATCTTATAAGGAAGAATCATCGTGACGATCATTGCCACGAATGAAATGAGAAAGGCCGTTTTTTGTTTCTCAAAGAAGAAATCCATAGGCCAGCCGTATCGAGCGACAGCAGTGATCATGCTCGAACTGTAAATCATGACTAAACCAAACAAACAGAGTAATACGACAGCGATGAAAATAGGGAAGTCGTATGCTTTAATTATTCTTTTCACTTGTGCGCTCACCTCAAATATGTATGCGCGAAAAAATCGCCTTCTTATATAGTAACGGAAAATCGGTTATATAGATAATAATTTTTATTCGATAATATGAATTTATCCTCCCGTACCCAGTATTAAACACTAAAACCGATAAACTTGTCTGCCGGATTATCAGAATTTCGATTCTTATATACATTACCTTCGATAACAAACGTGAATAATCCTTTTAATAACGAAAAAATTTACTATATATTCCATTTCGGAGTGCTATCATGTCTGGGAGATTACTAGTTAATGGTATTTGCGATGGGGATGGATTTCATGGAGCTTCACCATTGAGTTGTAAAACGTGATGTGATGCAGTGGATACTGTATACTGTAAACGAATTTGTTAGTGTAATTCATCTTAAGGGGAATACACCGATTAGGAGGCAGGGAATCGGTCAGGAACCTTGTGAAGAGAAGGAACCGATTGTGAAGTTAGTTCCAAGCGATTATATTATACAGGCTGCTACGTCTCCAGCATATATAAAGAGGGTCAGGGGAAGGATTTTTGTACGTATAGTAAGTATATGAACGTATTACTGTTCAGGGAAAGTGCTCAGGCGCTCTTATCAATTCTTCCTGACATCCTAATTTCACTTGAAAAGGGCGTTTTGACAGCAGTGCAGCCGAGAAGTTTTGCTGCATTTCAGAGGAGGGCTTCCTCCTCGGTCGATCTTTATATAAAAGTATAAAATTGATATACCGATGAAAATAAGTTAAAGCAAGGGGAGTAGTTATGGAAGAAATACATGACAAGTTGGAAGTGTTTTCTCCGGCAACAGGTGAGAAGATTGCGGAAATCGTCCCAACACCATTGAAGTCGATTCCTCATATATATATGAAATCAAGACATGCGTTCCAATCATGGTCGAATCTTCCCATCAAGGAACGGCTGCACTATTTAAAACGGCTCCGTTTATTGATGGTTGAAAGGATGGATGAAATAGCAGAAGTCATTTCAAAAGATGCGGGAAAAGTGAAAATTGAAGCGCTGGTTGCTGACATCATGCCAACGATCGATGCAATCAAGCATATCGAGAAGCATGCAGTGAAAACTCTTTCCGGACGGAAGGTCACCACTCCACTCATGTTAATTGGTAAAAAATCTTATGTCCATTATATGCCCCGTGGAACGATTCTCGTCATTTCACCATGGAATTATCCGCTGCAGCTTTCCATGGTTCCCATTCTTAATGCCCTAGCGGCTGGAAATACTGTCATCGCCAAACCATCAGAGGTAACTCCTTTAGTTGGGACGTGCATCGAAAACCTGTTTCTTGAAGCTGGTTTCCCAGAGGGAACTATACAGTTTGCCCATGGAGGGAAAGAATTGGGTGCGGCATTAACTGAGCAAAAACCAGATTATATATTTTTTACTGGATCTGTAAGGACCGGAAAAATGATTGGTGAGGTTGCAGCAAGAGACCTGATCCCAACGACTTTGGAGCTTGGCGGTAAGGATCCGATGATCGTTTTGCGTGATGCTAACCTGGAACGGGCTGTGAACGGGGCTCTTTGGGGTGCTTTCACAAATAGTGGGCAGGTGTGCATGAGTGTTGAAAGGGTTTATGTGGAACGTCCTGTTTATAAGGAATTCCTAATGCTTCTTAAAGAAAAAACGAAGTCCATGAGGCAGGGGGTGCAATCGCAGGATGATATCGGTTCAATGACCTTCCCTAAACAGGTCGATATTGTGGCTGACCAACTGGAGGATGCACTGAATAAAGGGGCCGTACTTGAAACCGGAACACCTCCGAAAGAGTGGAAAACGGGGCAGACTCATTTCATTCCGCCGACGATTCTTTCCAATGTCGATCATTCCATGAAAATCATGAAAGAAGAAACGTTCGGCCCCGTGTTGCCTGTTGTGCCTTTCGATACGGAGGAAGAAGTGATTGCCCTGGCAAATGAAAGTGAATATGGACTCAATTCCAGCGTTTGGACGATGGATAGGGAAAAGGCAAGTCGGATTGCATCACGGTTAGTAACCGGTGCGGTGACGATCAATGATGTGCTGATTACGGTTGCTAATCATCATTTACCATTTGGCGGTGCCAAACAAAGTGGGGTTGGCCGCTATCATGGCGAGCATGGATTGAAGATTTTCTGCCATGAAAAAGCGATCATGATCGATAAAGGTAAAAACGATACAGAAATACAATGGTATCCATATGAAGGGAAATACACGAGTTTTTTAGCGCTGTTTCAGAACTATTTTTCTGCCAAACCGAACTGGATTCGTTTCGGCAAAGAATATTTTTCGTTAATAAAATTATCCAAAAGGAGCAGAAAATGAGATCCATTTATAAAAAAGATTGTTATTTTCATAACGAGCGCGTATACTATTAATATACTTAATAACTGATTTTCCTTTTCAAAGGGGAGTAGCGTTAGGGTTCGCCCTAAAACAAAGTCGTCATTACGTGAATGTCAAACATTCATCGGCTTTGTTGACATGATTTCATGTTCAGCAAGACCTTTGCCTATACGGCAGAGGTCTTTTTATTTTGCCAATGCCAATAGGAAGGGAATACTACTATTGGAGGTTGAATGGATGGAAGCATCAATGTTATTGGAATATGGCTGGGTCCTTCTTATCTTGGTTGGATTAGAAGGGATACTGGCTGCTGATAATGCAGTCGTCATGGCTGTCATGGTTAAGCATTTGCCAAAAGAACAACAGCGGAAAGCTTTGTTTTATGGGCTGATGGGAGCTTTTGTTTTCCGCTTTGCCAGTCTATTCCTTATTTCCTTTCTTGTCGAGGTATGGCAAGTTCAAGCAATCGGTGCAATTTATTTACTTTTCATCGCTTTTCAGCACATTTACAAAAAATACGCTGGTAAAGGTGAGAAGGAAATCACGAAACCTAAAAAGCAATCCGGCTTCTGGATGACCGTGGTAAAGGTTGAAGCGGCTGATATCGCTTTCGCAATCGATTCGATGTTGGCTGCCGTCGCGCTGGCTGTTACACTTCCTGCAACAGGCTGGATGAAAGTCGGCGGTATTGACGGAGGGCAATTCGCGGTCATGTTCCTCGGCGGCATGATCGGGTTGATCATTATGCGATTTGCAGCAAATGCGTTCGTTAAGCTGCTTCATCGGCGTCCTTCACTTGAAACGGCAGCATTTTTGATTGTGGGTTGGGTTGGTGTGAAATTGGCGGTACACACACTTGCACACCCTTCACTTGCTTTCATTGATCATCATTTCCCTGAATCAACTCTTTGGAAATCGATTTTCTGGACTGTATTGATTGGAATTGCAGCAGGTGCATGGATCATTTCAAGCAAAAAAGAAAAAAAAGAGAAAGAAGAGAAAAAAATACAGGAAGCGTAAAAAACAGGCGTGCCGGTCACGCCTATTTTTTTTGCTTCTTAAAGTATTTATGGAGATGACCCTCAAAAGCGCAGGTATGTTTACGAATGATATGTTAAAAGATGTGAATATTAAATTCCGGTTATAAAAATGACAATTGTCCCATTGTATTGGGCAAAAAACGGAAAAAGATATTTTACTGTAATTGCACTGTAACAAATGAGAAAAAACTAAGTATTTTATCATGTTGATATATTGTGTGATTTCATTTTTATCGTAAAAATAGTTCTTTTGGTACTGTCTTTTAGACTCCCTCCGCTTAAGATAAGTATGTTGATGCGTATTTTATGTTCAACAGGAGCGAGGTGAGCAAATGCTTGGTTTGTTGTTTACAGCATTCAAAAAAAAGCGTTCTTTAGAAGAAACTGTATTGAAAATTCAACAAGGCGATAATAGCCTTCGTAATGATACTATAGAGTCATTCAAACCTTTTATTGCAAAAACAGTCTCATCGGTTTGCAAACGTTACATATACGAATCAGATGATGAATTCAGTATTGGAATGATTGCTTTTAACGAGGCAATTGAAAAATATTCCCCGGAAAAAGGCCGTTCTTTATTGGCATTTGCCGAAACCCTCGTTAAACGAAGGGTTATAGATTATTTAAGAAGCCAGTCCAAACAAAAAGAAATCCTATTGGATTTATCACTGAATGATGATAATGATCAAAGCCAAATATATATCGATAATGAAAATTCCATCAATGAATACGAAATGCAGAAGGAATCGGAAAGAAGAAAAGAAGAAATTCAGCTTTATATAAGCCATCTAGAGGATTTTGGTCTGTCATTTGAGGATTTAGTTGAAAACTCTCCCAAACATGCAGATGCCAGGAAGGGAGCTATTATGATCGCTAAATTGTTAATGGAAGATGACGAACTGAAGGAAAACCTGTTTGCAAAAAAGCGGCTGCCCGTAAAACAGCTTGAGGGAAAAGTGGAAGTTAGCAGAAAAACGATTGAGCGGAACAGAAAATACATCATTGCAGTGGCAATCATAATAAACGGAGATTTTTTGTATTTGAATGATTATATAAAAGGGGCTATCGATGAATGAAAAAAGGAGTTATTCTTTCAGTTAATAAACGATTTGTAACCCTATTGACCCCCGAGGGTGAATTTCTGAAAACCAAAAGGCAGGAAAGGGAATATGAAGTGGGTGAGGAAATCACTTTTTTACCTGCAAAACAAAAATTCACTTTAGCCTTTTCCAATATTCATTCACCTTTCAAAAAAACGGCCGTGCTAAGCATTGCCTCCACCTTCCTGATTCTCTTTTCAATTCTTCCTTCTTATTTCTCTGGTCCTGTGTCGGCATATATGACGATAGATGTGAATCCAAGCATTGAATTGGAGCTTGATGATGATTTAGAAGTTCTCAAGCTTACCGGATTAAATGAAGACGGAAAGCTTGTGATCGGTCAGCTGAAGGACTGGAAAGGCAAGGATATAAAGGCTGTCACAAACCGAATCGTTGAAACGACGAAGCAACTTGGTTATTTGAAAGGAAATAAACAAATAGTCGTTTCCACAACGTTAATGGAAAAAAATAAAGAACTGGATAAGAATTTAAAAAAGGAAATAAAAGAAATATCTGATCAGGATAATGTTTCCAAAACAAAAATGAAAGTGATCCAGGCAACAAAAAACGATCGGAAGCAAGCTAGGGAACAAGGCATATCCACGGGTAAGTATCTCGAAAAGAAGTTGAATGAAGATAAAGATAAGATAAAGGTCAATAAGAGGGAGCCTGCCCCAGCGCCAGTTAAAAAAGTCGAGGAAAACGTTGTTATTCCGAAAGAAAAGCGGGGAACGTTAAGTAAGGAAAACAAATCGGATGGAGAAAAGAAAAAAGAGAATAATGAAATTGAAATAAAACAAAAGCCGGCCAATGAAGCCAAACCGACTGAACGGAAAAACACGGAAGTTACCGAAATTAAGGAACAAACCGAACGGGAAGATACAAGTGGAAAACGGAATGCGATAAATGGATATAAGGAAAAAAGCAACGAGTCAAAAGGAAAATCGGATAGATATCACAGCAACCAATCAAAGGACAAGCAGAAAAATGAACAGAATGATAAAAAGATCGATGAAAAAAAAGTTTCATCACTCAAAGAAAAGAATAGTGATGATTCTATAAAGCCCGACAATAAAAATAAGCAAAATAAACAGGGTAGGCATGATAGACAAGATAAACAGGAAAAACAAGTTAAACAAGGTAAACAGGGTGAGCAGTATAAACAAGATAGGAAAGATTGGGATAAGTCGAAAAGGGGTAAAGGCAATAATGGAAATGGACATAATCATTAAAAAGAGTCCAGCATGCAGCTGGACTCTTAGCCATGGATATTTAATTGTGAATTATTGACCTTTAAGTTGAGATTGTGCTTGTTGTACAAGACGCTTCGTGATTTCTCCGCCAACCGAACCATTGGCACGTGCTGAAGTATCGGAACCTAATTGTACACCGAATTCAGATGCAATTTCATATTTGATTTGTTCTAATGCTTGTTCGATTCCTGGAACAAGAAGGTTGTTACTGCTGTTAGCCATTTGAATCTCCCCTTTACTTTTTCAACGGCTTTTGCCGCTGTAATGATAGTATAAGTAGAATGTGGAGTTTTACTTATACGAGCAGCATCAAACTTATTGGTAAACCTGCCTTTTTGTTGTAAGTAAGTCAGTTTTAAAAGAGAATGGAAAAAAGAATGAAAAAAGGGTAAACTAGATATTTAATGGTTATGTGATTTGCATAACTATAAAGGAGCAAGAAAGGAAACTCTTTATGTTTGCTATCAAAAAAATATTATCAAAGTTAACACCAGCTCAGCTTATCGTCGGTTATTATGTTTTGGCAGTCAGCATCTCAACCGTACTGTTGAGTCTGCCGGTCGCTCTTAAGCCAGGCGTGGAATTTGGATTCATGGATGCTTTATTCACAGCCGTAAGTGCAGTTAGTGTAACAGGTTTAACAGTGGTAAGTTTGCCCGAAGTGTATAATGAGGTAGGCTATTTCATTCTCATGTTCGTTCTCCAATTTGGCGGTATTGGCATCATGACACTCGGAACCTTTTTCTGGCTTATAGTGGGCAAGAAAATCGGCTTGAAGGAAAGACAATTGATCATGACAGATCAAAACCAATCGAATCTTTCCGGGCTAGTTAAATTATTGATCCAAATCATTCAGATATTTGTCGTAATTGAAATGATTGGGGCTCTCGTTTTAGGCATTTACTTTCTGAGTTATTTTCCAAACGGGAAAGAAGCCTTTTTAAATGGCTTATTTTTAGCCGTAAGTGCCACCACGAATGCTGGTTTTGATATTACCGGTATTTCGATGATTCCATTTAAAGACGATTATTTTGTACAGTTCATTACGATTATCCTGCTTACCCTTGGAGCCATTGGGTTTCCTGTCTTGATTGAGCTGAAAGAGTTTTTGTCCAATAAGGCCCGAACTTATAAGTTTCATTTTTCTTTGTTCACGAAGCTGACCTCAGTCACATTCTTTTCCCTTATCGTTGGGGGAACGATCCTGATTTACCTTCTAGAAATAAATGGGTTCTTTAAAAATAAGAACTGGCATGAATCGTTCTTTTACTCATTATTTATGTCCTCCAATACGCGGAGCGGCGGTTTGGCAACCATGAATGTGAGTGACTTTTCGGAACCGACCCTTTTATTGTTGAGCATATTGATGTTCATCGGAGCCTCCCCAAGTTCAGTCGGGGGAGGAATCCGGACAACTACACTGGCCATCATGATTCTATTTTTATGGAATTTCATGAGAGGAAGGCGTTCCATAAAAGTTTTCAAACGGGAGATTCATCCCGATGATATCCGAAAAGCGACAGCGGTTATGATCATGGGATCGCTTCTTTGCATAATGGCGGTCTTCATATTATCCATTACCGAAAATTTCACTTTGATGCAAATCATTTTTGAGGTATGTTCGGCTTTCGGTTCAGTCGGCCTTTCGATGGGAATTACGCCTGACCTCAGCAATACCGGTAAAATTGTCATTATGATCATTATGTTCATTGGCCGTGTCGGGATAACCTCCCTCCTGTATATCATAGGCCATAAAGAAGTTACGGAAAATTTCCATTATCCAAAAGAACGCGTCATCATTGGGTAAAGGATTTAAGTTGAACAGTGACCTTTCCACTCGTGGGAAGGTTTTTTGTGTTGTTAGCAGGAATCATGGATAAAATGTTGAAATTTACCTATAAGTGCATAATTTGATTCCTTACTTGGAATTCGATCGGATGAAGTAAAGGAGGTGGAGAATGTGAAAAAATATACTGGAAGGATCATTGTCCCTGCTCTTTTTTTTGTATTGATATTACCCTATATAGGGTGGCTGGGTCATGAAGAACGCAGGTTTTCCGCCTTTGCAGGAATATATTTAGTCGTAATTTTAACCATAGCCTGGTGTTTGGGTGCCATCTATGACCATAAACGGAAAACGATAGCCATATTGCAGGATAGCGAAGGGCGTTATCGCATTTTCTCCAATTACTCTAAAGAATTGGTCAATAGCTTCAATGAGGTTATTTTCCAAACGGATGATAAAGGAAAATGGTTGTACTTAAACCCGGCATGGAAATCGATGAGTGGTGCATCCGTGAATGAATCCCTGGGGCTTCACTTTTCTAAACATATGGATAACAATTCTTATCAAGACGTATTAAAGGCCTTTGCGGACTCCTTTCATCGAGGGGATAAATATTTTCGTGCGGACATTAAACTAAATGCGAAAAAGGGAACAAGCTGGGTTGAGGCATTCGTTAAACTTATTTACGATGACGCTGGGAAATTCATCGGGACAGCGGGCATATTATCGGAAATTAATGAACGAAAACATGCAGAGGAAAAGCTTGTGAGCCTAAACGAACATTTGGCAATCACATCAAGCAAGTTATCAACGGCTGCCCAACTTGCGGCTGGAATTGCACATGAGGTCAGGAATCCGATGACGGCGATAATGGGATTCGTGAAGCTGATTAAAGATGGCGGTGCCGAAAAGGAGGAATACTACGATATTATTTTTTCGGAAATAAATCGAATCGAGAAAGTGCTGAATGAACTCTTGCTGCTATCGAAACCCACTGGGGCGGTATTTCTTGAGAAGGATATAAAGGAAAGCTGCAACCATGCCGTAACGCTGTTGGAGACAAATGCCGTACTGAACAATATTCAAATTCATAAAAATTATGATTCAGAACCAATTTTTATGTACTTTGATGAAAACCAAATCAAGCAAGTACTAATAAACATGATAAAAAATTCCATAGAATCGATGCCGAATGGCGGAAATATTTTTGTGAGCATAAATGAAAAAAATGGGGAAGTTTTTTTGAGCATTTTGGATGAAGGGGATGGTATTCCGGAAAACTCCCTTCAAAAAGTAGGAGAACCATTTTTCACTACAAAAACTTCAGGAACGGGTTTGGGTCTTTCCGTTTGTTTTAGAATCATCGAAAAGCATGGAGGAAAAGTTTTCATCACAAGTGAACTGAAAAAGGGTACGAAAATCGTTTGTATATTTCCAACCGTCCAACAAAAGCAATATAGTGAGAACGAAGAGGTCAAGATACGGGAGCTTGAATGACAAGAAAACAAAAGTTTAATTGTTGAAAAAATCAGAATTTTATGTATATACTTTAAAGGTAATAACATACTAACCGGTTAGTAAGTTTAAAAGGAGGAATTCAATTTGAACTTTGAACATACTGTAAAGGTGAAAAATCTGGAAAAGAAGTTAACGGAATTCATGGAGAAGCACGTTTACCCAAATGAATCAATATACAAAAAGCAGCTCGAAGCACAGGAAAGCCGCTGGAGTGAAATCCCCCCGATTTTATCTGAATTGACGGCAAAAGCAAAAGAAGAAGGATTATGGAATTTATTTTTACCTGATAGCAGTTATGGTGCGGGTTTAACAAATATGGAATATGCCCCGCTTTGCGAGATCATGGGTAGGTCGACGATAGGACCTGAAATCTTCAACTGTAATGCGCCGGACACTGGTAATATGGAAGTGTTGGTGAGGTATGGATCGGATGAACATAAAGAGCGCTGGCTGAAGCCCTTGCTTGCTGGGGAAATCCGTTCATGCTTCTCGATGACGGAACCGGAAGTGGCGTCTTCCGATGCGACCAATATCGAATGCAGGATTGAAAGGACGGGTAATGAGTATGTCATCAACGGCCGAAAATGGTGGTCTTCAGGAGCAGGCGATCCCCGATGCAAGATTGCCATCGTCATGGGTAAGACAGATCCTGAGGCGGCCAAGCATGAACAACAGTCAATGATTCTTGTCCCGCTCGATACACCGGGTGTCAAAATCGAGAGAATGCTCCCTGTGTTTGGTTATGATCATGCCCCGCATGGCCATGCCGAAATCACGTTTGAAAATGTGAGGGTCCCGGCAACGAATATTCTATGGGGTGAAGGAAAAGGGTTTGCGATTGCCCAAGGAAGGCTCGGACCGGGAAGGATACATCATTGCATGAGGCTGATCGGCGCTGCTGAAAGAGCACTTGAAGAATTATGTAAGCGCATTCAAGGGCGTGTCGCCTTTGGTAAAACATTGGCGAGACAAGGTGTAATCATGGAGTGGGTTGCTGATTCACGGATTGAAATCGAACAAGCAAGACTTCTGACCTTAAAAGCTGCCTATATGATGGATACTGTCGGGAACAAGGAAGCGAAGGCGGAGATCGCGATGATAAAAGTGGTGGCACCAAATATGGCATTGAATGTGCTGGACAGGGCCATACAAGCCTTTGGAGCTGCAGGGATTTCCGATGATTTCCCTTTTGCTGCTCATTGGGCCAATGCCCGGACTTTAAGGCTTGCTGATGGTCCCGATGAAGTTCATCGCTCACAAGTTGCTAAAATAGAACTTCGAAAATACCAACAAAAGCATGAGGTGAAAATATGAAAGTTACCGACTTATTCGATCTAACTGGAAAGACGGCGATCATAACCGGTGGAGGGAGAGGGTTGGGAGCACAAATAGCGACCGGCTTTGCCGAAGCTGGGGCAAATGTCGTACTTTGTTCAAGGAAGAAGGAAGCATGTGATGAAGTTGCTTCGCAAATCCAAAAGCTTGGGGTCAAGGCGCTTTCCTTCAAGTGTGATATCACCAATCCGTCAGATGTACAGGAAGTCGTTAACGAAACTTACCGTGAATTTGGTGCCATCGACATATTAGTGAACAATAGCGGGGCATCCTGGGGGGCACCAGCCGTCGACATGCCCCTTGAAGCGTGGCAGAAGGTGATGAATGTCAATGTAACCGGAACCTTTATCATGAGCCAGACAACAGGCAGGGTCATGATTGAGCAGGGACATGGGAAAATCATAAACATCGCTTCCGTTGCCGGATTAGGGGGTACCGACCCGAGGGTCCTCGATACGGTCGGATATAATACGAGTAAAGGGGCGGTCATTACTTTAACGAAGGATTTAGCCGTTAAATGGGGTCAGCATAATATTAATGTTAATGCAATCGCACCCGGATTCTTTCCGACAAAAATGACAAAAGGGGTTCTTGAGCAAGGAAAGAATCCTATTTTGGATTCCACGCCGCTAAAAAGGTTAGGGAGTGATGATGATTTGAAAGGGGCAGCGGTTTTCCTGGCCTCAAAGGCATCTGATTTTGTGACTGGAAATATTTTGATCGTCGATGGGGGTTCACATGCAAAGTAATGAAAGGTAAGTAAATATGGCTGGAGGGTTTGAAATGATGAATGAAAAAAAATGGCTTTCCGTTTATCCTGATTCAATTTCAAAGGAAATAAAAGTCCCTGAGTTCCCGATGCAAAGAATCCTTCAAAATGCATGTGAGTCCCATCCAAACAATACAGCTATTACTTTTTATGACCAAAAGATATCTTATCAGGAACTTTTTCATGCGTCGCGAGCCTTTGCTTCAGCCTTGCAAAAAAAAGGTGTTCAAAAAGGTGATCGTGTCGCAATCATGCTGCCTAACTGTCCGCAGTACGTAATAGCTTATTATGGATCATTGACAACAGGGGCCATTATCACCCAAATCAACCCAATGCTGGTTGAAAGGGAGCTGCAGCATATTTTACAGGACTCCGGTGCAGAAACGATCGTTGTATTGGATGGATTATACCCGAAAGTGAAAAGTGTGCAGCAACATGCAAATTTGAAAAATATTATCGTAGTTAGCCTGCAGAATTCGGGTGCAGATTTTCAGCCTGATGCGTCTTTTGATCAATTCATGAAGGCAGGAGACGGCAAAATCAATCCCGTATCAATCGATCCGGAAAATGATATAGCCGTTCTTCAGTATACAGGAGGAACGACTGGCCGTTCAAAAGGGGCGATGCTGACACACAGCAATATTCTGGCCAATGTCGTTCAAACGTATGAATTCTTCAAGCATGAATTAAAAATAGGCACTGAAAGAACGTTGTCGGTCATCCCGCTTTTTCATGTTTTTGGAATGTCGTCCGCAATGAATTTATCCGTGTATATCTCGGGTGACTCCATCATGCTGCCACGTTTTGAAATAGAAGAAGTGCTGGAAACGATTAAGCGTGAACAGCCGACCACTTTTCCTGGTGTACCGACCATGTATGTAGCGTTGACGAATCATCCGAAGGCAGAAGAATATGGAATGGGCTCCATTCAGGTCTGTAACAGCGGAAGTGCCCCGATGCCAGTGGAACTGCTGCGTGAGTTCGAACGAAAATCAGGTGCGAAGATATTGGAAGGCTACGGTCTTACGGAAGCTTCGCCAACAACGCATTGTAACCCGGCATTTGCAAAAAGGAAACCTGGGAGCGTCGGGATTGGTGTCCCTTCGACTGAATATAAAGTGATGGACCTTGGAGATGGAACAAAAGAAGTGGCATCTGGCAAATTGGGGGAATTGGTCGTCAAAGGACCTCAAGTGATGAAAGGTTACTGGAATATGCCGGAGGAAACGGCGGTGACCTTAAGGGATGGTTGGCTTTATACGGGTGATATCGCCAAAGTTGATGAAGATGGGTACCTCTATATTGTCGACAGGAAAAAAGATTTGATCATCGCAAGTGGTTATAATATATATCCGCGAGATGTCGAGGAAGTTCTCTATGAACATCCAGCTGTCCAGGAAGCGGTTGTCATCGGAGTTCCAGATGCTTACCGAGGGGAGTCGGTAAAAGCGGTGCTTGTACTTAAAAATAATAAAACGGTCAATGAAAGGGAAATCATCGAATACTGCCGTGCAAACCTATCGGCTTATAAAGTTCCGCATTTCGTTGAATTTCGTGAAGAGTTACCGAAAACAAATGTCGGAAAGATTTTAAGGCGGGCTTTAAGAGAAGAACTTTCCAGGAAATAAGAGGGCTTTGATGGCACGAAAGCGTATGATATCAATTCAGCTGAAATTTTAACAGATTGCGAGGATGCATACATGAAAGAAAAAATGACAGAACATAGCATACGCTTATTTGAAAAGAAGGGCTTTAGTGAAACGTCGATTTCAGATATCGTCGAATCGGTCGGGGTGACGAAGGGAACGTTTTATTATTACTTTACGAGCAAAGAGCAGTTGCTTATGGATATTCATCTAGCATATATAGACGAGTTGCTTAGTGAGCAGGAGAGAATCATGTTGGAACCTGGGAAAAGCTGCAAGGATAAACTATTCGATATGGTCTTGATGCTTTTAAAGAGCATTAAAACCAAAAAATCCAGCGCAACGGTCTTTTTTCGTGAAATGAAGAATCTAAGTGACGATAAGCTTGCACAAATCCTTCCTAAGCGGGATGAGTTCCGACATAAAATCGAGCAAGTTCTGGTTAGTGGCATCGAGAGTGGAGAACTGCGTTCCAATCTCGATGCATCCATCATCTCTTTTGCAATTTTAGGTGTGGCAAATTGGAGCTATCATTGGTTCGACCCAGAAGGTGAAAAAACCGAACAGGAAGTTGCAGCCATTTTTATGGGGATGATTCTGCAGGGAATTGAAGCGTGACCAGGTTACATACTAACCGGTTAGTCGAAGGGAGATAGAAGGCATGGCCAACAAGCAAATTCAATCAATTACCGTTATTGGGGCTGGGCAGATGGGGCATCAAATTGCGATGCTTGCTGCACTAGGAGGTTACGAAACGATTCTTCAGGATGTTCATGAAAACGCGTTGAATGCAGCCAAAGAAAAATTGGAAGTCATTTTGACTAAATGGGTCCAAAAAGGAAAATTGACTGAAGATCGTAAATTGGCTGCTTTTAGTCGTCTTCAATATACCACCGATCTTGAGAAAGCGGCCAGTGGAGCTGATTTGATCATTGAAGCGGTAATTGAAAAACTTGATGTGAAGCAGGAGGTTTTCGCCAAACTTGAGGAACTGGCCCCAGCAGAAACCATCTTTGCCACGAATAGTTCAACGATTGTCAATAGCCTGATTGCGAGTGTGACGAATCGTCCGGATAAGTTCATTAATATGCATTTCTTTTTCCCGCCTCTAGTAATGGATTGTGTTGAGGTTGTAATGAGTGACCAAACATCCGAGGAAACAGCGAAGCTTGCAATGGAAGTCACAGAGAATATGAATAGGACAGGAGTTTTGTTGAGGAAAGAGATATCGGGATTCGTAGCCAACCGAATTTTGGGAGCGTTGCAGCGTGAGGCCTTATATTTGTATGAAGAAGGAATTGTTGACTATAAGGATATCGATTTGATTTGCAGGAAAGCTTTAGGCCATCCAATTGGTCCTTTTGAACTGATGGATCTATCAGGTATTGATGTGGGATATTTTGTCATGCAGCAGCGTTTCAATGAAACGGGAAATCCAGAAGACAGGCCAAATGCTTGTATAGAAGAAAAGGTGAATAAAGGACATTTAGGCAGGAAAACAGGAAAAGGCTGGTATGATTATCAAAACGAAGGAGTGAAGAATTGATGACGAAATTAATTAAAGTGGTTAAGGAAAATAAGCTTGCGGTCATCACCATCGATAATCCTCCATTAAATGTAATCAGCAAACAAGTATTCAGAGAATTGGGAGAAACTTTCGATGAACTTTCAAAAGATACTGAAACTGTTGGGGTACTAATAACCGGTGCAGGCAATATCGCATTTGCGGCCGGCGCTGATATAAAAGAATTCCCTAGCATGATGGGGAACCCGAATATAAAAGAAATGGTAAAGGAAAGTCATGCTGTCCTAACTAAAATCGAACAGTTTCCTAAACCTACGATAGCTGTATTAAATGGCTTGACCTTGGGCGGCGGATGCGAACTGGCACTGGCCTGTGATTTGCGAGTGGCTAAAACACAAGTTCAAATCGGACTGCCGGAAGTGAAATTAGGCTTATTCCCTGGGGCTGGCGGTACACAGCGTTTGTCAAGACTTGTAGGTAATGCAAAGGCAAAAGAGATTATATTTACCGGTGATCCGCTTGGTGCCGCGGAAGCGGAAAAGATCGGGCTTGTCAATAAAGTCGTTGAGCAAGGCTGCGGCTTATCGGAAGCGAAAATCTTGGCCTCACGAATGACAAGGCACTCACTTCAGGCACTTTCGAGAATCAAGAAGGCGATTAATGAAGGAAGTGAGGCAACACTTGAACAAGGTCTAGAGATTGAAGCGAATCTTTTTGAAGAAATCTTCCAAACTGAAGATGTTAAAGAAGGGGTTTCCGCTTTCTTGGATAAACGTAAACCTGCTTTCGTACATCGTTAATCAAGGAGGGGTCTTATGCATGAAATGGAAGTCAACGTCCGTTTTTCCGAAACGGACGCTTTGGGCCACATCAATAACACAAGCTATTTCGTATACCTCGAAGAAGCACGCATGAAATTTTTTGAAGCTTTAGGCCTAGCGACAAATGTAGAATCTTGGAATTTTTTGTTAGCCTCCACTAAATGCGACTTTATTGCTCAAGGATATTTCAATCAACTCTTGACCATTCGTACATCTTTGACAAAGGTAGGTACGAAAAGCTTTGATATGGTCCATGATATCCTCTGTTCACAAACTGGGGAAGTGATTGCTAAAGGAAGTGCAGTTTTAGTCTGTTTTAATTTTTTGAAACAAAAAAGTGAACCTATTCCTGAATTTATTAAAGAAAAGCTCATTTCACATCTTGTTCATAATTAGAATGACAAAGTCTAAAGGAGTGGAAGAACATGGTTGACGATACGATTCCTGTTCGGCCCGGCGAGGAATTGAATATTGGTGCGTTAGAAGGTTTCCTAAGAAAAAATGTATTGGACCTTCCAAATGAACCGTTGGAATTACAACAATTTTCTATGGGCTATTCCAATTTGACCTATCAGCTGAAAGTTGGTGAGTGGGAGGCTGTGCTCAGAAGGCCGCCGCTTGGCCCTGTTGCTCCAAAGGCACATGATATGAAGCGTGAACATCATATCCTTTCCTCAATCAACCCATATTTCCAAGCAGCTCCCGAGCCTATTCTGTTCTCGGATGATGAATCGGTTGCGGGGGCCCCTTTTTTCCTAATGGAAAGGAAACATGGAATTGTAATAGATACTGAATTTCCCAAAGGAATCGATCCTACTGTTGAAAAGTGCCGACAGCTTTCATATGTGATGGTGAATCGGCTTGCTGATCTTCACTCGATTCCCTATGAGAAAACGGGTTTGGTCGAAATATCCAAACCTGAAGGGTTCATTGAAAGACAAGTACACGGATGGATTTCCCGCTATGAGAGAGCAAAGACTGATGAAATCAAGGAAATTCGTCCGCTTATTAATTATTTTCAACAGAATATCCCGAAGTATAGCCAGACTTCAATAATCCATTATGACTATAAGATCAATAATGCCATGTTCAATCAGGACCTTACAGAGATGGTTGGTTTATTTGATTGGGAAATGTCCACCGTTGGTGATCCGCTAGCCGATCTAGGAGTGGCATTAAGCTACTGGGCGGAAAGCGGTGACCCGGAACTTATCAAAATCGGTGTGGGTCAAGCGTCCGTCACGACTTTAACTGGTTTCCTGACTCGTAGGGAATTTATCGAGACGTATGCAGCAAGAAGTGGCAGGGATGTTACCAACGTCGATTTTTATTTAACCTTTGGTTATTTTAAGTTGGCTGTCATCCTTCAGCAAATCTATTATCGATATAAAAAAGGCCAGACTGATGATCCCCGTTTTTCCAATCTTGGAAAAACGGTGAAAAGCTTACTCACTCATGCTGCAAATGTAGCTGCGAAGGAAGTTTAATAAAATGGAATATATTCAAAACATTCATTTACTACTAAAAAAAGAAGAGATAGATGTGGAAAAGCTTCAAGAAGGGGAGAAAGTTGCGGTCATCCTGGATGTGTTATTAGCGACCACAACGATTATTTCAGCACTTCATGATGGAGCACGCCAGGTGATACCTGTCATGGATCCACTGGATGCCTTGGTGAAAAGCCAGGACTTGGACCATGGGGATTTTGTAGTGGCAGGAGAACTAAAAGCAAAGCCGGTTGATGATTTAATGTATCCAAGTCCGACGCTATTGAGTAAGTTGGTACGCGGCAAAACTTTAATATTGTCCACTACTAATGGAACGGTCGCGTTGAGGAATTCAGCCGCTGCCAAAAGGGTTTATATTGCTTCTTTGTTGAATAATCCGTCTGTTGCGGAAAAAATAAAAAAATATCATAAAACAGAAACGATCCTCATCGTTTGTTCGGGGAATTCAGGTGAATTCAGTCTGGAAGACTTTTACGGTGCAGGCCATTTGATAGATTGCCTGATTGCTGGATCACAAGGTACGTTCATACTCAACGATGCAGCAAAGGCTGCCAATGCGCTTTATCGCACGAATAGCGAAAATGCCTTTAATATCCTGAAATCATCGTATGTCGGACAGTTGTTTGACAAACATAGTTTGAGCGCCGATTTGGAATTGGCGGCGCGAAAAGGTTCGTTGGATCTTGTCCCAGAGTTGGTGGATGGAAGGATTGAAGCGGAATTGAAAAGGCAGGAAACGTAGCGTTGTTCAAAAATACAGATAAGGAGTGAAGGGGATGCGGTTTTCGCAGTCAATAGCGGTGGTGACAGGTGCAGGCTCTGGTATTGGGAAAGCTACGGCGATGCGCTTGTCCGACGAAGGGGCAAAAGTGTTGTTGGTAGGGCGGACGAAAGGAAAGCTGGAGGAAGCAGCTGCAGAAATCAATGCCAGGCACCCGATTCCAGCTGCTGATATTTTCCCTGCAGATGTTACCGTCGAGGAAGAAGTAATGGGGCTGGCCAAGTATGTGAAGGAACAATATCGTGACCTTCACATTTTAATCAATAACGCAGGTGGTTCAAAGTCCTCGAAGCTCCTGGATACATCCGCAGCTGATTGGGATATGATTCAACATGTCAATTTGAAAAGTGTCTTTCTAGTTTCCAAGTATTTGGGGAAATTGATGGTAGAAGGGGCCAGCAGCGGAAATGAAGGTTCCAGCAATCGGGCAATCGTCAATGTGGCTTCACTGTCAGGACATCAGGCAGGAGCGTTCATCCCCCATTACAGCTCTGCTAAAGCCGGCGTCATCAGTTTAACGAAATCTTTGGCACTGGAACTCGCTGCAGTCGGCATTCGGGTCAATTCCGTATCACCGGGATTCATTGAAACGCCATTGACGGAAGATGGTCTGCAAAATGAAAAATTCGTAAAGTCCATTCAACGGAACACGGCACTGGAAAGAGTGGGGAAAGCGGAGGAAATAAGTAATGTCATTACCTTTGCTGCTTCCCCGGAGGCTTCCTATATGACTGGGACGGACTTATTGGTGGATGGCGGCTGGTTGATCAAATAGAAAAAGGGGATGGGTAAATGTTAAAAGAACACTTATTGAAAGAAGTAATCGATAATGTAATGATCCTGACTTTGAATCGCCCTGAAAGCTTGAATGCATTTAGTCCGGATATGATTGCAAGCTTAACGAAAGAGATTAAGGATGTAAAACAAACACCGCATATAAGGGCAGTCATCATCAAAGGGGCGGGAAGGTCATTCACTGCAGGAGGCGACGTCAAGTCAATGGGGCAGGCCTCTGCAGGTCAATTGTATGATCATGTTGGCAGAATGAATGAATGCATATTGGCTCTGGATGCTTCCGAGGTTCCGGTAATCGCTGCCGTCCATGGATTTGCTGCTGGTGCCGGATTCAATTTGGCACTCGCCTGTGACCTGATCGTGGCTTCCGATGATAGTCAATTTGCCATGAGTTTTTCACAGGTAGGCCTGATCTCTGATGGAGGGGGTTCGTATTTTTTACCTAAATTAGTCGGGCCCCACCTTGCAAAGCAACTCTTCTTTTCGGCCGAGCCAATTTCTGCGGAACGCTTATATCAGCTGGGGGTCATTAATTATTTATATCCACTCAATCAACTTGAAGAGGAATCATTGAAGCTTGCGGTAAAACTGGCAAATGGACCGACAAAAGCATATGGGATGATGAAAAAGCTCGTCAGCCATTCATTTACGGCTACACTTGCTGAAATTCTGGAACAGGAACGTATAACGCAAACCTTGATGGCTTCCACGGAAGATCATCAGGAGGGGGTTGCAGCATTCAAAGAAAAAAGAAAGCCGGAATTTACAGGAAACTAAGGGAGGGATAAAGATGAAAGCAATTCATTTTGAAGAATACGGCGGACCGGAAGTACTGAAATTGACTGAAATGGAAAGACCTGTGCCAACAGGGCATGAAGTTCTGATTGAAATCGATTGTGTAGGCGTCAATTATGCAGATACAGCCAGAAGGGAAGGGCAATATGTAGTGCCTACGCCGCTTCCGTTCATTCCAGGTGCGGAAGTGGCTGGCGTAGTGGTGGAAGTTGGTGGAAAGGTGACCAAAATCAAACCTGGTACAAGGGTAGTCAGCTTAATTGAATCTGGTGGATATTCAGAATATGCCCTTTCTGATGAATTCTTGGCCATTCCGCTTCCCGATGCCATTCAGTTCCACGAAGCTGTTGCCTTGCCCCTCCAAGGTCTGAGCGCCTATCATATTCTTAAGACAATGGGACGCATGCAACAGGGGGAAACGGTTTTGGTCCATGCTGCTGCTGGGGGAGTGGGAACGATTGCCGTACAGTTAGCCAAAATCTTCGGGGCTGGAAAAGTGATTGCCACCGCCAGCACAGTGGAAAAGTTGGAACTGGCTAAAGAAATGGGGGCAGATGAACTTATTGATTACACGCAAGAAGGATGGGAAATGAAAGTCCGTGAGGTCACGGGAGGAAAGGGAGTAGATGTCGCGCTGGAAATGGCTGGAGGGGATATTTTCAATAAAACGTTGAAATGTTTGGCTCCCTTTGGACGTCTTGTTGTTTTTGGTAATGCAAGCCGTAAGCCTTATACGATGAACCCGCAGCAATTAATGAGGCGTAATCAATCCGTCGTGGGTTTTTTCCTGCCACAGATCATGAAACACCCGGACTTGCTGTTGCCTAGCATTCAAGACCTTTTTGCATACGTTGCGTCTGGGGAGCTTAAGTTAACTATCGGGGGCATCTACCCAATTGAAAAGGCAGCAGCCGTTCATGAGGAAATGAACGCCCGTCAAACGAAAGGGAAGTTGATTTTGCAGGTTAAATGAGAATAAGGGGTGTATGATGCACCCCTTATTGGATTTCACTTAGTTCATTTGAACCTAAAGAAAGCACGCCTCAATCCGTATCAGTGCTAACATCTTTATCTGGATGCATGAAAGGCGGCTGCGGCGCTTTTTTAGACTCTAACAGTTCACGGTTTTCAGTTGAATTCCAGCCTATATCGTTGGTGGGGTGTATCCATTCGTCTCCAGCCATGATTTCCGGGTCTATATCTTCGCTCCAGTTTTCGAGTGGTGAGTTATCAGAGGCATATTTACTGTCGCCAATGACGACTCCATAATCATTGACGAATGGAGCCTGTGGTTTTATGCCGGTCCCTTTATAGCTTGGTGCGTTAATTTGGTGTGGTTGTGTATCGTCGATAATTGGTGAATCCAATTTCTTTTTCATGTAGTGTCTCCCTTTTCGTTTTACGGTTATTTTTCTCGTCTGTCCCTATATTATCCCTGAATAATTTCCGGCATGTTTACCCCATTCTATAAGGTAAACTATATTAAAAAGGGTGGATGAAAATGAAACGGAAAGCCAATGTGGATGGAGCTGTCAAAGCAAGTAAAACGCCAAAAAGAAATCAAGCTGAAAATGAATTTTCCAATGAGTTCGCAATGGAGGAAAATGCAATGAAAGGTGCCAACCGCAATTCAAAGCAAGGCAGAAAAGGAAGAAGTAATGGATAAAGAAAAACGGAACAGCGGGGAAAAGATGGGTGAACATGTACGAACTGAATTTGGAATCGAATTCAGCGGGGATATGAACGCAACTAAGATTTATGAAATTTTGGCAAAAGAAAATAAAAAACGTGAAAGTGATAAGTAAAAAAGGACGGACCCAGCCTTGGGTCCGTCTTTTTTATTAAAGCATGATGCTGCCTGATTTTGAAAGAGGGAAAATCGTTGATCCCTTACCACTCGGATCAAAATAGGCAAGCATGAATGAAGGTTTATCGACGATTGTTCCCTCGGCTAAATACGTTTCCAAATCAAAGGGAAGTGCCTCGAGCAACGTGTGTTTGTGTATTTCTTTTTCATTTAGGGCCAAAGCGGTGAAAGAGGAACCAAGCTGTTCAGGCTTATTGAGAATATATTCATATATCTCTTTCCGACCACTTTTATCTAATGAAGCTTCCCACCAAGGTTTACGTGGTTTATATTTTTGATTCATGAAATAATCCAATTTCATGAGTCCGATAATGTTTTTCAGTTCGGCAGATTCCCGGGAAGCCAAAAACTGCTGTAAACGTCTGAACAAGTCTTCAAGCTGATGGCCGATTCGTGACCACCCTTGTTCATCCCAATAGGTACCGAAATCTTGAAAGAAGTCGAACGGTGATTGAAATACCGTTTTGACAAGATATTCCGTAGTATGATCCATCCTATGATCGTTCCAGTATTTTTCAAGTACATCTTCAACTTGTTTAATGCGGACAATGTCATCGAAGGATAAAACATTATTCCCCAATATTTCATAAGGAGCATGTTCGCTGTATATATATTGGTGTTCATCGGCTCGTATCCGTAAGCCGGTTCCACGAAGCATCTTTAAGAAACCAAGTTGCATCTCTTCGGGTCTAAGCTCGAAAACATCATTGAAGGTCTTTCGGAAAGAATGATAATCTTCTTCCGGTAAACCGGCAATAAGGTCTAAATGCTGATCAATTTTCTGACCATCTTTTACCATGGTTACGGTCCTGGTCAGTTTTTCGAAATTCTGCCTTCTCATTACTAGATCATTCGTATGATCATTCGTCGATTGTACCCCTATTTCAAAGCGGAACAGTCCTGCAGGGGCATTGTCGTTCAAGAACTGGATAACTTCCGGACGCATGATGTCCGCCGTGATCTCGAACTGGAAAACCACACCGGGAAGATGCTCATCGATTAAGAATTGAAACATCTCCATGGCATAGCTTCGGCTGATATTGAAGGTTCGGTCAACGAACTTAATGGTCTTTGCACCATTAGCCATAAGGTACCTGATATCTTCTTTAATCTTTTCACGATCAAAATACCTGACACCCACTTCAATCGATGAAAGGCAAAACTGGCAGCTGAACGGGCAACCTCGGCTAGTTTCGATATAGGTAACACGTTTAGATAGGTCGCCGCGGTCTTCCTCCAAACGATATGGAGAAGGGAGGGATTTTAAATCAACCTTGCCGTTCTGAGGCTGGATGATTTTTTTTCCATCCTGTCGGTACGCAATGCCGCCGATCTTCTTATAGTCATTCGAACCTTCAATTTCAGATAAAAGTGCCTTGAAGGTGACTTCACCTTCACCGATTACGATGAAATCAGCTCCGGGAATCTGATCAAGCCATTCCCCAACATCATAGGTGACTTCAGGTCCGCCGAGAATGATGACCAATTCCGGGTTGATTTTTTTAAGCATGGCTACGACTTTCATTGTTTCCTCGATGTTCCAAATATAGCAGCTGAACCCTATGACATCAGGTTTTTTGGAATGAAGGTCACCAACTATGTTCATAATTGGATCTTTTATCGTATATTCTGCCAGCTGTACATCATAATCAGGCTGGGCGTATGCTTTTAAATATCGGATGGATAGCGATGTATGGATATATTTTGCGTTAAGAGTACTGATTATTATATTCATGTTAAAGGGCGTAAAAGAAACGCCTGGCTCCTTTCGTGTACATGTCTTTTTAAGCCAACAAGCACTAACGAGTAATTTTACCATAGCGTGCTCCATTTGAAAAATGAGTTATGGTATTGAAGGGGAATCTTTTCTGCTTGAAAGTCGGACAAGAAATCGAATTTAAAAAAACGGATAAAGCAGAAAATGCTTCATCCGTTTTATTTAAAAAGCTTGTTTAATATAGTCTTTCGTTTTAGTCATGAATCGTTTTGTTTTGGTCGCCTTCAATTCGATGATCGGCTGTGCCATGGAAGCGATCATTTCACTTGATAATAACACGGTAATCAAGAAAGAGAGTCCGGCGAGCATGATAAAGCTCTCTGTATTGCTGAAGTATTCTTGTATGGTGCTTTCGCGGAAGAACCGTATGAAAAAACCATGCAGCAGATACACATAAAGGGTTTGTTTCCCCCAATTCGTAAAGAAATATTGTCTGCGTGGGATGAACGAAAGGAAGCTGAACACTGAAATGATGCTCAATCCATAAAATCCCAGTCGTTTAAACATGGACACGATTGTCGCATCTTCAAGTTCGGCATATGGTTTCGAACCGAGCAGCCATTTATAATTAATATCGGTATTAAAATAAAAACCGATAAAAATCACTAACATGACAATAAGTGATGCCAAACGAACTTTGGGAGTGAATAGTTTTTTTAAATGTTCCTTGCTTAAATGGTATCCGATCAAAAACATCGGGAAAAAAACGAATGTTCTGGAGAGACTAAGGTAATTGGAAATATTGTCTATATAACCAATCAATAATGCGATTATTAAAGATAAACCTATGCCTACTGGTGGCTTTAGCTTTGAGAAACCAAGCAGCATGATGTTCCAGCAGAATAAACTGATCAAGAACCATAGCGACCATTGGGGGTCAAGCAGGTCTACAGTGATGGCAGAACGTTCATATAAGAAATAATAGTAAACGGTATATATCAATTGGAAAATGATGTAGGGTAAAATTAGCTTTTTAGTAATTTTACCCAAATACCCTTTTTGATAAAAACCTTTCGCAAAGAATCCTGAAACAAGGATAAAGGCAGGCATATGAAAGGAATAAATGGTTTTATATAAAGCATATATCGTTTCACTGTCATGTATATACGTATTCAGCAAATGACCAAAGACGACAAATGCCATGAGAATGAACTTGGCGTTATCGAAGAAAAAATCACGTTGTTTCATTATTGCCTCCATTTAATAAATTTTAAGGTAGCTAGAAAGCATTGTTATTTCTTATTCCCTAAATACCTTGTACTAAATCATTATTTATTAAATTTATTATAAAAACCTTAAATTAAGCTTAACGCTAATTTTTTCAGCATTCAATATACTATCATTTGATATATAGGTTAATTTTGGATAAAGGTGTTTGTGCCGATTTTCGAAAAATACCGAGGAAAATCAAGATGGATGTCGAATAAAGTTGGGTAGGTATGGGTTTTGATGAGGGGGGTTAATATGAATATCGGTTATGAGAATGAAACGGAATATAAACAGGAAATTATAAAATTGAATAAACAGATCGAAGGGTTTCTGAATATGTTCGATTCAATGTCAGAGCCTTATATCAGGGTTGATGAGGAACTGCGTCTCACTTATGCCAATGATGCCGCTTGTGCCCTGCTGGAAACACCTAAAGATCAACTGGAGTCCATGAGGATAACTGATTTTCTCGATGTCATCCCTTTAAATAACCAGGAAGTGTCAAGCACCCTAAAAACCTCGAACGAAAGTGAAAGGCAAATTATCCAGCTACATACCGGAGCCCTTAAGCAAATAGAGTTTATACGAATGGGATCTCTTTCCGAAGGACAGCAGTTCTATCGTTTGGGGGATGTGACATTGGATGTTTCTTCGTCAAGGGAAACAGGGATGTCAAGACAGATGTTTTTGGACATTTTCGACACAGCCATAGAAAGCATCGTTCTATTCGACAGTTCAGGAATAATAATGGAAGTGAACCATGCCTTTATCCATGCCTTGGGCATTCCGAAAAAAGAGATTGTCGGTAAGAATATGAGGGGCCTCATCTCCCCAGATTATAGGGGATATTGGGATGAGAGCATACAAAGAGCCTTTGATGAGTCGAACTATAAAGGGGAGGTAGAGATAAAGGTCGGGGATGAACTGCTTCATTTCACTTTTTCGATAAGTTCAACGGTAGGAAATGAACTATATATGTCTGTGCTTCGAAGAATTACAGAATCAAATATAATAGAAAAAAAGTTAGAGACGAGCGAACGGATTTTTGCGGAATTATTCGACCAGTCCATGGATGCAATCATATTCTGGAATGATGACGGGATCATTTTTCGGGTCAATCATTCAGCATGTAAAATATTCGAATCCAGCAGGGAGGATCTGATTGGCAGTTATATCTGGAAATACGTATACAGCAATAATCACCATTTCGTCCAAATGATGGAAACGTTTGAAAGAGACACCCAGGTGCGGGGTGAGCTGATCTATAAAATGCCTAATAACCAAATTAAATTGCTAGAATTGACTGCAAAAAAACATGAAGGTGACGGATATAACGTAACGATCTTTCGAAATGTCAGTGAGCGCTGGCTGATTGAGAAGGAATTAAGGGATAGTGAGAAGAAGTTCAGGAAGATTTTTGAGGGCACATTAGACGGCCTGATTTTATGGAATCATGAAGGGTTCACGGATATTAATGAAGCGGGTCAGAAAATATTGGAGATTTCGAAGCGCAAACTGCTTTCTTTATCTGTTAAGGGGTTCATCGAAAAAATTCCTGAAAATGCTCCAGACTTGAACTCTCACATTGAAAATGTTTATAAGCATGAGGTATACTCCTCCATCATTCCGATAACATTCGAAGATGGAAGAGTTAAGCATATTGAATTTTTGACGAGGAAAAATTTATATTCGAACCTGAATTTAAGCATTTTCCGTGATGTGAGTAAAAATCTCGAAATGCAGGAACAAATCCGTAAATCGGATACTTTGAATGTCGTTGGTGAATTGGCGGCGGGCATTGCTCACGAAATCAGGAATCCAATGACAGCATTAAAAGGTTTTATCCAGTTGCTTGAGGATGGTGTTAAAGGGGAGTTTTCCACATATTTTCATGTGATTACATCCGAAATTAAACGAATCGAAACCATTATCACGGAATTTTTGGTACTGGCAAAGCCGCAGGCGCTAAAAATTTTCAAACAGGATGTTCATACCATATTGAGAGAGACACTGGAATTACTGGCCGCTCAGGCACTGTTGGAAAATATTCAATTCGAGACAAACTTTGAAGAAGATGAATGTAAGGTTTTATGTGAGGCGAACCAGTTAAAGCAAGTGTTCATTAATATCATCAAAAATGCATTGGAAGTCATGCCGGATGGCGGATCTGTTCATATTAAAACAAGCCGATTTTCAGAGAAATACGTTTGCATTTCAATTACTGATAAAGGCATGGGGATTTCAACGGAAATGCTAAAAAAATTGGGGGAACCATTTTATACGACGAAGGATAGGGGAACAGGGCTGGGGCTCATGGTCAGCTATAAAATCATTGAAGAACACAATGGCTATATAGAAGTGGAAAGTGAAGTGGGAAAAGGGACAAGCTTTCATATTTATTTGCCATTCGAGTAATGTAGAAGGGGATGCCTTATACCTTTCTTAAGTTAACGGAAAGCATGGATATTCCATTAGGGATCCTTTATCGGATTCCTTTTTTTGTTCCATCATTATTATCATCATGGGATTACAAATGAGGGTTGTGACAATGATAAATATTTTTGCTTCAATTAAGGAGCTGTCCTGCTTTTAAATCATTGAGAAGTTATTTGCTCGAATAAGCGAAAACTAATAATAGCATCCAAATAGGGGAATCTTTCAAAGCGATTTTCGGAGCTGTCTTCATATGAAATCTTCTTGATCAATATAGATGCTTATGCTTAGGAATTTCCGTCATATCCTGTCTGCTGATGGACCAAGCCATATCGCAATTTAAGAAGTTTTGTCTTTTTTTGCGAATCTATTTACATATAAGGCATATTTTGTAATACTTCTTTATGATAATGTAACTTTAAAAGGGCAGGAGTAGTGAATGTAGTTATGAATTCTAGGTGTGCAACGGAAATTTGTTCTGAGATTCGAATGAAGCGTTGGGAAATGATGGAGTTGGCGAAAATGTATGGACTTGGCCATGAGTATACCCTTCGCCAAAGTGAGCAGCTTGACAAACTTATAAATGAGTATCTGATCCTTCAACATCATTCATCAGTGGAAGTGAGAAATAAGCGAGATGAAATGGTTGTTATTGTACAGCAGCCCTTTAATGAAGACATTTCCTTTTAGAAGGAAATGAATGCCCATGACTTTTTATATTAGCAGGCAAGAGACAATCAACTTTGTGTGATTTCTGGTGAAATGAATCATATCTGAAAACAAATAAAGAAAGACTTATATAAACAAGAATATATCTTTTGAATTTCCTTTGGATTTGGGGTATATATCGAGGGGAGGTCACCAGAAGGTGTCCTTCGTGCATCGGATTGGTTTATAAGTCTTAAATGGATTAAACGGATAAATAAAAAGTAAGAGCTGACTCACTTGATGGAGCCAGCCATGGAAGTACCGCAATTATAAAATTTCCAATAATATGACCATGAACAAAAGGCCGATAATGAAGGAATAGGTGGAAGTGCGTTCATTACCATCCCCATGGCTTTCGGGAATCAGTTCCTTATAAACGATGAAAAGCATGGCCCCGGCGGCGAAAGCTAGGCCGTATGGAACCAGGAACCCAATGTAAGAGGTTAAATAATAACCAAGTAAGCCTGTAATTATTTCGATGGTGCCGGTTAAGGTTGCAATCAGGAATGCTGTGAGTTTACCGATTTTTTGATTAATTAAAAACAAGGCGACCAGTAAGCCTTCCGGAGCATTTTGCAGGCCGATGGCAAAAGCGATCAAGTTACCTGTATCAGCTGTATCAGAGGCATAACTGACCCCGACAGAAAGCCCCTCAGGAATATTATGGAGTGTAATGGCAGTGATGATGAGCAAGGCCTTTTCATCGAACTGAATACCACTTTTCGTATGGCTGAGATCGATATGAGGAATGTTTTGTTCCATGATCGTTAATGTCATTACCCCGAGAAAAACCCCAATTACCAGCTGAATATACCCTCCGGTGGCCAGAGACTCCGGGATCAGGCTCAATAACGAAGCAGCCATCATGATCCCAGCGGTAAATGCCAGTAGCGTGTCTCTGAATCGATGTGTGATTGAACCTTGAATGAACAAGATCGGTAACGCACCAAACCCTGTAGACATAGCAGATAGGATGCTTCCTAATAAAACTCCACTCATAAATTTCTCCTTTATAAGGTACTTATCGTTACTTCTTTGCGAATTTTTGGGTGAAACAATAATTCATTGTATTTAGACATAAAGAATATGTTCCTGGAAAAAACCATTTTGCATCAATCTTCTGCATACCATTTTTTCAATGTTAGATCAGACGGTAGCAATATGCTGATGATTCCCAGTAATGGCAGGAATCCCACTAGTTTAATCATGGATTCAATTCCAATTATATCTGCAATGGCTCCCAATGAAACGGATCCAATGGCACCCATTCCGAAGGCTAAACCTACGGTCAAGCCTGCCATCGTACCGACTTTTCCCGGGACCAATTCCTGTGCGTATATTACCGTGACGGAAAAACTGCTCATTATAATGAATCCCGCTATCAATAATAAGATAAAAGCGGCTGTAGGAGGTACGAATGGTAAAAGTGCGGTTATTGGTATGCTGGCAGCGAAAGAAAAGAAAATGATGTTTTTACGTCCGAATCTATCAGCAAGCGGGCCTCCGAAAAATGTACCTACAGCACCAGCTGCCAAAAAGGCAAATAGGAAAAATTGTGCGGCTTTTATCGTGAATGAATACTGATCGATCAAATAAAAACTATAAAAGTTCGTCATGCACGATACATACCAGGAACGGGCAAAGATTATGAATAAAATCAATACCAGGGCTTTGGCCACTTTGTGGGACCGCTCTTTATTGATTATTTTTGCAGCAAGCTTTTTAGGCTGGAAGTGAACTAATTTTTGGGAATACCAATTGGCGATATACAGCAATAGGATAACGGCCATTAAGGCAACCAGGGCAAACCAGAGTGCGCCCTTTTGACCAAATGGAACAAGTACGATGGCTGTGATGAGCGGGGCAAGTGCCTGCCCGCTATTCCCGCCGACCTGATAAATGGATTGTGCCAGGCCTCTCTTCGGTCCGCCTGCCATGTAGGCGACCCTGGAGCCTTCCGGGTGGAATATGGCCGACCCTAAACCCATCAGGATGACTGCACCAAGGATAATGGTATAGTTTGGGGCAATTGCGAGAATGATGACACCTATTAAGGTACTGGTCAACCCAATGGGCAATGCATATGGAAATGGTTTTTTATCCGTATAGAAACCAACTGCCGGTTGCAGGAGCGAGGAGACGATATTCAGGCAGAATGCAATCATTCCAAGCTGTGTATACGTAAGCGACATTGATTTTTCGAGGATTGGGAACATGGCCGGTACGACGGCCTGAAGAGAATCATTCATTAAATGGCATATGCCTATGATGATCATGATTTTCAGAGTCATATCTTGTTTTTGCGGTTTTGTTTTAATGGCAGCGATACTTCCCATCTGTATATATCCTTCTTCCTGATTAAGATTTTTACCTATTCCATAAATAGATTCAAGAAGCATGCACCGTATGCATGACACCTTTAACTAAATCGGGATCGTCACTAGTCTTCATGAAGAAATCGAAAACTTTTCAAAGTATTGCTAAGTTTGGTCTTTTATATGCGGCAAGCTGATTGTAACGGTTGTACCTACCAGAGGTTTACTTGAAAACTCGATGGTGCCGTTAAAAGATTCAATGATTCGTTTACACACAAATAGCCCCAATCCCGTTCCTTCTTTCTTCGATGTATAGAAGGGATCGAACACTTTCCCTATATCTTTTACATTCAGTCCTTGCCCGTTATCGATGATCATGATTTTAGCCCGATCATTTTCATGGTGAATTCGAATCCTTAACTTTTTCCCAACTTCCATGGCCTCGAAACCGTTTTTGGCAATGTTGAGAATGACTTGTTTGAGTTGGTCCTTTGTACAATGAACCAGGATTGGCTCCTTTATGATATTCCATTCCACTTCAATATTGAAGTGACGTGCTTCTGATTCTATTATTGGTCTCAATTCAGCAATGATACTGCGAATATCATATAAGGATAAAGTTTGTATCATTGGCTTCCCTAAAATCAAAAACTCGCTGACGATGCTATTGATCCGTTCAATTTCCTTCATGATGACAGAGTAATAGAACTGATCTTGCTCCTCAGGGTGTTTTTCAACCAGTAACTGCACTAGCCCCTTTATGCCAGTAAGTGGGTTTTTTATTTCATGTGCAGTACTTGCAGCCAATGTACCGACAAAATCTATTTTTTGGCTATCGTTTAGTGATTTTTGTTTTTTGTCATGCCTGCGAACGATCAGTTCCTCCATGATGATATAAATCATGTGAGTAATAAAGAAAGTGAAAAAGACAAGCATTAAAAAAACATTCATGTTATTTGTGCCAATCTTGTCGGGCACTTTGACGGACAGTGTCCAATCGACTTCGGTCAAAGGAACATCCACCCATGTTGAATGTCCATTGAATCCCTCGGCATTTATATCTAAAATTCGGGTTTTGTCCTGTGTTTCCAATATAAAGGAATGACCAGGGCTGAGCATTTTTAATATTTTTTCCATATGATCCAGCCTGATATGTGCCAATAAAAACCCTTGCACTTTTTTATCTTGATCCAGTATGGGAGCAAAAATGGAAAAATAATTAAAATGAGCGTTATAAAGCTCATTTGTTCCTGCAACAACTGCTTTTTTAGTTTTTACTGCACGTTCCATATCATTTTGTTCAATTAAATAGTAATGATGGAAATTCTTATTCGTACCCGAAATGGAAACACCGTCGCGATTTAGCCAATATACTCCGGCATACCGGGAATCTGTATCTTTGATCCATTTCATTAGAAGTTCGGTTTTTTTGTCATCCATATAAAGCACGGAACTGCTAAGGCTAAGCAGCTCAAGGTTTTCCTTCGTTTCCCTTATAACTTGATCTATGTATTCTTGATAAACCGTTCCCGCCCATTCAGCTTGTTCCTGTCTTTCTTTTAGAAGGGAACGTTCTAAATGCATCCAATAAATGATAGAGAGAAAAATTAATGGTAAAATAACAATAAGTAGATATGTGGTGAATTTATGCCTCGTTTTCATGTTTGTCACTACTTTAGCTTTTTTTTTCAAGTATATCAAAATGATTGATTAAACAATAGTGCATACTAACAGGGCAGATTGACAAAAAATCCTTTATGTCATATAATAACTTTTAATTCAAGATATTTTAATTAAAAATTTTTAAGGTTGTGAAGTTATGGAGAATAATAACATCCAACAGTCTTTGAAACTGTTCATTGTGATGTCTAGAGCTCATCGATCCATTAATGATGTAGTTAATAAACATATAGCTGAAGAGGGTTTGAATCCAACTGAGTTTGCAGTACTGGAATTGCTTTATCATAAAGGGGATCAGCCTCTTCAGCAAATAGGCGGAAAAATCCTGCTAGCCAGCGGCAGCATTACCTATGTCGTGGATAAACTTGAACAGAAGGAATATCTGCAGCGCATAGCATGTAAAGAGGATCGCCGTGTAACCTTTGCAAAGATAACCGACAAAGGAAAGGCCTTTATTGAAGGCGTATTTCCTGAGCATGAAAAAAGAATTGATGATATCATGAGTGTACTTACGCAAGAGGAAAAGGCGACCGTGATTGAATTGCTTAAAAAGATTGGGTACTCCGCTCAAAATTAGCTAAAGAACCAGCACCTGGATTTGACTACAGGTGCTGGTTTTTTATGTCTGATAAAACATGAATTTGTTTTAGCGACATAAAAAGGTTTTTAATAACGCTGTGGCGAATTAAATTACATTACGATAACCGTGATAATTGTCAATGTTTCTTGGAAACGAATTCGGTTGGATAATGTCACTATGGTTTATAAAAAATGTTTTATATTCGAAAAGGAGCCTACATATGAAATTTAATGAGTATCAATATAAACGTCCTGAAATGGATGAAATTAAAACCCGGTTCATGAAAGCTTTGGAAAAGTTTACGGAGGCTGCAAATGCCGATGCACAAATAAAAGCCATGGAAGAAATTAACGGAATTCGAAATTATGTAGGTACGATGTTTAATTTGGTCTATATCCGGCATTCCATAGATACCAATGATGTTTTTTATAAAGCGGAGAATGATTACTTAGATGACTTCTCCCCTGAAATGGAAGAATTGACCTCGAAATTTTACAATGAACTCGTTCGCTCGAAATTCCGTAAGGAGCTTGAGGAGAAATGGGGAACTCAACTATTTGACCTGGCAGAGGCCCAACTCAAAACCTTTTCGCCCGAAATCATACCACAGCTGCAAAAAGAAAATAAATTATCAAGTGAGTATTCACAATTAATTGCCTCTGCAAAAATTCACTTTGATGGAAAAGAATTAACACTTGCGCAGCTTCAGCCTTTTATGGAGTCCTCGGACCGTGAGTTAAGGAAAAATGCAAGTGAGGCATATTACGGTTTCTTTGAAGAAAAGCAGGAGGAATTGGATCGTATATTCGATGAACTTGTCAAGGTGAGGAATGGTATTTCAACAGCGCTGGGTTATGGGAATTTCGTGGAACTTGGGTATTATCGAATGACAAGGACTGATTATGACGCTGATATGGTTGCTGCATTCCGCAAGCAGGTGAAAGAGGAAGTGGTACCGCTTGTCACCCGGCTGAAGGAACGGCAGCGGGAACGTCTTGAATTGGAGAACCTGAACTATTATGATGAGAATTTTCATTTCAGAACGGGTAATGCCATTCCAAAAGGCGATGCTGAGTGGATCATCGAAAATGGGAAAAGGATGTACCAGGAACTATCGCCTGAAACGAATCAGTTTTTCAACTATATGATTGATAATGACCTGATGGACCTTGTGGCGAAAAAAGGAAAGGAAAGCGGTGGCTACTGTACTTTTATAGAAGACTATAAAGCTCCATTCATCTTTTCTAATTTCAATGGTACTTCCGGGGATATTGATGTTTTGACACATGAGGCAGGTCATGCATTCCAAGTTTATCGCAGCCGTGATCTTGACATACCTGAGTATTATTGGCCTACATATGAAGCATGTGAAATCCATTCGATGAGCATGGAATTTTTAACTTGGCCATGGATGGAGCTATTTTTCAAGGAAGATACGGAAAAATATAAGTTTTCCCATTTAAGCGGTGCCCTCATATTCCTCCCGTATGGGGTAGCGGTTGATGAGTTTCAGCATTTTGTCTATGAAAATCCTAATGCCTCCCCCGTTGAAAGAAAGCAGGCTTGGCGTAAAATCGAGATGGAATATTTGCCGCATCGCGATTATGAAGGAAATGAATTCTTGGAGAATGGCGGGTATTGGCAGCGGCAAAGCCACATTTATCAATCACCTTTTTATTATATCGACTATACATTGGCCCAGATTTGTGCTTTCCAATTCTGGAAAAGGTCGACTGAAAAAGATGAAACGGCTTGGGAGGATTATTTGAATCTGTGCCAACTTGGAGGCAGCAAGTCCTTCCTTGATCTCGTTGAATCCGCGAATCTGAAATCCCCGTTTGTTGACGGTACTGTACAGTCCGTTGTGAAGGTGATAGACGAATGGCTCTCCACTGTTGATGATAAGGCATTATGAAACCGTCTAACTCCGAACCATGATTATAAAAGAAGACTTGGTTATCCTTCATGAACACTTTTTTATAGAAAGATTGGATTGAAGAAATTTGCGACACTCCTGCCGAATCACTGACTAGCCGAGACCTCAAAGGCGCTTTCAATGATGCGGCATGAAAGACAGCCGGCGGAAAGGGAGCGAATTTCTGGAATCAACTGGTACGTTTATTAATTAGTATACAATCTGAACGCTTGGAGATTATTCCAAGCGTTTTTTTAAATCTTCATGCATTTGGAATGATGCTTCAAAGTGAAATGCATAGGGGGTTTCAGACTGCACTGTGAGAGAATGAAACCGAGGAAAAAAACAGCCGACGAAAGGAATATTGCCCGGCTTGTCTTAAATGTCCCTTCCTTACATATAAATGTAGGGAGGAGGGGAGAGTATGCTGTCAAGGTGGTCAGGGAGTTTTCAGATTGCAGCGGTTTATGTAGGCACAGTCGTCGGTGCAGGATTTGCAACTGGAAAAGAGATTGTCGAGTTTTTTACCCGTTATGGTTTTTATGGCTTTATCGGGATTTTAATAGCAGGTTATATTTTCATTTTCACCGGGACGAAAATCATGATCATTTCAGCAAGGATCAGAGCATCTTCGTATGAGGAGTTCAATCAATTTCTATTTGGGAAGAAAATAGCAGGAATCATCAACTTCTTTTTCCTTATCATGCTGTTAGGGGTGACGGCTGTCATGATTTCGGGTTCAGGAGCCGTTTTCGAAGAACAACTTGGCGTGCCTAAAAGTATAGGAAGTTGGTCTACGATCATCCTGGCATCCTTGGTCCTGATGATGGGCATGCGTGGTGTTTTCACTGTGAACTCATTTGTTGTGCCAATCATGATCTGCTTTAGCGTGATTCTTTTTTTCTCGACTTTAGGTAATGGGGATTTCTTTAAGACCCTTACAAAAGTTCCGGATGAAGTGATCACCGTGAAAATGATTTTGTCACCCTTTGCCTACACAGCCTTTAACCTCGCTTTGGCACAGGCTGTGCTGGTTCCGGTTGCTTATGAAGTTCGAGATGAGAAGGTCATTAAGCATGGAGCAATTCTTGGAGGGATATTCCTGACCATCATTTTATTGACGGGGCATTTTTCACTTATGACACTTTCCGACGTGAATCGTTATGAAATTCCTTCAGCAGTTATTATGAGAACGGCGGCCAGTCAGTTGTATTGGATGTTCATTTTGGTGATATACGGCGAGATATTCACTTCGGTCATCGGAAACATATATGGCTTACAGAGGCAAATCAGCAGTTATATTAAATTGCCAAGCATGCTGATCATAGCGGTGATTTTTTTAATAGCATTAATCATTAGTGAATTCGGATATGGAAGGTTACTAGGATATATTTATCCGGTTTTTGGATACATAAGCCTCCTTTTTTTAGTGCTGGTCTGGAAGAGCAAGGCAGGCAAGGAGTAATGGAGAACGGGGGGCCTGACCCTAGCCCTCCGTACCAGGGGGGGCTAGGGTCACCTTTTCATCAGCGTCTTAGCCATCTCTAGAAAAGCATCCCGGTAATCTTTATCTTTTTTCGTGAACATAGTTAAGCGGACGGGTGCTTTTTCATCCTTGAGCAAAATGGAAGTGATGACATCATCGCCACTTTCCACTTCAAATCCTGTGCCGCTCTCGATATCGAATGAAGGATCCCTAATCGTTTCTGAAATGCTTTTCAGCTGGGCTTGAACGTTTTCTTCCACCTCATCCCAACTGACATCGCCCTTCAACAATTCGATTCTCATATAAATGGAGGCATCTTCAATCAGGAACACAATATCTTTTCCAGGTTCTTCGGCACTTAACCTGAATTGTTGCAAAACATAGAGGCTGAACGGTTGATTATCGCTTTTTTTTAGGAATGCTGTTTTTTCTTTTGCTTCCCCATTCATTGTATACTGCAGGTTTTGCTCCATCAGTCTTATTTTGTTATCGCTTCGGTTATTACGATTGCCTCGTTGAGAAGTGTTGCCTCCGTTCTCCTCTTTTATTGAATCTTCCTGTGGCTCATCTGCATTTTCGCCTGTGGTCGTACCGCAGCCAGTCAGCAGAAAAGCGGCGAATGTGACACTGCCAATATAACGTGTCCAACAAGTCATGTGTTTCCCCCATCTTTCTGATAGAAATTTCAAACTGGATATACCTGAATCACATACAGGTGCTTTGCCCTTTAATGAATTAGACGGCATGAAATGGAAATGGTTACAAAAAGCGGGGGAATCGAATGGGACGATTGCTAAAAAGTGAAAAACGGAATGGTCATCTAGTAACCATCCCGTTTGATAAATTGAATTATCCTATGATTTTATAATTTTTATGGTTTACGACTGTTTTTTGTTCAAGCTCCAAATCACGATAATTTTCCATATACGTGACGTCCACGATTACTGAGTTCTCGTTCACTTTCTCGACGATTCCTTTTAAGCCTTCTCTAAATTCAATGATATTTCCAACTTCCGCTTTCTTCATGGTAATCATCCTTTCCCATTTTGTTTCCAATGATCAAAAAGTAACAATGGAGTAATTGGATTATTCGAACATCTTGCCGTTTAGATTTTGACGTGGGAAGTGCTAGTAAGAGAATTAGTTATCTCTTATGTCGGTACAGTAAGCTAAACTTTTAAAAGGAGGTACGATTCTTGTAATGGAGCGTTGTAAAGATGTGGCATAATTTGGTATTTCTTGCAAACGCAGTTATGCGTACCAGTATGTAATTATATGCACAAAAAATGCCAATCATTTTACATTATGATATTTTAATATACAGTTTGCACTATTTTAAAGCATTCGTAAAGAATAATGTAGTAAGTGGGCAACAAAAAATTCTGATTTATATTAAGTGGCAAGCTTATGTTAAAATGAAAACGGAATTTCTCCTGTCTGAAAATGATGGAACATTCGATAATTAAGGAGGATAATATATGAATGCAGAGGAAGCAAAAGAAGTACTCGATAAATTGGCAAATCGGGAAATGGAAGAGTTCCGGATAACAAAAGAAGAGTTTTTAGCTTTTCGTGAGGTTCTTGTTAAAAGGGATGACTTTAAACATTTTCGGGGAAATGCTCAACATAACGGTGTGATAATTTATACGTATTTAGAAGAAGCGAGAAGTTGATGGATGTATAATTGGGGGTGGCTCATGATTGAGCCACCCCCAATTATTTATAATGGAAAAATCAATTGTTTCCTTAATTTATTTAAGGCGGACTTTCTCCATGATTTGACGGCTGCAGTAGTAACTTGATATATCTCAGCGATTTCAGTCACGGTTTTATTTTCAAGGTATGTCTGTAAAAGCCAGCGTTGCTGATTCAGTGTCAATCCTTCCGTGTAGGTTAATATATTATCGATGGCAAAGGCTTCTTCATGCATTGAAAAAGGATCTTTAATCATTTCTAATAGGAAAGAATCAAAGGGGGCGGTACGGATTTCATATTTATGATGATGCTTTAATTCGTTCAGAATTTTGCCTTTGATTACCGTATAGGCATAGTTGGAGAAGTGTCCGTATTCCTCATTGAAATTCCCTAATGACTCCCATAAAGCGATCAAGCCTACTTGAAAATATTCTTCCTTATTTTTATAGATGGAAAGTGAGCGGATAATATGATGGATCATCGGGGTGAAGTCTTCCGTTAGCGTCGAGAAATCTTTCATTAAGCAAGTCACCTTTAGAAAGTGCACTTTCCTGTATTCCCGGGTGCTTATACCATAAATAAATCGATCGGATAAAGCCAAATGGCATAACCGAAAAATGGCGGTATTAATAAGTGGGTTTTAAAGGAGCTAAAGAGAACCTTATTGATGAGAAAAGGATAATTGAGGAAATGATGAGTGTGTGGGACCAAATGAAAAAACACATCCTAAGATTGGATGTGCCGAAACATGATGTTCCGTTTGTCGACAAGGGGAGTTTGGAATGGCCTCATTTAAAACAAGGATATATTTTATAGTTCAACTTTGATTTCCACTTCATCATCTGGGAGCCTCCTCGGCGCGCCTGCGGGGGTCTCCTTAGACGAGCTTTTCCCGCAGGGGTCTCGTACCTTCCGTTCCAATCAACTTTGTGTTATTTAAAAAAACAGCTGGCTCGTCTTATCCCAAATCCTATTTAAGACTAGTTTGTATTTCATGTTTTTTTCTGTAATCCTTAATGGATGGAATTTGCTACACTCCAGCCGAATAACTGGCTGGCCGAGACCCCGCAGACGCTTACGTCGAGTAGGCTTGGCAGACAGTAGGCGGAAGGGGAGCGGATTTTTGAAATCAACTCGATCTTTTTTTAATAAAACCAATGTATTTGTTAACTTTGCGATTTTCTGAATCCAGCATCCTGTGCATCTTTTTCCGTACAAAACATTTCTTCTGGTTTAGTTATTTCGTAATATTGGCCCGAAGGAATGTGATAAATTTTATTGCCTTTGGAATTAATATTCCCTTTAATTTGCGGGTTATTGCAAGACCCAGTGGGCTTTTCCACGGATGCTTCTTTTGACTTCGAATCATCGAACCCTTTTGAAGTTGCATAGTTTTCAATTGACCAAATACCGATTTCGTCTTGTTGGGCTTGTTTTTGAATATTTTCCAATTCATCAAGGTATTTCGTGTTCGGTGCATAAACATAGGCTACCCTTGCCAGGCCTTTTTCCAGCAGGAGTTTATTCACCATTTTACCATCAACATAAAAATAGGCCAGCAGCCGGCCGTATTTATCTCTTTCACCTATGCCGGTTTCTACTTCCACTTTAGAGCCCGTAGGCATGAGTCCCTTTGCGAACTTGCTTGCTTCAGGTCCAAAAGGCTGAACGGGCTTGGATGGGTGCACGGTTTCTGGAGTATCTATCAACAGGAGCCTGACCGTTTCTTCATTTCCATTAGTCATTTTGATTTTTACTGTATCTCCGTCAATAACTTTGATGATTTCGGCTGTGAATGTCTTGCCTTTTTCTTCATTTAAAGAATCCGCACTGGAACGGGTGTCTTCGTTGGAAAGTGAATTTTCCTGTTGGGATTGATTGATCACGTTATCTGAAGCTGCCTGGCAGCCAGACAACGTGATCAGGCAAAGTGCAGTAAGGAGAAAAACATTCAGGTAAGAATGTAAAAAGGAATTTCCGTTCATGATAAGTCCCTCCATTTATTAAGGTGTTTTCCACGTCCGTCATGGATATATTCGGCAGGAATAATACTAACCTATAAAAATGCGAAAGAAAATGAAAATCTTTACATGCATCGCTACCCCGGATCAGGATTGTTTCTTATAATGATATGGTGGAGTAAGGGAGGCAGGCGGTTCAAATGATATTTAGGCTGGAAAATATTAAATATAAAGGGATTTTGAATATTGATGATTTGTTAATACCGGCGTGTATGGTTACTTGTTTGACTGGGGAAAGCGGTGCAGGAAAAACCTCACTGCTACGATTATTGAACAGGATGGATGACCCGGATAGCGGTTCGATTTATTATCATGATCAGTTGCTGGATGAATTCAACCCGATAGAGCTCCGGCGTAAAGTCACAATGCTTTCTCAGGCACCATTCATTTTACCGGGTACGATAGAAGAAAATCTTCAGATTGGCCTGGAACTGACAGAACGGGAGAAAAAGGATAAAGAAGAATTGGTTAAAGCACTAGGAACCGTCCAGTTGCAGAAGTCCTTAGACGAGAGTGTGGAGAATCTTTCTGGCGGGGAGAAACAGAGACTGGCACTGGCGAGGTTACTTTTATTGAAACCCGAGGTGTATTTACTGGATGAGCCGACTTCAGCTCTTGATGAGGAAGCCGAGCTGACGGTAATGGGCCGTTTTTTAGAAGAAGTAAAGCGGGAAAAAGGAACGGTCATCATGATAACCCATTCAAAACAGCTGGCGGACATGTGTGCTGAACAGAGGATCATTCTGAAAAAGGCGAGGGAGAGTGACTATTAATGGAGTCGAATGGGATAATAGATATTGAGTTCTGGCGTCTTTGTGCGGCCTACGTGTTTGTAGTGATTCTGCTCATAATCGTGAAATGGCGCGGGATTGCACGGGAAAAGCAAATCATGCTCGCCACGGTGCGGATGACTGTCCAACTCATTCTCGCAGGATATGTTTTGACATATATCTTTGAAAATCCGCATCCATTACTTTCTTTAGGATTTTTATGTGCGATGGCCCTGTTTTCCATCCATAATATTTTTAAGCAAGTGTCCCATACTCTTAACAAGAAAATTAAAAGGATGGTTATCTTAAGTATGTTGTCAGGTCCCATGGCTGCATTGTTTTATTTTAATGTGGTCGTGATCCATTTCACGCCATGGTACGAGCCGAGGTACTTCATTCCAATTGCAGGGATGATCGTGGGGAATGCCATGACCGGAGTGACATTGGCGCTTAAAAACCTCCATGATGGGATTAGCGGTAATCGTGAAAAGGTAGAAGCGATGTTGATGCTTGGAGCGACTCCAGCGAGGGCTGTGAAGAATTATGTGGATGCTGCATTCGACTCGGCTGTGCTCCCGACTTTGAACAATATGCTCGGGATGGGGATTATCTTCCTTCCAGGAATGATGACAGGGCAAATCATGTCGGGGATAAGCCCGCTAATTGCTATTGAGTACCAGATTGCGATTCTGATTGGTATTCTCGGAAGTGTTTCATTAACGGTGGTCCTTTTCATTATGCTGAGTTTCAGGGCTTTTTTCAACAAAAATGCCCAACTGTCCATTTAATCATTGAAGAATCTGAAAAGTAATAGTTGCAGTTCCATCTATATTTTTGTACTATTTTGTAGGTACCAATAGTTTTGGTTTGTTTGTTGGGAATGATAATGCTATCCTGATAAGGAAAAGGGCATTTCTTTTTTCATTTGGATAGAGAAAACCCCTTACATAACCTATTTTAGTTAATTTATCTTAAAGGAGATTGATTTATATGGTAGAAAAAACATTTACAGTAACTGCAGAAACAGGAATTCATGCTCGTCCGGCAACATTGCTAGTACAAGCTGCAGGAAAATTTGATTCAGAAATAAACCTTGCATATAAAGAGAAAAAAGTGAACCTTAAGTCCATTATGGGTGTAATGTCCCTAGGTATCGGCAAAGGGGCGGAAATTACGATTTCTGCTGAAGGAAGCGATGAAAACGATGCACTGAACACACTTGCTGAAACGTTGAACAGAGAAGGATTAGCAGAATAATGTCCACTTTGATTAGTGGAATAGCAGCTTCAAACGGAATAGCCATCGCTAAAGCCTATCGACTGACTGAGCCAGATTTATCGATTGTAAAAAGAAGCATAGAAGATGTCGGGGCTGAAATATCCCGTTTTAAGGAAGCTATTCAAAAGTCAACAAATGAATTGGAAATAATCAGGGATAAAGCCGAAAAGGATCTAGGGGCCGATAAAGCCGCAATCTTTGACGCACACCTGCTTGTTTTGGCTGATCCGGAACTTATCACCCCAATTCAGGATAAAATTCAATCAGAAAACGTCAACGCAGAGTTTTCTTTAAATGAAACCGCAAGCATGTTCATTACGATGTTTGAACAAATGGATAATGAATACATGAAGGAACGAGCAGCGGATATCCGTGACGTCACGAAACGGGTGCTGTCACATCTTTTAGGTGTTCATATTCCTAATCCGAGCATGATTGCTGAAGAAGTGATCATCATTGCGGAGGATTTGACTCCATCCGATACAGCACAGTTGAATCCGGCATATGTTAAAGGATTTACGACCGATATCGGTGGACGTACATCCCATTCAGCCATAATGGCCCGTTCATTGGAAATTCCAGCAGTCGTTGGAGCGAAGTCAGTGACCTCTTCCATTGAAAATGGTGACCTGGTCATAATTGACGGGTTAAAGGGTGAAGTCCACATCAATCCCACTCCTGAACTCGTGAAACGCTACGAAGAGGAACAGGAAGCCTATGCTAGGCAAAAAGCTGAGTGGGCGAAACTTGTTCATGAAAAAACCGTTACGAAGGATGGCCATCATGTGGAATTGGCAGCCAATATTGGCACGCCGAAAGATCTGGAGGGCGTACATCAAAATGGCGGTGAAGGCATCGGGTTATATCGTACGGAATTTCTTTATATGGGCAGAAATGACTTTCCAAGTGAAGAAGAACAGTTCGAGGCATACAAAGCGGTGCTGGAAGGAATGTCAGGGAAGCCTGTAGTCGTCAGGACGCTTGATATAGGCGGAGACAAGGAGTTGCCTTATTTAGAGCTTCCTAAGGAAATGAACCCTTTCCTTGGCTACCGTGCGATTCGCCTTTGCTTAAATGAGCAGGAGATTTTCCGGACTCAGCTCCGTGCCCTGCTTCGTGCAAGCATTTACGGGGACTTGAAGATCATGTTCCCGATGATTGCCACACTGGCGGAATTCCGCGAAGCTAAAGCCGTCTTGGCTGAAGTCAGGCAGGAATTGCTTGATAATGGTATTCAAGTTGCTGAAAAGATTGAAGTCGGAATCATGGTTGAAATCCCTTCAACTGCAGTGATGGCGGATATATTTGCTAAGGAAGTCGATTTCTTCAGCATAGGCACTAATGACTTGATTCAGTATACGATGGCCGCTGACCGAATGAATGAGAGAGTATCTTATTTATATCAACCATACAATCCAGCGATTTTACGCTTGGTTAAAATGGTCATAGATGCAGCTCATAAAGAGGGGAAATGGGCCGGAATGTGCGGGGAAATGGCTGGAGATGAAGTGGCCATCCCGATTTTAATCGGATTGGGCCTTGATGAATTCTCAATGAGTGCCACTTCGATTTTAAAAGCACGTTCTTTAATTAGCCAACTTTCGCTTGAAGAGATGAAAAAACTATCACAGGAAGTTCTAGGGCTGGACACGAATGATAATGTGAAAGAAGCGGTTGTTAACGCTTTGAAGAAGTAATTAAATCAGGAAAACAGCACCGCATCAATTAGAACCTTCGGATGGGGTGCTGTCCTGTAATGGTTTAATTTAAAGAAAAAATGTTTATTGCACCAAAATAGGGGTAAATAAAAACCAAGCACAGTTGTTTAGCTCTTTTAGGGCAGCTGACATTCTCATTTCCCCCTTTGAAGCCGGTTGGTTATCCAACCGGCTATTTTTTTGCAAATAAAAAAGCATGAGAATGATTATTCAGATTTTTCACTTTACGGTTATAACGATATAATGGAATTATATTTTTAAGAAGATGGAGGTTAAATATGATATGGAATTACATCTGGAAAAGAAAAATGCCTTGATTTTAGCTTCAAGTCAAGGTTTGGGAAAGGCTATGGCAGCCGAATTGGTTAAAGAAGGAGCAAATGTCATGCTAGCCAGCCGTGATGGAGAAAAGCTAGCCGCCGTACAAAGGGAATTATCGCAGCTTGGGACGGGTAAAGTTTCTTATATGATAACGGATATAACAAAAGCTGAAGATATTAAAAGCCTGGTTGCGCAAACCGCTGAAGAATTCGGCGGTATCGATATTCTTATAAATAACGCCGGAGGTCCTCCAGGAGGTTCTTTTTCAGATTTCAATGATGAAGAATGGCAACAATCTTTTGAACTTAATTTACTAAGCTTCATAAGGACGATCCGCGAGAGCTTGCCACACTTAAAAAAACAAGGCGGGAAAATCGTTAATATTGCTTCTTCATCCATTAAGGAGCCGATTTCGGGACTGATATTATCGAATACATTCCGGACGGCAATCGTTGGTATGTCGAAGACGTTAGCTTCAGAATTAGCACCAGACAGGATTTTGATCAATACAGTCGGTCCAGGAAGAATCGCAACGGATCGCGTTCAGCACCTTGATAAGATGAATGCAGAGAAACAAGGCGTCACTCCTGAGGAGATGACTGAACAATCCATTAACAAAATCCCTCTTGGGCGTTATGGGGAACCCGAGGAATTTGCAAAGTTCGTTACTTTCCTTGTTTCAGGTGCTAATACATATATAACGGGGCAGTCCTATTTAGTTGACGGAGGAATGATAAAGTCCATTTAAGTTTTTTTGAAACAAAATGATTGGGAGGAATCTGCATTGATGCAATCGAACAAAGTGATCGGCTTCATTGGTTTAGGAGTTATGGGAAAAAGCATGGCCGCACATCTACTTAAGGCGGGGTTTGAGGTATTTGTTTATACAAGGACTAAAGATAAGGCAAGTGAACTGCTCTCACAGGGAGCGAAGTGGGCAGCTGCTCCAAAGGAAATTGCGCAAAAAGCTAATGTGATCATTTCCATGGTGGGATACCCCAGTGATGTGGAAGAAATCTATCTTGGGGAAAATGGCCTTATCGAGAACGCGAAACAAGGAACCTATTTAATCGATATGACTACCTCGACTCCAACTTTGGCAGTAAAGATAGCAGAGGAAGCGAAGAAAAGGGGCATGGAATCATTGGATGCACCGGTTTCCGGAGGGGATATCGGTGCTCGTGATGCAAAGCTAACGATCATGGTCGGCGGGTCTAGTGAGGCATTTGAAGCGGTCCGGCCCATTTTTGATATCCTTGGCAGCAATGTTGTCCATCAAGGCCCCGCTGGCTCAGGACAGCATACGAAAATGTGCAATCAGATCGCCATCGCATCCAACATGATCGGAGTGACTGAAGCGATTTCCTATGCCAAAAAGGCGGGGTTGGATCCGGACCGGGTATTAAGAAGCATATCATCGGGATCTGCCGGGAGCTGGTCATTGTCCAATCTCGTACCGCGGATGGTTGAAGGGGATTTTGAACCTGGTTTTTATATTAAGCATTTTATCAAGGATATGAAGATTGCACTTGATGAAGCGGAAAGAATGGGGATGGACGCTCCTGGATTAAGCCTGAGCAAATCCCTGTATGAGGGGCTGGCAGAAGCTGGCGAAGAAAATAGCGGTACACAGGCATTATATAAACATTACAATTAAGTGCTAGCATTTCTTTAACATGAATAAGCTGATAGCGACAGCCTTTACAAAAAGGAGTGAAAGCTATGGGCGAATTCGATGATATCAATATGAAATTCCAGGAATTAGAAGATGGTCGATATATTGTAAGGATTGAAGGTTTTAAACGAGAAAAAACCATTCATCAAACAAAGCCCATTCGTTGGGATTTGAAATTAATGAATGAAAGTCCGCTAATCTTGCCGGTGAAATTCAGTCATATCGAAACGAATGCCGGTTTTCAGATATTGATGCGCGAATTGAAGAGCTTAGGTTTTTCAAAGCCGCGCTCCGCAAAGGAATTTGAAGAAGTGATGGCTGATTTACTTGGGTCCATCGTTGAAGTGAGCCTTACCACGACAAATAAGGAAGAAGGATATCGGGAAATTCGATTTTTACGAAGATTGTATTAGTTGGTGGCAAGGTGAAAAACCTTAGGTAGCCTGACATCCTTGAAAATTGGAAAGTGGCCTTCAATTGTCCATTCAATTGAAGGCCACTATTTTTTTTGCGACTACTTTTTAGCTAAAAATGCTTCAATACGGTCCAAGGCCTTTTCCAGGGTCTCCATGGAATAGGCATAAGATATCCTGAAGTACCCTTCGCCAAGGGGAGAGAATGCATCTCCAGGGACCACTGCCACTTTTTCCTGTTGAACAAGCTTGAGGCAAAAATCAAGGGAAGAGGCATAGCCTTCAGGCAGCTTTATAAAGAAGTAAAAGGCACCATTCGGTTTGACTATTTCCAGTTTCATCGCTTGTAAGCGACCGTACACGTATTCCCGTCTCCGTGCATACTCAGTCTTCATGGGTATTGCATCATTTCTGCCTGCCGTCAATGCTGCCAAGGCAGCTCTCTGCGATATGGAGGCGGCACATGTCACATTGTATTGGTGAACCTTCAGGAGATGCTGAGAGATGGCTGCAGGCGCAAATAGAAGGCCGATCCTCCACCCGGTCATGGAATGGGACTTGGACAATCCGTTCAGGACGATGGTTTGTTCTTTTAAGAAAGTGGCAATCGAAACATGCTCCTGATCGAATACCAGCTCACTGTATATCTCATCAGCCAATATGAAGATGTCCTTGCCCTTAACAAGTTCTGCGATGTCCAATAATTCTTCGGCAGTTAATGTAACTCCGGTCGGATTCGATGGATAGGGCAGAACGATGCACCGAGTGTGTTGAGTTATGTACTTTTCAAGTATATCTGCCGTCAAACGAAATCCATTTTTTGTTGTATCGGCATAAACAGGTGTTGCGCCGCACATCTTAATGATGGGTTCGTATCCCGGATATACCGGACCCGGTAATATTACTTCGTTCCCTGGGATGAGGATCGTCCGAAAGGCAATGTCTATGCCTTCGCTGGCACCAGAGGTCACGATCACTTCATTCGCCGGATCATAGTTAAGCTTGTATTTATCTTTTACATAATTTGAAGCGGCTTCCCTTAATTCCAGATAGCCCGCATTGTGAGTATAAACGGTATGGTCATTATCGATGGCTTGTTTTGCCGCTTCTTTGATATGCATCGGAGTTGGAAAGTCAGGCTGCCCTATCGTTAAGGAAATGGTGCCTTCGATATCAGCGACCATATTGTAGAATTTACGGATTCCTGATATTTGAACGTCTTTTACTAGAGGGTTTATTAAATGTTCCATCTATGAATATCCTCCCTTTTCTAACTACATGAATGATGTCCTGTTTGACTCATTCATTCTATTTTATCATTTAGTGTGTAGGGGGAGAAATCTTTTTGAGATTCATGAATTAAAGGTATAATGTATGATAAGAAAATTTTGAGGGTTGATACATATGATAAGGACTTGCGCAATTACTTCAAATCATGAAGTCAGTTTTGGTTTACCGCTAACGGAAATGGATAATCCGGATATCGAGTGGTACTGGGTGGATTTTTCCAATCCAACAAACCAGGAAATCGAACTTTTAACCAATCATTTTCACTTTCATCCGCTGGCAATTGAAGATTGCCTGGATGATTTTAATCAACGTCCCAAAATGGATTTTTATGAAGGCTACCAATTTCTAGTGATTCATGCTTTAAGGGAGAAGGTATTTAAAGCAGTGGAATTGGATATGTTTGTTGGTGAAAAATGGATAGTCAGTTTTCATAAGGAAGATTTACTTGAACTGGAAAAGGTATGGGAAGAAATTGCCGGTAATAAAATGTTGAAGCAAAGTCCATTTTTCTTATTGCATAGGATAATTGACAGGATCGTCGACGAATTCTTCCCGCCTGTTTATAAAATTGAAAGCGAATTGGGCAGCATAGAGGAAAATACTGAAAATGACGCGATTAACGAATTGATGGATCAGCTTTTTGATTTACGTACAGATATGTCCAGGCTCCGTCGGACCATATTGCCGATGCGTGACTTATTGTACAGGATGATTTCATCGGAGCGTCTGAATTACTTGAAAGATCAGCATCTTTATTTTAATGACGTGTACGATCATCTTCTTAAATTGACTGAAATGCTTGAATCGTATCGAGATTTTTCGTCCGATATCCGTGATAGCTATTTGTCTGTGAACTCTAATAATATGAATTCGACGATGATGACATTGACTGTCATCACTACCATTTTCATGCCGCTGACCTTCATAGTGGGCGTATATGGGATGAACTTTGAATATATGCCCGAATTAAATTGGCATTATGGATATTTTCTCATTCTTGGAACGATGGGCGGTATTGGCTTGATGATGTTTTTATTCTTTGTAAAAAAAGGTTGGCTCAATCCAAAGAAAAGGTCGGGAAAGAGATAAGAATTAGTTGGGAAATTGTTGAGTATGCAGTATTTTGTTTGCACGGAGGGGTTTGAAGGGATAGGCTTACGAACGAAATGGTGGCGGAATGACAGTGGTGAAAAATAGCTTGGAATAAGGGGGACTCAGAGGGGTCCCTTTTTGGTTTGGGCTTTAATAAAGGCTCTTTTCGTAAAGATTGTTGTTTTTAAAACGAAACGATTTAAGGTTGATTGGAGCGGAAGTGCGAGACTCCTGCGGGAGCAGCGGGACAGGAGAGACCCCACTGGCGTTTACGCCGGAGGAGGCTCACCGCCCGCCCCGCGGAAAGCGAGCATCTGGAGGGGAAATCAACCACAACTCACTACCTGGTAAATAGCAACAAAGTATGTGAAAACAGCCTTAATAAATGATCACTTCTGGATTTTTTTTATCCATGCTCTAAACAAAAGAAATATTTAACCGAATTATTAGGTATGAAGTTCATTGATGAAACCATGATATTTTTCCAAGCGGTTTAATGATTTATGGAATTTTGAAATGAAAAAGCAGAAGGGCGAGATGAAACAGTGGAAGCAAATAAAGGAATATTACTGGAAAGTGGAACGAATGAGCTTGAGATAGTGGAATTCGGTCTCGGAAAGAATAAATTCGGCATTAACGTAATTAAGGTGAAGGAAATCATCAATCCTGTCCCCATCACGCTTGTCCCTCATTCCCATCCAAATGTGGAGGGGATCATCGAGCTTCGCGGAGAAGTCCTGCCAGTTGTGAATGTCGCGGATGCTTTAGGGTTTCCTCCATCTGAAACTCCTGAGCAGGATAAATTCATAGTGGCTGAATTCAATCAGCAAAAAGTGGTTTTCCATGTCCATACGGTAACACAGATCCACCGTATTTCCTGGTCCCAAATCGAAAAGCCTTCGGATATGTATCAGGGCCTTGAAAGTCAGATTATCGGAGTAATAAAATTAAATAGTGAAATGTTACTGTTACTCGATTTTGAAAAAATAGTGGTCGAAATCAATCCAGAATCAGGAATAAACATCCAGCAGGTAAAAAAGCTTGGTATCAGGCAAAATTCTGACAAGAGAATCCTGATTGCTGAAGATTCACCATTACTGAGAAAGCTGCTGTTCGATACATTGTCAGAAGCAGGATTCAAGTACTTGGAGTTTTATGAGAATGGACTTGATGCATTTAATTATCTTGAAAATTTGATTGAATCAGGAAAAGTGGTTGAAGATGAAGTGCAACTGGTGATTACCGATATTGAGATGCCTCAGATGGATGGACATCATTTGACTAGAAGAATAAAGGAAAACGGGGAACTCGCTGGGCTGCCGGTGATTATTTTCTCTTCTTTGATTACTGACAGCCTGCGTCATAAAGGTCAGGTCGTAGGGGCTGACGCGCAAATCAGCAAGCCTGAAATTGCAGAGCTTATAAAGTTGATAGACAGATTGGTATTATGAATGTGGAAATGGGCCGATGAGGCGTTACCTCACGGCCCGTTTAGTTTATCAATGATCAATACTTGGAACCTTTTCCTAAAAAGGAGGATGGGAATGGATTGTGAAAAGGTTGCTTGACCGACCTGCGCCCGTGAGCCCTTTTCTCGGTATTGGTTGTGTTCGGTTGTTTTTCACCTGCTTGTCCAACGTAAGATTGCAGGATCTGTTTGGCCTTTGATAATGACAACGCGGCTTTAGGGTTCCGTATGGAGGCTGCCCGGCTGCCGAGATGGGGTAGTTTTTTCAAATCTTCCTTAGTGGGAGGTAAATGAAAAACATATGATCCGCATTCGACAATGACGTCGGATTGTTGTGCTGCAAAGCGAGGGTTATCAGAGAAATGAAGTCCAATCTTCTTCGCTTTTCCTTCTTGCATAAGCTTGCTTAATGCGAGCCTTTTTAAATTATATAAATTCTTTGGCTCCAATGCAGTCTTTGCATGTTTATTGACAATAAACACGGCTTGGGCAAGGGAGTTTATCGAAAACTCATCCCTTTCAGAATGTCCTTTCGTTTGGTTCATTAGTGGAAACTCCTTTTCTTAATAAGGTTAGAAGGACGTTACATACAGACTTCCTTCAGGAAAAACCCGTTTTATATGCTTATTGGTTGAAATAGAGACGTGTGTGCAACTAGGCAGAAAATAGTGAAAAGATTAAGCATGTACATCTCTAGGGTATGACCATCATTTCCCAACACTTTACCATCTATTCATTTTCATATTATACCACTTCAAAATATATAGGGAAGTAAAATTCAATCGGACTCCCTTTTGGTCCAAGAAAAAGAAGGCGTTTATGTCGCCTTCTGTCCAACTCTTATTGTGTGTAGATATTGATATTTTCAGATACCCCAGCCTGTGCGCCGAATTGTTGTTGCTGGTAACCCTGAAAGCCTTGATAGGGAGGGTACGCTGGATAAGCAGGGTAAGGAGGGTAGGCGGGGTATGGAGGAGGATATGGAGGATAGACAGGTGGACGGTTATTGAATAGCAACGGTCCAATTGCCAATCCTGCCACAAAAGCTACAGGAGCCAATAGCGGAAAGAAAGGAAAGAAGCGCTCGTCATTCCAATATTCAGGTCCATATTCATTCCCATATGCATTTCTGTAATCGTTTTGCAGCATTATGGTTTGTGGATAATGATAGTAAGGTAAATACTGTGTTTGCATAATTAGCCTCCTTTTCTCAAATTCTTTACATAGTATGGATTTTTTAAAGAAAAGAGCCTGTTTCATCATAATCTGTTATAATGAAGCTACTTATGATAAAAATTTGGGGTGACCTTGATGGATCGCTTTAAAAGCATTTTTGCAGTCGGTTTTGGAGGAGCGGCTGGAGCGATATTGCGTTATTACGTAATCTTGACTGCCGGGCATTCCTTCTTCCCGCTTGGAACCCTCTTAATAAATATAGTAGGCAGCTTTTTACTTGGAATGATAAATGGGTATTTCGCCTCAAAAAAGAAATCGTTGGTTTTTATGGCGCTAGGCAGCGGGTTTTGCGGCGGTTTCACCACGATGTCCACATTTTCTCAGGAAGTGGTGAATCTCCTGCAGACTTCTCTGCCATTGGCGGCAATGTATCTTGGAGCCACGCTTTTATTTGGTTTGGCCGCTGGTTTCCTTGGACTGGGCCTGTTTAAAAAACGGAGAGGTGAGGCTCTTTGATTGAGGTTCTTTCAGTTTTTATAGGAGGCTTTTGTGGGGCAGCCTCTAGATTTGTCTTGCAGATTATTTTTAATAGGCTATTGCCAGCCGTCTCGATACCCGTTAGCATTTTACTGATTAATCTTATAGGATCCTTTGGGCTGGGAATGGTGTTGCCACAGAAAGAAAGCTGGGCTTTATCTTTGCAGGTTTTTCTGACGATAGGTTTCCTGGGCGCTTTTACGACCTTTTCAACATTCAGTATGGAAACACTTGAACTTATTAGAAAACACCGTTATATAGATTGCCTTATCTATATAACGGTGTCTGTTTTAGGTTGTATCGGCACTTTCCTATGTGGGTATTTAAGTACGGTATAACCTTTATGGCAATTACCATGGGTGCTGGTAAAAAAAACCTGGTTTTCTCAGATATACATCTAATGCTATAATTCATAAGAGTCGATTACAAATGATTCATGGCAACTAGTTGTTTTATCCGCACAGGTTTTGTTAATAAGTCTGGCGGTTTTCACCTGTGTTCTTTTTCTATCATTTTTCAGCTTGGAATTCGTAAACAGTTAACTCCGGACGTGAAAGAAAACGATAGGGGAGACGGGTAGTGCCAAGGCCTCTATTAACATGTAACGTTAATGAATCGATTTCATACGTGCCTTCCCGGTACTTTTCAGCGTATGGGGGAGTTACCAGGGCACCGGCGAAGGGAATTTGCACTTGACCTCCATGACTGTGACCGCTTATTTGATACTGGATGTCGTAAGTCCTTGATATGTCGGCAAGGTCAGGTGCATGTGAAAGCATGATGGTGAACACTTCTTTCGGGATGCCGAAAAGGGCTTTTTCAAAATCCGGCTTTCCTAGCATGGCATCATCAACACCGGCAATGATTATTTCTTCAGCCGTTAATAAGGTTATCGTAGCTGAAGTATTTTGCAACATGGTGAAATGGGATTTTTCCATGATATCGCTGTAAATTTCTGAGCCATATCCCCCATGATCATGGTTACCGTAGATGCTGAATTTGCCAAGCGGTGCTTTGAGCTGATTCAAAACGAGAGGGATTTTCTGGTGAGCCTTGTATTTATTAGGCTGGTCCATTAAATCTCCAGTAAATAAAATGACATCAGGGTCCAGTTCGTTTATCTTATTGACAATTGCTTGTAAATCTTTAAGCTGAAATTGAAAGCCTAAATGCGTATCGCTGAATTGGACCATTTTCATGCCATGAAAACCTTTTGGGATAAGCGGATGGCTGACGATTTTATGCTTGGTTTCCAACCATTTCGGCTCCAAATTATGGGCATAATAGTTTCCGCCAATACCTAAACCAGTTAAGGTAGCCAAAGTACCAAGACTTTTCTTTAGGAATGTTCTTCTGGAAATGGGTTTATTCAAATTAATCAACCTATCTAATATAAAAATGTTACTTCCTCATACTAACAAACAATATACATAAATTGAAGAAAATATCTTCTATAAGCTTATGAAAAACATGTAAACTGGGGTTTGATGAAACCGTATCCGGTTTGAAATTGAACATCTATACGGAGGTAACATGATGACCGAACCAATGTTTATTACACTGATTATACTTCTATGCGCGATTGCGCTTTTTATACAAGGAAAATTTCGAGCAGATTTAATTGCACTTAGTGCACTATCCATTCTGGGGTTACTGGGGATTCTTACATTGGATGAACTAGTGGCAGGATTTGCGAATCAAGTGGTCATCATGCTGGCTGGGTTATTTATAGTCGGTGCAGGCCTGTTAAATACAGGGATCGTTGAAAAAGCAGGTAATAAGTTGTTGGGTTTATGTGGGGGCAGTGAATGGAAATCGCTGCTTATCGTCATGCTGACAGCAGGAATATTAAGTGCTTTTTTAAGCGGAACTGGAATTGTTTCCATACTGCTACCGCTCGTCATGAGCATGGCCTTACAACAAAAAACAAGTCCTACAAGGTATTTATTGCCCCTTGCCTATGCAAGCAGTATTGGAGGGCTATTAACACTTACGGGTACTCCCTCCAATATGATCGTCGCTGATGTACTACGGCAAAATGGAATAGGGAATTTATCATTTTTTGACTTTACGCCTGTGGGCTTAGTCGCCTTTGCAGCAGGGGTATTCTTCATGTTGACACTCGGACGCCTGTTGCTTCCCGAGAAGACCATTGCAGCGAACAATAGTGTAAAGGGACTGTCGGCAGGGGAGCTTGCCGGCATGTACAAAGTATATGACCGATTGCATTATCTGCATATACCCGCTACTTCCGATATTGTTGGGGAAAGGCTGTCGGACCTCCAGCTTCCTATTCAGTATGAATTGACTTTAATTGAAATCCAGCGGAAGCCAAAGGATAAGCAACTGCCGCTGCTGCAAAGGCAGCAGACGATTTCAGCCAGGGCGGATGAGGTTCTTCACCCTGAAGATATCATTTTGGTGTTTGGAGAAGAAGAAGCAGTTGAGAGGTTGGCACTTAACTATGAACTGGAATTTAAACATTTCAATACCGAACAAATAAAGAAACATTTTCTTAGCAGTAGATTTGGATTGACGGAAATATTGATCGTCCCGAACTCGGATTATGAAAATCAAACTTTGATAGATGTCCATTTTCGTGAGAAATACCAATGTAATGTACTGGCAATCAATCGGAATGGTGAATATATTCAAGCGGATGTCGGAACGGAACGCCTGAAACCGGGGGATGCAATCCTGATACATGGAGAATGGGAGAACATTGAAAGGATTTCCTCGGATTTGCAGGATGTCATCGTTATTGGGAGTACATCGGAAGATGGCTCTCCGGTGAATTCCAGGGGCAAAGCGTGGATTGCCTTGGGAATCACTGCTTTGATGGTCATTCTTTTATCGATGGAATCCGTCCCTGCTGTACTGTCGGTATTGACGGCCGCATTATTGATGGTGGTTACTGGCTGTGTCCGTTCGATGGAGGATGCTTACCAAAAGATTAACTGGGAACCTGTGCTATTGATAGCCGCCATGTTCGGAATAACGGCTGCATTGGATAATACGGGTGGAGTGAGAATGATAAGTGATTGGCTCGCCGTTTTATTCAGTAATATCGGAGCACACGGCACTTTAGCGGTCTTTTACCTCCTGACACTGATCCTGAGCCAATTCATCCCGTATGGAGCCGCGACGGTTATCATGACGCCCATCGCCCTGACATCTGCGGTTAATCAAGGAATCGATCCACTTCCTGTGTTTCTATGCCTTGCCGTTGCTGGCAGTTTGGCGTTATCCACTCCAAGGGTTGCCACTACCAACGCGCTTGTCATGACGGCAGGTGATTACAAGCATAAAGATTTTATCATGCTCGGGATATCCATACAGATTTTCATTGGCGTTATCATGGTGATCACGATACCATGGTTCTTCCCTTTTTGATCAGACTGAAGGCATTGTTCCATTTATGGACAATGCCTTCAGTTTCTTTAAATTAATCGCAGCGAAAGTAAGCATCGCAGCAATCGACAATTTTTTAAGTCCCCTTAAGGTATTCAATGCATACCATGCTTTTCTTTTGCACCTGCGGATACAAGCTCAATCGTTTCTTTACGTTAGCATATATAGGTTTTATATCTTGATGATGACAAAGATATGCATCCTGTCATATCTAGTTTTATTAATTCTATTTAAAACCATGAAGACTTTAGGCAAAGGGCTCTATCTAAGAGTTAAACAAAGTTGATTGGAGCGGGTGTTCGAGACTCCTGCGGGAAAAGCGAGGCCAGGGGAGACCCCGCAGGCGCAAAGACGCCGAGGAGGCTCCCGGACCGCCCGCGGAAAGCGAGTGCCTGGAGAGGAAATCAGCGTTCATTTACAAACCATAAAAAATGGTAGGCATTGTTCCGGACAATGCCTTTTCAATGTATTTCTTTTCAAAACGATAGGATGAATGGGGAATTTTAGTGTATTGAAAAAAGAGTTATGCAGTAGGAATTAAAATTATTTATTATCAATGCAAGAAACTAATGGTATAATTTTGGCATATTGGTGTTTTCGTAATTAGGGGGAAGATGCATCATGGATACAGAAAAGATATTAAAGAATTTAGACAGGGTGACACCATTCTTTCAACCGATTTTCAGTGCAGATCAACATCAGGTAATCGGGTATGAAATTCTAGGGCGCTATGAGGAACAATCTGAATATAAAAGCCTTGGCCCATTTTTTCACGATTCTGCAGTGCCGGAAGAGTATAGGGTGGAAGTGGATAATTACGTACTTGAAATTGCCTTGGAGAGAATAAAGGACTATGGTGAAGATTTTCTTATCTTTATCAACAGAGATCCTAATTTGCTTATGCTGGATCATGGCGAAGAATTCATGGAGATTTTACATCGTCATTTTCAACCGGAGGAAATGCACCGGGTCGTGTTGGAATTATCAGACACGATCAGTCCGGAAAACTTAGATCCTCTGCAGCATGTGCTTGCTTACTTTAAAACATATGGGATTAAGATAGCTTTAGATCATTTAGGACAAGATACACAACTGGACCGAATCGCACAGATTTCTCCGAATATTTTAAAAGTTAACCTGGACCAGCTTCGCATCTCAGGTGGAGATGCCTATCAGGTCATCCTGTTTTCTTTAAGCATGCTCGCACGTAAAATCGGCGCCAACTTACTATTTGAGAACATTGAATCCGAATACCAGCTTCGCTTTGCATGGAAGAATGGGGGACGGTATTATCAAGGGTATTTCTTGGCGAAACCGGAGGGCGAATTCATTAATAAAGATTTACTTCGTGAAAAATTCCATCAAGAATGCCAGTCCTTCATTTCTTTAGAGACCAAGAAGCTTGAAGCCGTTTATCAAAAGACTTTGCAATTCAACGAGAATATGCAAAACTTCTTAAAACATCATAAGCGGGCCGGCTCCCATGAAGAGTTTCTCGGAGTTTTGGCGGAAAAATTGGATTCCATATGTTTTCGTCTATATATATGTGATGAAGAGGGGTATCAAAAATCCCCCAATATCCTCCATAAGGACGGTCAATGGATAGTCCAACCGAGTTATATGAATAAAAATTGGAGCTGGAGACCTTATTTCCTCGAAAATATTGTAAAGATGCGTAACGAGAAAAAAGGAAGGCTATCCGATTTATACAGTGATATTGAAACGGGGGAAACCATTCGGACCTTTTCCTATCCACTGAATAATAAAGAATATATTTTCTGTGATCTTTCTTATAGTTATTTATATGAAAATGAAGCACTATTATAAAAAACGATTCATGAATATAATCGCTTTAAATGTGTAACGATAAGCAGAAATGATGCGCTTGGAGGAGACATATTTTGAGCACGTACATCTGGATTCTAATCATAATCGTTACAGTCATGGCGTTATATCTGCTCTTTTATACTTATTCTGTAGCAAGGGCACAGAAAGTGAAAGCCAGTTATGATTCGACTATCGATGATTCAGTTAAGGAACATCCTTATTTAAAGAACCCGATATTCGTTTCTCTATTTATTGGGACGATTTTGGTTGCCGGTTTTATTTTTTACTATGCTTTTCGATAGTTGTAAGAAGAAGATTTCAATATCATGAAATCTTCTTTTTTATTGTGAAAAATGGGCGATGGGTTCAAGGTTTGATTTTGTAGTTTGGCTTTGATCTGGACGGGTATTGAAAGACATAGGCAAAAATCCGAATCATTAGGAGAAATTCTATAACGAGGAGATGATTGTAATGAGTAAGTATTTAGTTGCATGTCTTGCCAGCGTCCTTTTATTTTTAAGTGGGGAGGTCACTGCTTCGGCGGAGGGCTTACATAGAGAGGAAGTACTATCTTTAATACATGATGCCATGGAGAATCAGGTTTCGATCAGTGAGGAAGTACGTTCTAAGGAAGCGATTGAAGGGAAGTTGGAAAAACATTTCACTGGTGATTTCATCGAGAAGTTCGTCCAAGCGAATGTAGTGAAAGTGGATGGCGGTTATACCGCATTTGGTTCAGATTTTGCTCCGTATTATATCCCTTTCTTCAGTTACGATAAGAATACGGAAATTGTATATGGGAAAAATGGTGATGTCATTTATGTTCAGGAAGAATTCCAGGACAATGGGGACGGACCTGTATCGATGGAAAAACATGTTGAAGCAGTTACTTTGAAAAAGGAAAATGGAGCTTGGAAGGTAACGGATGTAAAGTATGAAAACAGAAAATAGAATTGGGGATTTTTAAAGGAAGCTGAAATGAAAAAGCCTAGAGAAGGCCACAGCCTTCTCTAGGCTTTTTGTTATATATTCAATTCCTTTTTTATTTCGTCCAATTCAAAACCAATAATGGCTTTCCCGTCGATGACGACCGTTGGTGTGGAATAAGCCCCATATCTATTGGTTAGTTCTTTACGTGCATGCCCATCTGCTTTAATATCTTTTTCTTTGTATACTATATTATTATCATCAAAGAACATTTTCATGATTTTGCAGGGAGGGCAATCAGGTTGGGTATAGAGTGTAACGTCTTTCATTTCATTCCTCCATATATGCTTTAGTAAGGTACTTTTTCATTATAGAGAATGCCAAGACATTTGAATAGGGATAAACCTCAAGGGACGTTTTACCGATCTTTCTCCTGTTTTACAAGATAGTCTATCAATCCCATGGAACAAACATTCAAGTCCATGGCAATGATTTCAAAAACTGGATGATCAGCAGTGATTCCTTTTTCGCCTAAATGAACAGCTACTTCCGTGAAAATATTTTTACTGGTTGCTGCCACTTGATCCTCGAAGCTAGCGTATTCCCTATATGCCGATTTGGCAGTCTCCACAAATTTAGGCAGCCAGTAATGAAGTTGTTTATATACTTCCTTAGGGTTTTCCGATACGCCGTAATGGCCAAAATATATACGTTCGACGCCGATGCTTTCATACAATTCCGCTGCAGCGAGCATCGAGTCGGGATTAAATTGGTTTGGCGATGTGGACGGTAAGTAAAATTCCAAACCTTCTTCATCGAGTTCACGATAATAGATGCCTACGGTGTCACCTGAAAACATCCCTTTTGAAACCGAATCGTATATACTTAAATGATGGTTCGCGTGCCCTGGCGTATCATAAAAGGTCAACGTGGAAGTATCACTTGTTTTTAGGGATTCCCTATCTTGTTTAATCAGCATTCTTTCAAAAGGTATAGGTAATATCGGATCGAAAAGCTTGTTGAATTCTTCACCATAGACTGCTTTAGCCCCAGCGATCAAACGCGTCGGATCTTCTAGATGCCTTGCGCCTTTTGGGTGGACGATCACTTTTGCATTCGGACAATGCTGTAGAAAAAGTCCAGCTCCACCTGCATGGTCCAAATGAATATGGGTAAGAATGATATATGTAATATCTTCGAGGGCGATTCCCAAATGTTCGAGCCCCTTCATTAAGTGGGGGATGGAAGGGCTGGCGGAAGTTTCGACTAAGGTGATGTCCTCATCGGCAATTACATATGTTCCTGTACGATTTCTTCTATCCAAATCAAAACCATCAATCAATGAAATTCGAAAACCAAGCTCACTAATGTTTTGCAACAGAATCTACCCCCAGAAAATTTTTCATGTACAAAATCCATTCCTTATTTTATTCTGTTAATAGTGCCATGTAAAGAATGAAGTTTTAAATTATTCTGAATTTATTTCCGCGTGGCTACTGGATAGAAAAGTATGGTATAGTGAAACCTATCGAAAAGGTTTTATTCAGAAAGGAGAGGGAGTATGTCTCAATTACAGGGCATCCTTACCAGATTGAAAAGTCTTCAAGAGCAAGCGAAGGAATCTGAATCTGCTCAACGTTTTTTTGAAATAGATGGTGTGAAAAAGTGCCAGGTTACATATTTCAGCAAAACAGAAATGTTCGAGCTTGAAGTATACAGTGATAAAGGGAAATCATCAAAATATCAATTTGATAATATTGATATGATTACCATTGAAATCATTGATCTTCTTCAATCTTAAAAAAACACAAAAAGCCGCCTTCCATTGGAAGCGGCTTTTTTATTGTGAAAAACGGTCAATTTTTATTGAATGAAGTAGTGATTTTTACGACATCTTATTAGTTGGAGGGATGTAAATGAAAAATCCGATGGTAATATGCCCGGAATGCGGTGAGGAAAGGGAAATGGAAAATGTATTAACGGCACAATCCAACCAAAATGTGATTTATCAATGCCCGGAATGCGGTTTTAAGCAGGTTAACATCAAAACTAGTAAGGGCTAAGGGTCTCTCACGAATCCCGCCAATTGGGATTTTATTGGTCTAGGAATGAGCCTTTTCTGCTTACATATGTTAAACTATAGAAAGAGCTGTATATAAAAACATATGGTAAGGGGTTTTAACATGATCGGTACTCATGATGGGGATTTATTGGAATCCAGCGTTAAAGACTTAATGATTTCTTCTGAACGCGTGGCCCACGTGCAGGTAACCAATAACTTAGAACATGCACTATTGGTATTAACAAAGAGCGGTTATACGGCCATTCCTGTGTTAGATCCGATGTATAAACTGCATGGTTTAATTAGCACACCAGTCATTCTCGATTCAATCTTGGGACTGGAACGAATTGAATTTGATAATCTTGAGCATAAAAAAGTTTCCGAAATAATGAATATAGAAATACCTCGCCTTCATATTGAAGATACATTGACCAAGGGTGTGGAATTGTTGATTGATCATCCGTTTGTCTGTGTAGAGAATGACGAACATGTATTTGAAGGCATCTTAACAAGAAGGGCAATCTTGAAAAAAGTATTTAAACAAAATACACCTGATAAATAAGCAAGGCATAAAATGACGGTTAACCTCAAGACTCGCCAGTTGGCGAGTTTTCTTGTTTTTTTACATATTTGATCCAGTTAGTGGTGAAGTCTATTAACAGGTAGGATCTATTAGGAGAGGATGCAAAAATTGGGCCATGCAATGGATAGTGCAAATGTGCAGAATAAAAAATTGAAACGGCCCTTCATATTGGCTGCCATCATGTTGGCGATGTTTATGAATGCTATTGAAGGAACGATCGTTTCGACGGCAATGCCGGCCATTGTTAGTGATTTAGGTGGTTTTTCACTATACAGCTGGGTGTTTTCAGGCTATTTGTTAATGAACGCCGTAACAGTTTTGATCTACGGAAAGCTATCGGACATACTCGGGAGAAAACCCGTCTTATTATTTGGAATCGTTGTCTTTTTAAGCGGCTCCCTTCTTTGCGGCTTTGCCAATTCAATGACGGAACTCATCATTTATCGCTTTGTACAAGGCTTTGGGGCGGGAGCTGTAGCACCTGTAGCCTCGACAATTATTGGTGATATCTATAAAAATGAAGAGAGGGCACGCGTTCAAGGGTATCTATCGAGCGTTTGGGGCATTTCTGCGGTCATGGGGCCAGCGTTGGGCGGCTTGCTCGTTGAATCCCTGACTTGGAAACTTGTCTTTTGGGTTAATATCCCTTTGGGCGTACTATCTTTTATTGGAATTTGGATATTCCTTCATGAAAATATCGAAAAGAAAAAACGTGATATCGATTACCTAGGTGCAACGCTATTGACATTGTCCATATCCACTCTCATGGTGCTGCTCGTAGAAGGAGGAGTAAAATGGTCATGGACTTCAGCTCCGGTCATATCCTTGGCATTAGTGGCCATCATCACCTTTATCCTATTCATTCTTCAGGAAAAGAAAGCACCCGAACCGATGATGCCATTTGAAATCTGGCAGGAGCGTTCCATTCTGATTGCGAACCTAGTATCCTTGACGACAGGGGTGATGATGATTGGATTATCAAGTTTCCTCCCCACATTCGTTCAGGGCGTGATGGAGCGCTCACCTACGGTAGCTGGTTTTACATTGACAGCCATGTCAATTGGCTGGCCGATCGCATCTATGGTGTCAGGCAAGTTATTGTTGAAAATAGGATTTAAATCAACCTCCCTTCTTGGAGGGTGTTCATTGATCCTTGGGAGTCTGATCCTAGTATGGATGAAGCCGGAAGCTGGGCCCATTATCGCCGCCATGGGATCCTTCTTTGTCGGTGTAGGCATGGGCTTGACTTCTACCTCATTCATTGTCGTCATTCAAAAAACTGTCAGCTGGGAACGAAGGGGTATTGCGACAGCTTCCAATATGTTCATGCGTAATTTAGGAAATACTGTAGGTGCTGCATTACTTGGAGGAATCATGAATATGAGGCTTCACGCCTATCTGAACGAGCATGCTCCGGCCGGATCGGGAGTGTCGATAGATACGGCAAATAAATTGTTGAACAGTGAAGAACGCACGTCGCTTCCTGAAAATGTGGTAAATGTTTTACAGGAAGGACTTACATTGTCTTTACAGACGATTTATCTCATTGTTCTAGTCTTCTCTGTAATCAGCTTCCTGTTACTAACGAGGCTAAGGAGGAATAAGGGATAAAAGGAAGGCATAGGAAAAGGGATGGCTCGTTAAATGGATTTTCCCTTACGCAACCCTGATGACCAATTGAATCAATTATGCGAATCGTGAACGAATGTAAAATGAATTTCAACTGTCCAGTGGAGATTTTTTGAGCCACACGCAAGGTCAGCTGTGATCCAATCAGGGAACCGAACGTGTAATAAAGGGCAATTCCCCCTGCAATGTTACCGGCCATGAAATAGGTAATGAATGCCTGTGTACAGCTAATGAAAGTTTGGAATCTAGTAAAGTCCAGTGATTGAAGGTAGGTGGCGCCATTTCTTAAAAAGGTATACATGAGCATGGTCGCCTGTCCCGGTCCGAACATTTCGTCATAGACACTGATTCCGAATAGGGATGGATAAACTTTTATTGGGAGATGCCAATCCGATTCATCTGAAGGTCGCGGTTTTTTGATGAAAAGCGATCAAAGCGGCAGTCAAAAGGCAGAAGGCTAACAAATTCATTGCCTTCTCGGAGAATGAATTAGCAAGCGGGCCGCCGCATAAGCCACCAAAAAAGGGCAAATGGGATTAACTGGAGGGTCTCCTTCAATTTTAGCTGCTTTTTCTTGAGTAAAATTTAAAAACTAGAAAAAGAAGGAAACGTATTGGGGAATTTGACTATCCTATAATCTGGTGAATGGGTAGACCTATCAAAAGTGGGACGGCATGCTCATGAGACCGCCGCTTTCTGCCAATGTGCCGACAAAGGATGCTGCAAAACTGATGGCATGCAATAAAATGATTGTCAAAGGATATTCACTCCGTTTCTTTTCTCTTGTATTATAAGAGGACTTTGTTGATAATAAAATTTAAATAAATTAAATCATTATGATAAGAATTAATTATCAAGAGGTTGGTGTGTATGTCATTTTCAGAATTTCATTTATTATCAGTGCTTGCTCAGGAAATGAATATGAGAAAAGCAGCTGAGCGGTTGTTCGTTTCCCAGCCGGCTTTATCCCAGCGTTTACAATCAATAGAAAAGGATTGGGGCTCGAAACTGTTTCTGCGTTCTCAAAAAGGGCTGTCACTGACGCCTGCAGGCGAAGCGGTAATTCGTTTGGCCAACGAGGTTATAGAAAAAGAAGAGAAGGTCAGGGAAAGTATTCAAGCCATGGACCATGAAGTATATGGCACTTTGAAAATAGCCTGTGCCTCGATTGTCGGTCAAAATTGGCTGCCGCAAGTATTGAAAAAGTTCGTCCGAAAATATCCGTATGCAAAAATTTCCTTGATCACTGGCTGGAGCAGTGAGATTTTAAAGTCTTTGTATGAAGGGCAAGTGCATATTGGCATCATAAGGGGAGCACCGGATTGGAAAGGCGTAAAACAGCATTTATTCACGGATATGCTGTATTTGGTGGATACTGAAATGAAGGAACTGAATCAAGTGTTCGAAACGGACCGTCCATTCATTCAGTTTAAAAGCGATTCGAATTATTATCAGGAAATCCAAGATTGGTGGCATCGGCAATTTCAAACGACACCAAAAAACACCATAGTCGTTGATCAAATCGAAACATGCAAACAAATGGTGTTTAATGGTATTGGATATGCGATCCTGCCAGCCATCACTTTACATGATAAAGATACGAATGTATTTAAAATCCCTCTACTGGATGGGCATAACCACTCAATCGAACGTGATACATGGCTTTGCGGCTATGAATCTGCCTTCCAGTTAAAGCAAGTCCAGGCATTCACGGAAGTGGTTAAAGAGCATATTCGCGACCAAGGAATGTTATAGGTCCGCCGACGAAAATGTCAATAGGGCAGAATAATATATATGAGTGACATTCAACTTGTCTTGCCGGCTGTTGTCTGGTAAATTTAAAACGAGTAATGATACATATTTAGGAGGTTTACCCGGAATGAATAAAATGGATGCAAACGAAATTATTTCTTTTATCTCGAATAGTAAAAAATCCACACCTGTAAAGGTATATGTCAAAGGCGATTTAGAAGGCCTGGATTTTGGTCCAGCTTCTAAAACTTTCATAACAGGAAATACAGGGGTTGTATTCGGTGAGTGGTCTGAAATCGAAGAAGCGATCAAGGCAGCAGGAACAAAAATCGAGGATTATGTAGTTGAAAATGATCGTCGTAACTCTGCCATTCCTTTATTGGACCTAAAAGGCATCAAAGCCCGTATCGAGCCGGGCGCAATAATCCGTGACCAAGTTTCCATTGGGGATAACGCAGTCATCATGATGGGTGCATCAATCAATATTGGATCTGTCATCGGTGAAGGTACAATGATCGACATGAACGCAATACTGGGCGGACGTGCAACAGTGGGCAAAAACTGTCACGTAGGTGCTGGTGCCGTTTTAGCAGGTGTCATCGAGCCGCCTTCCGCACAGCCGGTCATTTTGGAAGATGATGTATTGATCGGAGCCAATGCGGTCGTACTGGAAGGTGTCAAAATCGGAGAAGGTTCCGTTGTTGCTGCTGGTGCGGTCGTAACGAAAGACGTTCCTCCATACTCCGTGGCTGCTGGTATCCCGGCGAGGGTCATTAAACAAATTGACGAAAAAACAAAATCAAAAACAGAAATCATGCAAGAACTTCGTCAACTTTAATTTCTTTAGTGAATATTGCCTGAAGCGTGGATAACTATATCCACGCTTTCTGTATAGGGAGGGAATAATGTGAAAATAAATCCTTTTGCCAAGATCCGGCGTGATTTGCATCAAATACCGGAGATAGGGTTCAAAGAATTCAAGACGCAGCAATACCTACTGAATTACATAACGAATCTGGCCCAGGAGCGAATGGAAATAGAAACTTGGCGAACTGGGGTATTCGTGAAAGTGAAGGGGATGAACCCGCGAAAAACCATTGGCTACAGAGCTGATATAGACGGTTTGCCGATAAAAGAGGAAACCGGATTGCCGTTTGCATCCAACCACGAGGAATATATGCATGCCTGCGGTCATGATTTTCATATGAGCATAGGTTTGGGATTGTTGACATATTTCACGGAAAATCCGATCGATGATGACTTGCTGTTCATCTTCCAGCCTGCAGAAGAGGGTCCTGGCGGAGCTGAACCAATGCTTAAGTCGGAAACGATGAAAAAATGGAAGCCTGATATGATTCTTGCTTTACATATTGCTCCGGAGTATCCAGTTGGGACGATTGCCGTTAAAGAAGGGCTTCTATTTGCCAATACATCTGAGTTATTCATCGATTTGAGGGGGAAAGGAGGACATGCAGCCTATCCGCACGAAACAAATGACATGGTCATTGCGGCCTGCTCGCTTGTAGGGCAGCTTCAAACAATCGTTTCCAGGAATGTCAATCCGCTAGATTCAGCTGTCATTACAGTTGGGAAGATTACTGGAGGCACCGTTCAAAACATTATTGCGGAGACAGCGAGGTTAGAGGGCACAATACGCACTCTTAACCCCGAATCGATGGTAAAGGTCAAGTCTAGGATAAAAGCGCTTGTGGATGGTATACAAGTAGGATATGAGTGCTTGGCTGAAATCGACTATGGCGCGATGTATCACCAGGTATATAATGAAGAACGGTTGACCCGGGAATTCATGGAATTCACAGAGAAGTCAACTTCTGTTCATTTGCATCAATGTACTGAAGCAATGACTGGTGAAGATTTTGGTTATATGTTAAAGGAGATTCCAGGATTCATGTTCTGGCTGGGGGTCTCATCGGAATACGGATTGCATCACGCCAAGTTAAGCCCGGATGAAAAAGCGATTGAACTCGCGATCGATCACTTAACGGATTATATAACGTTTAAAGGAAGCGAAGCATAAAAATGATTTTCAGTGCAGTACATGCTCTAAAGAAAGAACGAATGACGTTGGAGGGCTTATTGTGAAAAAAGAATTTGCGGTGATTGGACTTGGCCGTTTTGGCGGCAGCATAGTCAAGACATTAGCTGAAGAAGGATTAGGGGTTCTGGCTATCGATGCCGACGAAGATCGAGTGAATGAATTTGCCAGAATAGCTTCACATGCCGTAGTAGGGGATACGACAGATGAAAATGTACTAAGGAATATAGGGATTAGAAATTTTGATCACGTCATTGTAGCGATTGGCGAGAATATTCAGGCTAGTATATTGACGACTCTCATGCTTAAGGAATTGGGTGTCGGAAATGTTACGGTTAAAGCGCAAAATGATTATCACGAGAAGGTTCTTCGTAAAATCGGGGCCGACTTTGTCGTGCACCCCGAGCGGGATATGGGGAGAAGGATTGCCCATAATATCGTCTCCAATAATATTCTCGATTATTTGGAGCTTTCTGATGAACACTCCATCGTCGAAATTGTTGCAAGCCAAAAGATGAATGGAAACTCGATAATTGACCTTGATATCCGTGCCCACTACGGACTGAATATAGTCGCAATCAAAAGAGGGAACGAAATTAATGTTTCCCCACAGGCGAGCGATTTAATACATAAAGGTGATATATTGATCGTCATCGGCGCGGATTCGGACATCAATCGCTTTGAAAAGAAAATTGTGGAATAAGTAAGCGTCCTGCTAAAATCGAGTAGCGCTTTTATCAATTAAAAAACAAAAAGGTTTCGGAATGGCCTCATTCCGAAACCTTTTTGTTTTTTAATTGGATCTTAAGGAGTTATAGAGAATAGCCTGCATCGACAATTTTTCAATCCCCTTTTTATTTCTGCATACTTGATAAACTCGTGTTTCCGGCACTGGCTTTCCGCAGTGTGGAATCAACAAATACATGCTTCGTATCAGCTTACTTTCGGATGTTTTCCATTAAGACGCAATAGAAAATCTATTCAAGCATCCTTGTCACCTCAAGTTTTAACAATCCTTTTTTAAAACAAAAAAGACTGTAGGCAAAAGGAGTTCTATCTACTGTTAAAACAAAGTTGATTGGAGCGGGTATTCGAGACTCCTGCGGGAGTAAAGTGTCCAGGTAGAACCCACAGGCTTCTAAGGATCCGGGGAGCTTCCCGGACAGCCGCGGAAATTGTGTGTCTGGAGTGGAATTCAAGGTTGGGGATTTACAAACCTAAACAAAAGAAGCCCAGCCAAATGATGGCTGGGCTTCTTCTATTATTTATTGCACTTCCATGATGATCGGCAGGATCATCGGACGGCGTTTCGTTTTTTCATATAGGAATGGAGATAGAGTGTCTGTAATTTCATTTTTGATTTCAGACCATTGTGTAGTTTTGCGATCCATCACCTTATTTAAATGCTTTGTGATCAAGGATTGAGCATCGCTGATAAGGTCTCCTGATTCTCTCATATAAACAAATCCGCGAGAGATGATGTCAGGACCGGATGCAATTTTGAATTCCTTCATATTGATGCTGACAACAACAACGACAAGGCCTTCCTCGGAAAGAATCCGACGATCACGGAGAACGATATTACCGATATCCCCAATGCCGCTTCCATCGATATAAACCGAACCTGAAGGGATTTTACCAGCGATTTGAGCTGTGTTCTCACTTAAGGAAAGAACTTCACCATTATCCATGATAAAGCAATTTTCTTCCGGAACGCCGCAATCGACTGCATGGCGGGCATGCAGTTTTTGCATACGGTATTCACCATGGATTGGCATGAAGAATTTTGGTTTTATCAAACGGAGCATAAGCTTTTGTTCCTGCTGTCCGCCATGTCCTGATGTATGAATGTCATTAAGAGGACCTGAAATGACGTCTGCTCCTGCACGATATAATTGATTGATCGTTCTGGAAACACTGATTGTGTTACCTGGGATGGGTGAAGATGAAAATACTACCGTATCACCAGGAATGATTTGAATTTGACGGTGAGTGCCGTTCGCTATGCGCGATAGTGCTGCCATTGGTTCACCTTGGCTGCCTGTACAAAGGATGGTTACTTTATTCGCAGGCATACGATTCAATTGCTGTACATCAATAAATGTATCTTTAGGCGCAACGATATAACCAAGATCTTGTCCGATTGATATGGCTGAATCCATGCTTCGGCCAAAAACGGCTATTTTACGGCCGTTAGCCACGGCTGCTTCCACAACTTGCTGTAGGCGATGGATGTTCGATGCAAACGTTGCAAAAATAATCCGGCCGTCAACCTTGCGGAAAATGTCTTGAATGGTATCACCGACACGGCTTTCGGACATAGTAAAGTTCTGCACTTCACTATTTGTGCTATCCGAGAGTAAGCACAAAACACCTTCTTTACCGATTTCAGCCATCTTGGTCAGGTTTGCAGGCTCACCCACTGGGGTGAAGTCGAATTTAAAATCACCAGTATGGACAATTTGTCCAGGTGGGGTTTTTACGACGATTCCATATGAGTCAGGGATACTGTGAGTTGTACGGAAGAAGGAGACGGACGTTTTCCGGAACTTGATCACTTCATCTTCACTGATTTCAATCATGGTTGTCTGACGTAAAAGGCCGTGTTCTTCCAACTTATTACGAAGCAGTCCAAGTGCAAGCTTCCCGCCGTATACAGGGACATTCACTTTTCTAAGTAAATAAGGAATCCCACCAATGTGGTCTTCATGACCATGGGTAATGAAGACACCTTTGATTTTATCTACATTTTTCTCTAAATAGCTGTAATCTGGAATCACATAGTCAATACCGAGGAGTTCATCTTCAGGAAATTTAATTCCAGCATCAATGATGATGATTTCATCTTGAAACTGTACAGCATATGTGTTCTTACCGATTTCGCCTAAACCGCCCAGGGCGAATACAGCTGTTTGATCGTTTTTTACGAATTTCATAAATTATAGCTCCAATACTTTGTAATCTTCATTTTGTTTTTCATATTCTAAATATGCTCCGGTTACGGGTAGTACGATTTCTACGTTATAAGGTTCTTTTTTTAATTTTAAACGAACGTCACGAACGGATTCACCTTCGACAAACATTGTTTTAGTATTCTCCCTGATGGGAACCTCTGATATGGTTACTTGATAGTATACCTTAAAAACCATTTTAATCTCTCCTCACTTGTTTGCATTGCTTTTTTCATTATATATAAAAACAACAATTTTTTCATGTTTTTCAACATCATGTAAAAATAAACCCAGCTCCGCCATAAAAACGGAAGGGGTTTGATGAATTAAATATACCAATGTCTAAAAGTATATAAAAAAATAGATGGCCGAATCTGGTATCAATCCAATTGTAGCTTCCTCTATCTTATATCCTATCCGTTTTTGCCATGTGTAAAACTTAAATCATGGGATCTTTTTTCGTAAACGATTTCTTTCTAAGTTAATACAGTACCACTGTGTACAGCTTTTCAGAAAACACAGCAACTCATATATTGATTGAAATATGTATTCACCTGACCAAATAAAAGCCAAGATAGAAAGAATGCCTAACAAGAACTTTACAACAAGGAAGAAGCCCTCCGCAAGTTTTTGAAGGGCTGTCCGAAAAAAATTCGCATATGGATGACGGCCAAGGCAGTAATGAATGGCAAATCATGCGATAGATTTTTTTCTTAAAAGATCATTCCACTGTTTAGCAAGCTTTTTACGAAGCTTTTTTAACATGGCGATCACGCTCCCTTAGTTATTATTGTATAGGATTATTCAATAATGTAAATACGTCTTTACAGGTACATGGCCCATTTTTGAAAAAAAAGGCTCTTTCAAACAAGCAACTGGGATATAAGAGACCGAAGAGTGGGAGAAGTGTAATCTGGAAAGCCTGAGTTGGTTTCTATTAAGGATAGTATATGCCCATTCCTGAATAAAAAACGTAACTTTGAGTTGGATCCGGTAGAGTTACTTGACTTATCTTGATGACAATTATTAAATGGGTACATATTAAAAAGGAAAAAATGAATGAATTGGAAGTGAATCGTAAGTGAAAATCGTATTCTTTGATATTGACGGAACATTGCTTGATCATGAAAAAAAGTTACCTGTTTCAACAAAAGAAGCCATTAAGCAACTGCAGGATAGCGGGGTCTTTGTAGCGATTGCCACAGGAAGGGCTCCGTTCATGTTCGAGTCTTTAAGGGAAGAGCTTGGCATCGATACATTCGTAAGTTTCAATGGACAATACGTTGTTTTTGAAGGGAAAGTCGTTTATAAAAACCCTTTAAGCATACCTGAGATAAAACGCCTTCACGAACATGCTGAAAAAAATGAAATACCGATCGTTTTCATGAATGAGGAGACCATGAAATCGAGTGTTCCACATCATAGCAGAATTGAAGAAGCATTAAGCAGCCTTAAGTTTCCCCACCCTGAACATGTAGCGGATTTTTATGTGGATCATGATATATACCAGGCCTTATTATTCTGCTCGGAAGATGAAGAAGGGAACTTTGTTGGGAAATATGATGATTTTCACTTCATTAGATGGCATGAGTATTCGACGGATGTACTTCCATTCGGGGGTTCAAAGGCTGAAGGCATTAAAATATTAATGGAAAAAGTCGGGTTTGCTCTTGAGGATGTTTACGCCTTTGGAGATGGCTTAAACGATATAGAGATGTTAAAAGTAGCGGGATATGGCGTGGCTATGGGGAATGCCGGTCAGCTTGTGAAGCAAGAGGCCGACTTTGTAACGAAGGATGTCGATGATGATGGCATACTTTTTGGTTTGAAGGAACTTGAACTGATATAAAAAATAAAGCCCCCGTCAACCAACAGACGGGGGTATTGCTTATTACGTTACCTTTCCACCGCAATTGAATTTTCCGGAATGGCATAGGGGTCTTCCGGATTGATATGATCATAAAACATGATACCATTAAGGTGGTCGATTTCATGTTGAAAGCAAATGGCTGCGATGCCTTTCAGGCGGAGTTGAACCGGTTTTCCTTCCAGGTCCGTACCCGCAACCGTTATTCTGGCATAACGTGGCACATAGCCGGAAACGGGACGATTTACGGAAAGACAGCCTTCTCCGGATGTCAAGTATGCTTTTTCGACTGAATGGCTAACGAGTTTAGGGTTGAAAAGTGCATAGCTATAAAGTTGATCATCCTTTTCTTTTAAGTGAACCGCAATCATCCTTTTTGAAACATTAACCTGTGGTGCGGCCAAGCCAATTCCTGCCCTTAACCCGTATAGAGCGGCAATATCAGGTTTCTGGCTGTTTTGGACATATTCCATCAAGCTGGCTAAAAGTTGCTTATCTTCATTTGATGCCGGAAGCGGAACCTCTACCGCGACTTGCCTTAAGATTGGGTCGTCTTCATTAACAAAATCATCCATGGTAAGCATAATCTTTCACCCCATAAAAATTCTTATAGTATGTATAGGGTTATTTTAACAAAAAAAAGGCTGAAAGTTAATGAATGGTTTAATGAAAGAAAAATGGAGGGGATGGAGTCAAGTCGATGATTTCCTATCCCTGCCATTATTTTAATTGCATGTTGGTCTATTTAAAAAATATTATCATTTTTTGTGAATCAGGGTAAATCGTTAACATTTTCGGGTAAAGGTAATAGTAATTACCTGGTTAGCATAAGCACGCGCCGACGATGATTAACAGAATGAACAGGACAATGATCAGGGCAAAGCCGCTTCCAAAGCCGCAGCCTCCACCATCGCCATATCCATAGCTAGGTGCAGCGGAAACCGGATAACAACATTCTTGGTTGAAACCTCCATACATAATTTCATACCTCCGTTTTTGTATTTATTAAAATGCTGACCATTTTCATTTGAAACGGTCCCTACAGCCTATGCAGTATGGTTTAAAGGGTGTAGGCTAGCGCCCAGTAATGAAAAAAACCTGTTCGGAATATGATTGAAACAAATTGTCTGCGGCTTAAGAATGTATTGAGGAACATGAATCTTCGAAGAACTATCAGAAGGAGTTGGCTATGTTGAAACGTTTTGGTCCATTTGTTATCTTACTTCTTTCTTTAGTGATCTTGACTGGTTGTTTTAATGGTTCACCGGAAGAAAGAATCCACAAAATCCTGGAGAAAACTGCAGAAAAGGAAAGTGGTTTCACCGAGAATCAAGAGCCGCTTAATGATTTGGAGAAAAAGGAAAAAGAAAAATATGAGAAAATCATTAAACTTGGATTGGATGATTATGAACAGATCGTCGAGCTTTCAGATGAAGCAACCAAGAATATCGACGAAAGGGAAAAAATAATTGAAAAGGAACAAAGCCGTATGCAATCCTCAAAAGAACAATTCAATCAAATAGATGAACAAATCGGGAAAATAGAGGATGAAAAGATAAAAAAAGAAGCGACTGAAATGAAAAAGATCATGAGTGAGCGCTATAGCACTTATGATGATTTATATGATGCCTATCAACAAAGTCTCGCTTATGATCGTGAATTATATGATCTTTTCAAAAAAGAGGATTTGAAAATGGATGAATTACAAGTGCAAATCGAGAAAATAAATACCTCTTATTCAAAAGTTTTGAAAGCGAATGAGGAATTTAATGCATTAACGGAAAAATCAAATCAAAAAAAAGAAAGTTTTTATAATAGTTCCGGCATAGAAATGGCGGATTCAACAAAATAATATAAATAATGATGGGCTGTGATCCTCACTCACAGCCCATATTTTTTTAATCCAGTTCATTTTTGAGCTGGGAAATTTTAGAATGGTCATTTTTTTGGCAACCAGCCTGATGTGAAATTTTCATACCTGTACTAAAAAAAAACGATAATTAAAAATCTAACAGCAGACTTAGATGAAAGCGTTTGATTATTTTTTCGGAATATTATCTTAAAGGCTCAAATGCCTTTAGTTAAAGCGGTTTTGGAATCGATGGGATATGCTGGGGAATTGAAATGTTATCCTTCGCCACCTTTAAATTGATAAATACGGGAAATTTAATAGTACAGTTGTAAATTGAAAACTAATACAGAGAAGAAGTATGAGTATTGGAAATTCTATTAATCAAAAATTATAAGGAACTCCAAGTGATTGACTTGATAATAATTCATCTTGTAAACTTAATTTATAAAAATTCTTGTATCATTTTCCTTGATTTTTTTTATGGTACAGAATAAGATTGAGACATATTAAGCATATCCACGTTTGAGGATTGGTCTTAAGGGAAAAATAAAAGAATGTATTGTTGCAGAAACTAAAAAGCAAACTATTTTTGCTTTATAGAATAATAATAGCAAACCTTTTTAATGAAAGGATGAGGTGCCAAATGGCTCAAAAAACTAAACAAGCTAAAATTAATGTTCAGGATCAGCTTAAGAAAGTAGAAGAACAATTTGAAACTTTTCAAATTTTAAATGAAGAGGGAGAAGTCGTGAATGAAGCGGCTATGCCTGAATTAAGTGATGAACAATTGCAAGAATTAATGCGCCGTATGGTTTATACACGCATCTTGGACCAACGTTCCATATCACTGAACCGTCAAGGAAGATTAGGTTTCTATGCACCGACTGCCGGTCAAGAAGCTTCTCAAATCGCTTCCCAGTATGCTCTGGAAAAGGAAGATTTCATTTTACCTGGTTATCGTGATGTTCCGCAAATCGTTTGGCATGGCCTGCCGCTTTGGCAAGCATTCTTATTCTCCCGGGGTCATTTTAAGGGAAATCAAATCCCTGAAGACGTCAATGTAATTTCTCCTCAAATCATTATCGGCGCTCAATATATCCAAGCTGCCGGAGTGGCTCTTGGGTTGAAGAAACGCGGTAAAAAAGCTGTTGCCATTACATATACGGGTGACGGTGGAACTTCACAAGGTGACTTCTATGAGGGGATTAACTTTGCAGGTGCATTTAAAGCGCCAGCTATCTTCATCGTGCAAAATAACCGTTTCGCAATCTCTACGCCAGTTGATTTGCAGTCAGCATCGAAAACATTGGCTCAAAAGGGTGTGGCTGCAGGTATTCCTGGAATCCAGGTTGATGGTATGGATGCGTTGGCCGTTTATACAGCCGTTAAAGAAGCGCGTGAACGTGCGATCAATGGTGAAGGCCCTACATTGATTGAAACATTAACTTACCGTTATGGACCACATACGATGGCTGGGGATGACCCGACACGTTACCGTACTTCCGAAATGGATAACGAGTGGGAACTGAAAGATCCATTGGTTCGTTTCCGCAAGTTCTTGGAAAGCAAAAAACTTTGGAATGAAGAATTAGAAAACGAAACGATAGAGAAAGCCAAAGACGATATTAAAGAAGCAATCAAATTGGCTGATGCAGAACCTAAACAAAAGGTTACAGACCTAATTGAAATCATGTATGAAGAAATGCCTTATAACTTAAAAGAACAATATGAAATTTATAAAGAGAAGGAGTCGAAGTAAGCCATGGCTCAATTGACGATGATTCAAGCAATTACAGAAGCATTACGTACAGAACTTAAAAATGACGAGAATGTACTCGTTTTTGGAGAAGATGTAGGTCTTAATGGAGGGGTTTTCCGTGCAACGGAAAATCTTCAAAAAGAATTCGGTGAAGATCGTGTATTCGATACACCTCTTGCTGAATCTGGAATCGGTGGATTGGCGGTCGGTCTTTCTTTACAAGGTTTCCGTCCTGTTCCTGAAATTCAATTCTTTGGGTTTGTATATGAAGTAATGGATTCCGTAAGCGGTCAGCTTGCTCGTATGCGCTACCGTTCAGGCGGACGTTACAGTGCACCGGTTACAATTCGCTCACCTTTTGGGGGCGGAGTGCATACTCCGGAAATGCATGCTGATAGCTTAGAAGGCTTAATGGCTCAGCAACCAGGGTTAAAGGTAGTTATCCCTTCCACTCCTTACGATGCAAAGGGCTTATTGATTTCAGCAATTCGTGATAATGACCCTGTCATTTTCCTTGAGCACATGAAATTGTACCGTTCTTTCCGTCAGGAAGTTCCTGAAGAAGAATATACAATTCCATTAGGAAAAGCGGATGTGAAAAGAGAAGGAACGGATTTATCCATTATTACTTATGGTGCGATGGTGCAGGAATCCATCAAGGCAGCTGAGGAATTGGCTAAGGATGGTCATTCCGTCGAAGTGGTCGACTTGCGGACTGTATCACCATTGGATATCGATACAATCATTGCTTCTGTAGAAAAAACAGGACGCGCTATCGTTGTTCAAGAAGCACAAAAGCAAGCTGGTATAGCAGCGAATGTCGTAGCGGAAATTAACGAACGTGCCATTTTGAGCTTGGATGCTCCAGTACTGCGCGTAGCGGCAGCTGATACGGTATTCCCGTTTTCACAAGCTGAAACAGTATGGCTCCCTAATTATAAAGACATTATTGAAACGGCGACTAAAGTCTTGAAGTTTTAACAATCTTAAGTAATGGAATGAATGTCCTGCTTGGGAAAGTGATTTTGCATTAACGGTAATGCAAGATAAAGGACTTTATTCAAAGCACTAAGTATGATTTAATATAGGAGGTTGAACTCAGTGGCATTCCAATTTAGACTCCCTGATATCGGAGAAGGTATACACGAAGGTGAAATAGTGAAATGGTTTGTAAAACCAGGAGATAAGATACAAGAAGATGACGTGCTTTGCGAGGTTCAAAACGATAAGGCCGTTGTTGAAATCCCATCACCGGTGGAAGGTACCGTTGAAGAAATCCTTGTTCAAGAAGGAACGGTTGCCGTTGTTGGCGATGTACTTGTAACATTCGATGCTCCAGGTTATGAAAATCTTCAGTTTAAAGGGGATCATGGAGAAGAAGCGAAGGCAGAAGGCGAGAAGAATACGGAGGCCCAGGTTCAAGCAACTGCTGAAGCTGGACAGGAAGTCAAGAAAGAGGCTGCTCCGGTTCAAGAAAATAGCGGAGTAACGGGCGCGGGAGCACAACCACAGGTTGAGGCAGATCCTTCACGTCGTATTATCGCCATGCCTTCTGTCAGGAAATATGCACGCGAACAAGGGGTAAATATTCGTGAGATCACTGGTTCTGGGGATAACGGCCGCGTCATGAAGGAAGACATTGATGCTTTCAAAAACGGCAAAACCGCTCCACAGCAACCGGCAGCTCAAAGTGAAGCTTCACAACAAAATGATACGGAAACAACCGAAAAACAAAAAGTTTCAATTCCAGAAGGGCAATATCCTGAAACTCGTGAGAAAATGAGCGGTATGAGAAAAGCGATCGCAAAAGCAATGGTTAAGTCCAAGCAGACAGCTCCGCATGTAACATTAATGGATGAAGTCGATGTGACGCTATTGGTTGCTCACCGTAAGAAATTCAAGGAAATTGCTGCACAAAAAGGAATCAAGCTTACATTCCTACCTTATGTTGTTAAAGCGTTAACAAGTGCATTGCGTGAATTCCCTATGCTTAACACATCATTTGATGATGAAGCTAGTGAGATTATCCATAAACACTATTACAATATCGGAATTGCTGCAGACACAGACAAAGGACTGCTCGTTCCAGTTGTAAAAGATGCAGATCGTAAATCAACTTTTGCTATTTCACAAGAAATTAACGAATTAGCGACGAAAGCCCGTGACGGCAAATTGGCTCCTAACGAAATGAAAGGTGCTTCTTGCTCCATTACGAATATCGGTTCCGCAGGCGGTCAATGGTTCACACCTGTTATCAATCATCCAGAAGTTGCCATTCTAGGGATTGGACGCATTGCCGAAAAAGCAATTGTACGCGACGGGGAAATTATCGCCGCTCCAGTTCTGGCATTATCACTGAGCTTTGATCACCGCATGATTGATGGAGCAACTGCTCAACATGCATTGAATCATATCAAAAAGTTATTGAACGACCCAGAATTATTGTTAATGGAGGCGTAAACAATGGTAGTAGGAGATTTTCCAATCGAAACAGATACTTTAGTAATCGGTTCAGGCCCAGGGGGATATGTTGCCGCAATTCGCGCAGCACAGCTTGGACAGAAAGTAACGGTCGTTGAAAAAGGAACAATCGGCGGAGTTTGTTTGAATGTAGGCTGTATCCCATCGAAAGCTTTGATTTCGGCTGGACACCGTTTCCATGAAGCTCAGCATTCAGAAGATATGGGTATCTTTGCAGAAAAAGTTACTGTTGATTTTTCTAAAGTACAAGCTTGGAAAGGTTCTGTTGTAAAAAAATTAACAGGCGGTGTAAGTAGCCTGTTAAAAGGCAATAATGTTGATGTTGTAACTGGCGAAGCTTATTTCGTTGATGAAAACAGCATCCGTGTTATGAATGATGACTCAGCCCAAACATATACTTTTAAAAACGCAATCATCGCTACTGGTTCATCGCCAATCGAGATTCCGTCATTTAAATATACGAAACGTGTACTTAATTCAACTGGCGCTCTTGCTTTGGAAGAAGTTCCAAGTTCGATCGTGGTAATCGGCGGAGGTTACATCGGAACTGAGCTTGGCGGAGCATTCGCTAGCTTTGGCACTAAAGTGACGATCCTTGAAGGTACCGAAGAAATCCTTTCTGCAGGCTTTGAAAAACAAATGGCAGCACTTGTTAAGCGTAACCTTAAAAACAAAGGTGCTGAAATTGTTACTAAAGCAAATGCTAAAGGCGTGGAAGAAACTGATACAGGTGTAACCGTTACTTATGAAGTAAAAGGCGAAGAGAAAAAGGTTGAAGCCGATTACGTTTTAGTAACAGTTGGACGTCGTCCAAACACTGCTGAAATCGGCCTGGAACAAGTCGGAATCAAAATGACTGACCGTGGTTTGATCGAAACGGATAAACAATGCCGTACTAGCGTGAAAAACATCTACGCAATCGGTGATATCGTTTCTGGACCTCAGTTAGCTCATAAAGCTTCTTATGAAGGTAAAATTGCAGCTGAAGCCATTGCTGGGCATTCATCTGAAATCGACTATCTTGCTATTCCGGCTGTTGTATTCTCTGAACCGGAACTTGCTTCTGTCGGTTATAATGAAAAAGAAGCGAAGGAAGCTGGAATCGAAGCGCTTGCTTCTAAATTCCCATTCGCTGCAAATGGACGTGCTCTTTCATTAAATAATACGGACGGATTTGTGAAGCTTATCACTCGCAAAGAAGACGGATTGGTTATTGGAGCACAAATTGCAGGACCAAACGCTTCTGATATGATTGCAGAACTAGGTTTGGCTATCGAAGCAGGAATGACTGCCGAAGATATTGCGATGACAATCCATGCACATCCAACTTTAGGGGAAATCACAATGGAAGCAGCTGAAGTTGCCCTTGGAACTCCTATCCACATCATCAAGTAATTGAGTTATTTAAAAGCGTACTGCTAATGCAGTACGCTTTAAGTTTATAGACAAAAGGGGTTCGGAATTAAAAAATTCCGAACCCCTTTTGAAATCCCCTCTGAATTTCGCCTAAAGTTAAGAGAGCCCGCTATGTTAGGCCATTTTTGGAACTCGCCATGTCCAACTGGCCATCTTCTTTAAATTAATGGCAGCGAAAGTAAGGACCGCATGCATCGACAATTTTTTTAGTCCCCTTAAAATCGTTTCTTTACGCTTCGCATATATAGGTTTTACATCTTGATGATGACGCATATGATCTGCTACTTCCACATGTGTTTGCCAGATATGCACACCGAGAAAAAAAATGAGCATGTTGGACAGAGGTGTTTTGGGGGATTTATACTCGCTATGGCCCTCTTTATTTAATGTTGAGTACTAGTGTTCAATCTAAAAGGTAAGACAAAGTTGATTGGAGCGGAAGGTACGAGACTCCTAAAAGCGTGGCAGGGGAGACCCCGCAGGAGTGCCGAGGAGGCTCCCGCCTGCGGAAAGCGAGTGGCCTACGTTCCAATCAACGTCCAAATTGTACAAGCATAAAAATAGACAAACTCGATTTCCATCGAGAATGTCTACAGTCTGAAGAGTACTGCTAAATGCAGTACGCTTTTTTTTGGCGGGATTTAAAAAAATGAAGGATGACTCCCCATTCATGATTTTCTTCTCACTAGTTAAATGAAATGGACAAAATGGGCATAAGCTATAAAAAGGACTTCTTACTTTTTTCCTTTAAAGGGTTTGAAAAAGTCCATAGGGGATAAAAAATAAGATGAGCGATTTGTTAAAGGAATATTTTTTGCCAATAAAAAGATAATGGCTGATATATACATATTAAAATGGGGTGGATCACTTGAAAAATTATCTGGTAATCCTCTTTCAACTAATCGTTTGGAGTGGGTATACATTAGTTGAATGGCTGTCTGTTAACGATCGATTCGTTTTCAAAGTATTCATGTTTCTGGTCTTTTCTTATCTAGCCATTTACATTGGTAAAATGATTTTAAAATCCAATAGACGAACCATGCTTGTTACTGTCATAAGTCTATTATGTTACGGGATTTTACAAATCCTTTTGGAAACGCTGGTACCCGTATATTGAATTTTTCGTAAGCTTAGATGACATATGAAACCACGGAGGAATCATGTTTAAAAAAGTAGTGGCATTATTTACATTAGTATCATTTTTATTGATGGCTTGTAATGACCCGAGTTCCGGCCAAACTGAAAATGAGAATGAAAAAAGTGTGGAAACGACGACAACGGTCCAAGATGAAAGTCAGCAAGAGAAAGATTTGGAAAAAGAAAAGTCACAAACGATTGGCGAAGGGTATGTGAAGGCAGAATATCGGGTGGATAAAGAGAATTGGTCATTTAAACCGATTGGGGATGCAAATCCGAAAGTTGTGTTGTTGACATTTGATGATGCACCTGATAAATATTCCCTGGCAATCGCCCAAACCCTGAAGCGACTTGAAGTACCTGCGATATTTTTCGTGAACGGTCACTTCCTTGAAAATGATGAAAATAAAGCGATGCTGAAAGAAATTCATGAAATGGGTTTTTCCATAGGAAATCATACGTATTCCCATGTGAATTTAAAAGAGTTGAACGAAAAGGAACAAGAGCGGGAAATCGTAAAATTGAACAATTTGGTTGAGGGAATAATAGGGGAACGCCCTAAATACTTCAGGGCGCCATTTGGTTCGAATACCGAGCAATCAAAAAAAGTCGCTGAGAAGGAAAAAATGTTGGTCATGAATTGGGCTTACGGATATGACTGGGAAAAAGAGTATCAGGATAAAAAAGCTTTAACGGAAATCATGTTGAACAGCCCTTATTTGGGAAATGGGGCGAACTTATTGATGCATGACCGGAAATGGACGAGTGAAGCGATAGAGGATATCGTGAAAGGTTTTCAAAAGAAAGGCTATGAGTTCCTTGATCCAAAATTAATTGAAACGCCTGCATGAGCCAATTTCGGCATTTGCAGGTTTTTTATTTCCTTGGGTAATAGTACATCACCCGTTTATTGAAGAGATGCAGCTGCGCCCGTAATTTCTTTGCAAGGAATTTGCACAATTCATTAGCTTTTCCCTTATCACCGAAAGTTGCTGTATCAGGGAGGGTGAATTGGATATAGGATTGGATGCGATCTGATCCATTTTCATCCTTTACGACTTCCTGGTCAACTCCTATCAATATCATGTGATATCGATCTTCTTTGGCTTGGAGATATATGGCCTTATCCTTCATTCTTTCCGGTTCTTTCATTTCATAAGGAAATGCTTTCTTATCATAGTCCCAATCCAGTTGCTTTCCGGTTTTCGCTGTAATCATTTGATAATAGTTCAGCAATTCTTTCACGTCTTCGATGGTTACAGTTCCTTTCACGGACTCAGGAACGAGTTTGATATAGGCATTTTCAGTCATGTGGATCCCCCTTCAATCGATAAGATGTAAGAATATTTTAACATTTTATGGATGTATTATATACCTATCTATATGTAAATGAAAAGGCGAAATTCCTTTTTCACCTTGCCATGCCAAAGCAAGGAGTGTGATGCATTGAGTCCAGGGTCCTTCGTTTATAAATAAATTCCGGTGTTTTAAAAAAAGGCTGTTTTCGCATACTTTGTTGCTATTTACCAAGTAGTGGGGTGTGGTTGATTTCCCCTCCAGATGCTCGCTTTCCTTGGTGCGGGCGGTGAGCCTCCTCGGCGTAAACGCCTGAGGGGTCTCACCTGTCCCGCTGCTCCCGCAGGGCTCGCACTTCCGCTCCAATCAACCTTAAAGAGTTTCGTTTTAAAAACAACAATCTTTATGAAAAGAGCCTAAAAAAAAGAATCAGTCTAACGACCGATTGGCATCCATTTCTTTCAACATGATCGTTCATTAAGTGGGAAAAAGTATATATGTTATACTTTTTAGCTTGAAATAATAAATGTGTTATATTATAATTCATTTAAAGCGGTTACATTACGTCAATAATGCATACAATATAGGGGAAGGGGTTGTAAAAATGGGAACTATCGTATGTCAAACTTGCAATAGCACGATTGAACATTTTGAAGATGAGAAAGTAAGTGTACTATACACACACAATCACAACTGCCAAAGCTGTGATACAGCTGCCTCTGAAAAATAAATGGAAAAAAGATTTCAAGATTAATAGAATGTAAGGGTGTTTCAGGGTTATAACCTGAAGCACCCTTTTTATAGAAGCCAGTGCTTAATAATAAAAGGTTCAAAAAAACCAGAGCAGTACTCTGCTCTGGTTTGATGGGATCAATCAATTTTTTATGATGCGTAAATGTTTTATTTCCGGGTCCTCAGGGCCTTGAACCGGAAGTCCGGCCTCGATGTTTTTCCGGATGTAATTGATATTATCTTCAGTAATCAATTCTCCTGGAATGAAGATCGGGATTCCAGGAGGGTAAACCATGATGAATTCAGCGCTGATTTTGCCGACAGATTCCCCAATGGGAACCACTTCGGTTTCTGCATAAAATGCCTCCCTGGGTGATAAAGCCAGCGGTGGTGTATCAGGAAGCAGGACTTCGATCTTTTCATGTTCAGCCGCCATTTCCTTAAACTCATCCGCTAGGTCTCTAAGGGCAGCGATCAGCAGGTCCGCTTCTGTTTTTGTGTCTCCAGGTGTTATCAGGCAAAGAATATTGTACAAGTCGGAAAGTTCCACTTCGATATTATGCTTTTCACGAAGCCATTTCTCAACGTCGTATCCGGTAATATTCAATTCCTTGATGGATATGATCAATTTTGTCGGATCATAACTAAAGGCTGCCTCACTCTCGAGAATTTCGCTGCCGACACAGTAAAGATAAGGAATCTCATTAACGGCCTCACGGATATACCCTGCGAGATTAATCGCTTCATCGATCATTTCCCTGCCTACTGTCGCAAGTTGTCTTCTAGCCGTATCCAAGGAAGCCAGAAGGATATAGGAGGTTGAGGTGGTTGTGAGCATGCTCAATATGGCTTGAACACGATTTGCGGAAACCAATCCAGTCTTAACATTCAATATGGAACTTCCCGTTAGTGAACCGCCCAGTTTATGAACACTAGTTGCAGCCATATCTGCCCCAGCCTGCATGGCTGACATCGGTAAGTCTTCATGGAAGTGTATATGGACACCATGTGCCTCATCTACGAGTACTGGGATTTTGTGGGAATGGGCAACTTCCACTATTTTTTGCAAATCAGCCGAAATGCCGAAATAGGTGGGATTGATGACAAGCAATCCTTTTGCATCGCTATGTTCCCTCAGAGTTTTTTCAACGGCATCGACGGTGATTCCGTGTGAAATGCCCAAATCCTTGTCTATTTCAGGATTGATGAAAATGGGAACAGCTCCGGAAAATACAATGGCAGACATTACGGATTTATGTACATTCCTTGGGACGATGATTTTGTCCCCAGGTCCGCAGACTGTCATGACCATCGTCATGATTGCTCCACTTGTTCCTTGAACGGAAAAGAATGTGTGATCTGCCCCAAAAGCTTCAGCGGCAAGATCCTGAGCTTGTTTGATGATCCCCTTTGGCTGATGGAGATCATCGAGGGGAGCGATATTGATTAAATCTATCGATAATGCATTTTCTCCAATGAAATTACGGAAATCAGCGTCCATTCCTTTTCCTTTTTTATGACCTGGAATATGAAATTGAACGGGATTTCTTTTTGCATGCTGCAATAAGGCAGTGTATAAGGGTGTTTCATTCTGAGACAATTCTTTGTGGCCCCTTTTCAGTAAAATAGGTACGAAATATGGGAGGTTATACTCCCTTTCTATGAATGATCGTATGTTTCTCCGATTCCATTCGTATGGTTAGTAAGCTTGTGGATAGACATAAAACATATGAATTATAGCACGTCTTATAATAAATGCCTAGAGTGACTTTAATGTCCTGATTTAAACAATTTCTATAAGTCTTTGTTGTAAGGGGCCCAATAAAAATATCAGCCGATAATTATTGCCCATTTTCCTAGTATTAACTGGATTGGCTCAAGAATTCTCCTTTTATAAATATTGAATGCGTGAGTTAAAAAATTGAACGGGTAAACAATATTTGCCATAATGAAGATAATGATATTGAATCAGCTAAATAAAACAAACCAACAAATGCAAAGGAGATGAGGAGTTTGAAGTGGAATACGAGTGTGACCGATTTGTTAGGTATTCAATACCCCATCGTACAAGGGGGATTGGCCCATTTAGCATATGCCGACCTGGCTGCGGCAGTGTCGAATGCAGGCGGGCTAGGGCAGGTGACGGCCATGTCCTTGGACACCCCGGAGCAGCTGATAGAAGAAATAAGAAAAACAAAATCATTGACGGATAAACCGTTTGGTGTGAACTTTGCGATCGGCCAGCATGGGAGGCCTTATGAACACATGCTTGAAGCGGCTTTGAAAGAGGGAATTGCAGCTGTTTCCGTAACCGGCGGCAACCCTGGCCCTTTTCTAGATTACGTCAAAGGCACTCAAGTGAAAAAACTGGTGCTTGTTGCCGCAAGAAGGCAGGCAATGAAGGCTGAACAGCTTGGTGCAGATGCAGTGATGGTAGTTGGTCAGGAGGGCGGAGGACATTTAGGGCGTGATGATATTGGAACCTCCGTGTTAATTCCTCAAGTTGTGGACTCCGTTAAAATTCCAGTCATCGCGTCTGGTGGTTTTGGCGATGGACGCGGTTTGATGGCAGCGTTGGCGCTTGGTGCCGAAGGAATCGAGATGGGAACACGTTTCATAGCTGTCAAAGAGTGTGTTCATGCACACGAATTATATAAAAATGCCTTGGTTTCCGGCACGGAAAATGATACCGTTATCATCAAGCGGTCCATTGGTGCACCAGCCAGGGTAATTGCAAACAGCTGGACCGATAAGATTCTTGATATTGAAAAAGAAAACGGCGGATATGAACAATTGAAGGAATACATAAGTGGAAAAGCGAATCAGCGTTATATTCATGACGGTGTCGAAGGTGAAGGCTTTGCCTGGGCAGGACAAGTGATGGGGCTGATTCATGATGTACCATCGACTGCTGAACTATTCAGTCGGATTATCGACCAGGCGGAAGCAATTCGGTCAAAATGGGCAGACTGATGATGCATGGTCCGCGGGACAACATGAAAAACTATCTAGAAGGAGCGTGTTTAGGATATGGATTATCAATATCCAATGGATCTCGATTGGTCTACTGACGAAATCGTAGATGTGATTAAATTCTTTGAAGCAGTAGAAAAGGCCTATGAAAATAAGATACAAAAGGAAGAATTCATGAAGGCTTACCGAAGATTCAAGGAAATAGTCCCCGGTAAGGCGGATGAAAAAAAGTATACGGATGAGTTCGAGTCAGTCAGCACCTATTCAGCCTATCTTGTCATTAAGAAGGCAAAAGGAATCGATGACGGGGAATGGATAAAAATGAAACATTAAAAATATAATTTTTCGAAAACTCCATTGACTTACTGAAAAGATTGTTTTAACATAATAATCAAGAAAAAGATAAAGGCAGTGACGAAGAAGAGTACCTTAATGATGTTCTGCAGAGAGCCAGTGGTTGCTGAAAACTGGTGAACGAAATTAAGCGAATGGACTTCCGAGCCCCAAACCGAAACGGATGAACGGAGTAGGCTTTGGCGATTATCTCATCGTTAATGGAGATAGGCATGTAAATGCCGTAAAGTGAGCTAATTTAGCTAATTAAGGTGGTACCACGGGTTCCTCGTCCTTTGGATGAGGGCCCTTTTTGCGTTTTTTTGAAAATGATAATTAAATCTATGAATGAGAGTAGTAATCTTTTTAGATGCGTCACAGAGAGCCGGAAGAGGTGGAAACCGGTACGATATAAGAAGATGAATGGACTTATGAGTGGTTTCTTGAAAATAAGTAGGGAAACTCGGCTGCCACCGTTAAAGGGTAATCGCAAGAATTCAATTCTTGTTTGAGAGGGAAAAATGATGCATTTTTCCAACTTGAGGTGGCACCGCGGTATACCGTCCTCTGCAGACACATATTTGTGTTTGCAGGGGATTTTTTTATTGGAATTTCAATATATATACCTTTTAAAGAAATTATCCAGAGGAAATGAAGACCTGGTCATTTGGCCAAAAGGGTTTTCCCTCCGGGAGATTATAAGAGCGCATAAGAATCGGGAGGGAATCAAGAGATGAATAATTTGGATGAAAAAAAAATACTCCGTTTTAAAATGGATACAATTGAAGGGGATATCCATACACCCATTGCCATATTTCAGAAATTAGATGGTGACCAGAAGTTTTTATTGGAAAGTTCAAATTCGCATCATGACAACGGCCGCTACTCATATCTAGGTTCAAATCCTTATTTGGAGGTGACATCGCTTGCTGACCGAGTAAATGTGAAAGACATTGAAACAGGTGATCAAATCGTTAAGGACATCAATATCATCGAGTTTCTAAAAAAAGAATTATTAGTGGAAATAGATGAGGTTCCCACAAATCTTCCGCCATTTAACGGTGGCGCAATCGGATATATGGGCTATGATATCATTCGTCTTTATGAAAATATTGGTCCGGTTCCTCCTGATTCATTGCAAATGCCTGATTCTCACTTTCTTTTTTATAAAGAACTGTATATATTCGATCATGTTCTCCAGAAGATCCATCTTTTGACTGCTGAAGAAGATAGTGAAAAGAGTTTATTGGGAATGAAGGATAAAATAAATCAGGCAAGCAAGCCGTCAAAGGAAATATCGTCGGAATATTTGGAATTCAGCTCGAATTTCAGTCAGGATGAATTCGAGAAAATGGTCCTTGAAGCTAAATCGGCTATCATAGCTGGTGAAGTGTTCCAAGTCGTTTTATCACAAAGGTTTAAAGCGGACTTTGATGGGGAGCCTTTCGATGCTTATCGTCGTTTGCGATTAGCCAACCCCTCTCCGTATATGTTTTATATAGAATTTGGTGACTATACAATCATTGGGTCTTCTCCAGAAAGTTTAATCAGTGTTTCATCAGGAACGGTTCATGTTAATCCCATTGCCGGCACAAGGCCGAGAGGAAAAACGGATGAAGAAGATAAGGGCTTCGAAAAAAGCCTGCTGATGGATGAGAAGGAACTTGCCGAGCATAAGATGCTGGTTGATTTAGGTAGAAATGATCTTGGCAGGGTTTGCGAAATCGGTTCAATCCACCTCACCGAGGAAATGGAAATTCAAAGATATCAGCATGTCATGCATATTGCTTCGAAGGTTAGCGGAAAGCTTAGGGAAGGGTACACGAGTTTAGATGCACTGACGGTGTGCCTTCCTGCCGGAACAGTTTCAGGTGCTCCTAAAATCAGGGCAATGGAGCTGATTAATGAACTGGAAAATTGTAAACGGGGGATGTATTCGGGCTCGATAGGCTACATAGGTTTTGGAGGGGATCTTGATATGGCTTTAGCCATTCGGACGATGATCATTAAAGATGGCAAGGCCTATGTACAGGCAGGGGCTGGAATCGTATATGATTCAGATCCAAAAACGGAATATGAAGAAACACAAAATAAAGCACGCGCTTTAATGGAGGTTCACACTAGATGATTTTATTAATTGATAACTATGACTCGTTCACTTACAACCTTTATCAATATTTAGGTGAAGTGGAAAAAGAAATCGTAGTAAAAAGGAATGACGAAATCACTCTTGCGGAAATTGAGGAACTGAATCCAATGGCAATCGTCATTTCCCCGGGACCGGGCAGGCCCGAAGATGCTGGAATCAGTATGGAGATCATCCGCAATTTTTATGAGAAGGTTCCGCTATTAGGCATTTGTTTGGGGCACCAGGCCATTGGGGCGGTTTTTGGAGCGAATGTTGTTGGGGCGAAACAAATCATGCATGGAAAAACATCGGTAATCGAACACGATGGAACAGGTGTTTTTGCCAAACAGGACTTACAATTCCCGGTAATGCGCTACCATTCCCTTGTGGTTGAAAGGGCTAGTTTGCCAGAGGAACTGACTGTGACGGCAGTGGCACTGGATGATGGGGAAATCATGGCCCTTAAACATCAGGAATTCCCTCTCTACGGTTTACAGTTCCACCCTGAATCAATAGGGACGAAAATCGGCAAGGAATTATTACATCAATTTTATGAGATTGCCGGTACCTTTCAATCAGAGAAGGAACAATCCATTCTATAAAACAAAAAACGACTGGGGGAGTTAGCGGTGAAGGAGTATTTAGCGAAGTTAGCAGAGCGTCAAACATTGACGGAAGAAGAGATGAGCAGAGCAGCCCAATCGCTATTTTCTAAAGATATCTCCGAAAGCGAGATGGCAGCATTCATCATTGCCTTAAAAGCCAAAGGGGAAACGGCAGGTGAAATAGCAAGCCTTGTCAGAGTCATGAGAAAAGAAGCAAGAAGTGTACAAACAAGCTCCCTTAATGTAATGGATAATTGCGGAACGGGAGGAGATGGGTCACAAAGTTTCAATATAAGCACAGCATCGGCCTTCGTGCTTGCTGGGGCGGGTGTCAAGGTTGCCAAACATGGAAATCGCAGCATTTCAAGCAAAACGGGAAGTGCGGATGTATTGGAAGCATTAGGCGTTAATTTGTACTTGGAGCCTGGCATGTTAAAGGAACTGTTGGAGGAAAACGGAATCACATTCTTATTTGCCCCATCTGTTCATCCTAATATTGCAAGGATAATGAAAGTGAGAAAAGAACTGAAGATCCCGACGATATTTAACCTTATCGGTCCACTGACAAATCCAGTCCAACTCGACACGCAATTAATGGGGATCAATCGACGCGATATGCTCGAGCTTTTTGCGGAAGTCCTGCATAAATTGGGCAGGAAACGCGCAGTCGTCATAAATGGTGCCGGGTTCATGGATGAAGCGAGCCTGCAGGGGGAAAACTCACTCGTCCTTTTGGAGCAAGGAGATATTATTCCATTTACGCTGCATCCTGAAGAAGTAGATCTGCCGGTTTACGGAAATGATGCCATCCGTGGCGGTGACGCCAAACAAAATGCCGATATCATGCTTAGGCTTCTCAAAGGGGAAAAAGGTGCATATCGTGATACCGTTTTATTGAATGCCGGATTGGGATTATACGCACATGGTACGGCAGAGACGGTCAAAAAAGGAATCTCCATGGCCAAAGAAAGCATTGATAGCGGATCGGCTCTTGAAAAGTTAGAAAATCTGATTGCTTATGGCAATAGAAATAAGGTGGTCATGTAATGGAAAATATCTTAACGGAAATCATCGAACAGAAAAAGGTGGAAGTCGCAAAATTAAAAGAAAGGGGCTTAGTTGATTCGGTCATGATCAACATAGTCAGACCATCTTTGGTGGAAAATTTGAAAACGGCTAAATCGATGGCGGTCATCGCGGAAATAAAACGGGCTTCCCCTTCAAAAGGGGACATTAAAATCAATGTAAATCCGATCGAGCAGGCCCTTTCATATGAAAGGGGCGGAGCTGCAGCGATTTCCGTATTGACGGATGAGGTTTTCTTTAAAGGATCAATTGCAGATTTGAGAAACGTAAGCGAGACCATACGAATTCCCAGGTTGTGCAAAGATTTCATCATCGATGAAATCCAAATCGATCGGGCCCATCAAGCAGGTGCGACTATCATTCTATTGATTGTGGCAGCACTTTCTAAAGAACGCCTTCATGAATTATATCAATATGCAAAAAAGAAAGGGCTTGAAGTATTGACGGAAGTCCATGATGAAGCCGAACTGGAACGTGCTCTAGAGCTGAATGCAGAGCTCATAGGGATTAATAATCGGAATTTAAAGACCTTCAAAGTGGATTTGGCTGTAACGGAACGACTGGCGAAGTTACTTGATCCTAAACGCCATATCATTATCAGTGAAAGTGGGATCAAAACAAAAGAAGACGTGATGCGTGTGAAGGCTGCTGGTGCAAAAGCGGTTTTGGTCGGTGAGACACTCATGACTGCATCAAATCTTCCGCACAAGATGGCCGAACTTCAAATGAGTATATAAGGAGATTAATATGTTAGTGAAAATCTGTGGGATAAAGACTTTGGCAGCTGCTCGGACTGCTGTTAGTTCCGGGGCAGACTTCATTGGTTTCATTTTTGCCGAGAGCAGCAGGAAGGTTGAGCCGAAGATAGTAGGAGATTTCGGAGCGAATCTAGCTGGTCATGTTAAAAAAGTAGGAGTGTTTGCCAATCAAACTGAACAAGAAGTGATAAAAAGTGCTGAAATTGCGGGATTGGATTATATTCAGCTTCATGGTAACGAGTCTGCCAGCTTTGCCCGCAGAATGCCCCTGCCGGTGATCAAGGCCTTTGCCATCCATTCAGAGAAAGACCTTGAAAACCTGCATGAATACCCAGCGGATTATCTATTGGTCGATCTTCCTAAGAGCGCATCCGGCAAGGGATTGACTTTGGATTGGGATATGATTCGAAAAGCTGATCTGCCATTGGAGAAGGTAATTCTAGCCGGTGGGCTGACTCCGGAAAACGTCGTAAAAGCGATTAATGCCGTTTCACCATTCGCAGTTGACGTAGCAAGTGGTGTTGAAACAAACGGATTAAAAGATGCTGTAAAAATAAAAGCATTTATCAATGAGGCAAAAAATACAGCCGGAAAAGAGGAATGAATAGATGAATACTTATACACAGCCTGATAAAACTGGACATTTTGGAGCATATGGAGGCCGCTTCGTTCCAGAAACTTTAATGGCGGCGATTACGGAGCTTGAAGAAGTATATGAACAATCTAAAAATGATCCAGAATTCCAAAGGCAGCTAAGTTATTACCTGAAACAATATATCGGACGGGAAACCCCTCTTTATTTTGCGGAGAACTTAACGAGATTGGCTGGTGGTGCAGATATTTATCTGAAGCGCGAAGACTTGAATCATACCGGAGCCCACAAAATAAATAATACGATCGGCCAGGCTTTGCTGACTCAGAAAATGGGCAAGAAAAAAGTGATTGCCGAAACGGGTGCAGGACAGCACGGGGTTGCAACGGCGACTGTGTGTGCTTTGCTGAAGTTGGAATGCATCATCTTTATGGGGGAAGAAGATATCAGGAGACAGAAATTGAATGTATTCAGGATGGAGCTTTTGGGAGCCAAGGTCATATCTGTATCACAAGGAAGCGGGACACTGAAGGATGCAGTAAATGAAGCGTTACGATATTGGGTGGCTAATGTGGATGACACCCATTATATAATGGGATCAGTTCTTGGTCCGCACCCATTCCCCGTTATTGTCCGTGATTTTCAAAGCGTGATAGGGAATGAAACAAAACGTCAATATTCTGAGGCGGTTCATTCCCTGCCGGATGCAGTAGTTGCATGCATAGGCGGAGGAAGTAATGCAATGGGGATGTTTTATCCCTTCATTGAGGATGAAACGGTAAAGTTATACGGAGTGGAAGCGGCAGGGCATGGACTTAATACACCGTTACATGCTTCAAGTTTGACGAAAGGGAAACCTGGGGTGCTCCACGGGGCATTCATGTATGTTTTGCAGAACGAGGACGGTCAGATCCAGGAGGCACATTCTATTTCGGCAGGGCTGGATTATCCAGGGGTAGGGCCTGAACATAGTTACTTAAAAGATACGAATCGGGTGGAATATACTTCAGTAACCGATGATGAAGCCCTGGAAGCCCTAGCGATGCTCTCAAGGGAGGAAGGGATCATCCCTGCTTTAGAAAGTTCACATGCCATTTCCTATGGTTTAAAGCTTGCTAAAGAAATGGAGAAAGGAACAGGACTGGTGATTTGCCTGTCCGGCCGTGGTGATAAGGATGTTGAAACGGTCCAATCATTGATGGGGGGTAGTGAACATGAATAAATTGACAAATGCACTTGAAGAATGCCAAACAAAGCAGGAAAAAGCGTTCATACCATATATCATGGCAGGTGATGGAGGTCTTGATCGGTTAAAGAGCCAGCTTCTTTTCCTTGAAAACAGCGGGGCGACTGCCGTTGAACTAGGTATACCTTTCTCTGACCCTGTCGCTGATGGACCCGTTATCCAACAAGCTGGAATCCGTTCTTTGAAAAATGGAACAACTTTAAAAGATGTCCTGAAAAAAGTAATGGAAATCAAAAAGGATGTGAACATCCCCATTATTTTAATGGGATATACGAATTCAATCCTGGCATATGGACTTAAAGAGTTTACGACTGACTGTCTTCAAGCAGGAATTTCCGGGTGCATCATCCCCGATTTACCGATTGAAGAAGAAGCCATCTTTTCATCAATCAAAACTGCAGGGATCGTTCTTATCCGACTTGTGACACTCACATCTCCGCAAGAGCGCATCACTGAGATAACCGCAGGGGCGGAGGGCTTCATCTACGCAGTTACAGTCAAAGGCATCACAGGTGCCCGTGACGCCTTCGGAGAAGAACTTGGAGGCTATTTAAAGAAGGTAAAAGAGATAAGTCCGGTTCCCGTTCTTGCCGGGTTCGGCATATCGACTCCAGAACATATCCGTGATGCCATACAATACTGCGATGGAGTCATTGTCGGCAGCAAGATCATCGAATGCTTCGAGACAGACAAGGAAGACCGAATTAGAGACTTGATTCAAGCAAGCAAAGGTTTAGTGCAAAAATAGGGATGGAGAGATTCCCAGGCTGGCCTTAGTTTATAGGCAAAAGAAGTTCTAACTTAAAACATAGTTGATTGGGGCGGTTATCCGGACTCTGGCGGAAAAGCGAGTCCTGGACGCAACGGTCAAATTAATAAAAACCTAAAAAAACTGTAGACAAACCCAATAATTATCGAGTTTGCCTACAGTCTGAGGAGAGCTCTTTGGCTCTCCTTTTATATTTTCCAGTTATTGTTGGATCCGAATAGGAACCAATGTGTTTAATTTAGTTGATATAAGGGTAAAAGATGTTCAAACGCATCTTGAATGGTTTCAATGAAATCATCATTTTTTAACTTAATAGCGTCATCACGGGATATTTTTATACCGCATAGGATTTCGGCTTTCTTTACCGTTTGCAAACGGGTGAACATTGAATTCAAATCATCTACTCCAAGACCATCATGAGGGATGACATCAGGTTTTGTATGGTCCATTGACCAAACATAATGAGAGGGAATGCTATTCACCAATCGGTCTGCCTGCTGCTCCAGATGCTTTCCGATTTCCAGTTTATTAGGGGCTTCGTAAATGACGGCATACCAGATGAACATATGCGTTTCCCATAACCCGATTTGGAAATGCGGCATCATTTTATAACCTCTGCTATTGGCAGCAAAAGCAACCCATGTATCATTAGGGGGATTCACTGTCCGTCTAGCATGCTTTGCAACGTGAGGGTGCATTTCATCGCCGGTCATAACTGAGAGCTTTTGAGAAAAGTACTCTCCTAGGGCTTGTAATTTAGGCTGGATCCGTTCTTTTAAAGCATCCATGCGCGGTTCCAATCCATCAATTTTAAAAACATCAAAATCATCTGCTGTAAAACTTTCTATATTCATTTTCATCTCTCCTACCGTAATATCTGCACATATTGTAGCATAAGTAAAAGTAAAATTTAAAAAATACGATTCGGGTTGGCAATGTAAAATTCCTTATAGGTTATAGCACAAATTAGTTGCTATTTGAGGTAGGAAGTCATATGATAATATAAATTCAGAAAATTACGTTAATTAACGAAGGGAGAATGTTAATTATGAAACAAGTCATGAACCAAGCATTAAAAGCTAAAGAAGTTGAAAGACATAGAGCTGCAGTGTTAAGAATGGAAATGGACTATGAATTAGCAACCCTTTTTGAAGCAATCGGTGAAGAGAATGACCAAAAGAGGTCACAATGCAAGCAAAGACTAGAACGCATCCGCTTGGAATTGTTGAAACTGAAAGCCTTGTAAATGATTGGCTGCAGAGAGACCTTGAAGGAGAATGAATTAAGGAAATGAATCAATTTCAATACAAGGAATTTTATTATAGATGAACGGACACTTTATTTTATTAAAAAATAATGTGTCCGTTTTTCATTAAATGTCCAATATATATAAGGTGGAATTTCATTTTGTCTCGAATCCCTTTTATAAGGAAGGGGAACGTCAAGTAAAGGGGAATATTCTTGCTGGCTAAATCATGATTACGATTTATGGATGGGCAGTCAAGGGACCTTCTTTCCTCATCAGTTAAAAAAATGGAAAATTTAAGATGTTAAAAGCTTGAAGGTAAGCTATATTTGCTTTAATCTTTAAAAGAGGATCATTTTAATGTAGTTTCTGATCATAAAGGACGGGGATATTATAATGGCATCGGTCAAGGAAATGGATACATATGCGAAGTTATGGATGAAAGAAGCCGGTACTAGGCTAAGGGCGTCCTTCAAAACCAAGTTGAATATTGAAATGAAAACGAATCCGAATGATTTGGTAACTAATATGGATAAGGGGATAGAAAAGTTTTTTTGCGAAAAAATCGGCGAAGTTTTTCCAGAACACCGCATTTTTGGTGAAGAGGGAATGGGCAATGATATTAAAGACCTAAAAGGTACGGTTTGGATCATCGATCCAATCGATGGGACTTTGAATTTCATTCATCAACAGAGGAATTTTGCGATTTCCCTTGGGGTTTATGTGGATGGCATTGGAAAGATTGGCATGGTTTATGATGTCTTTAGTGATGAATTATATCATGCGATTAAGGGACAAGGAGCATTTATGAATGAACAAAGGCTCCCATCTCTTGAAGAGGCATCGGTAAGCAAAGCGATCATTTCCATTAATGCAAGCTGGGTAACGGAAAACCGGAGGATCGACCCGAGTCTTTTGGCACCGCTAGTCCGGGATGCAAGAGGAACACGTTCTTATGGCTCGGCAGCGTTGGAGCTGGCATTCGTGGCCGCTGGAAGGGTTGATGCATACATAACCATGAGACTCATGCCTTGGGACTTTGCCGGGGGAGTTTTACTGGTCGAGGAAGTGGGCGGGGAAGTTAGTAATATTAAAGGTGACAAATTGGATTTTTTAAAAGGCGATTCACTTTTCGTATCAAAACCAGGGCTGCACAAAGAAGTATTTGACAAATACTTATCAGGAAACTCCAGCCGTTAGTATCAAGGACTGATTGCGGCCATGATAAAAGTCTCGGATAGAAATAATTAACAAAAAAAACTCGCTGTCTGTCAGCGAGTTTTTTATATTATAACTTCCCGGCTTCACGTAATTTCTTCTTTTGAGTGAAACCAAACCCCATGATTCCGCATAGAATAACGATTGCAGCTAATATTCCAATCAAGCTTTTTTCAGCAATGAAGATGCCAATGGAGCCAATGCTGGATGTTGCCAATACCGCTAATATTAAGAAATTCCATTTAATGTTCATTAATATCACCCCTAATATATCTATTGTACATAATTTCTGTATTTGTTTCTAGTATGTTTGTGATATAATATGTAAGTTAATACTAGTGATACGTTTTACACAAACTTTTTTAGGAGTGAATTTTTTGAAATTAAGAGAAAATATTCGTAATATAGCCATCATTGCTCACGTTGACCATGGTAAAACGACGTTAGTGGATCAGTTGCTAAAGCAATCTGGTACTTTCCGTGAAAATGAACATGTGGAAGAACGTGCGATGGATTCTAATGCGATTGAAAAAGAACGCGGAATTACGATTCTTGCGAAAAATACAGCAGTTCAATACCAAGATACAAGAATCAATATTTTGGATACACCTGGTCATGCCGACTTTGGTGGTGAAGTGGAACGGATCATGAAAATGGTTGATGGCGTTCTTCTTGTTGTTGATGCATATGAAGGCTGTATGCCGCAAACTCGCTTCGTGTTGAAAAAAGCATTGGAACAAAAGATCACGCCAATCGTTGTCGTGAACAAAATCGATAAAGATTCTGCACGTCCAAATGAAGTGGTCGATGAAGTAATTGACTTATTCATCGAACTAGGAGCTGAAGAAGAACAATTAGACTTCCCAGTTGTTTTCACTTCAGGTATCGCTGGTACTGCTAGCTTGGATTCAGATCCTGCTAAACAAGAAGAAGACATGACCCCACTTTTCGAAACAATCGTCGAAACGATCCCTGCACCAATTGATAACTCAGATGAACCGCTTCAATTCCAAGTGGCTTTACTTGACTATAATGATTATGTAGGTCGTATTGGCGTTGGCCGTGTATTCCGCGGTAAAATGCATGTAGGTCAACAAGTTTCATTAATGAAACTTGATGGGAAGGTTAAACAATTCCGTGTAACGAAAATCTTTGGTTATATTGGCTTGAAGAAAGTTGAAATCCAAGAAGCCGTTGCCGGTGATTTAATCGCCGTTTCTGGTATGGAGGATATTAACGTAGGGGAAACGGTTTGTCCGACCGAGCACCCTGAAGCTCTACCTATCCTGCGTATTGACGAGCCAACATTACAAATGACTTTCCTTGTAAATAACAGCCCATTCGCAGGCCGTGAAGGTAAATTCGTTACAGCTCGTAAAATTGAAGAGCGTTTGAGAAACCAATTGCAGACTGATGTCAGCTTAAGAGTCGAAAATACCGATTCTCCGGATGTCTGGATTGTTTCAGGTCGTGGGGAGCTTCACCTTTCCATCCTGATCGAAAACATGAGACGTGAAGGTTATGAACTGCAAGTTTCTAAACCGGAAGTTATCGTTCGTTTGATTGATGGTGTCCGTTGTGAGCCGGTTGAACGTGTACAAATCGACGTACCTGAGGAGCACACTGGTTCGATCATGGAATCAATGGGAGCCCGTAAAGGTGAATTATTGGATATGATCAACAGCGGAAGCGGTCAAGTTCGTTTACTGTTCACGATCCCAGCTCGCGGACTTATTGGCTATTCAACTGAGTTCTTAACGATTACACGCGGATATGGTATCATGAACCATTCATTTGACAGCTATCAACCAATGGCACAAGGTCAAGTCGGCGGAAGACGCCAAGGTGTACTTGTATCCATGGAATCAGGAAAAACTACACAATACGGTATTATGCAAGTAGAAGACCGCGGTGTTATTTTCGTTGAGCCAGGTACGGATATTTATGAAGGCATGATCGTCGGGGAACATAACCGTGATAGCGATTTGACTGTTAATATCGTTAAAGCGAAACAAATGACAAATATGCGTTCAGCAAATAAAGACCAAACTTCTTCCATGAAAAAACCAAGAATCATGTCCCTTGAAGAAGCTCTGGAATATTTGAACGATGACGAGTACTGTGAAGTAACTCCGGAATCAATCCGCCTTCGTAAAAAAATTCTAGATAAAAACGAGCGTGAAAGAGCAGCTAAAAGAAAAAAAGTTGCTGTTGAAGAAAAATAAATAGCAAGAGGAGGAGAAAAGATTGGATATCCAAGAGCGATTATCATTTTTTGCAGCATTGTACAGAGTGGATGAAAATCCTGAAGCAGGAATGTGGTATTTATATTTGACGGTCTTTGGATTATGCATCCTTGTCTATCAATTAGGTTTTGCCAAAAAGTTACCATTGCTAAAAAATGTGGTCATTTATGTGATAATGGCACTTGGATGTACCCTTCTTTCTTTCTTTGCGGTGTTTCTCCCTATGGGGGAGGCATTAGTCATCGCTTCGCTTGTTCTGGGGATTTATAGGATCCGTCTTCATAATTCGAGAAAAGAAGAACAGGCTTAAGATGATGAAATCATTACAGGATGCTTTATACAATTGGTTGACGATCAAAGTTGTCTGTGATGCAAGGCCTGATGATTCAGCTGCACGCGATACAGAAATGTTTTTCATGCAGATGCTGAAAGACGATCATCAGGTGAAAATCGATTCGGTTACAAAAACAGAACCTTTTTATTTCGTCGAGTACCTTTTGGGAGACGAAATGAAAAAGCAGCGTTATCCGATTGAATTGATTGATATCATGTTAGAACAAATTCAGTTAGAGCCAGAAAAGTATAAAAATATCGAGTAATGATAAAAAGAACCGTGCGATTTACGCACGGTTCTTTTTTTATATTGCTTTAGGGAGGGAAAGTTCGTAAAAAAGATGTAAGATTGTCCACAAAAAGAAAGCTGTCAAATCAGAAAGAAGGACAAGATAGCTTCTGTTTTTGACAGCGCCGATAGTGGGAAGTAAAGCATGATGGCGGGAATGATCGTGATAAAAGCAAGTGCGTATTTGTTCCATTTCCTGAAAACTTTCAAAGGATGCAGAATATAAACGTAACTATACGTAATTGCCAGTGAGAAAAGGAGGTGGAAAAAGAATAATGATTCCTCACTCCAGGAAACGGCTCCAATTAGGGGGAGGAAATCCAAATTCAAAAAAAGCTTATACACTTTTTTACCGGATAGCATTTCGACCCACTTCATTATCCATCCAAGCAGAAGTCCATTGATCATGCCAATCAGGGTAACTTTATTGTTGTTCTACCATTCATCTTCATTTTTGATCGTCCGGTAAAGACGGAAGTTACCGGTAGCAATCCGCTCGTTCGTACGCTCTTCTATGCGTTGGTTACATGTATTGCACATATAGGTATGTATAGGACGGTTTCGAAGTTTCTTCGCTTCCGGGCTATCGTCAGGTATAGATTCAATTTGATCGCATATTACACATTTAACCTTCATATTAGTTGAACCTCACTTCAATTTGAATATGCTTTTAAGTATACCAATATTTTTATGGTAAAACGAGGATAAAGTGAAACAAACAGTTGAACGTTGATTGTTGGGTATGAAAAAGACCCGAAGATTCATTTCGGGTCGGGTAAATTCATTCTTTAAAGTGATTGGATTGATCATTTTGCTCTTTATCGAGTTCTTTTCTTTCCGTATTATCATCAAGTTTATTTTTTTCCTTTTCGATGTTCTTAGATGGCGTTGGGGTTAAAATATCACCAGGAACCTCCGGGATGATTCGGCTTGTGATATCAGCCAGTTCATTTAATATGCCTGTTACGGGTTTGCCGTCTTTAATATCCCTGGCAACCTCCCTGATCCGCTCATTCAAATCCGGGTCAGCGACAATGATGGCATTTGCGCCGTCAGGATCATGTTTTAAAGTTTCGCCCACTGAGTACTTTATCGTTCCAACCTGTGAACGCTCAATATCTTGGTCAATATCTATTCCGACAATGGCGTATTTGCCAAGGACGACTGCGGTGGCATCGTTCACCTCTGGAATGGATTTAGCCAAACCGGTGAGTCTTTCCGCTGTTTGCTGACCTGTTTTCCTGTCTGCTTCCTTAATGGTCGTATTATTGACTTTCGTTATATTGTTTTGCGCATTATTTTCAGACACTTCATTTTTATTATCCGTTGCGCAACCTGTCATCATCAGAACAGCAGTGAGCGACAATATGATTTTTTGCAATGTACAGCCTCCTTAAATGTTTTACATTGGTTCCAGCCTGTTCACCACCGACCAAGTCTGTTGCCATTATAGAATGCAGTGAAACATGGTTCAATCAATGTTGGGGATGGCATTCTTTGCTGGAAGTTTTCTTTATAGTCTGTAAATGTTCTTCTATCTTTATGCAAAGGAACATATATTTTATCAACAGTCTCGTCCGCTACATAACTGCTGAGTGTAGTAAATGGTAAGACATATCCTATAGAGCAGGCAGGAGGCGTCATATTGGGGAAAAAAATCTATGTTTTAGATACGAATGTCCTGTTGCAGGATCCGTATTCGATTTATTCATTCGAAGATAATGAAGTTGTCATTCCAGCAGTCGTATTAGAAGAATTGGATTCAAAAAAAAGGTATATGGATGAAATCGGAAGGAATGCCAGGCAAGTATCGAAATTGATCGATAGCTTTCGTGAAAAAGGAAAGCTGCATCAGAGCATTCCGCTTCATAATGGAGGCAGCATAAGGATTGAACTCAACCACCGTTCATTTCACAAACTTCAGGAAATTTTTGTTGAGAAAACGAATGATAACAGGATATTGGCAGTCGCGAAAAATTTATCTTTGGAAGAAGAGACGAAGGAAGATGGAAAAACGGTCATTCTGGTTAGCAAAGATACTCTCGTCAGGGTTAAAGCAGACGCCATCGGTCTAGAGGCAGAGGACTTTTTAAATGATCGCGTTGTAGAACTGGATCATATATACGCTGGGCACAAAGAAGTGTATGTATCGATTGATAACCTGAATAAGTTTTATGAAAAAAGTTTTCTTTCACTGGAAAAACTGACAAAAGATGCATATTATCCAAACCAATTCCTGTTGATGAAGGACACTCTGGGCAGTTCAGCTTCGGCGATTGGGATAGTGGATGAGAACTGCAGGTCGGTTAAGAAATTGATGTATGAAGGGGAGCATATTTGGGGAATTAAACCGAGAAATGTCCAGCAGACAATGGCCCTTGATTTATTGCTTCGTTCGGATATCCAGCTTGTGACGCTCATTGGCAAGGCGGGGACAGGCAAGACTTTATTGGCATTGGCAACAGGATTGATGCAAACTGAAGATTTGTCACAATATAAGAAACTTTTGGTTGCCAGGCCCATTGTTCCGGTCGGTAAAGATATTGGTTATCTGCCAGGGGAAAAAGAAGAAAAATTAAGACCATGGATGCAGCCTATTTTTGATAATCTCCAATTTCTGTTCAATACGAAGAAACCTGGGGAATTGGATGCGATTTTAGCAGGAATGAGTTCGATCGAAGTTGAAGCCCTCACCTATATCAGGGGAAGGAGCATACCGGATCAGTTCATCATCATCGATGAAGCACAGAACTTAACGAAACATGAGGTCAAGACAATCTTGACGAGGGTCGGGGAACGGAGCAAAATTGTCTTGATGGGGGACCCGGAGCAAATAGATCATCCTTATTTAGATGAATATAATAATGGTTTGACATATGTTGTGGAAAAATTCAAGACCGAGCGTATTGCCGGCCATGTTAAATTGATAAAAGGGGAAAGATCGGGATTGGCACAACTGGCAGCTACACTTTTATAATGCAATCGGCAAGGAATTTCCCTTGCCGATTGTTTTTGGCAAGAATGAACGAAGTCTTATTTAACGGTGAATGACCGTACATTTTTTATCGGATCATTTATGTTGGAAGCGTCTCCGAAATAAATTTCCAGGGGGCCTCCCTCGGCTATTTTAAGCGGCTTTCCATCCTTGGAAAAGCCCAGGAAAAATTCAAGTGCCGTTGCCAACGGGAATTTAAGCTCCTCATCATCGGTTGTAACGATGACTTCAGTCACCCCATTTTCAGGTTCGGCGTTTTTTAAAAACGGTTCAAAAGGAATGCCGAAAGTCCCTTCCAGCAATCTTTGCTTCTCGAACTTTCGTTCCGTTTTTATTGTGGGTGGCATTATTGCGCCTTCCTGTATTTCTTTTTGCCAATGTTTGGAGGCGGCAATCGTATATTCTTCTAATTCATTGACTTGGACTCTTTCAGCATGGAAATATGTATCGATTTCAACTTTACGGTCATCAAAAATCCATACTCCAGGATCTAGCGTAATTGGATATTTCACTTTTCCATTTATAAATACGATGGGTTCCAAATATCTCATTCCTTTCTGTTGCTCTTTAATGATTATAATCAATTATAATTGAAATGTCACATCTTCAAGATGGTGAACTAATTCCATGGCTGGGTATATTCATTTAAGAGGTGATCGTGATATCTCAATGGCAAATTGTTTGTCAATGTCCTTGCTTTTTAACAAAACTAAAGGTAGAATTTAGAGATAAGATTTAATCGCTCTGAGCGGGGGGATTTAACATGGCATCTGATATGCTTGTCAATCATCGAGAAAAAGCTTATGCTTTATTAAAAGCAGATGCTGACAAGATTCTAAAACTGATAAAAGTTCAAATGGAAAATCTCACTATGCCCCAATGTCCTTTATATGAAGAGGTACTTGATACGCAAATGTTCGGCCTATCACGAGAAATCGATTTTGCCGTACGCTTAGGTTTGGTAGAGGAGACCGAGGGTAAATCCCTTTTGGAAAGCCTTGAACAGGAATTGTCAGTTTTGCATGAAGCATCGTTAAAAAAATAATAGATAAAACATACTAACTCAAACAAATCTCGATGATTGTTTGAGTTTTTTATTTATATACACAATTAATGAATAGTGTTATACTATATCCAATAGTGACATACTAATTAATTCACAGAAGCTCAATTTCAGTTTTCTTATTCTTTTGAATTTTCGATTTAAGTTCAATGGTCATCTTCTTATTTGGAAAAAATTCCCAATCATGCATTGAACATGTGGGATTTTCCGGTCATATGGCTTTGGTCACTAATGAATCGATAGTAGGGGAGTCAGAGCTAATTCCCTGTTTTTTTATACGAATATATGTAATTTTTTATTTTTTTATTGTATTCAGTTAATTTTAGTATTATTGTTATATTAATTGAATGTTAAATCAAATTGATAATATATTATTATAGCTAAATTTAAATTTGTTAATGGTATAGGGCTCTTTTTAGTCTTTATCGGATGTAAAAAACGAAAATATAAAATATATCGAAATAATTACATCAGCGATAAAATGAGCTCAAACAGATTGGACTCCTTATTTGGGAAATCAATTCATGAATAAAAAGTGGTGGAAATCTTTCACGCTTTTTTTCTATATATTCAATAAAAATACATATTGATTAGGGTGGTAGCAATGGGGAAACGTATAGAAAAAGTACTTGCGGCAAATCGCGGGGAAATAGCGATAAGGATTTTTCGGGCTTGTACGGAATTAGACATTCACACAGTTGCAATCTATTCAAAGGAAGATTATGGTTCTTATCACAGATATAAAGCGGATGAGGCATATTTGGTCGGGGAAGGAAAAAAGCCGATTGATGCATACCTGGATATTGAAGGCATAATTGCGATTGCCAAAATGAGTGGCGTCGATGCGATTCATCCCGGTTATGGTTTCCTTTCAGAAAATATTGAATTTGCGAAACGTTGTGAGGAAGAGGGCATAATCTTCATCGGACCAGAATCAAGACACCTAGATATGTTTGGTGACAAAGTAAAAGCTAGAACACAAGCTGAACTGGCGGATATTCCGGTTATCCCTGGTAGCGATGGACCTGTGACCAGTGTTGAAGAAGTCAAGGAATTTGGTGAACAATACGGTTTTCCAATTATTATAAAAGCCTCATTAGGCGGCGGCGGACGCGGAATGCGAATTGTCGGAAAAATCGAAGAAGTTGAAGAGGCTTATGATCGCGCAAAATCAGAAGCTAAAGCAGCTTTTGGTAATGATGAAGTCTATGTAGAGAGATTCATACAAAATCCGAAGCATATCGAAGTTCAGATTTTGGCCGATACTCATGGGAATATCGTCCATTTATATGAGCGAGACTGTTCCGTTCAGAGACGGCATCAAAAAGTTGTGGAAGTGGCACCTTCCGTTTCCCTTTCCGAAGATTTAAGGGAAAGGATTTGTGAAGCAGCCGTCAAGCTGGCTAAAAATATTGATTATGTAAACGCTGGTACGGTAGAGTTCCTTGTCGCAAATGGCGAATTTTACTTTATTGAAGTCAATCCGCGCGTGCAGGTTGAGCATACGATCACTGAAATGATTACGGGCATTGATATCGTTCAATCCCAAATCATGGTGGCTGAAGGGCATGAGCTCCATGGCAAAAAGATCGGGATTCCCGAACAAGCAGGAATTAAAACTCATGGATATGCGATTCAATCAAGGGTGACGACCGAGGATCCATTGAATAATTTCATGCCTGATACCGGGAAAATGATGGTGTACCGCTCCGGTGGGGGATTCGGTGTCCGTCTGGACGCAGGGAATGGGTTCCAAGGTGCGGTCATCACACCTTATTACGATTCCCTTCTCGTTAAACTTTCTACTCATGCGCTTTCATTTGAGCAGGCAGCTTCCAAAATGGTTCGTAACCTTAAGGAATTCAGGATTCGTGGTATTAAAACAAATATCCCCTTCCTTGAAAACGTTGTAAAACATGAAAAATTCATAAATGGGGAATATGATACATCATTCATTGATTCAACACCGGAATTATTTAACTTCCCAATTAGAAAAGACCGTGGGACAAAAATGCTTTCATATATCGGAAATGTGACCGTCAATGGATTCCCAGGAGTCGAGAAAAAGAAAAAACCAGTTTTTGATCCAGCCCCAATTCCGAATGTTGGTGGCCTGCCGCTTATCTCGGGTACAAAAAATATACTTGAAGAGCAAGGAGCAGAGGGACTGGTCAAATGGATCAAAGAACAGAAAGAGGTATTGATCACCGATACGACTTTCCGTGATGCACATCAATCTTTACTGGCGACGAGAATTAGGTCGAAAGATATCCTTGATATCGCCGAACCTACAGCAAAACTGCTTCCTGATTTATTTTCAATGGAAATGTGGGGCGGGGCAACTTTCGATGTCGCATATCGCTTCTTGAAAGAAGATCCATGGGACAGGCTGTTAAGTTTCAGGAAAAAAGCACCGAATGTCCTATTACAAATGCTGTTAAGGGCTTCAAATGCAGTTGGTTATAAAAATTACCCTGATAATGTCATTCGTGAATTCGTAGAGAAATCAGCGGATGCAGGCATTGATGTTTTCCGTATCTTCGATAGTTTAAACTGGGTTAAAGGGATGGAATTGGCTATTGATGCAGTCCGTCAATCCGGCAAAATTGCGGAAGCTGCCATTTGTTATACAGGGGATTTGAATGATCCATCACGCAGCAAGTATAATATCGACTACTATAAAAATATGGCGGTGGAATTGGAACAAGCCGGTGCCCATATTTTAGCGATCAAGGATATGGCCGGCCTCTTGAAGCCTGATGCTGCTTACCGCCTTGTCTCGGAACTGAAAGAATCGACATCCCTTCCGATTCATCTGCATACTCATGATACAAGCGGAAATGGAATTTACATGTATTCTAAAGCGATTGAAGCTGGTGTGGATATCGTTGATACGGCGATTGGATCTTTAGCTGGACTGACTTCGCAGCCAAGTGTACAAACACTTCATTATGCATTGGAGGGTTCAAGCAGACAGCCTAAGTTGAAAGTCGATTCACTAGAGCGTTTAGGAGAATACTGGGGTGAGGTCAGGAAATTCTATCATGACTTCGAAAGCGGAATGAATGCACCTCATACCGAGGTTTACAAACACGAAATGCCGGGCGGTCAATATAGTAATCTGCAGCAACAAGCCAAAGCAGTTGGGCTGGGGGACCGCTGGCATGAAGTGAAAGAGATGTATCAGCGCGTCAATGTAATGTTCGGCGATATCGTTAAAGTGACTCCTTCATCCAAAGTTGTTGGGGACATGGCTTTATTCATGGTACAAAATAACCTGTCTGAAGAGGATGTTCTGACAAAGGGCAAATCCATCGATTTCCCTGATTCAGTCATAGAGTTATTCGAAGGCTATCTAGGTCAGCCAGTTGGAGGATTCCCTAAGGAGCTTCAGGAAGTTATCCTGAAAGGGAAGAAACCTATAACGGTAAGACCGGGTGAGTTATTGGAAGAAGTGGACTTTGCAGCACTTAAAGAAGAATTAAACAAGGAATTGGGCCGGTCAGTCACTGATTTCGATGTGCTTGCATATGCCCTATATCCGAAAGTATTCCTGGACTACAATAAAACGATTGAGCTGTTTGGCGATGTTTCCAACCTCGATACCGCGACTTTCTTATATGGCATGAGGCTAGGGGAAGAAATCGAAGTTGAAATTGAAAAGGGTAAAACGCTTATCGTAAAATTGGTTTCAATCGGCCAGCCATTGGCTGATGGAACACGGGTTGTATATTTTGAGCTGAATGGTCAATCACGTGAAGTGATCATCAAGGATGAAAACATTAAATCTTCCGTTGTATCAAAACTAAAAGCTGATCCAAAAAATAAAGAACAACTCGGTGCGACAATGCCAGGTACGGTAATTCGTGTAGTGGTCGAGAAAGGCGATCAGGTCAAGCAGGGTGATCACCTGATCATTACGGAAGCGATGAAAATGGAAACTACCGTGCAAGCACCATACTCCGGGACCATCAAGGATATTTATGTGAAAGATGGAGAAGCGATCAGTACTGGAGACTTATTGATTGAAATAACTAAGTAATATCGCTGGCTGTGACCTTCTGAATGATATAGGGTATGTGGGGTATGCTTGAGGTTTCAAGCTGCCCTACACCCTCTTTTAAGGCAATCCACGGTCATCTTAGGACAAAACAAAAGCCACCATTCCCAAGGGAATGGTGGCTTTTGTTTTGTCCTATTATATTATTGATTGAACAATCAGACTTTAACGGGCGGGTACTGTTGGTGTTATATCCTTTTCATCCTGTCCTTTGACTGTGTGCGTGGAGTTTCTTTTTTGCTTGGCCCGTGCATTTTTTTTGCTTCTTGATGACAATAGCATCAAATAGCTCATTACACCAAAAAAGCAGGCAATGAATAATGCGTGTGTCAATGCGATATATAAGTTTTGCCTTGAGAAAATGATAAAGGCTCCAGCGGTAACCTGTAAAAATACGAGAATGAATGCAGCCATCCAACCGCCATATAACACTTTTTGATTTTTATAATGTTTTTTTGCGATATAAGCCACATATGATACCCAAATGAAAATGGCGCCTGCGATTGCACGGTGTCCCATCTGAATCCATTCATAAAGGTTGGAGGGGAGTGCAAGACTGTCATTTACACATAATGGCCAATCCTTACAGATAAGACTTGATTCCGTATGCCTTACAAGAGCACCAGTATATACGACTACGAGACAAAAAATCAATACGCCAATGATATGGAATTTCATTCGTTTGTCAACTATGAGTTTTTCGGCTTCGAACTTCTTGTCTACTTCAAAAATCAACAATGTCAGTAAAAAGACGGCAGCAAAGGAAATGAGCGATATGCCGAAATGAAGGGCAAGGACAAAATCGGATTGTGACCAAATGACGGCAGCGGCCCCGATCAACCCTTGTAGTAACAGAAAACCAAAAGAAAGGACGGATAAGAAACGTGCTTCACGGATATGGCCGATTTTTTTCCAAGACATATACGATAAAATTAAAACCAAGAATCCTCCAGCACCTGAAACGAGACGATGGGAAAGTTCAATGACCAATTCAATCGTGATTTTGTCCGGGATCAATTGGCCATTGCACAATGGCCAGGACCTGCCGCATCCCATGCCGGAATCCGTCTTCGTGACTAAAGCTCCGCCAAGTAAGATGAAAAGCATTACAATCGTTGTTAAAACAGCAAACCATTTAAGAGACGATTTCACTAGTAGTCCCACCTTTTTCTCTGTAGCAAATTAGGATTGTTCCATAAAAATTAATAATAGCATAAGATTTTTCATAATATTTGTCGAACTTCCTCGATATTACACAAAATAGAATGATTTTACAAGTTCAGTTAATATTATAACTATTAATTAAAATGCCTGAAATAGTTGAAAGTTACAAAAGACTTTGATAGAAATAAAGGGAGTGTAAACCTTCAAGTAGGAGCAAAATAGGGATAGTGCGCCTAGGGGATGATGATAATAGCATACTATTCATGTTCTTGATGAACATCTTACAAGAGCAGTAAATTATTGAGACACAAATTGGTCAAAAAATATCCGAAAAATTTTCACAAAAGCTTCCAAAAATGTGTTTTAATATATTGAAGAAATGATTTTACTAAATTTTACTGTTATTAAGCATGATATTAAGAATGATAGCTCTCGATGGATTCCATTGACGACAGTCATTGGTAAATAATTTACTTTTTGTTTACGCTTCCTTGGTTACAAATATCAAAAAGTATGAAATAATGTTCTATAGCATATGTAAGTATTTTTTTGCATTTGCGTCTGTGCTGAATGATTTAAAGGAGGAAAACAAATGTCAGAAACAAGGGGTTTGTCAGAAGCTGTCCTGGAGGACAGTAAAGCCGCCCTTCAATCGGATATACCTGAAACAACAGCTTGGAAGGATTTTCTCGCACTTATAAAAGTGGGGATCGTCAATTCAAATATAATTACAGCTTTTACCGGCGTGTGGTTAGCTCTTCATTTTTCGGGGCTTAGCTTCTTAAGCAATCTGGATGTAGTGTTTTATACACTTGCAGGTTCGGCGCTCATAATGGCGGGATCTTGCAGTTTCAATAATTATTATGACCGTGATATCGATCATTTAATGGAAAGAACGAAAAACCGTCCAACGGTAACTGGGAAAGTACAGCCTTCAAAGGTATTGGCGTTAAGTTTCGGCTTAATTGCTGCAGGGCTGATTTTACTTGCATTGACTAATATGACAACTGCCATACTGGGTGCATTCGGCGTTTTCGCCTATGTTGTTTTATATACTATGGTTTTTAAACGTAGATTTGTCTCGAATACGATAATAGGCAGTATATCCGGAGCGGTGCCTCCGCTTATCGGGTGGGCTGCGGTCGACCCGGGCCTTGATAAGATCGCCTGGGTCCTGTTCGCGATCATGTTCTTGTGGCAGCCTCCTCATTTTTATGCACTTGCAATGAGGCGTGTCGAAGAATATCGTGCAGCTGGAGTACCTATGCTTCCGGTCGTAAAAGGGTTCAAGGCTGCAAAAAGATCGATTATGCTATGGATCATCTGTTTAATGTTCATTCCTTTCTTTTTAACTCCATTAGGAACACCGCTAGTTATTCTTGCTGCATTATTGAGTACAGGTTGGCTTATTTTGGGAATTAAGGGGTATAAAAAGAAAGACGATGTTAAATGGGCAACATCCATGTTTGTATATTCTTTAAATTATATGACCATTTTATTTGTAGCGATGGTTATTGTCACACTGATCTAGTTTTGGTTTAAATTAACTGGCGGCCTGTTCTTTTACAGGCTCCAGTTTACTGATAAATAAAGCACTGACCGCCATTCATACATATTAACGGAACCAACAGGGGCATACATAAGAGCGGTTACATGAAACAACTTGATAATTCCTTAGATTAGGGATTCTTTCTTTTTAGAAATTGACATAGAGAGAATATTCGCAATTGCGCCCATTTTTATTTTTGTGAGAAAATTTTGACGAAAGAGGGGTTTCTGAAGCTATGAAAAAAAGGCTGCACAAATGGCGCCTAATTGCTCTGCTGGGCATTGTAGGACTTGTCCTTTCGGGCTGCGGCGAACCATTTCTATCCGCGCTGAAGCCAGCTGGCGATGTTGCGCAATCTCAGTATGACTTACTGATATTGAGTACACTAATCATGGTACTGGTCATTATTGTTGTGATTATTTTGTTCGTTGTAGTTATACTACGCTTCCGTCGGAAGGAAGGCGACGAAACAATACCAAAACAAATTGAAGGAAGTCATAAACTCGAAATTATCTGGACTGTTATTCCTATCCTTCTTTTAATTGTTCTGGCTGTTCCAACCGTCGTCACGACTTTTGACTTAGCCGACACAAAGGCAATGGATAAGAAAGATAAGGATGGAAAGACGAAGGATGCACTTGTCGTGAATGTTAGGGCAAACCTTTATTGGTGGGAGTTTGAATATCCAGACCTTGGCGTCGTAACAAGTCAGGATTTGGTTGTGCCGACAGATCGAAAAGTGTACTTCAATCTAACTGCTTCAGATGTTAAGCACTCATTCTGGGTACCGTCCGTCGGAGGGAAGATGGATACAAATACAGAAGGGGTCAATCAGTTTTTCTTAGAATTCGATGGTGAAAAGGCAGAAGATTCGAACAACTTATTCTACGGAAAATGTGCTGAGCTTTGCGGTCCTTCACATGCTTTGATGGATTTTAAGGTCATAACGAAGTCTAAAAGTGATTTTGAAGCATGGACTAAAGATATGAAAGCCTCGAAGGAACCTGTCGTTGAAGGCGATCTGGCCAAACAGGGTGAAGATGTCTTTAATCAAAGTTGTATAGGCTGCCATGCGGTGACACCGAATGACAGCAGGCCTGAAGCTGCTCGTCAGGCTCCGAATCTGGCTACATTCGGTGAGCGTGAAAAAGTTGCTGGCGTATTGGATCATACGGAAGAGAATGTGAAGAAATGGATCAAGGATCCTGAGAAGTATAAACCGGGCAACACGATGACCGGTACTTACGGTGAACTTTCGGATTCAGATATTAATGCACTGGCAGCTTATCTATTAGAGCTTAAGGTGGAAGACAAATAGAACATTGATTAAGGAGGTTAAATCGTGAGTACCTACGCTAATAAAAAAGGATTTGGCGCTACGCTTTGGGATTATCTGACGACGGTAGACCATAAGAAAATCGCCATTCTATATCTTATCTCTGGCGGGTTATTCTTTGTAATCGGCGGTTTGGAAGCGATGTTTATCCGTATCCAGCTTGCAATCCCAAATAATGACTTCGTTAGTGCCGGATTTTATAATGAAATTTTGACCATGCACGGTACGACAATGATATTCCTGGCGGCAATGCCATTGGTGTTTGCTGTTATGAATGCGGTTGTGCCATTACAGATAGGGGCACGTGATGTTGCGTTCCCATTTTTGAACTCATTAGGTTTTTGGCTGTTTTTCTTTGGGGGAGTCTTTTTAAATCTTTCCTGGTTTTTAGGGGGGGCTCCCGATGCAGGCTGGACATCGTATGCATCACTATCCCTTCACTCCGAAGGCCATGGCATTGATTTTTACGTCCTTGGACTACAAATATCAGGTTTTGGGACACTAATGGCAGGGATCAATTTCCTAGTAACCATCATTAATATGCGTGCGCCAGGTATGACATATATGCGTATGCCGCTGTTTACCTGGTCAACTTTCGTTGTTTCTGCATTGATATTATTCGCTTTTCCTCCGCTTACCGTAGGATTGGTGTTAATGATGTTCGATCGGATGTTTGGTGCGAATTTCTTTGATGTAGCGGCAGGGGGAAATACGATCATTTGGGAGCATTTATTCTGGATATTCGGTCACCCGGAAGTGTATATCCTGATTCTTCCAGCGTTCGGTATCTTTTCCGAAATTTTCGCTACCTTCTCCAGAAAAAGATTGTTTGGTTATTCATCGATGGTATTTGCAACCGTTTTAATCGGTTTCTTAGGTTTCATGGTTTGGGCGCACCATATGTTTACCACTGGTCTAGGTCCGATCGCAAATGCAATCTTTGCCGTGGCGACCATGGCTATCGCTGTACCGACAGGTATTAAGATATTCAACTGGATTTTTACGATGTGGGGAGGAAGCGTCAAGTTCACGGTTCCGATGCTTTATGCAGTTGCCTTCATTCCTACATTTACAATGGGCGGCGTGACCGGTATCATGCTCGCATCTGCACCTGCTGATTATCAATACCATGATAGTTATTTCGTTGTTGCCCATTTCCACTATGTAATCGTCGGTGGGGTTGTATTAGGTTTATTGGCAGGGATCAATTTCTATTGGCCGAAGATGTTTGGAACAATGTTAAGCGAAAAATTGGGGCAAATCACATTTTGGACGTTCTTGATCGGTTTCCATTTAACATTCTTCATTCAACATTTCTTAGGTTTGATGGGGATGCCTCGTCGCGTATTTACATTCTTGGACGATCAAGGCTTTAATACAGGTAATATGATTAGTACTGTGGGAGCCTTTTTGATGGCATTTGGTGTCTTGGTTATGGTCATCAATATCATCATTACATCTGTGAAGAATGAAAAGGTCGGCAATGATCCTTGGGGAGATGGCCGTACGCTAGAATGGGCCATTCCATCACCACCGCCTTTTTATAATTTCAAACAACTGCCGTTAGTCCGCGGATTAGATCCTTACTGGGTTGAAAAAATGGAAGGGAAGAAGGAAATGACTCCTGCAGAACCACTGGGGGATATCCATATGCCGAATTCATCCATTCTTCCATTAACGATTGCTTCAGGTTTATTTATCGCCGCATTCGGTGCTTTATACCATATGGATGATAAGACATGGACCCTGCCTATAATGATAGTTGGACTTTTGGTGACATTTGGTTCAATGTTTATCCGTTCAGTTAAAGACGATCATGGATACCATATTCATAAAGCGGACCTTATGGACGATAAAGACAAGGGAGGTAAGGCATAATGCAAACAGATGAAAGATTCACGGATGCCACTTGGCCTGCTTCTCCCGAGAAAGCGACTTTAGAAGGTAAAAATAAGTATTTAGGTTTCTGGTTGTTTCTTGGTGGAGAGACTGTATTATTCGCCTCACTATTTGCAACTTACCTAGCATTGAAGGATAAAGTTCCAAATGGTGATGCAGCCCTAGCTAAAGATTTATTCGAATTACCACTGACATTTGTGGCAACCATGCTGTTATTGACCAGTTCTTTGACCAGTGTGTATGCGATGTACCATATGAAAAATAACCACTTTAAACAAATGCAGGCTTGGCTTGTGATTACGGTTGCACTTGGTTTTGGTTTTCTTGGACTCGAGATTTATGAGTTTAATCACTATGTCCATGAATTCCATCATACCTTTACGAGCAGTGCCTTCGGCTCCGCGTTTTATACGTTAGTTGGTTTTCATGGAGGGCACGTTGCTTTCGGTTTGGTTTGGATCATATCTCTTATGGTTCGAAACGCAGGAAGGGGCTTGAATTTGTATAACGCTCCTAAATTTTTTGTTGCGAGTCTATATTGGCATTTCATTGACGTAGTCTGGGTATTTATCTTTACTGTCGTATACTTAATGGGAATGGTGGGATAACTGATGGCGAATGAACAATCAAATTCAGCGAACCCGAATGTCGATTTAAAATATCGCCGTAAGAAAAATGCTGAAGAGATGAAACACCAAGTGATATCATTTACACTTATGATTTTCTTTACATTACTTGCTTTTGCTGCAGTAGGAATTGAGGGTTTTTCACATTGGTTCATTAAACCGGTCATTTTGCTGCTGGCAGTTGTACAAGTGATTTTTCAATTATATTATTTCATGCACATGAAGCATAAAGGGCATGGCACCATAGCGTTGTTCTTATTTTCCGGCCTTGCAGTAGGCTTGATAACGGTCCTTGTGTTCCTAACGATTGTTTGGATATAAACCATAAAGAAATCGGCTATTGAATGATAGCCGGTTTTTCTTTATGTGGTGGTTTTCATCCAAGTTTATCTATATTTGTTACAATGTTTCATTTTAGGTATAATGAAAGTAAGAAAAAGCTCATGAACGAGGTGATTTTTTGTCTATTGATATTTTCGGATTTCGAGCTTTGTGGAGTCCTTATTATTTTGCCGCCCTCGTACTTATTACCGTTGGCTATTTTTGGATGGTGACAAAAAAAAGGGGGAAGTTTCCGGGCAGCTCATCGCTTTCCATCAAACAGGCAACTTATTTTTTGATAGCCATGTTCCTTCTTTATGTGGTAAAAGGATCGCCGCTGGATTTATTGAGCCATATCATGTTCAGTGCCCACATGTTTCAAATGGCACTTCTCTATCTCGTGATTCCGCCATTATTTATCATTGCGATTCCAGATTGGCTTATGAGAACACTCATAAATTCAAGGGGAGTGAAGCCGGTATTTCAGTTTTTCACGAGACCTCTTATCGCCCTTTTACTATTTAATGTTCTTTTCTCGTTGTACCATATCCCGTTAGTGTTCGACTTTATCAAAACGGGGATGTGGATTCATGCCGGATACACGGTCCTTTTATTCACGACCGCTGTTTTGATGTGGTTCCCGCTTGTCAATCAACTGCCCGAACGTGAAAGTCTATCAGGTGTGAAAAAAGTAGCTTATATATTCGGCAGTGGCATTCTAATGACCCCTGCCTGTGCTTTAATCATATTTGCTAATGATCCGATGTATGATACATTCACCAATGCGGAATCTTGGGCCAGTGCCATGGAACTTTGCGTTCCGGCTTCCGCATTATCCGGTTTAACGCTCAGCGGTCCGGAAATGTTCAATGGACTGCCATTGCTTGAGGATCAACAGCTTGGCGGGGTTCTGATGAAAGTGATTCAAGAAATCGTATTAGGCTATGTATTGGGTGTCATTTTCTTTGCTTGGTTCAAAAAGGAGAATGGCGGCCAAAATGATATCGATCCGATACCTTCGGATTTTCAGACTGTAGAATAATTGTACGATAAAAGACTTGTCTTGGGGCGGACAAGTCTTTTATCTGACTTTTCCTGATTTTCGAATTAAAGCAAATAGCCAGTGATTTGACTTGAGTATTCCTTAAAAGTGAGCATTCTGTTAATATTCCTTGATTTTATTGAATTTTATGATTGCCTCTTATAAAATGGTAGTTGATTAATAAATATAGAGAGGACTACATTTCATATGTCTTTACCAATCCTTCCAACGATAAGTACAGCCTTCATTGTATTAAGTGCCATCACTGTTGCAATAGGCTGGTATCAAATTAAACAGCGCAAAATCGAAACCCATAAAAAAACCATGATGGCAGCTGCGATTTTTGCGGTGATCTTTTTCACTATATATCTTTCTCGGACGGTCTTCATTGGTAGTACGTCTTTTGGCGGACCCGATGACATAAAAATTTATTATACGATTTTTTTGGTTTTCCATATTACGCTTGCAACAACTGGAGCTGTTTTGGGGATCATCATGCTCACCACCGGGTTTAAAGGTAAATTTGCCATTCATAAAAAAATCGGTCCGGCCACTAGCATCATTTGGTTTTTCACTGGGATTACTGGAGTGGCAGTTTACATTTTGCTTTATGTGATTTATCATGGCGGCGAAACAACATCTTTAATAAAGGCGATTCTAGGATTTTAAAATGACGAAAAAGCCTGGTGCATAAAAAAGCATCAGGCTTTTGTATTGGATACAAAAAAGAGAGCATCACACATGACCCTCTCTCTTTGTTCCCACTTTTCGCTAACGGCTTTTACAGGCCGTTGAATTGTGTAAGTTCTTCTTTGATTTGAGCGAGGATTTTTTCACTTTGTTTAACTAGTGATGGAGGGAAATCCTCTCCTTCACCATATTCAACTCCGTGTGGATAATAGTGTTTTCCTAATAGAGGAACCATTAACTTGATGACGGCCCTGTGAGCGCCAACATCGCCCTCTGTAGCATAGCCAAGTATTCTCAGGTAAAACGTGCCTTCTTTTAATTCGAACTTACGATCATAACTGACTCTTTCGTAATCCCATTGTTCTGCTCGTATTAAACCATATTGCGGCATTAGGTCATCTAGTCGGTTTAAGTCGGCTGTGATGTTTTCGATTCCAAAGCTTTCAAATTTCACGAGTAGTACCTCCTATGTTTACTATTGAGAATTAAAATGACATACCGGGAAAATATTATGTACATGAAATATATTGAAAATCTCCAAGTATGTTTATAATATACCATTTTATCCTATATTTTATAATAGTACGAAATGGTGGAAGTTGCAATGAACTCCACCATGGTATTTTAATCATTCGCAAAAGTTCCATTTTTAAAATAAGTTTAATGAAGGGACAGTCTATCGTAAATTAGAAAATTATGATTGAACAGTGATATAATCAGGAAAGAAAGGTTTTTGCATTGGATACATAAATTAGATAGAGAGAGGGAGTGTTCCTCTGCGCAGTTTAGGTAAGGTGTTGGTGTTGATCATTATTTTTTTCGTAATCGGTATTTATCTTAATATCGGCGATGAAGAGGAAGGAAACCCTCTTATTGATGGTAATAAAGGTGTTAACCCCAATGGACAAATAAATGAAAAAAACACTTCTCCAGAAAAGGTAGGGGTTACTGAAGTGACGGAAGGTCTGGCAGTAACGATCGGGAAAAATGCAAAAGAGATAGAAAAGGAATATGGTAAGCCGGATCGAATTGATTTGTCTGCCTATGGATATGAATGGTGGGTTTATAAAAAGGACTATAATAATTATTTCCAATTAGCCGTTGAAAATGAAAAAGTGGTATCTGCTTATGGAATCGGTGATGAGGTCAATGTCGCTCCTTTTAAAATTGGACAATCGATTGATGCCATCTATTCCAGTTTATATGTGGAACCTACTGTTGATATTGAAGTTGGCCACAATTCCTATCGTTTTGAATTGTCGGAGGAAGATATGAACATGAGGCCATTAATTGATTTAGGGAATATTAATGTTCAGCTTTATTTGGATAAATTCACCGGAACTGTTTCAAGCATCCGGTTTTTGAATGATTCTGCCTTATTGAAACAACAGCCGTATGAGTTGACCTATCATGGTGAACTTGTGACAGTTAAGGACCTTTCAGATGAGGACATGGCGAAAGTGGAAGATGGAAATGAGCAGCAAATATTCGATATTACGAATATCATGCGCAGCAGATTTGATTTGAAGCCTTTAGAATGGGATGCCGCTACTGCGGAGGTTGCTTACCTTCATAGCCGGGAAATGAAGGACACCCCTGAAGGAACCCATGTTTCTGAAACAAAGGGGGATTTGGAAAATCGTCTTGATGCAGGTCATGTGAAATATAGGGCGGCCGGTGAAAATATAGCGGCCCACTATGTGGATGCAGCTGCAGTCATGGAAGGTTGGCTAAATAGCAAAGGGCATCGGGATGCGTTGCTGAACGAGGAATTTACAGGTCTGGGCGTCGGGGTATATAAAAAGTATTACACCCAGAATTTCATAAAGAGATAACAAAATGGACCCGGTTTGGGTCCGTTTTCTTGTTGTAGATCATATTTTCAAATTGAAAAAGTCCCAACCATTTGCATTCCCCTCGATGGGGACCGTTTGCCAATGGAGTTTTTTATATAACGAATTTGGATTTCACAGTCACGTCCATTAATTTGAAAAGGAATTTATGCACTTTTTTTCTACCTTTAGCATATGGTGCAATAGGCGATGTCTAAGTGTGAGGTGAAGAGTAATGGCAAAAAGAAAGCGGCCCTCCGTGGATGGATTTCGGGAGTTTGTAAAGGAACATCCTCATTTAGTGAATGAAGTGAGAAGCAATCAAGCAACATGGCAGGAACTTTTTGAAGAGTGGTATTTACTCGGAGAAGATCATCCACGCTGGCAGGCTGACGGCAGTGTGGGTGAGCCCAAAGAGAATACAGGATCTCCATCACCGCCGGTTGAAAAGGGAGACCAAAGCACTGAGTTGATCGGTTCGTTAATGAGTGCCGTTAAAAACATGGATATGGGGCAGATTCAACAATATATTACGAATGCCAATCAAGCCATCGGTGCAATCCAAGGAGTGCTATCTGCTTTCCAAGGGAATAAATCAGGTGATACCAGTCCTCCCCCCAAAGAAAAAGAGCAGAGAGCTAACCCTTTTTTATTCACCAAAGATTAAGGAGGGTTTTTCATGCGCCAGAATATATATGAATTCATTCAAACAAACGAAGATATGCGAAATTATTTGAGGGTTCAGCCTGCATGGTACAAAAGATTAATGCGTAATCCACATGAAGTGGATGTGTTTGAAACCGAAGCGAAATATTATTTTGAGAAGTCTATTCCACATCGGGTCTCTAAATTTTCGGAAAGCGTTCAGGTTGCCTCAATGATGCTTCATATGTTTCAAGCGATGAATGCTCCAAGTGAATGAAGAAAATAAGAGTAAATTACTCCTTTTGGCGAACAATAAAGGCAAAAGGGGGACGATGGAATGAGAAAGTTGATATTGGCTCTAACAGTGTTGATGGCAGCCACGGGTTGTGGCAAGAAAATACCTGAACCTGAGAACTCAGGAGTAGCCATACAAGGTGTTTCTACACTAGAGGCTGCCACCACTGTATCGAGCATCCAAAACTCAGATGAGGACTTTCGGGTAAAAACATTTGTAAAAGGCAACTCCGTCTATGTTGAGTGCTACTTGAAAAACTATGGTTTTTCTGAATCAAATCCCGAACAATTGGCAACTGTGTCGGTATTTATTGATAATAAAAAGAAAGTAGATATGAAAACGGCAGCATTTATCGTAAAGGATGTCCCGAATGGCATGCATAAAATAAAGCTGGAGATTTTGAACGGTGCAGGTGAAAGAACAGGGCTGCAAAAAGAGATTGAGGTACATATCACTTCCTCGATTTAATCAAACCATTAGCATCTAAAAGGTAGAAATGGTAAAATGGTTGTGGAGGTGAGCTTGTTAATGCTTGCTACTATGGAAATCATCGACATTTTACATCAGGCTGATGGATTAGCTGAAATGATCCTTCATTCTGAAATAGGAGAAGAATACCTCCTTAGTTTATATAAATTACAAAACGACAAAGAGGCCCAGCGGATTATTTCCAAGTTTACTTCGCTCAAGGATCTATTTGAAGATGTTCAAAGGTTCGGTAAATATCATCCGGATTATAAACGCATCAATTTAGAAACGAGGCAAGCTAAACGAGACATGGATTTGCATCCTGCCGTTGCAAGGTTTAAGCGGGCGGAGACCGAATTGCAATCCGTTCTTGATGAAATAAGCGGAAGAATTGGCCGAGCGGTTTCTGAACAGGTCAAAACACCGGCTGGGAATCCATTTTTTGTTTCATCCGGCGGATGTTCGACGGGAAGCTGCGGAACCGGGGGAAGTTGCGGGTGTTCCGCTTAAGGTAATGGCCAAATGGGGAACATTCAGGGCCGGTATATAACATGCAGCCATCGAAATTCGACATTACTACGGAGTTCGGTGGCTGTGTCTTGTTTGGAACCTCGCCGAGACATGGTCATGAACCGATGCATGAACTTTCATTGTACATATTCCGTATACGTGGCAAAACGCGATTAACTGCGATATAAAATACAATCTGGACAAAGGTTCCCGCAGCAAAACATCTTTTGCAGGGGCACATAAAAACGATGCCGGAATACATATAAATGTTCTTCCTGCCGTACGAAAATGGTTTCACAATGAAGCTGCTTGCCACGCATTGAAAGGCTTGCGGCTTTTTTTATTAAGAGAGAAAGCTTATCATCATCATTTGATGCTGGATGATAATGGATATATAAAAAGGGGATTCCCGTGAACTTTTTTATCGAAGCTTGGGTAATTTCATCATTAGCTAATAGATGATCAATAAATTGATGCCAAATTTGGTTTAAATCCATCGTTTGTTGGCTCCCTTCACAGTATATATATTCATAATAGTAAGAGAATTTTGTTTATAATCTTTTTTTCTTGGTTGAAAGTAAAGATTCTGCTATGCTACACTTAGTTAAAACCTTTATAAAAGGGAGTTATTGATATGCTTGGAGCGAGACAGGGAATCATCGTCTATTTACATACATTGAAACAAGCCAAAATGCTTAGGAAATTTGGGAATATCCATTATGTTTCAAAAAAGTTGAAATATGTCGTGCTTTATACGAATATGGATGAAGTGGAACCACTGGTGGAAAAGCTGAATAATTATTCGTTCGTTAAAAAGGTGGACCTTTCTTACAAGCCTTTTTTGAAGGTGGAGTTCGAAAACTCCAAACCGGATAAAGCGAAAGAATATGATTATAAAATGGGAATTTGAAAAAAGCTGACTCATGCGGAGTCAGCTTTTTCATTTTCGGGGCAGCAACATCTTTTAGCCTAATGGCGGCAGATATCTATTCATTCGCAAAATGCCGATTAAGTGCTGGTAGTACAACTCGATTTCTGCAAAGAGCACCGAAGGTTTCACGTCGATTTCAATAATTGGCCTATCCAGTTCCTCAGCCAAGTTCTCAAAAAGCTCATAGCGTTTGTTTTTGGTGGCATGTGGGTTAGGGATACCTTCACGGCAAATGTAGAGCGGCTGGAATTTCCCGGGATCTGTGGGCTCCATGACGATGACCAATGACGTTACCTTTTTATCGATTATAGTAGTATGCATGGCCAATAGCCTTGCAACTCGATGTTTCTGATTGCGGCCTACTTCCAGCAACTCATATATATCGGAATATCCTTGTCCAATTTCAATAAAACGTTGAATCAATTAAACCTCTCCTAACTAACTTATTATTCATTACTTTATCATTATCCCTCATAAAAGAGAAGGACAACTTCATTGGCGAATGATGACAAAGAAAATTGGAAATAAGTGGTTTATCAATAAAAAAAGCCCTGCAAAAATATGCAGGGTCCTTCTATGTCTAACTAAGGACCAGAAGGCAAAGGGAGAGGAGAAACCGGAGGAAGAGCTTATGGGGAAACGTAAGCCTTCTCCGCGGTTGGCAACAACACCTAAAAAGGAATGTTGTTATTCACATTATTGCCAAAAACCACTTTATTATTCAAGATGTAAAAGATTTATAAAAAGAATGGATATCTTCAATCCAGGGTACGAAATGATATGCTCTTTTCATCATGGAAATGAAGGCAATTGGGTTTAAATATTGGCTAGCTTTTTCTAATATGTTAGGATAGGAAAGTAACAGAAATTTGTCATAAAATGTGGTGAGAATGATGAGGGTCGTTTCCGGAATTTGCAAAGGAAGACCACTTAAGGCTGTACCGGGTACAGGAACCCGGCCGACTACTGATAAAGTCAAGGAATCCATTTTCAACATGATTGGTCCTTATTTCGAAGGAGGGCTGGTCCTCGACTTGTTTGCCGGAAGCGGTGGACTGGGAATTGAAGCGTTAAGCAGAGGCATGGATAAAGCCATATTTGTCGACCGGGATTTTAAAGCAAATCAAACGGTTAAGGCTAATTTGGAACTATGCAAGTTTTCAGACCGCGCAGAAGTTTATAAAAATGATTCAGAACGTGCATTAAAGGCTTTGGTGAAAAGGGAAATGACTTTTGAATTGATTTTTCTTGATCCACCTTATAAGAAACAAAAGCTAGTCGAGATTCTTGAAGAAATACATAAATACCGATTGCTGAACGATATGGGATACATTGTTTGTGAGCATGGCCATGATGTTACTTTGCCAGAAAAAGTTGGTGACTTTACCGTTAAGAGAAAAGAAGTTTATGGCGTCATTGCCGTTACGATTTATCAATGGGGAAACGTACACGAACAGGGGGAACTATGAATGTCCAAAATAGCGATTTGTCCGGGGAGTTTTGATCCAATAACATTTGGTCATCTTGATATCATTCAGAGGGGGGCGAATGTTTTTGATGAGGTATATGTGGTCATCGTGAACAATTCAGCGAAAAATTCTCTTTTTACAGTGGAGGAGAGACTGGAACTGATTACTGAAGCGACTGCCCATATGCCGAATGTTAAAGTGGATTTCTATCAGGGATTGACGGTCGACTATGCTGAAAGCGTTTCCGCGAATGCCATCATCAGGGGATTGAGGGCGACTTCCGACTTTGAATATGAAATGCAGGGAACTTCGATGAACCGATTCCTTAACAATAAAATAGAGTCATTCTTTATCATGACGAAAAATCAATATTCTTTCTTGAGTTCAAGTATCGTGAAAGAGGTAGCGAAGTATGGCGGGGATATTTCCGAACTAGTGCCAAGTGTCGTCCAGAAAGCTCTGGCCAAAAAATACGAGGAACTGAAAGGATAGAAAAAAGAGCATTGCCAACGCGCAATGCTCTTTTTTGGTTTACGAAAGGCCTTTGAATAGCCTTTTGGTAAAAATGATGATGTATAGGATCAAAAACACGAGTGTTAGAATGGGCCCTATATCAAGCATGCTTTGATATAGGGAATTCGCGTGTTCACCGGATCCGCTGACCGGGAATGCGTTTATCGGGCTCCCGCTGTACATTTTGCCTTTATAGAATGGTTCCCAAAGCAGGACGGTGATAATGGATGCAAGAAGGCCATGTGCAATCCTGGCCAGAAAAAAGGGAGTGAAACGAATGTCCGTTGCGGCAATGATGCTGGCAACTTGCGCTTGAATGCTGAACCCGTTGAAAGCTAAGATGAAACTTGTCATCACAGTTTGCTGAAAGAGTGTCGCCTCTTCGACCGTGCTGGTTAATTTTGAACCTAGAGTCATTTCAAACATGCCTGATATGAAGGGGAGGCTCAAGGAATCCGGGAAATTAAAAATATGTAGAATTCCTCCGACCCCGGATGCTAGCAATCCGGTGATGTTCATATGAAATAAAAGCTTGTTCACCACAGAAAAGAGAATGATGAACCCCCCGATCATCAATAGGGTTTGGATGGATGAGAGTACCGCATCTCCAAGTAAACTGCCAAATGGTCTTGTTTCTTTTATTCTGGTTCGATGCATTTGACTAAAGGCTTGTCTTATGGAGGGGAGCTTGGTCAGTACTTTTGCATGGGATTTTTCTTCTTTCCAACGGTAAAAACGCATGATGATGCCTACACAAATGTTTCCTAGGTAGTGGGAAAGTGCAAGGATGATCCCTAAATGAGGGTTGTGGAAAAAACCAACGGCAACGGCAACGAATAGGAACAATGGATTGGATGAATTAGTGAAACAAACGAGTCTTTCAGCTTCAATGCGGGTCAATTGTTCTTCCTGACGAAGCCTTACAGTGAATTTCGCCCCGGCTGGAAACCCTGATGCAAGTCCCATCGCCCAAACGAAACCGCCCACTCCTGGTACACGGAATAAGGGACGCATAAATGGTTCGAGCATGACACCAATGAACCTGACAACCCCAAAACTGATTAATAACTCCGAGAAAATCAAGAAAGGCAGAAGCGAAGGGAAAACAATTGTCCACCAAATATTCAGTCCGCCTTTGGAAGCTTCAAATGATTCTTGGGGGAAGATGATCAAGCCAACTGCCATCATCGTGACGGAGGTAGCTAACAGTACTGTTTTAGATTTTGATTTTAGCAAAATTCAGCCTCCTCTTGAAGGTTACAAAATAAGGGCAGTTCGATTCGTATATAATAAATATGAACGTCTTTTTCTCAAAAAGTAAGCGCATGATGGAATAAGGATTGTACCGACATGTAAAGAGGGATGATCCGCACAATGGAATATCTGCCATGCTTGTTTCACTGTCAATATAAATAATATGCTTCTATAAATCCGTTTAAGACCATAACTTTGAATGAGTGTTATTTCAATATTTTGAACTAGTTAATGCGGGAGGGATATCTTTGTCGAAACCAAAGGTCGGGCTTGCACTTGGGTCAGGAGGAGCTAGGGGGTTTGCACATATTGGCGTGATAAAGGTATTGCAGCAAGAAGGCATTCCGATAGATATGATTGCTGGAAGCAGCATGGGAGCAATGGTTGCAGCCTTTTATGGAGCGGGGTCGGATATCGAGAGGCTGTATAAGTTGTCCCGTGCATTTAAGCGAAAGTATTATTTGGACTTCACCATACCTAAGATGGGCTTCATTTCGGGTAAGCGTACAAAGGATTTAATCAGGGTATTTACATATGGCAAGAAATTTGAAGAACTTGATATTCCTGTAGCGGTGGTAGCCACTGATATAAAAACGGGGGAAAAAGTCATTTTTCAGGAAGGTCCCATCGCACCGGCTGTAAGGGCAAGCATCTCCATTCCCGGGATTTTCATTCCCGAAAGAATCGGAAACAGACTGCTTGTTGATGGCGGCGTAGTTGACAGGGTTCCTGTTTCAGTTGTGAAGGATATGGGAGCAGACATCATAATTGGTGTGGATGTAGCCCACGTGAAACAGGATATGGAGATAAACTCCATATATGACGTCATCATGCAAAGCCTCGATATCCTGCAAATGGAGCTGGTTAAAAGCAGGGAGTTTGCTTCAGACGTCATGATACGCCCCAGGGTTGAGAAATACAGCTCGAAATCATTTACAAACGTACAGGAAATAATTAGTATTGGAGAAGAAGCAGCAAGAGGTAAGATAGATCAAATTAAGCAGAGCATTGTTACTTGGAAGGAGTCCTTTGAAGATGAGCCGTAAAACGTATGTACGCACTTTCCTGGTGGTGGCTATACTTCTCATAGCATCAGCCCTTTATTCCCTACCTTTTTATGTATCGAAACCAGGAATGGCTAAAGAATTGGAGCCAATCATTGAGGTATCCGGAGGAGATGAAGCAAAAGGAAGCTTTATGTTAACCACTGTAAGGATGGGCAGGGCGAATATATATTCCTACATGATGGCGAAGTGGAGCAAATATCAGGAGCTTTATCCGGAAACCTCCATCAGAAGCGAAGATGAAACAGATGAAGAATATAATATCAGGCAGCTCCACTTAATGGATGGTTCTAAAAATAATGCCATTAAGATCGCATATGAAAAAGCAGGGAAAGAAGTCGAATACGAGTACCTGGGTGTATATGTTTTGGACGTGCTAAAAGGAATGCCGGCAGCAAAAGAGTTGAAAGCGGGCGATCAAATCATTCAAGTTGATGATGTTAAATTCAAGTCTGCACAGGAATTCATGGATTATATTAACGAAAAGAAGGCCGGAGATGAAGTTAAAATAGTCTATAAGCGGGAAGAGACGGAGAAAACGGCCGTTCTTTCATTGCAGCCTTTTAAAAATGACCCAAATAGGGTAGGAATCGGCATTTCGCTGGATGACAATCGAAGAGTGAACACAAAACCGGCTATTTCCATAGATTCAGAACATATAGGCGGTCCTTCGGCTGGTTTAATGTTTTCGTTGGAAATTTATAATCAATTAACGAAAGGCGATCTTACAAATGGATATGACATAGCGGGGACGGGCACGATGTCTGATGATGGGACAGTCGGGCCAATTGGCGGAATTCAACAGAAAATTGTTGCAGCCGATAAGTCTGGAGCCGAAATATTCTTTGCCCCGAATGAAAACGGAGCAGCGGGATCGAATTATGAAGATGCACTCATTGCAGCAAAGGATATTGACACTGATATGAAGATCGTTCCGGTTGACAACTTTGAAGATGCAGTAACCTATTTAACGAAGCTAAATGGAAAAGAAAAATGAAAAAAAGCGCAGGCAGTCATCAACTGTTTGCGCTTTTTTCATGATTAGCTTTTTACACTTAAGAAATGGGCCAAGCTTGAATCCTTCTTCATTTGAAAATGATGGGAGATTCATATTCACGTTTCATCAATGCAACTTGATGCGGCTCGGGCAGGCCCAGTGCATACACCTGTGCTGCTCGCAAGTCCGAATCGATGTCCTGCTTCCGATAGGACGAAAGTTTAGAGATGAGCGGGAGAGGCAAGCCTTTTTTTACAGAACGAAGATATTCTTGTCCCCGGCCATTCATGCCAAGAAGTCTGATATAGGCCGGTTGTTCATTATGAATTACCTGTTCCTTGAATGTATGCGTCAATATATGGACACACATCCGCTGCAGCCGTGTCCATGTGTAGCGTTTTGTCTTCAGCGCTGCCATGAATCCAGAAAAGCTCGAAGATTGGTTGGCCATCTCCTTCATTCGGTGCTCTATGCCTTCCTCAATCTCGTATATTTCTGCCAATTCGGTTAAAGAGGAAGAAAGGATACGATATTTCAACATGGACCAATACATTTCCCAGTCATGCAAGGCATGGTAACGCGTTAAATATTGCTCAAGGCCATTCAACGTCGCTTGAGGAATATAATTGGAAACAGAATGTAATTCCTGGTGTTCATGGATGGCTTTACGTATCCCCGTTGCGCTGGCAATAGGGTCTTTGGACAACTTTGTTTCATGGTATCCTGCAGCGACCCTTTGAATCGTATAAGGGCGAATGGAGTAGCCGTTTGAAAGGGTAGCACTTACATATTCTTTTCCAAGGATATTATTCGGCTTCGTCAAATCCAATGCCGCATCACCATGGATGATCGAACGATAAGCCTGGGCAGCACTTGACGGATAACTATTACCGGCATCCATGGCCGATTTGATTGCGGCATCGAATGCAGCGGAATTTTCCGAAAGGATTCTGTGGGCGATGATGAATGGTTCAATTTTGCCATCCTCGCTTCCGAAGCAAAAGGAGTCACAGCCTAGCGATTCCAAAAGAGCAATAGATCCTTTTGCGAATATTTCAGCCTTCTGTGTCGCGAAAGCATATGGCAGCTCAATGACAAGATCAATGCCGCCATTCAAGGCCATTTCGGCGCGTGTCCACTTGCTGGCGATAGCGGGCTCGCCACGCTGTAAGAAGGGCCCGCTCATAACAGCGACAACGACATCTGCCCCTGTTTTTTCTCTACTTTCTCTTGCATGTAAAACATGTCCATTGTGAAAAGGGTTATATTCGACTACTAAACCGCAAGCTTTCATTCGTTCACCTCAGAGAAAAACTTTGTATTTTATCAACTTAGTGCTAAAATAGTATTTCAAGTAAAATTACTATAAGTAATCGTCTCGATTTTTTGTTAGAAATGATTCATAAAACTTAGACAATCAGTTAGGATGACTACATTATAGTGTAAAGAAAAAATATTGACAAACTTATAATTGAAAGCTATAATTATTTTTGTTGCCTTGAGGTGATTTCATTTGAAATGGACGATTAGTCAACTTCAAAAAATTCGGGACAAAGATTTACGGTTTGATGAACTGGTGGATGTCTTGGACATTAGAGAAAGAGACCCGCAAATTCGCGATGTTTCTCCGATCAGAGTAGAAGGAAGAGCTGATATCAGCTCGACCGAGATTACTTTTCACTTGCATCTTTCAGGTGAATTAACATTACCTTGCTCCCGTACACTGGTAGACGTTAAATATCCGATTGATATTGATACAAAGGAAACCTTTCTTTTAAAGGCAGATGGCGCAGATTTCTACGGAGATGATGTCACTGTTGTGGAAGGCGACGTTGTAGACCTAATACCGGTAATTAAAGAAAATTTATTGCTAGAAATTCCGATGCAGGTTTTTTGTGAGGATGTCGATTCGAATGAAGCTGCTCCTCAATCTGGGAAAGACTGGGCTGTTATTTCCGAAGAGGAAAATGAGCATAAGGTTGATCCGAGATTTGCAAAGCTTGCCGACTTTTTTGACAACAATAAAGAATCTTGATTGGAACGAAAAATCGTTAATCCGATTTTTCCAGCTTTTTTATATTTTTTAAGGAGGTGGGAATAATGGCTGTACCTTTTAGAAGAACGTCGAAAACTGTAAAAAGAAAACGTCGTACACACTTCAAGCTTCAAGTACCTGGTATGGTAGAATGCCCGAGCTGTGGTGGAATGACTCTTTCACATCACGTTTGTAAAGAATGTGGAACATATAAAGGAAAAGAAGTTGTCGCAAAATAATTTCTTGACCTACTTGAGAGCTTAGCTCTCTTGATGCAACACGCTAATCAAAGCGCAGGGATTTTTCTCTGTGCTTTTTTTACAAATGCAGTTGGCAGAATATTTTGAATCATTCGCGTTTGCCGATGATTTTGGAGAAGGTGTTTACATGGATCAGGTGATTGAAGTTGAAAAGGATAAACGCGGTTTCATGAAGCTCCTATTTAATAGACCGGAGAAAAGGAATGCCGTGAATTACCAGCTGATGGACGAACTTGAGTCGATATTATCGGAAGCTGCATGCGATGATGAAGTTAAGTTGCTGGTCCTGACCGGGACGGGCTCTGAGGCGTTCTGTTCAGGCGGGGATCTAAGGGAATTTCAGGATTTGCATACAGAAGAAGAGGCCTTTGCTATGTTATCGAAAATGGGTGAAATTCTGTATAAACTAGCAGTTTTCCCAAAACCGACATTAGCGCTAATCAATGGAAGTGCTTTCGGCGGCGGATGCGAAATAGCGACAGCTTGTGATTTCAGGTTAGCAAAGAGGGAAGCTAGGCTAGGGTTTGTGCAAGGTACTCTAGGAATAACGACTGGCTGGGGCGGAGCTTCGCTTTTACTTGAAAAAATACCAGAGCAAAAAGCGCTAAAGCTATTATTGGATGCAAAAATACATAAAGCTGAGGAAGCGAAGGAACTTGGTTTCGTAGATGAGATAGTCGGAGAAGGTACGGATGGATGGGAATGGTTTGCGGAAGGTTTTCTTCGCCATGAGACAGGGGTATTGATGGCCTATAAACGATTGCTGGTACATAAATGGCAGGATAGCGGGCTTAAAGGAAGAATGGAAGCGGAAATCCGGGAATGTTCCAAACTGTGGGCGAGTGATGAGCATCATGCTGCAGTCGAGCGTTTTCTAAATAAGAAAAAATAAATATTACACGCTCTATATATCTTCTATCTTTCCTAGCATGTGCATATTATGAATTAAAACTTGCTAAGGAGGTAGAGAGATGACGATTGCGAGACAAGATGCGTGGACTCATGATGAGGATCTGTTGTTGGCTGAAGTGGTACTGAGGCATATACGGGAAGGCAGTACACAATTAAAGGCGTTTGAAGAAGTGGGCAAACAGTTATCGAGGACATCTGCTGCTTGTGGGTTCCGTTGGAATTCATTTGTTAGGAAGCAATATAAATCAGGGATAGAGCTGGCGAAAAAACAAAGGAAAGAACAGGTAGTCAATAATCCTGAAGTGGAAAGGGATTCGATTGCAACGGTCGAAAATGTCACGATTGAAGAAATAACGCCCGAGCATGAAGGTAAAGAATCTATTACCCTTCAGGAAGTTATATTATATTTAACCAAAATGGATGAATTCTTTCAGCTTGATAATAAGGAAAAAGAACGGATTTCTGAGCGTTCCCTATTTCTTGAACGGGAAAATGTCCGATTACTTGAAGAGAATGTCCTGCTTAAGGAAAACCTGAAAGCTGTTGAGGAAGATTATCGTGCGTTAATGCAGATCATGGAGCGTGCAAGAAAACTTAGTGTCCAGGAGGACGAAAAGGCGAATCCGAAGGTGAGTTTCCAAATGGATAAGAATGGTAATTTGGAAAGGGTCAATAAATAAAAAATGCGGGTGGGAAAATCCGCCCGCATTTTCTTGATGCTTCCTTATTCTTGTGTATCTATTTCTTTCTTATCTTGTATGTCAAATGGGCTCCAAATCAGCGGGTTTTCTCCGAGGTCCCTGTCCAAATCATAGGAAACAGCAGAAAAACCCATCTTTTTCCAAAAGTCTTGTGAATGGACTCTTGGGTTAGTTTTGATAGGCATGTTCAGGCTTTTGGCGAATTCGACCAAAGCTCTTCCATAACCTTTTTTCTGATAGTTAGGCAGGACTTCAAGTTTCCAAAGAACAAGGAAATCCCTGGAATTGTCAAAATACTGGTCGAATTTAGCGCTTCTTTTATACAGGCTCATGCGAGCTACAAGCTTATCGCCATAAAAGATTCCGTAAAAAGGTGATTGGCTGTCATTTTCAATGATGTTACCTTCTAAATCATCTAGCATGGACAGTTCCTGTATCCCGTATTCTTTGAATTTTTTGAATTCCTCAAGCGTTTTAAAATTTACAAGTAATCGTTCAACCTTGTATTCCATAAAAAAGCTCCCCCTTAATTCTGATAAACCTCTTCCGATAGTACCCTTTGAAAGTCATCCCACTGATCTTTGCCATGTGGAATTTCAACTTAGGTTAAATCTAGTATGACATCATCGGATTATCCTAGCTTACTAAATGCTTATAGCCTTTTATCCCCCGCCCTTTTCCCTTCAATTTCTTTTGGGGTTAGTTTGGAGTTATCTTTTGTTCCTGTAAAGTCTTCAAAATGGCTAAGCTTTTCGTATCTAATATACCATTAAATTAACACTTAAAGAAGAAAATATATCTTCATTGGCGTATTAAATCATTCTTTCCATTGGTATTTTATGACGAGCCATCGTTAATGGCAGTTCCATCGTTTCATTCAATCGGATTGGCTGCGTTTTCCAACGATGGGAAAATTGGTGCAGGCTAAAAAAGATAATGTGATAAAATAGAAAATATATTTCAAAAAGTAAGGAAGGTTATTATGAGAATCGGAATCATTGGCGGAGGGGCCATAGGGCTGCTGTTTGCGTCCCATTTAAGTGAAAAACATAATGTGACTCTCTATACTCATACTGCGGATCAGGCGTCCAACATCCAACGTGATGGAATCCGTCTTATTGCGGATGGTGAAAGCCGACTGCTGACGGGCATCATTTCCAAGGGGCTGGGGGAAGGGATATCGGATGTGGATCTTCTTATAGTGGCCGTCAAGCAATATCACCTGCCGCAAATACTGCCTAGGATCAAAGATATTCAGGTTCCATTGCTATTCTTGCAGAATGGCTATGGGCATATTTCTTATTTAAAGCAGCTTCAATCCCCGAACATATATGTGGGGGTAGTGGAGCATGGAGCACTGAAACTTGACGGGAATACCGTGGAGCATACGGGACTCGGCATGACAAGGATCGCTTCCTTTAGGGGGGAACTTGAGCAACTATCGCTAGTGAATGAAAGGATCGATCGTTTTCCTATTACGATGAGTGAAGATTTTCACTCGATGCTGATGGATAAGCTTGTCGTCAATGCGGTGATAAATCCATTAACGGCGATACTTGGTGTGGAAAATGGCGATTTAATCACTAACTCCTTTTACTACCGATTATTTCAAGATCTTTTTGGGGAAATCTCCAGTATTTTGGAAGTCCAAAATAAGGATGAGTCATTTGAACATGTGAAATCCGTTTGCAGGGCAACTGCTGAAAATCGATCCTCCATGCTAAAAGATTTAGAAAATGGCCGTAAAACGGAAATTGATGCCATATTGGGTCATATCCTCTCGGAGGCAAAGAGTAAAGGGAAAAGTGATTGCCTGACGTCTTCTCTATATAAGATGGTCAAAGGAAAAGAGTCTCAGGGGGGATGAAGATGTGCCGTACGTAGTTTCAAGCCTTGCTGCGATATTTATTACCTTGCCTTTCGTAGGGTATATACTTTTTTTTATAGGTGCCAAACAATTCACTGGAAACCATCGGCGCTCCGTTCAATTTGCAATGGACATGAGTACGCTGCTGTTCGTATTATCCGTCCATTATTTGATCATTACGATCTGGGATATGCAAATTCTTTGGGTGATCATGCTCATCATGATCATCAACGCATTCGTGGTGGTTCTTGTCCATTACAAGGTAAAAGAAGAAATCATTTTTCATAAGGTATTAAAGGGTTTTTGGAGAGTGAATTTCGCCTTCTTTTTCGTGGCTTACCTTCTATTGTTTTCCATTGGAATAATTACAAGTATTACGAAGATATTGACTACATAACATAGAACATCGCATCAATTTTCTGCTGCTGGGCAACTTCTTTTGTTTTCTTAAACCGGAATGTTATACTCTAAAAAGAATTGTAGTTGCAGAGAAAGGGAGAACAGAAATGGAGATGAAAGATCTCGCGTTACCATCTTTAAACCGTTTTGCATCGGACTATTTACAAAACCGTCTTGAAACGGAGGATTATTTTCACTATGACTTGTCTAAGCCTGACATTTATCACAATAGATATGAAGAATTGATGAATCGCTCTTTTTCACGTGATGAATTGTCGGATTACATACAACAATACATGTCTCGTCTTTCATTCAGTGAGGCAGTTAAGGGGAATATTGGAAGGTTGCGCAAGGATGATTCCGTTGTTGTGATTGGAGGACAGCAGGCAGGGTTATTATCAGGGCCGCTGTATACCATTCATAAAGTGATATCGATCATAAAGCTTGCGGAAGAACAGGAAAAAAAATTGGGGCAGCCAGTCATTCCGGTTTTTTGGATAGCTGGAGAAGATCATGATTTGGCTGAGGTCAATCATGTTTATGTTATGAAAAACGGAAAACCCGATAAAAAAACCTATCCTTCCTACCAGCCATATAAAACAATGGTTTCTGATGTGGAGCTGGAAACGGAAAAGGCAGAGAAGTGGCTTGAGGAAATCATTGAAACTTATGGAGAAACGGAATTTACGAACAAACTCCTGATTGATATGAAGGAAACCATTAAGAGATCCAATACCTTCGTCGATTTTTTCGCCGAGCTGATTCATGAATGGTTCAAAGAATATGGCCTTTTACTAGTCGATGCCGGAGATCCGGATTTAAGGCGAAATGAGAAGGCGTACTTTGAATCGATGGTCAATGAGAGTAGACGGATTGCTGAAGTGGTCGAGGAACAGCAATCAATCATGCATGCGAAAGGTTATGCAAAAATGATTGAAATGGATAAATGGGCCGCTAATTTATTTTATTATGATCCAGAAAAAAAAGATCGATGTTTACTCGAACGTGTAGAAGGCGGTTTCAGCGGAAAAAACGGTGAGGTATCATTTACCGGGGATGAACTCTTGCAGATAGCCAGAAATCATCCAGAACGATTAAGCAACAATGTCATTACACGCCCGCTCATGCAGGAAATGCTTTTCCCTGTATTGGCTTTCATTTCTGGGCCAGGGGAAATAGCCTATTGGGCAGAATTAAAAAAGGTGTTTGAGTTGTTTTCCATGAAGATGCCGCCAATCATTCCTAGGTTGAACATCACGCTGGTGGAGCGGAGTATCCAAAGCGACCTTGAAGAAATGGAACTCAGTTTGGAAACTGTTCTGACTGAAGGAACCGCTAATGCTGTGGAAAGTTACCTTGATTCCGTTAAAGATGAAACGATTGACACCCTGTTCGGGACGCTGAAATCACAGCTTGAAGAGAACCATGAAAAGCTATTTGTCCACGCTGTCTCTTTGGATAGAGGACTCGAGCCGATGTTGAACAAGAACATTGAATTCATTCAAAAGCAATTGAATTTCATGTATGGCAAAATCGGTGACCGTACAAAGGAACGACATTCGGTCATCTTGAAAAAATATGATCGGATAGCAAATTCGCTGTACCCTCTCGAATCACCCCAGGAGAGGATTTGGAATGTGTTTTATTACTTGAATCAATATGGGCCAGAGCTCGTAAGGGATATGATGAAACTGGACTATCGCTTCAATAATCAGCATAAATTGATTTTCATTTAGAAAAACCATCCGTTTTGGGGAAAAGTGGCGGATAGATCATTTTGAATACGGTTGCCACTAACCAATCCTGATGGAGGGATTGAAATGTGAAAAAAAGACAGGTGCTAAAGCCCAGCCTGTCTTTTTTTCTGTTTCCTGAGTACTTGTCAGGCGGGGCTTCGACATTAATGGTGGGCCTGCGTCTTTGTTTGCGTGCATTCGAGGGAAATGCACGTTTATTTGAATAATTTGGCTAAATAAACTTAATAAGAAAAGAAGGTAATTTTTACTTGGAAGGAGAAAGTAAAAACAAGTGGAGAAAGGTGGGGGAATGTGGTACATTGAGATTAGAATGTGGGGGTAGAGGGTATGTTCATGGGAGAGTACCATCATAACATCGATATAAAGGGCCGTTTGATAGTCCCGGTGAAATTCAGGGAAAATCTCGGGGAGCAATTTGTCCTTACCCGCGGACTCGATCAATGTTTATTTGGTTACCCTATGGAAGAGTGGAAGCTGCTAGAAGAAAAGCTGAAAGCCCTGCCTTTAACAAAAAAAGATGCCCGAGCCTTTACCCGTTTTTTCTTTTCTGCAGCTACAGAATGCGAAATAGATAAACAAGGGCGAATTAATATCCCCACGCCGCTTACTTCATATGGCCAATTGGAAAAAGAATGTGTAATTCTTGGTGTTACCAATCGTATTGAGATTTGGAGCAAATCCCTTTGGGAAAACTATTTTTCAGCTTCGGAGGATTCTTTCGCTGAGATAGCAGAAAATATGATTGGCTTTGATATTTAAGGCTGCCCTCAGAAATAGAGTCACTCAATAACCGATTGGAAGGATGTCTAGCATGTTTCAACATACAACAGTGTTATTAAAAGAGACGGTTGATGGATTGAACATCAAACCTGATGGAATTTATGTGGATTGTACTTTAGGAGGAGCCGGTCACAGCGAATACTTACTTTCACAGCTCTCTGACAAGGGCAGGCTTTATGCTTTTGATCAGGACGAAACGGCGATTCGGAATGCTAAGGAAAAATTGGAAAGCTATGGCGAACGTATTGTTCTTGTTCCTAATAATTTTAAATACTTAAAAGAAGAATTGAATGCCCGGGGGATCGAGAAAGTGGACGGGATCCTTTATGATTTAGGTGTGTCATCCCCGCAATTGGATACACCGGAGCGTGGTTTCAGCTATAACCATGATGCACCTTTGGATATGAGGATGGACCAAAGTGCTGCCATTTCTGCCTATGATGTCGTGAATACTTGGTCATTCCATGATTTGCTGAGAATTTTCTTCCAATATGGAGAAGAAAAGTTTTCGAAACAAATTGCCAGGAAAATTGAAGCGGCACGTGAAATTAAACCGATTGAAACGACGTTCGAACTTGTGGAATTGATTAAGGATGGGATACCGGCCCCGGCAAGACGTAAAGGCGGGCACCCTGCGAAACGAGTGTTCCAAGCAATAAGAATCGCTGTGAATGACGAACTTGGTGTCTTTGAAGATTCCCTGGAGCAGGCCATATCGCTTTTGGATAAAGAGGGAAGAATATCCGTCATTACATTCCATTCGCTCGAAGATAGAATTTGTAAAACGGTATTTAAAAAGGCCAGTAGCATGCCGGATCTTCCGCCTGGACTTCCAGTTATCCCGGATGAATTCAAGCCAACTATGAAAATTATTACGAGAAAACCGATTTTACCTTCAGAAGAAGAATTGGAAGGGAATAATCGTTCCCGGTCGGCTAAGCTAAGAATCGCCGAAAAGCAATAATTACAGAAAAAATCAGTGAGGGGGAACATGAATGAGTTCCATAGCCAAAAAAGTACAAGAACAGCAATATGAAGACCAACAGCAGCAACAGACACAGCAAACAGTGGTCATCCGTAAAGCGAAGATATCCATTGGTGAAGTTTTCTTACTATGTGCCCTTGCTATCATGGTCACCTTCATGGGAGTGAAAATAGTCTCTAATCAAGCGGCCATCTATGAAACGAATAAAGATATCCAGCTAGTGGAAACGTCGATTGAAGATCAGGGTAAAGTGAATGATGATTTGAAAGTGCAGGTTGCTGAACTTAGTACATACGAGAGAATTTGGAAAAAAGCTGCAGCGCTAGGGTTCAAGTTAAATGAGAATAATGTGAAGGGTGTGCAGTGATAATGCAGAAACAAAAAAATATGAAGCATGGGGCAGCCGGATTATTCTTCTTATTCGGCCTGCTCTTTTTTGTGTTAATCTGCCGCTTTTTGTATATTCAGGTGACGGGTACAGCTGGCGGGGAGGTACTGGCTTCGAAAATCGACAAGAAATATGAAAAAAAACAGGTCATAGAAGCAAAAAGGGGAAGCATACTCGATACAAAAGGTGAAGTCATCGCCGAAGATACTTCCTCCTATATCTTAAGGGCAGTACTTAGTGAAAAGGAGCCGGAGCATGTCAAGGATCCGGAGAAGACCGCGAAGGAGCTTGCTAAATATATCGACATGGATGAACAGGACATCTATGAAAGACTTACGAAAAAAGGGGCATACCAAGTGGAGTTTGGTAGTGCCGGCAAGGATTTGACTCAGGTCGTCAAGCAGAAAATAGAAAAATTGGAACTGCCGGGAATTACATTCGGAAGGACGAATAAACGTTTTTATCCGAATGGGATATTCGCCTCCCATCTGATTGGCTATGTAGAAAAGGATGAAGAAACGGGAGAAATGGCTGGTAAGTTCGGCATCGAAAAGTACCTCAATAAAGAATTGCAGGAAACGGATGGGAAGCTGACATATGACAGTGACTCATGGGGCTTCCTCTTACCGGATAAGAAGGAAAAGGTCGTTGCTCCTGATAATGGCAATGATGTCATGCTTACGATCGACAAGAAAATACAAACATTCTTGGAAGACTCGATGAGCAAAGTGCAGGAAAAATATGATCCGGAACAAATCATAGCGATTGTCTCCAATCCCAAAACGGGGGAGATTGTGGCGATGGGGCAACGGCCCACCTTCCATCCGACAACGAAAGTCGGGCTAACGGATACATGGCGTAACCTGGCAATTGAAGAAACCTTCGAACCGGGTTCAACCATGAAAACATTCACCCTTGCCGCGGCTGTTGAGGAAGGGGTCTTTAATCCGAATGAAAGCTTTGTTGCAGGAACCTACAAAGCCGGATCTGGTAAAATCGGGGATCATAGCGGAATCGAAAGAGGAAAGAGCATGACCTTTCTGGAAGGGGTTCAACGTTCCTCGAACGTCGCTTTTGCCACACTTGCAATGGATAAAATAGGAGCCGATACGTTCCGTGAGTATTTGACTAAGTTCGGATTTGATAAAAAAACGGGAATTGACCTGCCAAACGAGATAACCGGTAAAATTCAATACAAGTATAAGCTTGAAAAAGTGACTACCTCCTTTGGACAGGGTTCGACCGTCACACCGATTCAACAAATCCAAGCTGCATCCGCAATAGCCAATGACGGAAAAATGATGCGGCCGTACGTGATAAAAAGCATTTCCGATCAGGATACCGGGAAAACTTTGAAAACGACTAAGCCGAAAGTGACAGGGCAACCGATTTCGGCAGAAACTGCAAAACAAGTACGTGATTATTTGGAAACGGTAATTTCCGCGAAAAAAGGAACAGGGAAAAAATATGCCATTGATGGATATCAAGTAGCGGGGAAAACCGGTACTGCCCAAATTGCGGGTCCGACAGGTAGATATTTAGAAGGGAAAAATAACTATGTGTTCTCCTTTTTGGGAATGGCTCCAAAAGATGATCCGCAGTTGGTCATGTATGTGGCGGTCAAGCAGCCCAAGTTAGGTGTATCTTATGTTGGGGCTGATCCATTGTCAGAGATATTTAATCCTGTCATGCAAAATAGCCTGCAATATCTAAACATAAAACCTTCTGAAGTTAAAAAACAAAAAGCAAATAAAATCAAAGACTATACGAATCAAACCGAGAGTTCAGCTGTTACAGAACTGAAGGAACTTGGTTATGATGTAAGTACGATAGGAAGTGGACGTAAAGTGCTCGACCAATCCCCGAAAGCGGGGAGTGTACTCTTACAGGGTGAAAAGATAATCCTCAGGACGGAAGGCGAAATGAAAGTTCCTGACATGAAGGGATGGTCCTTGCGCGATGTCATGAAATTGGCTAAGGTTGGAAAACTTGATCTGAAAACCGAAGGTGCTGGATACGTGAGTAAACAGAGTCTTGAGGCCGGGAAAAAGGTTAATGAAGGGGAAACCTTCAATATTGAATTATCCCAGCCTGATGGGGCTGGTGAAGATATACCGACAATAGAGAAAACAGAGTGAAGATAAAGAGGGGATCCAAATGGATTCCCTCTTTATTTCTTTCAAAGTTTCTAGTCTAGCATCGAGTAGACAAGCATATATTGAAGCATGTATGAAATGGAGGTGCCTGTTTTTGCGTGTTTCGAATGTTACTGTCCGAAAACGGCTGGCAATCGCATTGGCGATCGGTATCGTTGTTTTTTTTATCATTGATATCCGATTGGGAATAGTACAGTTTTATCTAGGGGATAAGTTAACGGGGCTGGCTAAAGATTCCTGGAGCAGGAATATTCCTTTTGAAGCCAAACGAGGTGAAATCCTGGATCGGAATGGTGTCGAGCTGGCAACGAATATATCTGCGCCAACAGTCTATGTCATCCCCAGACAGATTGAGAATCCTGGTGAGACGGCGGAACAGCTTGCTTCAATATTGGATATGACAAAGGAAAAGGCTTATCAATGGTTAACGAAACAGGCGATGAGCGTCAGAATTCCGGAAGGCAGAAAGATATCTCACGAAAAGGCGAAGGAAATTAAAGCATTAGGGATAAAGGGTGTATATATCGCTGAAGATTCAAAGCGCCATTACCCATTCGGTGAATATCTTTCACATGTTCTTGGCTTTACAGGCTCTGACAATCAAGGGTTGATGGGTATTGAATTGTCTTATGATAAGGAACTAAGCGGAGAAAAAGGATTCGTTAAATTTTACTCCGATGCGAAAGGGAAAAGGCTTGAGAATATGGCCGATGACTATAAGCCCCCTGTTGATGGTGATAACCTGAAGCTGACCATCGATAGCAAAATCCAGACAATTGTGGAGAGGGAGCTCGATAATGCCGAGGCGACATATGATCCCGATGGTATAATTGCCATTGCAATGGACCCGAACACTGGGGAAATATTGGCAATGTCCAGCAGGCCAACCTTCGACCCTGCCAATTTTCAAAATGTCCCCTCGGAAGTGTATAATCGTAATTTACCAGTTTGGAGTATATATGAACCAGGATCTACTTTTAAGATCATCACGCTTGCTGCGGCGCTTGAGGAAGGGAAGGTCGACTTACAAAAGGAGCATTTTTATGATTCCGGACATGTGGAAGTGTCAGGATCAACGCTGCATTGCTGGAAAAGCGGAGGACATGGGGATCAAACTTTTCTTGAAGTGGTAGAGAACTCATGTAACCCGGGTTTTGTGGAATTAGGGAACCGGCTTGGTAAAGACAAGCTGTTTAAATATATAAATGATTTCGGTTTTGGGCAAAAGACGGGAATAGATTTAACCGGAGAAGGTAAAGGAATCATGTTCAATATGGATCAAGTGGGTCCGGTTGAGCAGGCAACGACCGCGTTTGGACAAGGTGTAGCCGTAACGCCCATTCAGCAGGTGACAGCGGTATCGGCGGCCGTGAATGGTGGGACTTTGTATACACCATATATCGCGAAGGAACTCGTGAATCCAAAAAATGGGGAAGTGCTGATGCGAAAGACCCCTCAGGCGAAGAAAAAGGTGATTTCAGAAGCAACCTCGAAGAAAGTCCGGGAAGCGCTTGAATCCGTTGTCGCCCAAGGAAGCGGTAAAGGAGCATTCGTGGAGTCGTACCGCGTCGGCGGGAAAACGGGTACAGCCCAAAAAGCTGAAAATGGCAGATACCTTGAAAATAATTATATTCTCTCATTCATTGGTGTCGCTCCGGCTGATGATCCGCAAATCGTCGTGTATATAGCAGTGGATAATCCGAAAGGAACGGTACAATTCGGCGGGGTCGTTGCCGCACCGATCGTTGGGAATATCATGGAGGATTCACTTAGGGCCATGGGCGTCAAGCCAAGGAAAAACCAGATTGAGAAGGAAACGGTCTGGACGGATCCCGTCATGGTCGAGGTACCCGACGTCGTGGGTCTCAGCAAAAAAGAGTTGCAAACCCAGCTCATCGACCTTAAGCTTGATATTGCCGGAAATGGGGATAAAGTCATAAATCAAGCCCCAGATCCAGGTGTTAAAGTAAAACAAGGCTCTACAATAAGAATTTATCTTGGCGAAAATACAGAATAAGTATAATATAATATATGAATAGTTAAAGCGGCTGAAGAATCATCAGCCGCTTTGTTTACGGAGTCGGGATAACCCCGTATAATTGAAATTGGTTTCTCGACAAGCCAAGGCTAATCACATATAATGAATCCTCAAATTAAGTTGAGAGGGATGGAAAAATGAAGCTTCACAAATTACTATCTTATTTACACTCCTTATTTACGTATGAAGGAGAAAATCCTGAAATCACCTCCATTGAAAATGATAACCGTAAAGTCATAGACGGAAGTTTATTTGTTTGTATAAAAGGTTATACAGTCGATGGTCATGATTTTGCCCAACTTGCTGTAGAGCATGGAGCTGCAGCAGTCATTGCCGAAAGGCCGCTTGACCTCGATGTCCCCGTGATCGTAGTAAGGGATTCGAGCAGGGCGATGGCGGTTCTTGCCGATGCATTTTATGGCCATCCGACTCAAAAGATGCGCTTGATCGGAATTACAGGAACGAATGGAAAGACGACGACCAGTCACTTATTGGAAAAGATTTTCGAGGATCGACATGAAAAAACAGGCTTGATTGGCACGATGTATACAAAAATTGCCGATATGGTATATGAAACCAAGAATACGACTCCAGATAGCGTTACACTGCAGAAGGCTTTTCATGAAATGGTCGAAGCATCCGTCTCCACGGCTATTATGGAGGTTTCATCGCATGCACTTGAGCTTGGGCGTGTCCATGGCTGTGATTATGATATTGCCGTCTTTACGAATCTCACACAGGATCATTTGGATTTTCATAAAACCATGGACAGATACAGGCAGGCAAAATCCTTATTTTTCTCACAGCTTGGCAATGCTTACATAGAAAATCGCCCTAAATATGCTGTGCTTAATGCTGATGATGAGGCAACTGCCGATTTCATTAAGGCTACTGCTGCTACAGTCGTTACATACGGCATAGACAATGAATCGGATATCAGGGCCAAGGATATAAAAATTGATGCAAATGGCACATCGTTCACCTTGACAGCAGGTAAAGAAGAGCGAGACATTCAGCTGAAGCTAATTGGGAAATTCAGTGTTTATAATGTACTCTCTGCCATCTCTGCTGCTTTGTGCGCTGGTAACGACCTGGATGAGACAATTAGATCCATCGAGGATATAAAAGGTGTTGCAGGCCGTTTTGAGCTCATTTCAGCGAATCAGGACTTCCCGGTCATTGTTGACTATGCCCATACACCGGACAGTTTGGAAAATGTTCTAAAGACTGTTGGTGAGTTTGCTAGAAAGAAAATTTACGTGATAGTGGGCTGCGGCGGGGACCGAGACAAGACAAAGCGTCCAATCATGGCGCAAATTGCCTGCAGCTTGGCGACTGACCCGATCTTCACTTCGGATAATCCACGCAGTGAAGATGCTGCCCAGATCCTCCGGGATATGGAAGCTGGTGTAGCAGGCAAAGAATATAAGGTTATTGAAGACCGCAGGCAGGCGATAGCTTACGCAGTTTCCAAGGCGGAAGAGGGCGACGTTATTTTAATTGCTGGAAAAGGTCATGAAACTTATCAATTGGTAGGTGACGAAGTGCTTCACTTCGATGACCGTGAGGAAGCGGAAAAGGCGATTCAAAGTCGTTTGGGTTCCGTTTGAACCAACGCTGAATTGACCTGCAACAAATAGGAAAAGACATCAAGCAGAATTTTATTTTTGAATTGTGTTAGGAATGAGGGAATAAGGAATGTTGGAACAAGTGATTTTTTATACGATTTTGGTGGCGTTTTTAGTAACCGTTCTTCTTTCGCCGATTTTCATCCCGTTTTTAAGAAGATTGAAATTCGGGCAAAGTATTAGGGAAGAAGGCCCGCAATCGCATTTGAAGAAAACGGGAACACCCACCATGGGCGGTTTGGTCATATTATTATCTGTTACCATCGCTACACTAGTCATGACTTTGAAATTTTCGGCACCTTCAACCGAAACGTATTTATTATTATTCGTTACTTTAGGTTTTGGTTTACTAGGTTTCCTTGATGATTTCATCAAAGTGGTCATGAAGCGTAACCTGGGACTGACTTCCAAGCAAAAACTGCTTGGACAAATTGTGATTTCGGTCATCTTTTACTTCGTCTTCAAGCAGACAGACCGTTTTAATCCTGAATTGACGATTCCAGGCACTGACTTTGCTTTTGATTTTGGCTGGTTTTATCTGTTTATCGTTATATTCTGGCTGGTAGGCTTTTCAAATGCCGTCAATTTGACGGATGGGCTTGATGGACTTGTCTCAGGGACATCAGCCATTGCCTTTGGGGCTTTTGCCATTTTGGCCTGGAGTCAGTCACAATATGATGTCGCCATTTTTTCGGTGGCGGTTGTCGGTGCAGTACTCGGATTTTTGGTATTCAATGCACACCCGGCAAAGGTTTTCATGGGAGATACGGGTTCCTTGGCCCTTGGGGGAGCGATTGCAACCATCGCCTTGTTAACGAAGCTTGAAATCCTCCTGGTAATCATTGGCGGAGTCTTCGTCATTGAAACGCTCTCGGTCATCCTTCAGGTAGGGTCTTTTAAAACGACTGGTAAACGTATTTTTAAAATGAGTCCGCTTCACCACCATTATGAGCTTTCCGGCTGGTCGGAATGGCGTGTCGTCGTCACTTTCTGGACAGTGGGGCTGCTGTGTGCGGTACTCGGAATCTATTTAGAGGTGTGGATATAATTGAAAGAGACTGTAAAGTATTCAGAGAAAAAGATATTAGTATTGGGTTTGGCAAAAAGCGGAGTGATGGCAGCTTCGCTTCTACATAAATTAGGTGCTTTCGTGACGGTTAATGACATGAAGCCATTATCGGAAAATCCTGAGGCTCAAGGACTTCTTGAACAGGGAATCAAAGTCATCTGCGGCAGTCATCCAATCGAGCTTCTGGATGAGGGGTTCGAGCTGATCGTGAAAAATCCGGGAATACCCTATCGGAACCCTATCGTAAAAGGGGCATTGGAAAAAGGGATTCCTGTTATCACGGAAGTTGAACTGGCCTACCAGATAAGTGAAGCACCTTTCATAGGAATCACTGGTACAAATGGGAAAACGACCACGACAACATTGATATACGAAATGTTGAAGTCCGGTGAAAAATCCCCGCTGATTGCCGGTAATATCGGGACAGTGGCATCAGGTGTTGCTGAACATGCAAAACCAGATGACTCGATCGTCATAGAATTATCATCGTTTCAGTTAATGGGAATAGACGAATTTCGTCCTGAAATCTCAATCGTGACAAATTTGTATGATGCACATTTGGATTATCACAGTTCCAAACAGGAATATGTCGAAGCAAAAGCTGCCATCACGAAAAATCAAATAGCATCAGATTACATGATTTATAATGCAGATCAAGATCTTGTTTTATCCATGGCGAAAGAGACCAAGGCTGAACTTGTTCCTTTTTCAGCTGAAGTGAAACATGAGAATGGAGCCTATATGGAAGATGGTGCAGCCTGTTTCCGAGGGGAAAAAATCATTGAAGTTTCAGAGATAGCCCTTCCCGGGAAGCATAATTTGGAAAATGTGCTCGCCGCCATCTCAGCGGCCAAGCTGAAGGGTGTAGCTAATGAAGCCATTCAGACTGTACTGAAAACATTTTATGGTGTGGAGCACCGTCTGCAGTTCGTGGCAACGATCGATAACCGTAAATTTTATAATGATTCAAAAGCGACGAACATTCTTGCAGCATCCAAAGCGTTAACATCCTTTACGGAACCGGTCATCTTATTGGCAGGCGGTCTGGATCGCGGAAATGAATTTGATGAGTTGAAACCGGCGATGAAAAATGTCAAAGCCGTGATAACTTTTGGTGAAACGGCGGAAAAAATTGAACGGGTAGCCAAAGAAATAGGAATAGCGAATATAAAACGTGTCGATAATGTAGAAAAGGCCGTGCCGGCTGCATTTGAAATATCAAATGAAGGCGACTGTATTCTTCTCTCCCCGGCTTGTGCAAGCTGGGATCAATATAAAACTTTTGAGCAAAGAGGAGACATGTTTATGGAGGCCGTGCATAAACTTAAGTAAGAGCTTTCGCAGAGAGAAGTGAACCTGCTTCTACGTTGACACCATGAAAAAAAGCGATAATGAGCCGTTATCGCTTTTTTTTTGACTAAAGTGCTGACAAGCAATCAGCACTGATGTTTATATTCGTAGGCTAAAAACTTCCTAGAGGTGGATGTCCGTGCCATTAAAAAAATCGAATCCTGATCTCATTCTCATTATCGTCACCTTAAGTCTTTTGACTGTTGGATTAATCATGGTTTACAGCGCGAGTGCCATTTGGGCAACATATAAATTTGATGATTCGTTTTATTTTGCTAAAAGGCAGTTGCTTTTTGCCTGCGTCGGTGTCATAGCCATGTTTTTCATCATGAATGTGGATTACTGGACGTGGCGGACATGGGCCAAAATCCTTATCATCATTTGTTTCATTATGTTATTGGCTGTGCTTGTACCAGGTATAGGGATGGCGAGAAATGGTTCGAGGAGCTGGATTGGTGTAGGTGCTTTTTCGGTCCAACCCTCTGAGTTCATGAAGCTGGCGATGATCGCTTTTTTAGCTAAGTTTTTATCAGAACGGCAAAAGCTGATCACCTCCTTTAAAAAAGGGATGCTTCCATCCTTGGGATTAGTGTTTTTGGCATTTGGTTTGATCATGTTACAGCCGGACCTTGGAACGGGAACGGTAATGGTAGGAACGTGCATTGTCATGATTTTTATTTCCGGGGCAAGAATCAGTCATTTTGTCGGCTTGGGGCTAATTGGGGTAGCAGGTTTTATCGGTCTGATTTTGTCAGCGCCCTACCGGATAAAAAGGATCACGTCTTTTCTGGATCCATGGGAAGACCCTTTGGGCAGTGGATTTCAGATGATTCAATCGTTTTATGCAATCGGGCCAGGGGGATTGTTCGGATTGGGGCTCGGGCAAAGCCGCCAAAAGTTTTTCTATTTACCCGAACCGCAGACTGATTTCATTTTTGCCATACTTTCCGAGGAACTTGGCTTCATCGGGGGCTCTCTTGTCATTTTATTATTTGCGCTAATGCTTTGGCGGGGCATTCGGATCGCACTTGGTGCCCCTGATTTATACGGGAGCCTTGTAGCGGTGGGGATCATTGCAATGGTCGCCATTCAAGTAATGATCAATATAGGGGTGGTAACGGGACTTATGCCGGTTACGGGTATCACCTTGCCCCTCTTAAGTTATGGCGGTTCATCGCTGACGCTCATGTTGATGGCGATTGGGGTGCTCCTGAACATTAGCCGATATTCGAGGTTCTGAAATAAGTAGAAATGTGGTTTGGCAAAAGGGAAGTCCTGTTGAACGCAGGGCTTCCCTTTTTTACGTTGAAAACCCTTCCAGGAAAAACGATTTTTTTTGGGGACATGCCGAAATTTAGAAATAAATGAAATGCCGCTTAAATATTACCATGTATGAAAGTTGGGGAATCCACAATAAATATTGGCAATACGTCTTTGTTTAGACTATAGTATAAGAGGGTTAGGCCGTACTGGGGCTTGCTTCTGTTCATTTTTCTGCTAAAAAGGCGATATTAATCTTGTAATATAAGTGACCTCATGGAAGAAGAGGAAATGAAAATTATATCTTGGAATTTTGGAACAACAAGGAGGTTTATCATGGATAATGTGATAAAGCAATTAACTGAAATGAAAATCGGCAAAGTTCTTGAACAGGAACCGCTTGCAAATCATACAACTATGAAAATTGGGGGGCCGGCTGATTTATTCATCGTGCCGTCATCCATTGAAAATATAGAAAAAACGATGCAGGTCATCAAAGAAAATGGGATGCCGTGGAGGGTGATCGGAAGGGGCTCGAACCTGCTGGTCAGTGATGGCGGTATTGAAGGTGCCGTGCTTAAATTGGGTAGAGGACTTGATCATCTCGAGATAAATGGGACGGAGATCAAAGCAGGAGCTGGGGTATCACTTGTCAGCCTCTCCGTACAAATCAGTAAAAAAGGATATGCAGGATTGGAATTTGCCAGTGGAATTCCTGGTTCCGTCGGCGGAGCAGTCTATATGAACGCTGGTGCACATGGTTCCGATATGAGTGAAATCCTCAAGCAGGCACATGTTCTTTTTGAAGATGGAACTCTAGCTTGGCTTTCGAAAGAGGAAATGGAGTTTTCTTATCGAACTTCTTTGCTTCAGAAGAAAAGGCCTGGTATCGTACTGGAAGCGATTTTTCAATTGACAGAGGGGGATAAAACCGAAATCGTTGAAAGAATGCAAAATAACAAGAATTATCGTAAAGATACCCAGCCATATAACCTTCCGTGTGCCGGGAGCATATTTAGGAATCCACTTCCACACCATGCTGGTAAATTGGTCGAGAATGCAGGCCTGAAGGGACATTCTATTGGAGGAGCTCAGATTTCACCGATGCACGGGAACTTCATCGTTAACACAGGTAATGGAAGTGCAGCGGATGTTCAAGCCTTGATACAGCATGTGAAGGATACTGTATATGATAAATTTGAAGTTGAAATGGAAACAGAAGTGGAAATTATCGGAAGGAAATAATAGGATTCATTATATCCAAATATTGTGATATAATGTGTTACCTTTAAAGTTTGTTTAGAACATAATATTGAGTTTATCTTGATTTCTGCACTGTCAAGAACCATCCATTTTTTCAGGAAGAGGTGAAGGGGATGGAAAAGGGAAAAATCGTTTCCATTGAGGACCGCATCCCGAAATTAAAACAATTAAGAAAAAGCAAAGCAAACAGGCGACTTGTTCTTTTGCTGTCCCTTTTCTTCATTCTTGTTGCTTGTGTGTTATATTTCCTATCCCCGTTGAGCTATGTGAAATCCGTGCAGGTAGAGGGGAATCGTTATATTACTTCCAATCAGATCATTAAATTGAGTAAGGTGAAGAAGGATCGAAGCATCTGGAAGGTTGATACAGGGACAGCCGAAGCCAATATCAAAAAAAATCAAGAAATAAAAAGCGTTAAGGTGACACCGGTATTTCCTAATTCCATTAAAATTACGGTTTCGGAACATAACAGGATGGCATATCTGTCCAATAATGGGAAGTTTGCACCCATTTTGGAAAACGGGTCCGTTTTAGAGGAGTTAGCAACAGGAGAGATTCCAGTATTTGCCCCTGTTTTAATTGGTTTCAAAGAGGGTAAAGCATTAAAGTTGCTTTTAGAAGAGCTGGACAAGCTTCCTGTCGAGATACAGAATGCCATTTCGGAAATTCATTACGCTCCTACAAAAACCGATGAATACCATATCGTCATGTTCATGAACGATGGGTTTGAAGTAAGTGCGACAAGCCGGACTTTATACGAGAAAATGATTCACTATCCATCGATAGTCAGCCAGCTGGATCCAAATGTAAAGGGTGTCATCGATCTGGAAGTGGGTTCTTATTTTAAAGCATATGAAGACGCTGAACAAAAGGAAGACACCAATGAGGAAAATTAATGGCAAACGGGTGGTTTTACCCCTGGTTTGCGTGGTTCTCGGATTCATGATTGCCTTCTCTTACAATCTGACCAAAGAAGGTGAAGATTCTGGGAAGGACAAAGCCTGGGACCAGGAATATGAGCTCAGGCAGCAGCTGATCGAACAAGAGAAGCAGAACCGGGAACTTCAGAAGGAACTCCTCCAGAAGCAAGAAAATGTATCCCAAATAGAAAAAGACCTAGCGCAGGAAAAGCAGCTTTTTTTCAATTTGGCAAAGGAAACGGAAAAATACCGAATGTTTCTCGGGAAAGTGAAAGTGAAAGGCTCAGGACTTCAGGTGACGCTTGAAGATGGTACAGATATGGAATCAGAAGCCAATGTTAATAATTACCTCGTCCATGAACAGCATGTCTTCAAGGTCGTCAATGAACTATACATATCAGGTGCAGAGGCTGTTGCGATTAACGGTCAAAGGTTAAATCATGATTCATACATAATCTGTAATGGGCCTGTGATTACAATCGATGGCCATCAGCATCCTGCTCCCTTCATCATATCTGCGATAGGGGACCCGGAAGTCCTGGGTGCTTCACTGGATTTACCGGGTGGCATCAAGGAACAGCTGGTTAATGAGAATATTATCTTTACAGTGGAAAAGCAAAAGAATATCATTTTTGATCCAATTATTGGAGGGTGATCGTGACCGCCGGATTCGATGAAAGATTGGTGAGAAACTGGAAATGAAAAAAAAGCTTTCTTTTAGTTTGGTTACGTTGATTGCTGGCTTCATGCTCGCTATTCAATTCAATTTGGTGAATCAGCCTGTCGTATCCGATACAAGGGATATGTGGGAACTGAAAAATGATTTATTGAAAGAACAGCAGACCCAGGCGGAATTAATAGAGGGTATCAGTAAGCTTGAGGGAAAGATAGCATCTTATGAAACAAAGAAAAATGAGGGTAAAGAAGAAGTCTTGCGTGACACCCTGACCGAATTGAAGACTGACGCAGGTTTGACCGAAATAAAGGGTAATGGGGTAATCGTATCTATACAGCCTATCAAAGCCGATATCCTTCTTGGTGAGAAGGTCGAGTATATTTCACCAGTATTGATCATTCGGCTCATTAATGAAATGTATAGGTATGGAGCTGACGAAATTTCCATTTCAGGACAAAGGTATATATCAACATCGGTTATTCGTGATATTAATGGGCAGCCGAAAATGGACGGATATCCTCTGGTTCATTACCCGGTCGAAATGCAGGCAATAACCGTTAATCCAAAGAAACTGAAGCAGCGCATTGAAGGTTCCGAACTTATGGATGATTTCTTTATAGACAATTTTGAAGTGCAGATTAATGTGCCTTCCGGCGAGTTGACATTGCCGGCTTACCAAAATGCTATTAACGTGGAACATATGGAACCCATTATGGATGGGGGGGAATCGTAATGTGGCTTTCAGTTTTTGGTCTGTTGATTGGAATCACCCTTGGTTTTTTGGTGGATTTTGATATTCCCCATGAATATTCAAATTATCTCTCCATTGCTGTGCTTGCTGCTTTTGATACCTTATTTGGGGGGATACGGGCTCATTTGCAAAATCTTTATGATGAAGTTGTATTTGTAACAGGATTCTTCTTTAATATTGTTTTAGCCGCAGGTTTGGCTTTTCTAGGTGTACATCTTGGTGTAGACTTATATTTAGCCGCAATCTTTGTGTTCGGTGTCAGGCTCTTTCAAAATATTGCCCTGATTAGAAGGATCCTGATTGAAAAATGGTCCATTTCCCGGAAAAAGCAGAAAAAAAATCTATAATTTTAAAGGGAATTAAGTTATAAATGACGAATAGTTTATGGCAGTATCTAGTTTTTTAAGTAGATAAGACTCGTAGAGAAGCGAACAATATGCACCAAAAAATGAGAAATCTACGAGTTTTGTTCGGAAATACAAAATGAAACGCTTATCTATGAAATTCGTCAGTTGTTGTAAACAGTTCTGTTATTCTATAATGTATAAGTCTTCGATATAAAAATGTTATTCTACTAATACATGTATAAAACTGAAGGAGGTGCCATGGAATGAACAGCAACGAAATATACGTAAGTCTTGACATCGGTACATCCAGTGTAAAAGTTATCATTGGGGAAATGGTCAATGACACATTAAATATAATCGGTGTAGGAAATGTTAAATCAGAAGGGCTCAAAAAGGGTTCGATCGTCGGTATAGATGAAACCGTCCAATCCATTCAAAAGGCTATAGAGCAAGCAGAACGGATGATAGGGATGGAGATAACAAAGGTAATCGTCGGCATAAGTGGAAATCATGTGACGCTTCAGCCGTGTCATGGGGTAGTAGCGGTATCCAGTGACAATAAAGAGATTACCGAGCATGACGTTTTCCGTGTCAGGGAAGCAGCGGAGTTAATAACGATACCATCCGACAGGGAAATCATCGACGTGGTGCCGATTCACTACAAAGTTGATGAACTTGATGAAATCAGTGATCCACGGGGCATGATAGGTGTCCGGTTGGAAATGAGAGGGATATTAATCACAGGTCTTCGGACAATTTTACATAATACGCTGCGCTGTGTGGAAAGGGCAGGATTGGAAATAACCGATATCGCACTTCAGCCCTTAGCCGCAGGTTCCCTTGTTTTATCCAAGGATGAAAAAGAACTTGGTGTCGCGCTTGTCGATATTGGCGGAGGTTCCACGACCCTGGCAATTTTCGAACAAGGCTATTTACAATATACGTCTGTGATACCTATAGGCGGGGAAACACTTACGAAAGACCTTTCCATCGTTCTAAGAACGACTATGGAAGAAGCTGAGAAAATAAAAGTAAAGCATGGACATGCCTTTTATGATGACGCGTCTGAAGATGAAGTATTCCAAATACCGATCATCGGCAGCGATCAGCAACAGACCTGCAATCAGTTAATGCTTTCGGATATCATTGAAGCGCGGGTGACCGAAATATTCGAGTTGATTCAAGATGATTTGAAGAGACTTGGCTTCCAGGATATACCGGGTGGTTTCGTGTTGACCGGGGGCGTCGTCAAGATGCCGGGTGTCCTGGAGCTAGCTCAATATGTGTTCCAAAACCGAGTAAGGACAGCTGAACCCAATTACATCGGTGTTAGGGAACCCCAATACACCACGGCTGTTGGTTTGATTAAACACGCATGCAAGAAAGAGAGAATGCAAAAAAACACCGCTAATAAAACTCCTGTAGCAGCTGGACAAGCTCAAGAAGATAACGACCAGCGCAGCCAGAAGGTTTCTCAGAAAAATAAAGAGAACACGGCTAAAAAACAAGGTGAAAAAGGTGAATCTAAATTCAAAAAAATCCTGGGTTACTTTTTTGAATAACAATCATTAAGAATCGGGAATTTCGTCAAAATAGGAGGATTGTCATGTTGGAGTTTGATTCTAATCTAGAACAATTAGCAACGATAAAAGTAATAGGTGTTGGCGGCGGCGGAAACAATGCGGTAAACAGAATGATCGAGCATGGTGTACAGGGTGTTGAGTTTATTTCTGTCAATACTGACGCACAGGCTCTTAATCTATCAAAAGCAGAAATCAAAATGCAAATCGGTGGGAAGCTTACACGCGGTTTGGGTGCAGGTGCCAATCCAGAGGTAGGAAAAAAAGCAGCTGAAGAAAGCAAAGAGCAGATTGAAGAAGCGCTTAAAGGTGCCGATATGGTATTCGTAACGGCTGGAATGGGCGGCGGTACGGGAACGGGGGCAGCTCCTGTCATAGCGGGCATTGCTAAAGATCTAGGGGCCCTTACAGTGGGTGTAGTTACACGTCCATTTACTTTCGAAGGCCGAAAACGTGCAACACAGGCACAGGGCGGCATTTCATCCATGAAGGAATCGGTTGACACACTGATCGTCATTCCGAACGACCGCCTCCTTGAAATCGTCGATAAAAGCACGCCAATGCTTGAAGCATTCCGTGAAGCGGATAATGTACTTCGCCAAGGTGTACAAGGGATTTCAGATTTAATTGCTGTTCCAGGTCTTATTAACTTGGACTTTGCCGATGTGAAGACGATCATGTCCAACAAAGGTTCAGCTCTTATGGGAATCGGGATTTCCTCCGGGGAAAACCGTGCGGCGGAAGCGGCGAAAAAAGCCATTTCCAGTCCGTTGCTTGAAACATCGATTGATGGCGCCCAAGGCGTACTGATGAATATTACCGGTGGTACGAACCTAAGTCTTTTTGAAGTCCAGGAAGCGGCCGATATCGTGGCTACAGCATCCGATCAAGACGTCAACATGATTTTTGGTTCTGTTATCAATGAAAACCTTAAAGATGAAATCGTCGTTACGGTAATTGCTACAGGCTTTAACGAGGTTGAAGCTTCAATTCGGCCTACTGGACGTCCAACACTCGGACAGCAGCAGCAATCAAGACCTCAGACACAACAAACGCCACAGTCAAACGTGAAGCGTGAAGTGAAGAGGGAAGAAGTCAATGAACAGCCTTCACGTAATGCCAATCAAGGTGATGAGGCTTTGGATATTCCAACCTTCCTCCGTAACCGTAATAGACGCCGTTAATACCGACGTTATATGCCGTTCCCATTTGGGGGCGGTTTTTTGTCGTTAATAAAATGCATTCATAGACGGAATTGTGCTGGATGTTGCCTTGGCAGAAGGGAGCTTCCATCTTGTTCACTTCCATTCATTAATGTAAAAAGATGAGAGAGAAATTATTAAACTTTTATAACATAAATCGACAGAAGTAAAAGGGAGCAGGATAGTCTCTAAGACAGTATTGAAAATATCAATAGCTGATTTTCTACAAAAAGGGTAAAAATGACTGAAAAACTCTTAAGTTTTCGGTACAAAAAGTGACACACTTTCTTAGGGCAGGTACGCTATACTTTTTGCTAGTGGAAGGTTAGTTCATATAAGGAGGGGAGGGTGTTTGACTTTATATTTAGATGTGATCTGGTTATTGAATTGGTTATTTGACTGCCTCCTTTTATATTGGACCGCAATCATTCTCAAACGAAGGGTAGCTCTTTGGCGGGTGTGCATCGGCGGACTGATTGGTTCCTTCATTATCGTATTGGCATTCACTCCTTTTTATGCAATTGCCGACGGGGTATACATGAAGATTTTAGTATCCATGGTCATGGTGCTGGCAACCTTTGGGTTTAATAGGTTAAAACTTTTCGTTAAATCGGTGGCCACTTTATATTTTGTGACATTTTTATCGGGAGGAATCCTTCTGGGACTTCACTACCTATTTGAATTCCAAATCGTGTCCAAGGACCCTGGTCAATATGCCGGAATCAATCGTTTTGGCGACCCTGTCAGCTGGATATTCGTAATGATCGGGTTCCCGCTCGCCTGGCAATTTTCCAAGCGAACACTAGAAGGGATGGAAATGACTAAGCTTACACATGAACAAATGGTTTCGGTCTCGGTTAAAATTTCTGACTTTGAAGGAACGTTTCATGGATTGGTGGATAGCGGCAATCAACTATATGACCCGATTACACGCTCCCCAGTAATGATCATTTCACTTTCAGGCGCGGAAACAGGAATTCCGAATGATATGCTAGAGCTCTTTAAAAACCCCGATACCCTGATTAGTCAGGAAGTGCAGCCCGAATATTCATGGACAGGAAGAATGCGTGTCATCCCTTATAAAGTCGTAGGTCATGAACATCAGCTGTTAACCGCAATCAAACCGGATTATATTAAAATCGTTCAAGGAGAAAAAGAATTTCATGTCAAGCAGGGTCTCATTTCGTTTACCTTTCAACAACTCTCTCCCGACAATAGCTATCAATCTATCGTTCACCCGAAGATGTTAACCGGCATACCGGTGCAAACTGCCTCCTGAACCATCGATTCACTCTTAAATTTGACCCATAATCCGTTTATTAGAAGGGAGAATTATTTTGAAGAAATTCATTCTTCGGCTTACTTACTTTTGGTACAAACTATTGTTCAAGCTCGGATTGAAAACGGACGAAATATTTTATATAGGAGGGAGTGAGGCTCTGCCGCCGCCCCTTTCAAAGGAAGAAGAGGCAATACTGATCAATAAATTACCAAATGGCGATGAAGCTGCACGCTCGATCTTGATTGAACGAAATTTAAGGCTGGTTGTTTATATTGCCAGGAAATTCGAAAATACAGGCATCAACATTGAAGATTTAATCAGCATAGGTACCATAGGTTTGATTAAAGCTGTGAATACATTCAATCCTGAGAAGAAAATAAAACTGGCTACATATGCATCGAGATGCATCGAGAATGAAATATTGATGTATTTACGCAGAAATAACAAAATCCGCTCTGAAGTTTCTTTTGATGAACCTCTGAATATTGATTGGGATGGAAATGAACTTCTGTTATCCGATGTACTTGGAACGGATGATGACATTATCACGAAAGACCTAGAGGCAAACGTTGACCGTAAGTTGCTGACAAAAGCACTTACACAGTTATCGGAACGTGAAAAACAGATAATGGAACTCCGTTTTGGACTTGCAGGAGGAGAAGAAAAAACCCAAAAGGACGTTGCCGACATGCTGGGGATTTCCCAATCTTACATTTCGCGATTGGAAAAACGGATTATTAAGAGGCTTCGTAAAGAATTTAATAAAATGGTGTAAAAAAATAAAGTGCTTAAATGTCAATCAAATCAATACTTCGGTAGCGATATTGAAAAATAATCGGGATTTTCTGTTCTAGCCATGTGCATATTTTTTCCTCCCGCGGAAATACTGTTTTTTGTACAGCGCTCCTGTGAGGAGGGAATAATTTTGTCTCGTAATAAGGTTGAAATCTGCGGTGTGGATACATCAAAATTACCGGTTTTAAAGAATGAAGAAATGAGAAAACTCTTTAAAGAACTGCAAGATGGCGATATTTCAGCAAGAGAAAAACTGGTAAACGGGAATCTTCGACTCGTTCTAAGCGTCATTCAACGCTTCAACAATCGGGGAGAGTATGTAGATGATCTATTTCAGGTAGGCTGTATAGGGTTGATGAAGTCGATAGATAACTTTGACCTAGGTCAAAATGTTAAGTTTTCAACGTATGCTGTACCGATGATTATTGGAGAAATCAGAAGATATCTTCGTGACAATAATCCGATTCGGGTATCCCGTTCTTTAAGAGACATCGCTTACAAAGCTTTGCAGGTAAAAGAAAAGCTCATTAGCCAGACCCTTCGTGAGCCGACAGCTGAAGAAATCGCCAAGGTGTTGGAAGTACCTCATGAAGAAATTGTTTTTGCACTAGATGCTATACAAGATCCAGTTTCACTTTTTGAACCGATTTATAATGATGGCGGGGATCCGATTTATGTACTCGACCAACTGAGTGATGAAAAAAATAAAGATAGTACCTGGATTGATGAAATAGCTATAAATGAAGGCATGAGACGGTTGAATGACCGGGAAAAAATGATCCTTCGCAAACGGTTTTTCCAAGGGAAGACGCAAATGGAGGTAGCCGAGGAAATCGGCATTTCACAAGCACAGGTCTCCCGCTTGGAAAAAGCGGCAATCAAGCAAATGAATAAAAATATCCAACAGTAGAAGCTGAGCATGAGAAAAAGTTAGCTGAAGCGGGCAGGGCAAAAATGTCGATACCCGCTTCATAGCTACTTATCCATTGCGGCTTTTTTATTTTGTTGAAAATCCCTTCCGGAAGAGATCGTGAATCGGGGACGTTTATTTATCGTAATCTTCATCCTTGAGCGCATCTTGTCATATACATAGGAATAGGACCTTCATCTATGATGAATTTTTGAGGAGCTGAGTGATGTGACCAGGATTTCGGAATTTCAAATAAAGGATATCGTCAATATAGCGGATGGGAAGAAGTTGGGTAATATGTCAGACCTTGAAATAAATACGGCCACGGGGAAAATAGAGGCCATCGTCGTTTCAAATGGCACCCGATTGATGGGTTTTTTTGGAAGAGAACAAGACATTGTGATTCCATGGCGCAAAATAAAAAAAATCGGTGCGGATGTCATACTTGTTGAACATCAGACGGTATTTCAAGGAGAACTGAAAGATGAACGTTTTTAAAGGTGCATGGCGCAAATATATGATACACTAGACTAAAAATAAAGAGGTTTATAGCATGAAAGAGCCATTTGTTTTAATAAAAGACCAATATATGCTCATTGACAGCTGGAGACAAAAAAATCTCCAGCTCGTAGCGGGCTTCACCACAAAAAATGGGGGAGTCAGTACAGGTGATTTCCAAACATTGAATACCGGTTTTCATGTCGGGGATAAACTTGGTGATGTCCAGGGAAACCGCAGGATTATAGCCGATAAGCTGATATATCCGCTTAATGAATGGATAGGGGCCGAGCAGACACATGAAACGAATATCCATCAGGTTACCAGCCGCGATTGCGGGAGAGGTGCTGCGGATTATGATTCAGCCTTTAAAGCGACTGATGGATTTTATACGAAGGATCCAAACGTTCTATTGACCCTTTGCTTTGCAGACTGCGTGCCCTTATACTTTCTTGCTCCGGCACATGGTATGATTGGGGTGGCACATGCTGGCTGGAAGGGCACGGTTAATGGGATTGCACGAAAGATGGTTGAGGCATGGCTGAATGAGGGTATAAAAGCAAGTGAGATATTTGCTGTTATTGGACCTTCGATTTGTTCGAAATGCTATGTAGTTGATGATTATGTCATGGATTTAGTGCAGAATTTGCTGGTAGATATTGACGAAAAGCCCTATAATTTAATCAGTGAAGGACAATATCAGTTAGACCTTAAGCAACTTAATGCATTGATTCTTCAAAAATCAGGAATTCCAAATAGTCAGATCGACGTTACATCATACTGTACAAGCTGTGATCATGAATTGTTTTTTTCACATCGCCGTGATAACGGGAAGACAGGCAGATTGATGAGTTTTATCGGTTGGAAGGAGGATTTAGAGTAACAGTGAAAGTAGTGGACAATTTAAAAAACATCGAAGAAAAAATAAATATTGCATGTGAAAATAGTGGAAGGGACCGAGAAGCGATAAAGTTAATCGCAGTGACGAAATATGTTTCGGTCGAGAGAGCGAATGAAGCATTGGAAGCGGGAATACTTGATTTGGGCGAAAACCGTGACGAAGGGCTATTGGCTAAATATGAAGTGCTGAAGGACAAGCCAAACTGGCATTATATTGGTTCCATGCAAACACGGAAAGTTAAGAATGTCATCGACAAAATTTCATATATCCATTCTTTGGATCGCATTTCTTTGGCAGAAGAAATTCAAAAACGCGCAAATGAGCCGATAAACTGTTTAGTGCAGGTGAATGTATCTGGTGAGGAATCAAAACATGGTCTGAATCCAGAGGCGACTATTGATTTCATAAAAGGGTTATCTGCTTTTGATAAGGTGAATGTTGCAGGATTGATGACGATGGCTCCATTGACCGATGATGAACGGATTTTGCGGGAATGCTTCCGGAAACTGAAGGGCATCCAGGTTGAAGTACAAGCTTTGGAGTTGGAGCATGCCCCCTGTACTGAATTGTCCATGGGGATGTCCAATGATTTCATGATTGCCATTGAGGAAGGCGCCACAATGATCCGGATTGGTACAGCACTTGTAGGCGAATAATTTTAAGGAGGTACGCTATAGATGTCGTTCGTATCAAAATTTAAATCTTATTTCGCGCTGGATGATGAGTATGAGTACAGGGATGAAGTGGTGGAAGAAGAGGAGGCTGAACCAAAAGTCGTGAAGTCAGCTAAACAGCAGCAGTCCGCTTCTGCAGGGAATAATACCAATCAGAATATCGTAAGTTTGCAAAGCGTACAGAAATCTTCTAAAGTAGTATTATTGGAGCCGCGTGCTTATGCAGAAGCCCAGGAGGTAGCTGATCATTTGAAAAACAGGCGCGCAGTAGTCGTGAACCTTCAACGAATCCAGCATGACCAAGGAAAGCGAATCATCGATTTTCTAAGTGGGACTGTCTATGCAATCAGCGGGGATATCCAAAAAATCGGAACAGATATATTCTTATGTACTCCGGACAACGTCGATGTTTCCGGTAATATTACCGGCTTCGCCGCCGAAGAGGAGTACGAAGAAGCGAGGTGGTAATGGTTAATGGGTCTAGTGCTTCAGGGTTTATATTATTTAATTGAAATTTATTCAATGGCATTAATCGTTTACATATTGATGTCATGGTTCCCCAATGCAAGGGAGACATCAATCGGTCAATTTTTGGAAAAAATTTGCGAACCGTATTTAGAACCGTTCAGAAAGTTCATTCCGCCACTTGGCATGATTGATCTTTCACCTCTTGTGGCCTTGCTGGTTCTTAATTTTGCCAGCGGTTATGGAATCTATTACTTACAGACATTAATTGGATGATCAACAATTAACCTGACATGCATATTACTACACAGTCGGAACATTTTCCGCTGTGTAGTTGCAACGCAGAATGAGTTCAATCAATTCCATATGAACGACCATTAATTTGATAATTAAGGAGCATTTATTCAATCATGAGTATTTATCAGCATTTCAGGCCGGAGGAAAAAGATTTTATCGATCAGGCCATGAATTGGATTGATCAGGTTAAACATTCCTACGCTCCGAAACTATCTGATTTTCTTGATCCGCGTCAGCAGGAAATCCTTACTTCCCTAATAGGGAATGATCCGGAAGCGAAACTGCAATTCAATGGCGGGAGCGATTTCGTAGAGCGAAAACGTGTGCTCATTTACCCTGATTATTACTCTCCTGAACCATCTGATTTCAATATCTCCTTATACGATATCTCCTATCCAAAAAAATTTGTAACGCTTGAACATAGGCAAATACTTGGAACCTTGATGTCACTTGGGGTAAAACGTGAAAAATTTGGTGATATAATAGTGACGGAAGATCATATTCAATTTATAGCTGCCGAAGAGATGGATTCATATCTCACTGGAAATCTTGAGAAAATAGGTAATGCTTCCGTTTCCATCAAACGGCTTCCAATCGAGAATATCGTTCAAGTTAAGGAAAAATGGGAAGAGCAAGTAACCACCGTCAGTTCTCTTAGGCTTGACAGTGTGCTATCGGCCGTCCTGAATTTGTCCCGTCAAAAAACCCAGTCCTTGATAACGTCAGGAAAAGTAAAGGTGAATTTCAAGCAAACGGAAAACGTCTCGGAAGAATGCCGTGAGGGTGACACACTTTCCATAAGAGGTTTTGGCAGATGTAAAATAACTTCAATCGATGGGAAAACCAAGAAGGATAAGTGGAGAATCTCGTTAGGCAGACAAAAATAATTCAAGAAAAAGCAGGAATCATAAATTTATTGTCGAATATAGAGTTTTAACATACTAGAGTAGAAACCGTTCTGGAGGTGCCGTAATGCCCTTAACCCCGATAGATATACATAACAAGGAATTTAACAAAGTATTTCGAGGGTATGATGAAGATGAAGTAAATGAATTTCTCGACCAGGTCATTAAAGATTATGAACTGATTTTGAGGGAGAAGAAGGAACTTGAAGATAAACTGAACGAGACTTTCGATCGTTTGGGACATTTTACGACAATTGAGGGTACACTTAACAAGTCGATTATTGTCGCTCAGGAAGCAGCCGAAGAATTAAGGCGCAATGCCCAAAAAGAAGCGAAACTGATCATAAAGGAAGCAGAGAAAAATGCTGACAGGATCGTAAATGAGTCACTTGTGAAAGCAAGGAAAATAGCAATGGATATTGAAGATTTGAAAAAGCAATCCAAAGTATTCCGGACACGTTTCAAAATGCTTGTCGGTGCACAGCTCGATTTACTGGACAATGACGATTGGGATCATCTTCTGGATTATGAAGTGGATGCGACTGAAATAGAATTAAATGAGAGAGTGGAAGAGGAAATTTAAACGATTCCTTGACTTTGAACACTTTTTTCGCATATAATTTTTTAACAATACAATTCATTATGAAATTAGACGATGACAGGGAAAGTAAATTCTTCACACACTTATTTTTAGCGAACCGGGGATGGTGAAAGCCCGGAATAAGCGAAGATATTGAAGATCACCCTTGAGTTCTGAGTTGAACCTGCTTTTGCAGTAAGTAAATGAAGCGTTTCATTCACGTTACGAATGCTCGAGAGGTTGGATTCACTTCGTGAATCTTACTAGCCAGGGTGGTACCGCGGGAAGCAAAGCTTTCTCGTCCCTTTTTTAGGGATGAGAGGGCTTTTTATTTTGGCCGGATATCAAGTCATCGGTTCGAATGAATTTTTTTAAAAGACGGATGGAGGATATTATGATGGAATACAAAGATACCTTATTGATGCCTAAAACTGAATTTCCAATGCGGGGGAATTTGCCGAAGCGTGAACCGGAAATCCAGGAAAAATGGAAAGAAATGAACATCTATAAAAAAGTGCAAGAACAAACGGAAGGACGCCCTTTATTCATTTTGCATGATGGACCTCCATATGCCAATGGCGATATCCACATGGGCCATGCAATGAATAAGGTTTTAAAGGATTTCATTGTCCGATTTAAATCGATGAGCGGTTTTCAAGCACCGTATGTACCTGGCTGGGATACCCATGGGCTTCCAATCGAAACGGCATTGACGAAAAAAGGCGTGAAACGGAAAGAAATGAGCGTTGCCGAATTCAGAAAGCTTTGTGAAGAGTATGCTTATGGCCAGATTGACAATCAACGTGAGCAGTTTAAGAGAATAGGGGTCCGTGGTGATTGGGAAAATCCTTATATCACATTGAAGCCTGAATATGAAGCACAGCAAATCAAGGTATTCGGTGAAATGGCGAAAAAAGGCTACATTTATAAAGGGAAAAAACCTGTTTACTGGTCCCCTTCAAGTGAATCAGCGCTAGCCGAAGCTGAAATTGAATATCAAGACAAACGCTCTGCGTCGATCTATGTTGCTTTTGAAGTCACAGATGGCAAAGGTGTAATCGATGAAGGCGTCAAGATCATCATCTGGACGACAACTCCATGGACGATTCCGGCTAATCTTGGTATCTCATTGCATCCGCAATTAAATTATGTAGTGGTGGCTGTCGAAAATGAAAAATTCTTAATTGCTGAGGCACTGCTTGAATCAGTTACGGAAACATTAGGCTGGGAAAACCCGTCCATCCAAAAAACAGTAAAAGGGAGCGAGTTGGACCGGGCTGTTGCCAAACATCCTCTTTATGACCGTGAATCTTTAGTGATGTTAGGTGAGCACGTAACGACTGAAGCTGGAACGGGCTGTGTTCATACTGCGCCAGGCCATGGTGAAGATGACTTTATCATTGGGCAAAAATATGGCTTGGATGTACTTTGTCCTGTAGATGAAAAAGGGGTCATGACGGAAGAAGCAGGGGAATTTGCCGGATTATTTTATGATCAAGCGAATAAACCGATTACCGAAAAATTAACTGAAGCAGGCGCGTTATTGAACTTGACGTTCATCACGCACTCTTATCCACATGACTGGCGGACGAAGAAGCCAACGATTTTCCGTGCAACAGCACAATGGTTCGCGTCAATCAAGGACTTCCGCAATGAACTTCTGGAAGCGATTGAAGAAACGAAATGGGTACCGGCTTGGGGCGAAACGCGCCTATTCAATATGGTCCGTGACCGTGGGGATTGGTGTATTTCCCGCCAACGCGCTTGGGGCGTGCCAATTCCAGTGTTTTATGCAGAAAATGGCGAGCCGATCATAACGGATGAAACCATCGACCATATTTCAAACCTATTCCGCGAACACGGTTCAAACATCTGGTTTGAGCGTGAAGCGAAAGATCTTCTGCCTGAGGGCTATACACATGAAGGCAGCCCGAATGGTATCTTCACGAAAGAAACGGATATCATGGACGTGTGGTTCGATTCCGGTTCTTCTCATCAAGCGGTACTTGAAGAAAGAGACGACTTGCAACGCCCTGCGGACCTTTATTTAGAAGGGTCCGATCAATATCGCGGCTGGTTTAACTCATCACTTTCAACAAGCGTTGCCGTTACAGGCAAAGCACCATATAAAGGTGTACTTAGTCACGGGTTCGCATTGGATGGCGAAGGCCGTAAAATGAGTAAGTCGATTGGGAACGTTGTACTGCCATCCAAGGTCATGAATCAACTTGGAGCAGATATCTTACGCCTTTGGGTAGCTTCGGTGGATTACCAATCGGATGTCAGGGTTTCCGATCCTATTTTAAAACAAGTTTCGGAAGTTTACCGTAAGATCCGTAATACATTCCGCTTCCTGTTAGGGAACTTGGATGGATTCAATCCTAAGACCGATAAAGTGGCTGTTCAAGAATTGCCTGAAGTCGATCGATACATGCTGGTTAAATTAAATAAACTGATCAAACAGTCGAAGCTAAGTTATGAAAACTATGAGTTTGCTACCATTTATAATATGGTCAATAATTTCTGTACACAGGATTTAAGTTCGTTCTACCTTGATTATGCAAAAGACATTCTTTATTGTGAAGCACCAAATGGGAAAGAACGTATGGCCATTCAAACGGTACTTTACGAATCATTGGTCAGCTTAACCAAATTGGTATCACCGATTCTATCTCATACAGCTGATGAAGTATGGGCGTTTATTCCGGGTGTAACGGAAGAAAGTGTACAGTTGACATTGATGCCTGAAGAAATTTCCATTGATGATGCTGAAGTCATTGAAGCAAAATGGACGGCGTTCATGGATGTCCGTGATAATGTCCTGAAAGCATTGGAAGAAGCCCGTAACCAGAAGGTCATCGGAAAATCACTGAATGCTAAAGTGATGGTATATGTTAATGAAGAAACGAAAAATCTGCTTGATGGCATCAAGGAAAGCTTTGAACAGCTATTCATCGTATCCGAATTTGAAATCGCTGGAGATGTGGCAAGTGCCCCAACCGAAGCGGTTAAACTTGAGGATATAGCGATCCTTGTTACAAAAGCAGAAGGTGAAACGTGTGAGCGTTGCTGGAATGTTTCGAAGGAAGTAGGTCAAGTGGAGGATCATCCAACACTTTGCCCGCGTTGTGCTACAGTCGTGAAAGAACATTACGTGAATCAATAATTCCTGCAAAAACGCCGGTCCCTATATGAAGGGCCGGCTTTTTTGTGTGAATGAAAGCTAAAACCCAATCGGTAATTGCCTTTATTCAATCTTCCCGATATTCTTAAAGAACAGTTAGCGGACTTATGTTTTTCGGATTAGTCATTATTTCTAGTTTATGCTACAATTCAAAAGTGAAGATTTGATTAGTTTGGGGGAAAAAATGTGTTTTATTATTTGATTGCCCTTTTGGTCATAGCTCTCGATCAGCTGACAAAATGGATGATTGTGAAAAAAATGGAGTACGGAGAAAGCATTGAAATTATTGAAAACCTTCTATATATCACCTCGCATCGTAATCGTGGGGCAGCATGGGGAATTCTACAAGGTCAAATGTGGTTTTTCTACATCATCACCATCGCTGTCATTATTGGACTTGTCTATTATATTCAGAAAATGGCGAAGGAAAGCATTTTGCTTGGAGTTGCACTTGGTCTTATGCTAGGCGGTGCGATTGGTAATTTCATCGATCGTGTTGCCCGTCAGGAAGTAGTGGATTTCGTTCATACCTATATTTTCAGCTACAGTTTCCCGGTATTTAATGTTGCTGATGCTGCGCTTTCAATTGGTGTCGGACTGCTCGTGATTCATATGTTTTTAGAAGAAAAAAACGCTAAGGAGAAAGATAATGGATAAAAGGTTATACAGCATCGATGAAACACTAAAAGGAGTTAGGATTGATAAGGCCCTTTCCACTTTGAATGAGGAATGGTCTCGCACTCAGGTCCAGCAATGGATCAAGGAAGATCATGTTTTGGTAAATGGCGCGGTTATTAAGACGAATTACAAAGCTGTTCCTGGCGATACCATCGAAGTGACGATTCCAGAACTTGAGGAATTGGATGCGGTAGCAGAGGAAATGGATTTGGATATCTATTATGAAGATGCAGATGTACTCGTGGTTAATAAACCGAGCGGTATGGTCGTCCATCCGGCACCGGGACATGTATCTGGCACGCTTGTAAATGGATTGATGGCTCACTGCAAGGATCTTTCTGGAATAAATGGTGTCATGCGTCCTGGAATTGTCCATCGGATCGACAAAGATACATCAGGTCTATTGATGGTTGCCAAAAATGATATGGCACATGAGAAATTGGTACAGCAGCTTGTTGACAAAACGGTTACCCGTAAGTATCAAGCTGTAGTACATGGTGTGATCCCTCATGATTTCGGAACGATCGATGCACCGATCGGCCGCGATAAAAAAGATCGCCAAAGCATGACTGTCACAGATTCGAATGCCAAAAATGCCGTCACGCATTTCCGTGTCATCGAACGCTTCAAAGATTTCACTTTGGTGGAATGCCAGCTTGAAACGGGAAGGACACATCAAATCCGTGTTCATATGAAATACATTGGCTTCCCACTGGCGGGAGATCCGAAATATGGTCCGAAAAAGACCCTGAAATTGGATGGACAAGCGTTGCACGCCGGTCTTCTAGGTTTCATTCATCCACGTACTAATGAGTATATGGAATTCGAAGCTCCGATTCCGGAGGAGTTTGAAAATCTAATTAATCAATTACGTAGAAGTAAGGATTGACACATTCACTTTTTTGATATATTATAATAACAACTTAATAAGAACCTTTAACACAGTTCAGAGAGACTGAGAAGGAAACGGATACGAAAAGTGGGATAGTTATGCCCACGGCGATAAAATCCTCATGCCTTCTTGGCATGAGGATTTTTTTGTTGAAATGGACTTATCAGAAAAAAGAATCGGGGTGGCCGACGTGTTGAATGAGAAAGCCATAGTACTTGATGAGCAGGCCATTAGCAGAGCCTTGACGAGGATTGCCCATGAAATCATTGAGAAAAATAAGGGGATTGAGGATTGCGTCTTAATCGGGATACGTACACGCGGGATTTTCCTCGCTGACCGACTTGCGAAGCGCATCAATCAAATAGAAGGCAAGGAAATAGAGCTGGGTGAACTGGATATTACGCTTTATCGCGACGACCTTTCGAAAAAGAGCAATGATGGGGAACCCATCGTAAAAGGCTCTGACATTCCGGTCAATATCACTGACAAGAAAGTGATTTTAGTGGATGATGTTCTTTTCACAGGCAGAACCGTTAGAGCGGCAATGGATGCTTTGGTGGATTTGGGAAGACCTTCGCAGATCCAGCTTGCCGTATTAGTGGATAGGGGACATAGGGAATTGCCGATTCGCGCGGATTTCGTCGGTAAAAACGTTCCGACTTCACAATCTGAAAAAATTACTGTTACTTTAACAGAAGTAGATCAAGCAGATCAAGTTACTATATTAGAAAACTAAACACCATGAAAATTTCATATTACCCTTTTAAAGACAGTCCAGAGAGGCTGGCAAAGGGGAGTCAATCGGAAGAGCTGTGCCTATGTATAGGCATTTACCTTCTGAGAAACCCTCTTTGTATACAGCAAAGAGGGTTTTTACAGTTTTGATGGAATTTTCATGAGGGGGATACGGAAATGGAAGAAACGAAAAGGGACATCGTACTGGATGTCGAGGACGTGCCAAAGGCTGGACAGTGGATTACTTTAAGCATCCAGCATTTGTTCGCCATGTTCGGTGCAACGGTGCTCGTGCCATTCCTGGTAGGTTTAAGCCCGGCGGTAGCACTGGTTTCAAGCGGGTTGGGAACACTTTCATACTTACTGATAACGAAAGGTCAGATACCAGCTTATCTCGGTTCATCTTTCGCTTTCATTACGCCAATCATCGCGGCTAAGGCTTTGGGAGGACCGGAAGCGGCCATGATCGGCTGTTTTGCAGCAGGGTTCATATATGGGGTTGTAGCTTTGATCATCCAGAAAGTCGGTTTGCGCTGGTTAATGAATATACTTCCTCCGGTTGTGGTGGGTCCGGTGATTATCGTAATCGGATTAAGCCTTGCCGGAACGGCAGTGGACATGGCAATGTATGATCCGCAAGATAAATACAGCGTCACTTATATAATTATAGCGCTGATCACTTTAGCGGTAACCATCATCTGCAACGTGTTCTTTAAGGGATTCATTAACCTGATCCCCATTTTAATGGGAATCATAGTGGGCTACGGCTGTTCGGCTGTAGCGGGAATAATAGATTATGAACCGATCAAGGCAGCGAAATGGTGGGAAATGCCTGAATTCATGTTTCCATATGTAACCTACACACCGACCTTCTCATGGGAAGTCATTGCCATCATGGTACCGGTTGCCATCGTAACTTTATCAGAACATATCGGACATCAGATGGTACTGAGCAAAGTAGTCGGCAGAAACTTTTTGGAAAAGCCAGGTTTGCATCGCTCGATTTTAGGAGATGGCGCAGGAATCATGATTGGGTCCTTCATCGGTGGGCCGCCGCTTACTTCGTATGGTGAAAATATTGGGGTCCTGACCATGACGAAGGCGTACAGTGTCTATATCATCGGAGGGGCAGCGTTGACTGCAATCATCTTTGGCTTTAACGGTAAGATTTCAGCAGTCATCAGCTCGATACCTACAGCTGTGATGGGCGGCATTTCCATCTTGCTCTTCGGTATCATCGCCTCAAGTGGATTGAGGATGCTGATTGATAATAAGGTCGACTTTGACAAAAAAAGAAACCTGATGATAGCTTCAGTCATCCTGGTGTTAGGAATCGGAGGAGCGTTCGTGCAACTATCGGAAACGGTATCGCTTTCCGGAATGGCACTTTCAGCCATCGTCGGAATCCTTCTTAACTTGATTCTTCCTGACCGGGAAAAAATATCCGGAGATATATTTGGAAAATAAGATATTGCATCAAAACAATAGATCACCTTTTAAAAGAAGTCCAGAGAGGCTTAAAAGGGTGTTGCTGTAAAGATGAATGAGAACGGGGAAAAGTGTAAACCATTCCGTGTCCTCACAATCTTTATGACCTACACCCTGTCCTTAATGGCGGGGTGTTTTTTATGCCCCGCATCACAAATGTGAGAGGAGCAGGATCGATGAAAAAATTATTGACCATGAATGAATTGACAATAAGTGAAATTGAAAGGATTTTACATGAGGCAGAGTGTTTTGCCAACGGAACCAGCTGGATTCCAAAGCAGCTGACCACAGTTGCCAATCTCTTCTTTGAACCAAGTACACGTACAAAATCAAGCTTTGAAATGGCTGAAAGAAAATTGGGACTTGAGGTCATTCCTTTTGATGCGGGTACATCATCCGTGTTAAAAGGCGAAACCTTATATGACACAGTTAAAACGTTAGAAGCGATAGGTGTAAATGCCTTGATCATCCGTCATGAACAGGATAATTATTTTGACGAATTGAATGAGAAGATCGGGATTCCAATAATCAATGCAGGGGATGGCTGCGGAAATCACCCAACCCAATCATTACTGGACTTATTGACGATTAAACATGAGTTTAAGAGTTTCAAAGGTCTGAAGATTGCGATAATCGGTGATGTAAGGCATAGTCGGGTTGCGAAATCGAATGCAGAAGCACTGACTCGTTTAGGAGCGAATGTCGTATTTTCGGGTCCGCCTGAATGGTTTGACAGAACAAACAGTTTAGGAAGGTATGAAGACATCGATCATGCAGTAGCTACATCGGATGTGGTCATGCTGCTCAGAATACAGCATGAAAGGCATATTGATAAATACGATCAGGTAAATGGAGATTATCTGGAAAAATTCGGCCTGACCAAACAACGTGAGGAAAATATGAAACCGGATGCGATCATCATGCATCCTGCACCAATAAACCGCGGTGTTGAAATAGACAGTGATTTAGTCGAATGCAGCCGCTCGAGAATTTTCAAACAAATGGAAAATGGCGTATTCATTAGAATGGCCGTATTAAAAAATGTGCTCGAACAAACCGAAGGGGGAAACATCCATGAAAACAGTAATCAAAAATGGAGTATTGCTAGATAATCAAAACTCATTCAAAAAAGCGGACATTGAGATAGAAGGCAAGGTCATCACAAAGATCGGCGAGAACTTGGCGACGGAAAATTGTAACGTAGTTGACGCTGGAGGGTTACTGATTACACCTGGGCTTGTTGACCTGCATGTCCATTTACGTGAACCGGGCGGTGAACATAAGGAAACAATCGCAAGCGGGACGCTTGCAGCGGCAAGAGGCGGTTTCACTACGGTAGCGGCGATGCCTAATACAAGGCCAGTTCCTGATACAGTGGAGAACCTAGAAGCGCTTAACAGGAAAATTGAAGAAACGGCTCATGTCAGGGTACTCCCATATGCATCCATCACGATTAGGGAAGCTGGCAAGGAGCTGACCGACTTTGCTTCACTAAAACAAACGGGTGCTTTCGCCTTTACGGACGATGGCGTAGGAATTCAAGAAGCCGGTATGATGCTGGAAGCGATGAAACGGGCAGCAGCTCAAGATATGGCCATTGTTGCTCATTGTGAAGACAATAGCTTAATCAATAAAGGCTCCGTCCATGAAGGAAGATTCTCAAAAGAACAGGGAATCAATGGGATTCCGTCGGTATGTGAAGCTGTACATATCGCCCGGGATATCCTCCTTGCCGAAGCGGCGGACTGCCATTATCACGTTTGCCATATTTCCACGAAGGAATCGGTAAGGACGGTAAGGGATGCCAAACGCGCCGGTATCCGCGTCACCGCCGAAGTTACACCGCATCACTTATTATTGTGTGAAGATGATATACCGGGACTTGATACGAATTATAAAATGAACCCGCCATTAAGGGGCCGTGAAGATCGGGATGCGTTGATAGAAGGATTGCTTGACGGAACCATCGATTTTATAGCAACAGACCATGCCCCGCATGCGGCAGAGGAAAAGGCGCAGGGAATGCAGCTGGCTCCTTTCGGAATAGTAGGATTGGAAACGGCCTTCCCGCTGCTTTACACCGAATTGGTTAAAAAAGGCGTCATGACATTAAAGCAATTGATCGATTTCATGACAATCAAACCATCCGAAAGCTTCTCCCTTCCTTATGGAGAACTAAAAGAAGGTGCTACTGCGGATATCGTACTCATCGATTTGGAAACGGAAAAAGAAATCAATGCTGAAGAGTTTGCTTCAAAAGGGAAAAATACACCTTTTAATGAAAAGAAATGTTATGGCTGGCCAGTCATGACGATTGCAGAAGGAAAAATAGCTTGGGAAAAAGGACGTGTTCAAGGATGAAAAGACAGCTAATTTTAGAAGACGGGACAGTATTCCTTGGGGAAGCATTCGGCGGGGACGTCGAAAAAATCGGTGAAGTCGTTTTTAACACAGGAATGACGGGGTACCAGGAGATTCTATCCGACCCATCGTATTGCGGTCAAATCGTTACACTTACGTATCCATTAATCGGGAACTACGGGATAAACCGCGATGACTTTGAATCCATCAATCCAGCCATAGCAGGATTCGTCGTTAAGGAAACAGCAGAACTTCCTTCCAACTGGCGAAACCAATTATCACTAGATGAATATCTGAAAATGAAGAACATACCTGGAATAAGCGGAATCGACACGAGAAAGCTGACAAGAATCATCAGGAAATCAGGTGCACTTAAAGGGGCGCTTTGCAATATCAATAAAGATGCAAATGAAGTGGTTTCCCAATTGAGAGCAACGGTGATTCCTTCTAATCAGGTAAAACAGGTTTCAACAAAATCACCTTATTCCAGCCCGGGCAGAGGCCCGCGGGTCGTTCTTGTAGACTACGGCATGAAGCATGGAATTTTACGTGAGTTGACGAAGCGGGGTTGTGATGTCGTGGTTGTGCCTTATAACGTCACGGCCGAAGAAGTGATGCAATATCATCCGGATGGCGTGATGCTTTCAAACGGTCCTGGAGATCCGAAAAGTGTTCATGAGACGCTTGAAATGATCCGTACAATCCAAACGCAAGTACCGTTATTCGGAATCTGTTTAGGACATCAATTATTCGCACTTGCAAATGGGGCGGATACGGCAAAATTAAAATTCGGCCATCGAGGTTCGAATCATCCGGTTAGGGACCTTCGTACCGGAAAGGTATCCATCACATCTCAAAATCATGGATATACAGTTGAAGAGCTTTCCATTGAAAGTACAGATCTTATTGTGACACATACAGCTTTGAATGACGATACGATTGAAGGTCTGCGCCATAAAAAGTACCCGGCTTTCACCGTACAATATCACCCGGAAGCATCACCAGGTCCTGAAGATGCCAACTACTTATTCAATGAATTCTTACAAATGATTGAAGCTGCAACCAACAAGGGGGAAAAAACATGCCAAAACGCACTGATATAAAAAGCATCCTAGTAATTGGGTCCGGTCCGATCGTTATCGGACAGGCCGCCGAGTTCGATTATGCAGGTACCCAAGCGTGTATAGCCTTAAAAGAAGAAGGCTATCGAGTGATCCTGATTAACTCTAACCCTGCGACAATCATGACAGACACTGAAATGGCTGACGCGGTTTATATCGAACCGATCACATTGGAATTTGTCAGCAAAATCATTCGTAAAGAGCGCCCGGATGCACTGTTACCTACCTTGGGCGGACAGACTGGCTTGAACATGGCCGTTGAGCTTGCCGAATCAGGAATCCTTGAAGAATGCAATGTCCAGATCCTAGGGACCAAACTTTCGGCTATCCAACAGGCGGAAGACCGTGACCTTTTCCGTACGCTAATGAACGATCTTGGGGAGCCAGTACCTGACAGCGACATTATTCATAACCTGCAAGAAGCTTATACATTCGTTGAACGAGTCGGCTATCCGGTCATTGTTCGTCCAGCCTTCACGCTTGGCGGAACAGGCGGCGGGATTTGTGATAACGAAGAGCAGCTTATCGAAATCGTTGAGGGTGGCCTGAAAAGCAGCCCGGTTCACCAATGTCTGCTTGAGAAGAGCATTGCCGGTTTCAAAGAAGTGGAATATGAAGTGATGCGTGATTCCAACGATAATGCAATAGTCGTATGTAATATGGAAAACTTCGATCCTGTCGGTGTCCATACAGGCGATTCAATAGTTGCGGCACCAAGCCAAACATTAAGTGACAGAGAGTATCAAATGCTTCGTAATACGTCTTTGAAGATTATCCGAGCCTTGAAAATTGAAGGTGGATGTAATGTTCAGCTTGCGCTAGATCCAAACAGCTATCAATATTATGTCATTGAAGTGAACCCAAGGGTCAGCCGTTCTTCGGCACTTGCTTCAAAAGCGACTGGGTATCCAATTGCAAAGCTAGCAGCAAAAATAGCCGTTGGTTTGACGCTCGATGAAATGATGAACCCTGTCACTGGTAAAACCTATGCCAGCTTTGAACCGGCACTGGACTATGTCGTTACGAAAATTCCGCGCTGGCCTTTCGATAAGTTCGAAAGTGCCAACCGTAGGCTCGGTACCCAAATGAAAGCGACCGGAGAAGTCATGGCAATCGGCCGTACATTCGAGGAATCAATCTTAAAAGCTGTCCGTTCCCTTGAAGCTGGTATATTCCATCTTAATTTGAATGACGAGTTTGAGGATGGAAAGATAGAGAAACGGATCAGAAAAGCCGGAGATGAACGGTTATTCTATATCGGTGAAGCATTAAGAAGGGGAAAAACGATCGAAACCATCCACGAATGGAGCCAGATCGATTTATTCTTCTTGCATAAGTTAAAAAAGATAATCGACTTTGAAAAGCAGCTTAAAGAACATTCTTTTGATTATGAAGTATTGCAAAAGGCTAAAGAACTAGGGTTTTCTGACAAAACGATCGCAGAAATATGGGAAGTTCCCGAAATTGATGTTTATGAATACCGGAAGCAGCAAGGAATCATCCCTGTTTACAAAATGGTTGATACATGTGCTGCCGAATTCGAATCGGAAACACCGTATTTTTATGGGACATACGAAGATGAGAATGAATCCATCGTCACTGACAAGAAAAGTGTCATTGTTCTGGGGTCAGGCCCAATTCGGATCGGGCAAGGAGTAGAGTTTGATTATGCGACCGTACACTCGGTATGGGCCATTAAGGAAGCGGGATATGAAGCGATCATCATCAACAACAATCCTGAAACAGTTTCGACGGATTTCAGTATCTCCGACAAGCTTTATTTCGAACCATTGACTATTGAAGATGTCATGCATGTCATCGATTTAGAAAAACCGGAAGGGGTCATCGTCCAGTTTGGCGGACAGACAGCAATCAACCTTGCAGATGGTCTTGTTGAAAGAGGAGTGAAAATCCTAGGTACTTCACTTGAAGACCTGGATAGGGCGGAAAATCGCAATAAATTCGAAAAAGCACTTCAGGATTTAGGCATTCCTCAGCCAAAGGGCAAAACTGCAACATCGGTTGATGAAGCGATCGTCATCGCTGAAGATATCGGGTACCCGGTTTTAGTAAGACCATCGTATGTCCTCGGGGGAAGAGCGATGGAAATCGTCTATAAACAAGAAGAATTGCTGCATTACATGAAAAATGCCGTGAAAATAAATCCGGATCATCCTGTCCTGATAGACCGCTACTTAACGGGTAAGGAAATCGAAGTGGATGGTATTTCCGATGGCGAAACGGTAGTTATCCCTGGGATCATGGAGCATATTGAGCGCGCCGGCGTCCATTCAGGCGACTCCATTGCAGTCTATCCACCACAAAACTTAACGGAAAAACAAAAAGAAGTAATCATTGATTATACGACCCGGTTGGCAAAAGGCTTGAATATAATCGGTCTCTTGAACATTCAATATGTCATCAGCAATGAAGAAGTGTATGTGATTGAAGTAAATCCACGTTCCAGCCGAACCGTTCCATTCTTAAGTAAAATTACGAATGTGCCGATGGCTAACTTAGCCACGAAGGTCATCTTGGGCCACACACTTGAAAGCCAAGGTTACAAATCGGGGTTAGTCCCAGAACAAACTGGGGTCTATGTGAAAGTGCCGGTCTTCTCATTTGCCAAATTAAGAGGTGTGGACATCTCGCTCGGACCTGAAATGAAATCGACTGGTGAAGTAATGGGGAAAGATAGCACCCTTGAAAAAGCTTTATATAAAGGGCTTGTCGCTTCCGGTTTCAAGATCAAGGGGCATGGTTCGGTGTTATTGACGATATCGGATAAAGATAAGCAAGAAGCGCTGCTTTTGGCAAGGCGTTTCCATAATATCGGCTTCAAGCTGATAGCCACCAGCGGAACTGCTGCCCTATTGGAGCAATCAGGAATCCCGACTGCGATTGTCGGAAAGATTGGAGAAGAAGGTACAAACCTGCTGGATGTCATCCGGAACGGAGAAGCGCAATTTGTCATAAATACTTTGACAAAAGGTAAGCAGCCGGCACGGGATGGTTTCAGAATCCGACGTGAATCGGTTGAAAATGGAGTGACATGCCTAACATCACTTGATACGGCAGAAGCCATTTTAAGAGTGATAGAATCCATGACCTTCTCGGCAGAAGCAATGGGAAAAACGGAAAAAAGTCGTGAGGTGAGCTATATATGATCAAGAAGGAAAGAATGAAGGTGTTAAATCATAAGGAACTGGCCCCATCCATCTTTGAACTTACCCTGCAAGGTGAATTGGTTTCAGAGATGAATCAACCAGGCCAGTTTGTCCAAGTCAAAACAACAGAAGGCACTGAGCCATTGTTAAGACGCCCGATTTCGATTTCTTCTTACAACAGCAGTGAAAAACAGTTCACGATGATATACCGGGCTGAAGGTAAAGGAACGACACTATTATCGCAGCGTAAAGAGGCGGAGGCAGTCGATATCCTTGGACCCCTTGGGAACGGATTTCCCGTTCATGAGGCTAAACAGGGTGAAACGGCATTATTGGTTGGCGGCGGGATTGGTGTCCCGCCCCTGTATCAATTATCACAAATGTTGGTTGCGAAAGGTGTTACGGTAATCCATGTATTGGGCTTCCAGACCAAGTCAGCCATCTTTTACGAAAAAGAATTCAGTGAATTAGGTGATACCTATATTGCCACGGTGGATGGTTCATACGGGACAAAAGGATTTGTTACGACTGTAATAGATAATCTGGAGCAAGAGTTTGCAACGATCTTTTCATGCGGGCCTACACCAATGTTAAGAGCCTTGGAATCGGGCTATCGTGAGAAAAAGCTTTTCCTGTCCCTTGAGGAAAGGATGGGATGCGGCATCGGTGCATGCTTTGCTTGCGTGTGTCATACAGGGGATGATCCAACTGGTTTCAGTTATAAAAAGGTTTGCAGCGATGGACCCGTATTTCGGGCAGGAGAGGTGGTATTATGAGCAGGCTTTCAGTTGTATTACCAGGATTACACTTGAAAAACCCGGTCATGCCAGCATCTGGATGCTTTGGATTCGGCCGTGAATACAGTCAATTTTTCGACTTGGATATTCTTGGGGCGATCATGATCAAAGCGACCACTCCTGAGCCGAGGTTCGGCAACCCGACTCCGCGTGTTGCGGAAACCTCTTCGGGAATGCTGAACGCCATCGGTCTGCAGAATCCAGGCTTGGAAAAGGTCATCAGTGAAGAGCTGGCCTGGCTAGGTAGGTATGATGTTCCCATCATTGCCAATGTTGCTGGTTCGCAAATAGAAGACTATGTAAAAGTTGCCAGTGAAATAAGCAAGGCAGGGAATGTGAAAGCACTTGAATTGAATATCTCCTGTCCGAATGTAAAAGAAGGAGGCATAGCCTTCGGTACGGTACCGGAAGTTGCCAAAGAGGTAACCAAGGCGGTAAAGGAAGTATCTTCTGTCCCTGTATATGTGAAGCTTTCACCTAATGTCAGTAATATTGTGGATATGGCCAAAGCAGTTGAAGATGGCGGGGCCGACGGGTTGACAATGATAAATACATTAGTCGGCATGCGATTGGATTTAAAAACAGGCAAACCGATCCTTTCTAACAGAACGGGTGGATTATCCGGTCCTGCAATAAAACCTGTAGCGCTCCGGATGATTTATGAGGTTAGCCAGCAAGTTTCTATTCCAATAATCGGAATGGGCGGCATCGCTACGGCGGAAGACGTCATTGAATTTTTCTATGCAGGTGCCAGTGCTGTTGCAGTGGGAACCGCGAACTTCGTGGATCCTTTTGTATGCCCGACCATCATCGAAGAATTACCGAAATTATTGGATGAGCTGGGATTTGACCATATTTCAGAATGTACCGGAAGGAGCTGGAAGCAAAATGAAACAGTCACTAATAATCGCTCTTGATTTCCCTGACCTCCTTCAAACGGAGACATTCCTAAAACAGTTCCATTCGGAAAAATTGGCTGTAAAAGTGGGGATGGAATTATTTTATCAGAATGGTCCATCAATCGTTTCTTTCGTAAAGGAGCAAGGCCACGATGTGTTTTTGGACTTGAAGCTTCATGATATTCCAAATACCGTTAAAATGGCCATGACCGGATTGGCAGCTTTAGGCGCTGACATGGTCAATGTACATGCGGCAGGTGGACAAAAGATGATGGAAGCAGCCATGGAAGGTCTGGATAAGGGTACGTCCGCTGGTAAAAAACGTCCATTATGCATTGGGGTTACCCAACTGACGAGCACGTCACAAGAACAAATGAATGCTGAGCAAAACATTGCAGGGTCTCTGGAAGATTCGGTCCTCCATTATGCAAAACTTACTAGACAGGCAGGATTGGATGGCGTCGTCTGTTCTACCCATGAAGTAAAGAACATACATGAACGCATCGGTCATGAATTCTTAACCGTCACACCTGGGATCCGAAGTGCAGGTGGACAGACGCATGATCAAAAGAGAATTGCCACGCCTGAACAAGCTAGGGATTTTGGAGCGGATGCCATCGTTGTAGGGAGAGCCATAACGGGGGCGGCAGATCCATTAAGGGCGTATTTGGATATGAGAGCAGCTTGGGAGGGAATATCATGTTAAATAATAAGATAGCTGAACATCTATTGGAAATAAAAGCAGTGTACCTACAGCCGAATGACCCCTTTACTTGGGCATCTGGAATTAAATCACCCATTTATTGTGATAATCGCTTGACCCTTTCATACCCAGAGGTTCGCAATGAAATAGCGGAAGGATTGAAAGGTTTGATTGAACAGCATTTCCCTGATGCTGAACTGATTGCAGGCACAGCAACTGCCGGCATTCCGCATGCAGCTTGGGTGAGTGAAAAATTAAATGCACCGATGTGCTATGTTCGATCCAAAGCTAAGGAGCACGGTAAGGGCAATCAGATCGAAGGCCGTGCAGTTCCAGGACAAAAGGTGGTCGTTGTAGAAGACTTGATTTCAACCGGTGGAAGTGTGATTACTGCTGTTAACGCGCTGAAAGAGGCTGGATGTGATGTTCTAGGAGTCGTTTCGATCTTTACTTACGAATTGGAAAAGGGAAAAGAAAAATTCGAAGCTGAAGGCATTATTAACCATTCGTTGAGTGACTACTCTACTTTGATAAAAGTCGCTAATGATAAAGGGTACATCACGGCAGAAGAATTGGAAAAGCTAAAAAAATGGCGGGAGAATCCGGCTGATACAGCTTGGATTTCGGCATGAAAATAGAGGGGGCCCAATCACTCAGGACTGGGCCCCCTCTATTTTTTTACTCCTTTACCGCTTCCTTTAAGCGTATGACAGTATCGGGATCCGGTGTAATATAAACGGTCTGCTGCTGGTCATAGATTACGAATCCGGGCTTGGAACCATTCGGTTTCTTAACATGGCGAACCTGTGTGAAATCAACGGGCACTGAACTCGATTGCTTTGCTTTACTGAAGAAAGCTGCTAATACGGCGGCCTCTTTTATCGTTTTTTCACTTGGCGATTCATTTCGAATCACAACGTGTGAGCCGGGTATATCTTTGGTATGAAGCCATATTTCATCACGGCGTGCAAACTTATTCGTTAAATAATCATTTTGTTTATTATTCTTCCCGACAAAAATGAGGTCTCCATCCGTAGCATAATATGTTTCAAGCTGCGGTTTTGCATTTGCAGGCTTTTTCATGCCTTTTTTCTTTTTTTGCCTAATGTATCCTTCTTCCTGAAGTTCTTCGCGAATCTCCTCTATATCCCTGGGTGACGCTGATTGGAGCTGTTGATTCAAGGCTTCGAAGTAGGCCAATTCCAATTTTGTTTTTTCGATTTGATCTTGGACGACTCCGACTGCATTTTTGGACTTTTGGTATCTTGAGAAGTACTTTTGTGCATTATCTGACGGATTTTTTAATGGGTCAAGCGGGATGGTGATCATACTTTGTTCTTCGTCATAATAATTGACGACTTCTATTTCCTTCATGCCTTTTTTCATTTGATATAGATTAGCTGTAAGCAACTCACCGAACAACTGATACTGTTCACCGCGTTCCGTATCTTTCAATGTACGTTCGAGCTTGCCGATTTTTTTTGAGTTCTTTTCGATTTCATTAGTAATGAAACGTTCTACATCCTGGCTCTTTTGCTTAACCCGATCTCTTTCTGCCTTTCCGAAGTAATAGCGGTCGAGCATCTCGCTCAATGAAGAAAACGTACGTTGATTCCCAGACAGATGCTCTAGTGGGAGCATATAAAAAACTTCTTTATTTCCATCTTGTTTGATCGTGGCAGCATATTTCTGTTCCGAGATTTCCTGGATAATCTTTAAAAAGGCTGTTGGAAGGGTCGTGCTGTTGGCAAGTCCGGCCCGGTAGACAGCTTCCTTTGCAACTAATGGAGAAACTCCTGAAAAATGGGCAACAAGCTGTCGATCCAGCTTTCCTGCATTGAAGTCAATATTCTTCCTGATATCGTCCTCGGTAGCCTTGAAGGGATCATTCTTTTCCTGTGCGGGTGGAGCCTTATATTCCTGGCCGGGCAATATCGCCCGATAACTGTTGACGGCATGTGAAACATGCTTAATGCTGTCCAAAATCATATTTCGTTCTTTATCTACTAAAACAATGTTGCTGTGTCGCCCCATGATTTCGATGATTAACTGCTTTTGAGACACATCGCCAAGCTCATTACGGCCCTTCACCTCAAAAATGATCATCCTATCAAGTTCATATTGATAAATATTTTCTATCGTATAACCTTCGAGGTGCTTTCTAAGAAGCATGCAGAACATGGGTGCCTCTTTGGGATTTTCATAACTTTCTTCGGTCATTTGCACCCTTGAATAACTTGGATGGGCTGATAATAAGAGCTTATGGTTCTTACCTCCAGCACGAACAACCAGTATTACTTCATTTTTATAAGGCTGATGTACCTTATTGATTCGTCCACCTTCTAATAAAGAAGCGATTTCTTCCGTCATCGCTTTCGTAAATAATCCATCAAATGACATTCTATTTTTACTTCCTTTACATAAGATTTTCTAAGAACTCATTTTTGCCGGGCGTTATAAATGCATCGCTGCCCATTTTAAATTACAATTTTTTAGCGAACTGGGTGAAAGCAGGAGTTGCAGTTCAGGTATAGTGAATGGATGCTTTTTTTAATTCCTGATATTGAATACAAAATTGGTCCATTCATCATGATTACAGTTCGTTCATACAAAAAATTATCCGGATCGTTCTTCTTTCCGCAATTCTGTTTAATTATAGCATTATTTTGGACGAGTCTGAATAATCATGGAAGAAGAGCAGGTTGTTTTATGTATCGGCAAGCAGGCAGGTGTTGGATGAGTAAAGCAAAAAGCGCCTGTTGAGATGTATACAGGAGCCTATTTCATTCTATTCAAAGGGATGTGTGATACTTGATGGAGTTCAGGGAAATGAATAATCAAGAAATGGAGAAAGCGCTTCAAACAAACGTTACACACGGTTTGGACGATGATGTAGTAAAGGACAGGCTGCGAAAGAATGGTTTTAACGAATTGAAGGAAGGAGAAAAACAGTCAGCCATTCTTTTATTTTTCGCCCAATTCAAAGATTTCATGGTCATAGTATTACTTGCCGCGACATTGGTTTCAGGGATACTGGGTGAATATATCGATGCGATTGCCATCATGGCGATTGTTTTTTTGAATGGATTACTTGGTTTTTTTCAAGAACGGAAGGCAGAAAAATCCTTGGATGCCTTAAAGGAAATGGCTGCACCGCAAGTTAACGTGCTTCGAGATGGCAAGTGGATGAAAGTCCCATCGAGAGAAGTGGTTGTAGGGGATATCCTGAAGTTTTCGAGCGGTGACCGGATTGGTGCCGATTTACGGATCATCGACCATTCAAGCCTTGAAATAGAAGAGTCGGCACTTACCGGCGAGTCACTCCCGGCCGTTAAATGTTCTGATCCATTGATGAATGAGGTTGAAGGTATCGGTGATCAGGAAAATATGGCGTTTATGGGAACGATGGTGACAAGAGGGAATGGAGTCGGAATCGTAATCGCTACAGGAATGAATACGGCGATGGGAAAGATTGCGGATCTCCTGCAGACTGCAGAAACAAAAGAAACACCGCTTCAACGGAGGTTGGAGCAGCTAGGCAAAATTTTGATCGTCACGGCCTTAATATTAACGGTAATCGTGGTCCTGACTGGTGTCATTCAAGGACATGATCTTTATACGATGTTTTTGGCCGGGGTATCTTTGGCTGTTGCGGCGATTCCCGAAGGCTTGCCGGCCATTGTGACCGTAGCCTTGTCTTTAGGTGTTCAGCGTATGATCAAACAAAAAGCAATTGTCCGTAAGCTTCCTGCCGTAGAAACGCTTGGCTGTGCAACAGTGATTTGCTCAGATAAAACAGGTACACTGACACAAAACAAAATGACGGTGACGAAGGTTTGGAGTGGAGGAAAAACTTGGGATGTCGGCGGTACTGGTTACAATCCAGTCGGGGAATTTTCTTTAGGGGGAGTTTCAGTAGCCCCGAAAAACCATAATGCCTTGCTTCAAATGATTACATTCGGCATGCTCTGTAATAAAGCTGAGTTAAAGGAGAATGGTAAACAATATATTTTAGACGGTGATCCGACAGAAGGGGCGATGTTGGTCGCTGCAATGAAAGCGGGATTGACGAGGGAACACTTATCTAAGAGGTTTACGATAGTAAAGGAGTTTCCATTTGACTCGAGCCGCAAAATGATGAGTGTCATAGTGAAGGACGAGAAAGATAATCATTTCGTTATCGTAAAAGGTGCCCCGGACGTATTGATTGCCCAGTCCGACACGATTCTTTGGGAAGGAAGGTCGGAAATATTAAATCGGGAGAGTAAGGAAAGGGTGCAACAGGACATGGATGGGCTTGCTTCGCAGGCACTTAGAATGATTGCTGTAGGTTATAAACCCCTTTCAAAAGGAACGATATTGCTGCATGAAACCGAAGCTGAGTGTAATTTGACCTTCATGGGACTCCAGGGCATGATCGATCCCCCGCGTCCGGAGGTGAAACAGGCAGTTAAGGAATGCAGGGACGCCGGGATCAAAACTGTCATGATTACAGGCGACCATGTAATAACTGCAAAGGCAATTGCTAAAGAACTTGGAATTTTAAAAGGAAAAGACCGTGTACTTGAAGGACGGCAATTGGCGGACATGGAAGTCGGGGAACTTGAGGAAGTTGTTGAAACTGTTTCGGTATTTGCCCGAGTTTCCCCGGAACATAAGTTGAAAATCGTAAAAGCATTGCAAAATAAAGGACATGTCGTTGCAATGACAGGGGATGGTGTCAATGATGCCCCAGCGATAAAATCAGCGGATATTGGTATATCCATGGGCATCACGGGGACTGATGTAGCTAAAGAAGCTTCTTCCTTGATATTGGTTGACGATAATTTTGCCACAATAAAATCAGCCATTAAAGAAGGCAGGAATATATACGAAAACATCAGGAAGTTCATCCGTTACCTGCTTGCTTCCAATGTTGGGGAGATTTTGGTCATGTTTTTTGCGATGCTATGTGCCTTGCCTTTACCATTGATACCAATCCAGATCTTATTCGTGAACCTTGTAACCGACGGATTGCCTGCGATGGCATTGGGCCTGGATGCCGCAGAAGAAGATGTAATGAAAAGAAATCCAAGAAATGCCAATGAAGGTGTTTTCGGAAGGGGACTTGGCTGGAAGATCATCTCACGCGGTTTTCTGATAGGGATTTCCACATTGATCGCATTTTATGTTGTATATCGTGCAAATCCGGATAACCTTGCTTATGCACAAACGATTGCTTTCGCTACCTTGGTCTTGGCTCAGCTTATACATGTATTCGATTGCCGAAGTGAACGTTCGATCTTCTCGAGAAATCCATTCGGTAACCTTTATCTTGTGGGGGCGGTACTATCCTCCCTATTATTGATGGTAGCCGTCATGTATGTGCAGCCTTTACAAACCATCTTTCATACGGTACCGATTTCGGGAAGGGATTGGCTATTAGTAATAGGAATGGCATCCATACCAACTTTTTTACTGGCTGGAACCTTTTTAGCAAGAAAAGCACAATGATATATGGTATAATCTTTAAGGTGGTAGAGTCTTGCTCTATTGCCTTTTTATTTTTGTAGTATTTTATTTGTAAGCTAATGTTTCCGTACTTTAGCTAATATATAATGAATGTTAAAATGCCAAATTACTACATTATGTTTTGATAGGATGTGGAACCATGGTTACCAGTATGACGGGCTATGGAAGAGAAGAAGCGGAAAACGAACAGGTCAGGGTTTTTGCTGAAATCAAGACCGTTAACCATCGTTTTTGTGAATATACGATTCGAATGCCGCGCCAGCTTTTGGTTTTGGAAGAAAAGGTGAAAAAGAAGGCGAATCAATACATAAGAAGGGGACGGGTGGAAATCTTCATTACAGTGGAAGGTGAGAGCCTGGTTTCCAAAAAGGTGAAGATCGATTGGGATCTTGCTGATCAATATGTGGGATTGATGGATGAAGTCAAGGGAAAATACAATCTGGAAAGTTCGATTACATTACAGGATATGCTCCAACTAGAATCGATTTTCATGACGGAAGAAGTACCTGCGGTTCCTGCGGATTTGGAATCCCTGTTAATGAAGGCTGTCACGGGGGCATTGGAAAATCTAAGAAAAATGCGGGATCTGGAAGGTCGGGAACTTGCCTCGGACATGAAACGCCAGCTTGAAAAGTTTGGTGAGATTGTAGCAGGGGTCAAAATGCATGCACCTTCAGTCGTCGAAAAATATAAAGCCCGATTGGAAATCAAACTGGCCGAGTTGACTGATGGATTGATTGAGGATAGCCGTATTGTGACAGAAGCGGCCATTTTTGCTGATAAATGTGATATAAATGAAGAACTGACCAGACTCGATAGCCATGTTCAGCAATTTTCAAAGACCCTTACCCATAGTGAACCAATTGGAAGGAAACTTGACTTCCTTGTCCAGGAAATGAATAGGGAAGTCAATACGATTGGATCAAAGGCAAATGATTCGGCCATTACAAAAGAAGTGGTGGAAATGAAAAGTTTGCTTGAAAAATTAAAGGAACAGGTTCAAAATATCGAGTAGTCGGTTTATGATGAACCTAACAAGGTGACAATAGATATGAATGGGGGACAAAAATGTCAATTAAGCTCATTAATATTGGTTTTGGGAATATCGTTTCCGCGAACCGGATCGTATCCATCGTGAGCCCTGAATCGGCTCCGATAAAAAGGATCATCCAAGACGCCCGAGATCGCGGATCCTTAATAGATGCTACATATGGTAGAAGAACCAGGGCCGTTATAATTACAGACAGCGACCATGTTATCTTATCTGCCGTTCAACCGGAAACGGTTGCTGCACGGCTACAAGATAGAGATGACAGCGTAGAAGAGGGGTAACTGAAACAATATGAGAGAAAAAGGGTTATTAATCGTTTTGTCCGGACCATCCGGTGTTGGTAAAGGAACTGTTAGGAAGGCGATTTTTTCTCAGCCAGGAACGGCATTCGAATATTCAATTTCGATGACGACAAGGCTGCCTCGCCATGGTGAAGTGGACGGAGTGGACTATTTCTTCAAAAAACGTGAGGAATTCGAAGCACTGATCGAAGAAGGCAAATTGCTGGAATATGCTGAGTTCGTCGGTAATTATTATGGAACACCCGTGGATTATGTCCGTGAAACAATCGATTCCGGAAAAGATGTATTTCTGGAAATAGAAGTTCAAGGAGCTAAACAGGTCCGGGAGAAGTTCCCTGAAGGACTTTTCATTTTCCTTGCTCCTCCGAGTTTGACTGAACTCGAAAGCCGCATCGTTACTCGCGGAACCGAGACGGAGGAAGCGATAAAAGGCCGGATGAAAGTGGCCAAGGAAGAAATAGAACTTATGGATCTGTACGATTATGTTGTTGAAAATGATCATGTGGATGCAGCATGTGCTAGAATTAATGCAATTGTAATTGCCGAGCATTGCCGTCGGGAAAGAGTTGCAGTTTTATATAAAAAAATGTTGGAGGCGGAATAAATCATGTTATATCCATCAATTGATTCTTTATTACTTAAAATCGATTCTAAATACTCACTTGTATCGGTGGCAGCTAAACGCGCCAGGGAAATGCAAATTAAAGATAATTGCCTTATAAAACCGGTTTCCCATAAATCGGTAGGTCGTGCCCTTGAAGAAATTCATTCCGGTAAATTGACTTACGATAATTCTTACGAGGAAAACTAAGAGAACACAGAGCTTGACCTATCGGGCCTGACACCCTAAAGCAAACAGGAGCGTTACATTTGGAAAGTGCTTCCTTCCTGCGGCCAAGGTGTCAGGCCTGTTTGTTTTGATTTTTTTAAAAAGTAATGTTTGGGGAAATCCATAGGTTATTGCGCATTTCAAATGAAATTTCTTCGGTTTTCCGTCATAATTAGAACGAATAGAATGTATAGTTAGGGGAAATTTGCATGCTTATCGATAAAAAAGTACTTCTTTGTGTCACCGGCGGGATTGCTGTATATAAGGCTGCTGCCCTGACAAGTAAATTAACTCAGGAAGGTGCGCATGTTAAAGTGATCATGAGTGAATCGGCACGTAAGTTCGTGACCCCGCTCACCTTTCAAGCACTTTCGAGAAATGATGTGTACACAGATACTTTTGATGAGAAGGATTCTTCAGTCATTGCCCACATCGACTTGGCTGATTGGGCTGATATCATCCTGTTGGCTCCAGCTACAGCCAATGTCATTGGCAAAGTAGCCAATGGAATCGCGGATGATATGATCACGACCACCCTATTGGCAACGGAAGCACCTGTTTGGGTTGCGCCGGCAATGAACGTGCACATGTACGTACATCCAGCGGTTCAGAAAAATATGGAGACACTTCGGTCGTTTGGATATCAATTCATTGAACCGGGTGAAGGGTATTTGGCCTGCGGATATGTAGGGAAAGGGCGATTGGAGGAACCGGAAACAATCGTAGAACATCTTAATAGATATTTCAATGAACGCAAATTACAGCAACAGCCTCTTAAAGGAAAGAAATATTTAATAACGGCAGGACCGACACGTGAAGCGATTGATCCGGTGCGTTTTGTGACGAATCATTCCAGCGGCAAAATGGGCTATGCCCTAGCCGAAGCGGCAATTGAAATGGGCGCTGAGGTGACATTGATTACCGGTCCAGTGAACTTGACGCCACCTCCCAAGGTCAGAGTAATACCAGTGGAATCAGCAGCAGATATGTATGATGCGGTATTCGATCAGTTCGCTACCAGTGATGTCGTAATCATGACGGCTGCAGTGGCGGATTATAAACCGAAGGTCTATCATACTCGAAAGATGAAAAAGCAGCCAGGGGAAAATGTGATTGAATTTGAACGGACAAAGGATATCCTAATGGAACTCGGTGAAAATAAAACGCATCAGATTTTGGTGGGCTTTGCGGCTGAAACGAACAACGTTGAGGAATACGCAAGAGGAAAATTAGTCAAAAAGAATGCAGATATGATCGTTGCCAATAATGTTACCGTCGCAGGGGCAGGGTTTGGAACGGATACGAACATCGTGACCATTTACGCTAAAGATGGAAGTGCGACCGAACTTCCAAAAATGAGTAAAGCGGATATAGCTAAAAGCATCCTGGCAGAAGTATCTCGCAAGCAAAAGGAATGATGTCTTATGGATATAGCATCCGTCATCGTGGATGTACCTGCTAAACAAACGGATCGAGAATTCGACTATCGCATCCCTGAAAAGTGGAACCAAGTCATCAAACCCGGAATGAGAGTCATCGTCCCATTCGGTCCAAGAATGGTGCAGGGGTTCGTCACAGGCTTAAAAGCTAAAAGCGACTTTGCGAAATTACGCTTTATAAAGGAACCAATGGATTTGGAGCCCATCCTCAATGATGAATTGCTTCAGCTCGGTGACTGGTTGACCAAGGAGGCGATGTGTTTTAAAATTTCAGCGCTACAGGCCATGCTTCCGGCAGCGATGAAAGCAAAGTATGAAAAAGTTATTAAAGTCGTTGAAGATAAAAAGGACCAGCTCCCTCCCTCCATTCAAAACCTTTTCGGAAAAAATGATTCACTATCCTGGAAAGATGTGATTGAAGGGGAGAATGCCTCCCTGGTACAAAGGGAAATGCAAAATGGCAATCTTGAGCTCGAATATAATGTGAAAAACCGACTTAACAAGAAGACGGTCCGAGTGATTAAATCTTTGCTTTCCCCTATGGAACTGAAAGAAATGGCATCAACCATATCCAGCCATGCAAAAAAACAACAGGAACTCCTTCAATACTTTATTGAACATCAAGAACCCATCCCGTTAAAGGAATTGCTTGAATTGATGAACACATCAGGCGGCACCGTCAAATCCCTAGTGTCAAAAGGGGCCTTGGCTGAAATGGATCAAGAAATATACCGTGATCCTTATGAAAACCGTGTGTTCGAAAAATCCATTCCCTTTACACTGACAGCTGAACAAACCGCTGCATTGAAGCCGATCCAAGAGAAAATACAGCATGATGAACATGATGTCTTCCTTTTATATGGTGTAACCGGCAGCGGGAAGACGGAAGTGTATCTACAGGCAATTGCCTCTGTTATTGAAAAAGGGAAGGAAGCCATCATGCTTGTACCTGAAATCTCCTTGACGCCACAGACGGTGAAGAGGTTTAAGGAACGATTTGGGGAGCAGGTAGCTGTCATGCATAGCGGTTTATCCGTAGGTGAAAAATATGATGAATGGCGGAAAATTCACCGTAAAGAAGTAAAAGTGGTGGTCGGGGCGCGTTCTGCCGTGTTTGCTCCTTTTGAAAACCTGGGGCTGGTCATCATTGACGAAGAGCATGAATCAAGTTATAAGCAAGAAGAAACGCCAAGGTACCACGCTAGGGATGTTGCCATTGAAAGAGCAAAATCATATGGTTGTCCGGTTATTCTTGGCAGCGCCACACCTACACTTGAATCTTTTGCGCGAGCCAAGAAAAATGTCTATAAATTATTGACACTTAGCCAGAGGATGAATAAAAGTGCTTTGCCAGCAGTGGATATTGTAGATATGAGGGAAGAACTAAGAACGGGAAATCGTTCCATGTTTTCGGAGCTGCTCTTTACCAAGCTGAAAGACCGGCTTGAGAAGGGAGAGCAAACTGTCCTGATGCTAAATAAAAGAGGGCATTCTTCCTTTGTGATGTGTCGAAGCTGCGGTTTGGTCATCAACTGCCCTAATTGTGACATTTCACTTACATATCATCGCTTTAATGATATAATGAAATGCCATTATTGTGGGTTTGAAGAGGGAATGCCTTCCGTTTGCCCTGAATGTGAAAGTGAACATATAAGGTTCTTTGGAACAGGCACTCAAAAGGTTGAAGAAGAGCTTGCAAAAATCCTGCCTGAAGCAAGGGTCATACGAATGGATGTTGACACGACGAGTAAGAAGGGCTCCCATGAGCGATTGCTGAATGCCTTTGGTGAAGGAAAGGCGGATATATTGCTAGGCACCCAAATGATAGCCAAGGGCCTTGATTTTCCTAATATCACTCTTGTTGGAGTCCTTTCAGCCGATACGATGCTGCATCTGCCTGACTTCCGTTCTTCGGAAAAGACATTTCAGCTGCTGACGCAGGTCAGCGGAAGGGCGGGACGGCATCAGCTTCCGGGAGAAGTGGTCATCCAAACCTATACGCCTGAGCACTATAGCATCGAGCTTTCTGCCCTGCAGGATTATGATGCTTTTTATGAACGGGAGATGTATCTAAGGAGGCAAAGTCATTACCCTCCATATTATTATGTTGTCCTTATAACCGTTTCACATGAAGATTTAATGAAGACGGGGAGTGTTACTGAGAAAATCACCAATTATTTAGGCTCGCGATTGAATCGGGATTCTGTCGTACTAGGTCCGGTTGCTTCGCCCATTAGTCGAATCAACAATAGATATCGCTATCAATGTCTGATAAAATACAAACGAGAGCCGGACCTGAATCAGCATTTACGCACACTTTTAGAGCATTACCAAAAAGAAACCGCTCAGAATCATCTGCAGATTTCAATAGATTTAAATCCACAGATCATGATGTAATTATTTAAGAGATGGATGATTACCGCGAGCTGTTACAGCTTGCGTTTTTATATAATGAAGTGTTGTTTTTCATATCTAGGAGGGTACCTTTAATTTTGGCTATTTTACCGATTGTTTTGTTTCCTGAAAAAATTTTACAACAAAAATGTGATAAAGTAACAAGTTTTGATAAAAAGTTGGCAAAGCTGTTAAATAACATGTATGAAACGATGGTGGAGGCGGATGGCGTTGGACTTGCAGCACCTCAAGTTGGTGTGAAAAAGCAAGTGGCCGTCGTTGAAATAGAGGAAGGATCAGGTGCAATCGAACTGATTAATCCGGAAGTGCTGGAATTGGAAGGAGAACAGACAGGTGTTGAAGGATGCTTGAGCTTCCCGAGTTTATATGGCGAAGTAGTTCGTCCTTACCGTGTAAAAGTACGGGCACAAGACCGAAAAGGATCTTATTTCGAGATAGAAGCGGAGGATTTCCTTGCAAGGGCCCTTCTACACGAAATCGATCATCTGCATGGAGTCTTATTTACAAGTAAGGTTTCCCGGTATATTTCGGAAGAAGAGTTAGAAAGGTATGGAGAAGAATGACAAAAATAATTTTTATGGGTACACCGGACTTTTCGGTGCCGGTATTGAAAAGAATCATTGATGAAGGGTATGATGTGATCGCTGTTGTCACCCAGCCCGATCGTCCAGTGGGCCGCAAAAAGGTGCTAACGCCGCCGCCAGTTAAAGTCGAAGCCGAAAAGCATGGGATACCCGTTTATCAGCCTGAAAAAATCCGGGAAAAAGAAGAACTTGAAAAAATCATTGCATTGAATGCTGATTTAGTGGTGACGGCGGCATTCGGACAAATTCTTCCGAATGAATTGTTGGATGCCCCTAAGTACGGATGTATTAATGTACATGCCTCCCTGCTTCCTGAACTGCGTGGAGGGGCGCCAATTCATTATTCCATTTTACAGGGGAAAGAAAAGACAGGGATAACCATCATGTATATGGCAGAAAAATTGGATGCCGGTGATATATTGACTCAGGCTGAAGTTACTATAGAGGAAGAAGACAATGTTGGTACACTGCATGATAAATTAAGCAAGATAGGGTCGGATTTACTTGCGGAGACACTTCCAAAACTAATAAATGAAGAGTTACAGGCAATCAAGCAAGATGATGCTAAAGCATCTTTTGCGCCTAACATCAAACGGTCGGAGGAAAAAATCGACTGGTCGAAAACAGGGGAAGACATCTATAACCATGTACGCGGCCTGAATCCTTGGCCTGTTGCTTATACAACCTTAGACGGTTCCATTATGAAAATATGGCAAGTAAAGAAATTAGAAGCTGGCAAGCAGGCCTTGCCGGGCACGGTCGTTGAGGTACAAAATGATGGTTTCATCGTTTCGACAGGCAATGAGACGGCCATACTAGTAACAGAACTGCAGCCTTCTGGAAAGAAAAAAATGCCGGCGAAAGATTACTTACGCGGAGCCGGATCGTTCGTTAAAGCCGGCATGAAGTTAGGAGAACAGAATGAAGCAAACTAAAAAGGGAGTACGTGAAATTGCTCTCGATATTTTGGAATCTGTAGAGAAAAACCAATCCTACAGTAACCTATTATTGAACAACTTGATTAAAAAGCACCAGTTATCCGTCGTGGACAGCGGTTTGCTTACAGAGATAAGCTACGGTACCATCCAGCGGAAAATGACTTTGGATTATTTTTTGAACCCGTTTATAAAACAACCTAAAAAAACGCAAAGCTGGGTCATCAATTTACTTAGACTTTCCGTTTACCAAATGGTCTATTTAGATAAAGTGCCTGATCATGCAATCATTTTCGAGGCTGTAGAAATTTCCAAAAAGCGCGGACACAAGGGCACCTCTTCGATGGTCAATGGTGTGCTTCGTAATATTCAAAGAAATGGTGTTCCTTCTTTAGAGGAAATTAAAGATGATCTGGAACGGCTTTCCATAGAAGTGAGTCATCCTATTTGGCTGGTCCAGCGTTGGGTAGAGCAATTTGGTTATGAAAAAACCAAGGAAATGTGTGAAATCAACTTAACTGCGCCATTACAGACAGGACGTGTTAATTTAAAGAAGATCTCACGCCGTGAACTGATCAGCATATTAACGGAAGAAGGATTTGATGTTGAATCGAGTGAAGTCGTTCCCGAAGCAATCGTCAGCTATAAAGGGAATCTTGCTCATTCAGAAAGCTATAAAATGGGGTATCTATCGATCCAGGACGAGAGTTCAATGCTAGTTGCCCATGCATTGGGTGCGAATGAAAATGATGCTGTACTCGATTGCTGTGCTGCACCCGGAGGGAAAACGACCCATATCGCAGAAGGCTTGACCACAGGACAAGTATATGCGCTCGACCTTCATGAGCATAAGGTCAAGCTCATTAAAGAGCAGGCGGAACGCCTAAAACTCAGAAACAATATTAAGACAATGGCCCTTGATAGCAGAAAAGTGCAAGAGCACTTTAATAAAGAAGGGTTTGACAGGGTCCTGATCGATGCACCATGTTCCGGATTGGGAGTCATGCGCCGGAAGCCTGATGTAAAGTATACTAAAACAAAAGATGATATAATGAAACTCTCAAGTATACAACAACAATTATTGGAGTCGGCTGCCCCGCTTGTTAAGCAAGGCGGACGGTTAGTATATAGTACCTGTACGGTGGATATAGAAGAAAATGACAAAGTCGCTGCAGCATTTTTGGAAAGCCATCCGGATTTTGAAAGCGATGCAACCTTGTCCACAAGAATGCCTGAAAGCGTTCAGCCATACATCGAGGGTCATACGCTGCAAGTTTTTCCGCAATATTTTAGCAGTGACGGATTCTTTATTGCGAGTTTTAGAAAGAAGGTGCTGTAATGGCAGAAATCACTAAATCATCTAGAGTAAGAAAAGACACAACACCAGAAAAACCATCGATCTACTCATTGGAGCTTCACCAAATTAAAGAATGGCTTCTTCAAAATGGAGAGAAGGCATTCCGGGCCGAGCAAGTTTATGACTGGCTTTATAAAAAGCGTGTCTCCAGTTTTGAAGATATGTCCAACCTTTCGAAATCATTACGGGATAAGTTGGAGTCGCAATTCACCTTCACAACATTGAAGACTTTGATTCAGCAAACGTCCAATGACGGAACGATGAAGTTCTTATTTGAACTCCAAGATGGCTATTCGATTGAAACGGTGCTGATGCGTCATGAATACGGAAACTCCATTTGCGTGACAACGCAGGTAGGATGCAGAATTGGCTGTACATTCTGTGCTTCGACACTAGGCGGTTTAAAGCGGAATCTTGAATCAGGGGAAATTGTTGCCCAGGTCGTTAAAGTTCAGCAAGCACTTGACGAGTCGGAAGAGCGTGTTAGTTCCGTCGTTATCATGGGAATCGGTGAACCGTTTGATAACTACGATAATATGATGTCATTCTTGAAGAATATAAACCATGAAAAGGGCTTGAACATCGGTGCGCGTCATATTACCGTTTCCACAAGTGGAATCATTCCTAAAATCTACAAGTTTGCCGAAGAAAGCATGCAAATAAACTTTGCTGTTTCCCTTCATGCACCGAATACGGAATTGAGAAGTAAATTGATGCCGATCAATAAGGCCTACAAACTTCCAGACCTGATTGAGGCCATCAAATACTATACAGAAAAAACAGGCCGCCGTGTAAGTTTTGAATATGGTCTATTCGGTGGCGAAAATGATTCAGTGGAGCACGCTGAAGAATTAGCGGCTTTAATAAAAGGGATAAAATGCCATGTGAACTTAATACCGGTTAACTATGTACCGGAACGCAACTATGTACGAACACCTCGGGATCAGATTTTTGAGTTTGAAAAAACATTGAAGAAGCGCGGCATTAATGTAACGATCCGAAGGGAACAAGGCAGTGATATTGACGCAGCCTGCGGCCAGCTTCGGGCGAAGGAGCGCAAAGAAGAGACGAGGTGACCCTATGAGGGCAATATTTAAGACAGACCGTGGAAAAGTCCGCCAGCATAATGAAGATAATGGCGGAATCTTTAAGAACTCGGAAGGCGTTCGCCTTGCCATCGTTGCAGATGGCATGGGCGGCCACCGTGCCGGGGATGTAGCCAGTGCAATGACGATAGACCTTCTGAAAAAGGGCTGGGAAGTATCCACCGCAATCGAAACGGCAAATGATGCCGAAGATTGGCTTAAGCAGCAAATCTTCACGGTCAATCAGTTGCTTTTTGAACATGCAGAGGCGAATACGGAATGTAAGGGCATGGGTACCACCATTGTTGCAGCCATTTGCACCGACAAGTTTGCTACCATTGCCAACATCGGGGACAGCCGATGTTATTTGTATAATGAGAGTGGGTTTAAGCAGGTCACGGAAGATCATTCACTCGTTAACGAATTGGTCCGATCCGGTCAGATTTCGAAAGAAGATGCCGAAAACCATCCACGGAAAAATGTTTTATTACGAGCCTTGGGGACAGAAACGCAAGTGGAAATGGACATTATGACGGTCATCTTCGAAGAAAATGATTTACTATTGCTTTGTTCGGACGGATTGACGAATAAAGTGAGTGAACTGGAACTGGAAGAAACGGTAACCAATGAACAGTCACTTGAAGAAAAGGCGAATTCATTAATAGATAAGGCCAATCACTACGGTGGGGAAGATAATATCACCCTTGTGCTTGTTCAATTTACTGAAGAAAGTGAAAGCAGGTGAATTGAATGTTGATTGGCAGAAGGATCAACGGCCGTTATAAACTGATCCAGATGGTCGGCGGCGGCGGTATGGCTAATGTTTACCTTGCAAGGGATATGATCTTAGATAGGGATGTTGCCTTGAAAATCCTTCGCATGGATTTTAATAATGACGAAGAGTTCATCAAGCGCTTCAATCGGGAAGCCCAATCGGCAACCAGTTTGGCCCATCCGAATATCGTAAGTATTTATGATGTTGGTGAAGAAGATTCCATCTATTATATTGTAATGGAATACGTTGATGGTTTTACACTTAAGCAATACATACAAAAATATTATCCAATTCCAGTTGATGAAGCCTTGGATATCATGAGGCAAATCACGGCAGCGATTTCCCATGCCCATCATAATGGGATCATCCATCGTGACATCAAGCCACAGAACATTTTGATTGATAAGGAAGGAACCGTCAAGATTACGGACTTTGGCATTGCATTGGCCCTAAGTGCAACAAACATAACGCAGACCAACGCAGTCTTGGGTTCGGTTCATTATTTATCTCCGGAACAGGCTAGAGGCGGTATGGCCAACAAGAAATCGGACATTTATTCACTTGGCATCGTCATGTTTGAATTATTGACGGGGAGATTGCCTTTTTCGGGTGAATCAGCCGTGTCGATAGCTCTTAAACATTTACAATCGGAAACTCCTTCGCCAAAACGCTGGAACTCTGAAATACCCCAGAGTGTGGAAAATATTATCTTGAAAGCGACAGCCAAAGATTCATATTACCGCTATGAGAGCGTGGACTCGATGGAGGATGATATACGGACGTCGCTTAATCCGGAGCGTTCAAATGAACTTCCTTTTGCGATTCCCGAAGATCATGATGCAACAAAAGCCATCCCCGTCATAACGGATGACCAGCTTTCAAGCATCGATGAGACAATCATAAGGGGTCCTGAAAAAAATACGTTAGTTTATGCGGACGATGAGGAAAGTGAATCAGTAGCAGAGAGTAATTCAAAAAAGAAACAGAAGAAACAAAAGAAACAGAAAAAACAAAAAAACAAGTCGGAATACAAAGGTAAAAAACGAAAGAACATGCCAGCGATCTTGGTGACCACCTTTTTAGTTCTCGCACTGCTTGCTGTTTTATCTGTCACAGTTTTACCTCCCCTCCTTGTCTCGAAGGAAGTGACGATCCCTGACCTTAAAGGGGAAGAATTGGATGACGCCATTACTGAATTGCTTGAACTGGATTTGGAAATTGGAGATACGATTGAGATTGAAGATGAAGAGGTTGAAGCTGGTCTTGTGATCAAAACCAATCCTAAGGAAGGTAAGACGGTCAAGGAAGGTGCAGTGATCGATATTTATCAAAGCGTTGGTAAAGAGACGATTTCATTGTCCAGCTATGAAGGTCGAGATTACTCTGATGTTAAATCCTTGCTTGAAAAAATGGGATTCAAAAACATAAGCGTGACTGAAAAATATGATGACAGTGCTCCCGGCACGATCATAGATCAATCTCCTTCGGGTGCCACTGAGGTCGTACCATCCGAAACGGAGCTTGAGCTGACGGTCAGTAAAGGGGAAGATCTGTTGAGCTTGAAGAACTTAACGGGGTTCAATAAAGCTGGCCTTGATGATTATTCCAGTGAAAGTGGAATAAAGATCGATGTCGAAGAAGAAATCTATGATGATTCCGTAGCGGAGGGGCTTGTCATTTCCCAGTCACCGGAACCTGCTACGAAGGTGGAAAAAGGCAGTACTGTGAAAGTGGTCATTTCAAAAGGGAAAGAAGAGATTCCGCCCAAGAGTGTAACGGAAGAAGTAACAATCGAGTATGATCCGGTTGAGCCAGGCAAATCACAAAAAATCCAAATCTTCATCGAGGATATCGACAACAGCATGACGGAGCCTCAAGAAACATTCTATATATTGGCAGAAGCGAAGAGAACGATCGAATTAATGGTTTCCCCGGATAAGAAAGCAGGATATAAAGTCATGCGGGACAATCAGGTCATCATTGACGAATCCGTCTCATATCCAGAATAAATTTAATAATTAGGAGTGTGGTTATGCCCGAAGGAAAAATTATCAAAGCATTAAGTGGATTTTATTATGTCCTTGATGGTGAAGAGGTCTATCAATGCCGTGGAAGGGGCCTGTTCAGGAAGAATAAGGTAACCCCGCTCGTTGGTGATTATGTTGTTTTTGAAGCGGAAAATAAAACGGACGGGACCGTAACCGAAATAAAACCGCGAAAGAATGAATTGATACGTCCGCAAATCTCGAATGTAGACCAGGCAATTCTTGTCTTTTCGGCAGTGGAACCTGATTTCAGTCCAGCCTTGCTTGATCGATTTCTCGTATTGATCGAAGATAACGAAATCGAACCGATTATCGTCGTGACGAAACTGGACTTGGTTACAGCTGAAAACCAAAAGAAATTGTCCCAGTATATCAAGGACTATCAGAAACTTGGCTATACTGTACTGGAGACATCTTCCGTTACCGCCGGAGGGATTGAAGAACTAGTGCCGTATTTAGAAGGAAAGACCAGTGTATTTGCGGGTCAGTCCGGTGTTGGGAAATCGTCTTTGCTGAATGCGATCAATCCGGAATTGGCTTTAAAGACGGATGATATTTCTTCACACCTGGGACGCGGGAAGCATACGACCCGGCACGTTGAATTGATCCATATTGGCTCTGGACTTGTCGCGGATACTCCAGGGTTCAGTTCACTAGAATTCATGGAAATGGAAGCTGAACGGCTATCCTATTGCTTCCCGGAAATGCATAAGCATGGGGAAGACTGTAAATTCAGGGCCTGTCTCCACGATAAAGAACCGAAATGTGCAGTGAAGGAAGCGGTTGATTCCGGGGAAATTCCCCGTTATCGATACGAGCATTATATGCAATTCTTAGAAGAAATAAGAGATAGAAAGCCGAGGTATTAAAATGGTTAAAATCGCACCATCCATTTTATCAGCTGACTTTGCAAAATTGGGAGAAGAAATTCTTGATGTGGAAAGGGGCGGAGCGGATTTGATCCATGTGGATGTCATGGATGGGCATTTCGTGCCGAATATAACGATAGGCTCACTAATTGTTGACGCTATCCGCCCAGTAACGAAGCTTCCGCTTGATGTTCATTTAATGATCGAACAACCTGATCGTTATATCGAGTCCTTTGCGAAAGCGGGAGCCGATTATATAACTGTACATGTAGAGGCATGCACACATTTGCATCGAACGGTTCAATTGATCAAATCTTTTGGTGTAAAGGCAGGCGTGGTGCTTAATCCAGCCACTCCGGCTTCCTTGATACAACCTATAATCGAAGATATTGACATGGTATTGTTGATGACGGTTAATCCGGGTTTTGGGGGGCAAAAGTTCATTAAATCCGTTCTTCCGAAAATTGCCGAAGTGAAGGCGATGGCAGGAAAGTATAATCAAAATCTCGAGATAGAGATTGATGGTGGAGTAAATGAAGAAACGGCTAAACTATGTATTGAACAAGGGGCGACAATCCTGGTGGCCGGTTCGGCAATATATAATCAGGAAGATCGACACGTAGCGATTCAAAAGATTCGGGGAAAGTGATATAAGCCGACACTATCATATTCATATGATGGTGATCGGCTTTTTTTATCAATTAAACTAAGGCACCTTGGATAATTTTTATATGGAAAAGGATGATTTCGATGATTATCAGTATAATGGCTGGAGGTCCGGAATGTTTTTGGCCGGATTTGACATGGTATAAGGAGAAGACAGATCTGTGGGTCGGGGTTGACAGGGGAGTATGGTCTCTGCTTGAAAAAGGTATCGAGCCTAATTACGGTTTTGGGGATTTTGATTCGGTTTCGGAAGGTGAATACGAAAAGATTGAGCAAATGCTGGAAAAAATCAATCTTTATTCCTCGGAAAAGGATGAAACGGATTTAGAAATCGCATTTAATTGGGCAATGGGGCAAAAGCCAAGAGAAATTCACATTCTGGGCGCAACAGGGGGAAGAATGGACCATTTTCTCGGGAATATCCAGCTGCTCCAAAAAGAAAGTGTCCTCCCTCATCATGGCGATATGGATATATACATAGTCGATCGGCAAAATATAATCACAGTAAAGACAGCAGGTTTATATAAGGTCACTGCTTTGAATGATAAGAAATACTTGTCCTTGCTCCCAGTAAACGCTGAAGTCACCGGCATTACTCTTTCGGGTTTCAAATATCCGCTGGACGATGCAAGCTTGGAAATGGGTTCGACGCTTTGCATCAGCAATGAACTAATTTCCGAATCTGGGAATGTTTCATTTGAGAAAGGCATATTAATGGTGATAAGAAGCAGTGATTAAAATTCATGCTTAGAGCAGATTCGGATATAATTACGATCATCCTATATCCGCTTAAAAGCTTATGTTGTAATAGAAAAATTCCACTTCATCTTTAATTGTGGGATGCAAAGAGGAGGGGCATGATGAAATTTTATACGATTAAATTGCCAAAAGTTCTGGGCAGTTTGGTAAGGGCTATGCTCGGAGCGTTTAAAAAAGGCTGATACTTATCTCCATGACACCTCTCAAATTAAGGGAGGTGTTATTTTTTAGGAAAATAGGGCGGCCATCCATTAATGGGTGAAGGCCTCCTTCTTGATTCAGACTGGACCCGGTCAAGGATTTGAGACCATCCCCATTAAATACCGGCCATTACAAGTAAAAAGGCATCCTAAGAGGATGCCGTAACATTATACGCGTTCTACTTTGCCCGATTTAAGAGCTCTTGCAGAAACGTATACACGTTTAGGTTTACCGTCAACTAAAATACGTACTTTTTGAAGGTTAGCGCCCCATGTACGCTTGCTAGCGTTCATTGCGTGAGAGCGGCTGTTACCAGAACGAGTTCTTCTTCCAGTGATTACACATTTACGTGCCATGTCAAATTCCCTCCTAACTACAACAAGCTTAAGTTTTTCGCAGTCGTCTTAAGTCTTTGTAAAATACTTTAATAATTTATCATACCTACCGCTAGAATGCAATACTTCAGTTAATTACTTTAAAGAAAAAAACCTTGACATACATACTTCGAAATTGAATTATATAGAGTACCGTAAGACATTTACTTTTAAAACCATAGACATTATAGTAAAATGTCTTTAGTTGATTTGATTTTTGGGAGGGAAAAGAAAATGTCTATCGAATTACAAACGAAGTATGGACAAATTGATATCTCTAATGATGTTATCGCTACTGTAGCAGGAGGCGCAGCCGTGGATTGCTACGGAATTATAGGAATGTCTTCCAAAAAACAATTTAAAGACGGCATTGCCGAAATTTTAAGAAAAGAAAACTTTACTAAGGGTGTAATTGTCCGTCAAGAAGAGGAAGAAGTTCATATCGATATGTATATTATCGTAAGTTATGGAACGAAAATCTCGGAAGTTGCACATAATGTGCAATCAAAGGTAAAGTACACTCTGGACAAAACTGTAGGATTAGCTGTTGATTCCGTTAACATTTTTGTACAGGGAGTTCGTGTGACGAACCCTTAAGTATAGGAGGAAAGTTTTGTGTCAATTACAAGTTTGAACGGAAAGCGTTTTGCAGAAATGATCATTCAAGGTGCCAACCATTTAGCGGCTAATGCCCAAATGGTTGATGCGTTGAATGTTTTCCCTGTTCCGGATGGAGATACAGGAACGAATATGAATTTATCGATGACTTCGGGAGCGAAGGAAGTGCAAAATAACGTCCAGGAACACATCGGAAAAGTGGGTGCGTCGCTTTCAAGAGGATTGCTTATGGGCGCACGCGGCAATTCGGGAGTTATCCTTTCGCAACTGTTCCGCGGTTTTGCTAAAGCGATTGAACATAAATCGGAAATCAATAGTGAAGAATTTGCCCAAGCTTTTGAAGCAGGGGTTCAGACAGCTTATAAAGCCGTTATGAAACCTGTTGAAGGAACCATTTTAACGGTTGCAAAAGATGCAGCCAAGCAAGCGGTTTCATCAGCAGCAAAGCATATAGACCTAATTCAGGTAATGGAAGAAATCGTTACGGAGGCCAATGCTTCATTAAAACGCACACCTGATCTTCTTCCAGTCTTAAAAGAAGTGGGTGTCGTTGATAGCGGGGGGCAAGGGTTGGTGTTCGTATATGAAGGTTTCCTTGCTGAGCTGAAAGGTGAAGCCCTTCCAGTCCGATCCGCTAATGGTCCAAGCATGGATGACATGATCAGTGCCGAACATCACATGAATGTACAAGGACATATGAACACGGAAGATATCGTGTTTGGCTACTGTACGGAATTCATGGTCCGATTGGAAAGTGAAAAACTTGCCAATCAATCATTTGATGAAGAAAAATTCAGAAATGATTTAAGTGAATACGGAGATTCTTTACTAGTCATCTCAGATGATGAAGTCGTCAAAGTACATATTCACTCTGAACAGCCTGGCACCTGCCTGAATTATGGACAGCAATATGGTAGTTTAATAAAAATGAAAATCGATAATATGCGTGAACAGCATACTGCGATTGTAGGTGAGACGAATACACCGCTTCAAACTAAACCGCCCACCAAAGAGAAGTACGCTGTAGTGTCAGTGGCGATGGGCGCTGGCATCAGCGAATTATTCAAAAGCATCGGCGCTAAGTCCGTCATCGAAGGCGGGCAAACGATGAATCCTAGTACGGAAGATATCGTTAAAGCTGTCGAAGGGGCATATGCAGATCATGTGATCATCTTGCCTAACAATAAAAATATCATCATGGCCGCCAATCAGGCTGCAGATGTACTTGGGGATCACGTGACTGTCATTCCAACGAAAACGGTACCACAGGGAATGGCTGCATTGTTGGCTTTCAACCCTTCACTTGATGCCGAAGAGAATAAAAAAGCGATGATCGAAGCCCTTTCGCATGTGAAAACGGGCCAGATTACTTATGCTGTCCGGGATACCAACATTGACGGCCTTGCAATCGAGACCGGGGACTTCATGGGAATTGCTGAAGGCACCATCAAGGTGAAGGATAAAGACATGACTCAAGCGGCAAAAGATCTTCTCTCCGATATGATTGACGAAGATTCAGAAATCCTTACCATTTTATATGGTGAAGATGCCACTGCTGAAGATGTCGAAAGTCTTGTTGCGTTTTGTAATGAGAATTTCGAAGATGTTGAAGTTGAAGTCCATAATGGGAAACAACCTTTATATTCTTTCATTTTTTCAATTGAATAAGTAGAGAACATGAAAATAAGGGAAACCTATCCGTCATAATGTTTGGAGGATCCCGAAAAAAATAAAAGGCAATAAACTGCATATGTCATTAGGCTATGCAGTTTTATTTTTTATGAAAAGAAGGATTACGGACAGCATAATTGTAATTACAATATATCAGGCTTTATTATTAAACTGACTCCAAGTGAAAAGAAGGAGGAGCTAATCATGAAATTTAGAAGTGTATTCGATATAATTGGTCCTGTTATGATCGGCCCATCTAGTTCCCATACAGCAGGAGCTGCGAGGATCGGTAGGGTTGCCAGGAATTTATTCGACCGGGAACCAAAATGGGCCCATATTTCTTTTTACGGATCGTTTGCCAAAACCTATAAAGGCCATGGAACGGATGTAGCCATTGTAGGAGGCTTGCTTGATTTTGATACATTTGATGAGAGAATCAAAGAATCGCTGGAAATAGCACGCAAAAAGAAAATGAAAATTACATTTCGAGAAGAAGAGGCAGTACCGGAACATCCCAATACAGCAAAAATAACAGTTGGTGATGATGATGGTGAGCTGGAACTTGTCGGAATATCGATAGGAGGGGGAAAGATCGAAATTGTCGAATTGAACGGATTTAAATTGAGGCTGTCCGGGCACAACCCTGCCATACTTGTCGTTCATGATGATCGATTTGGTGCCATTGCCAATGTTTCAAACATATTGGCCAAGCATCAGATCAATATTGGCCAAATGGAAGTCTCCCGAAAAGAGAAAGGGCAGATGGCCTTGATGACGATTGAAGTGGACCAAAACCTGGAGGATCACGTCATAGCTGAAATTACAGCACTCCCCAATATCACTCAAGTAGCAAGGATTGTGGATTGATAGAGCAATCGTTTCCACTTAGGAAGGAGAAGAGATCATGTTTCGAAATGTAGCGGAATTAGTAGAATTAGCTGAATCAAAGCAGAAAAAAATTTCAACGCTGATGATAGAGCAGGAAATGGAAGTAACGGGAAAAAGCCGTGAAGAAATCATACGCCAGATGGGGGTCAACCTGGATGTAATGGAACAGGCAGTTGAAAAGGGACTTCAAGGTGTACGGTCCGTTTCCGGCCTGACGGGAGGGGATGCAGTCCTTCTTCAGAATTACATTAAATCGGGAAACTCCTTATCCGGTGAACTGCTGTTGGATGCGGTAAGCAAAGCCGTGGCAACAAACGAAGTGAACGCAGCCATGGGAACGATTTGTGCGACACCGACTGCCGGATCTGCTGGTGTTGTGCCTGGTACCCTTTTCGCTTTGCAAAATAAATTAAAACCGAATCGGGAACAGAAAATTGAGTTCCTATTTACAGCAGGGGCGTTTGGTTTTGTTGTAGCGAATAATGCTTCGATCTCTGGAGCCGCAGGGGGCTGTCAGGCTGAGGTCGGTTCTGCTTCGGGTATGGCAGCGGCAGCCATCGTTGAAATGGCAGGAGGGACACCGGCACAAAGTGCAGAAGCGATGGCAATCACATTAAAGAACATGCTTGGTCTTGTGTGTGATCCTGTTGCTGGGCTTGTGGAGGTGCCTTGTGTGAAGCGTAATGCCATGGGTGCAGCCAATGCCATGGTTGCAGCAGATATGGCTTTAGCGGGTATCACAAGCCGCATACCGTGTGATGAAGTAATTGATGCGATGTATAAAATCGGGCAAACGATGCCATCTGCTCTTAGGGAAACTGCACAAGGAGGTTTAGCGGCTACACCGACTGGACGGGAGTTGGAAGCGAAAATCTTTGGCTTACCGCTAAATAAGAAGTGAACTCGACTTTACACGAACCCATTACCGCAGTAAAAGGCATTGGGGCCGAAACGGCTGTAGCTTTGGGGGAAATGGAGATTCATACCGTCGCGGATCTCCTTGAGCACCTTCCATATCGCTATGAAGATTACCGGTTGAGGGATTTAGAAACAGTCGAGCATGATGAACGGGTTACTGTAGAAGGCAAAGTTCATACGGTACCCACGTTAGGGTACTTCGGAAAGAAAAAATCCAGGCTCACGATTAAAGTTTTGACTGGGAGATATTTAATAAATGTCATTTTTTTTAACCAGCCTTATCTGAAGCCGAAGCTTGCGATAGGCGAAACCGTAACGGTAACGGGGAAGTGGGATCGTCATCGTCAAACCATTACAGGCTCGGAATGCCATGTTGGTGATCGGAGCGGTGAGAAAGAGTTCGAACCGGTGTACTCAGTGAAGGGCAGCATTACCGTCAAAGGGCTCCGCCGCTTTATCTCCAATGCATTTTCTGAATATGGCACAATGATAGAAGAAAATCTGCCCCCGCAATTATTGGCGGCATACAAACTGATGCCGCGTAATGATGCTCTTCGTACCATGCATTTCCCTCAATCGGCCAATGACGTGAAGAAGGCCCGGCGCCGTTTTGTGTATGAAGAATTTTTATTGTTTCAACTTAAAATGCAGGCACTTCGTAAAGTGCAGCGGGAGCAGTCAAAAGGAATAGGCCAGGAGTTTGACATGGAGCGGCTGGAAGCCTTTGTTGAAACCCTACCTTTTCCTTTGACGAACGCTCAGAATAGGGTCGTCGAGGAAATAATGAATGACATGAAATCTCCCTACAGGATGAATCGTCTGCTTCAAGGGGATGTCGGGTCTGGGAAAACGGTGGTTGCCGCCATATGCCTGAAGGCTACGATTACAGCAGGTTTCCAAGGTGCACTTATGGTCCCGACGGAAATCTTGGCTGAGCAGCATACACAATCGCTGAAAGCCATGTTGGAACCGAGTGGAGTAAAGGTCGCATTGTTGACAAGTTCGGTAAAAGGCAAAAAGCGCAAGGAACTATTGCAAATGCTGGAATCCGGGGAGCTGGATCTTTTGATAGGAACTCATGCATTGATTCAAGATGAAGTGAATTTCCGGAATTTAGGTCTTGTCATAACGGATGAACAACATCGTTTCGGAGTGGAGCAGCGCCGTATCCTTCGTGAAAAAGGTACCAATCCAGATGTACTTTTCATGACGGCTACACCAATTCCGCGAACTCTCGCAATTACAGTGTTTGGGGAAATGGACGTCTCGACGATTGATGAGATGCCTGCCGGGCGTAAAGCGATAGAGACCTATTGGGCGAAACACCAAATGCTTGATCGGATCTTATCCTTTGTCGAAAAGGAACTAAAAAAAGGGAGACAGGCTTACGTCATCTGTCCATTGATTGAGGAGTCGGAGAAACTCGATTCTTTACAGAATGTTCTTGATGTTCATGCAATGCTGACACAATACTTTGCGAACAGGTACAAAGTGGGTCTTATGCATGGACGTCTGCCCGCGGATGAAAAGGAAGAAGTGATGCAGCAGTTCAGTGCCAATGAAGCGCAAATCCTTGTTTCCACGACGGTCGTCGAGGTTGGGGTGAATGTTCCAAATGCAACGGTAATGGTCATTTATGATGCGGAGCGCTTTGGACTTTCGCAGTTGCACCAGCTACGTGGAAGAGTTGGACGGGGGAGCGATCAGTCCTTTTGCATCCTGCTGGCTGATCCGAAAACGGAAGTCGGGAAAGAGCGGATGAAAATCATGACTGAGACAAACGATGGTTTTGCCCTTTCCGAAAAGGATTTGGAACTCCGCGGACCCGGGGACTTCTTCGGTAAAAAACAAAGCGGTCTTCCAGAATTCAAGGTAGCCGACATGGTCCATGATTACAGGACCCTTGAAGTGGCAAGGATGGATGCGGCAAAATTGATTGCCTCCCAAAGCTTTTGGCATTCCCCGGAGTATGCACCTTTGCGGGACTATTTAGAGGGAACGGGAGTATTTACGGGAGAAAAGCTGGACTGAACTGAATAAAAAACCAATAGCAGATTGTGAGATTTTACGCAATATCTTGCAATCTGTTTTTAAAATATATATACTACTATTAGTACCTAGTCATAATACTACGGATGGTGACCTTCAAATGCGAAGAAATAAGAAGGAACGCCAGCAATTATTAATCGAAACGATTAAACAGAATCCTTTTGTAACGGATGAGGAGCTGGCTGAAAAATATTCGGTGAGCGTCCAGACCATTAGGCTTGACCGTCTTGAATTATCGATACCGGAACTGCGTGAACGGATTAAAAGCGTGGCCGAGAAAAAATTCAGTGACGAAATCAGGGCATTGCCTTTGGATGAAATCATCGGGGAAGTAATTGATCTTAATTTAGATGATAATGCAATTTCGATTTTGGATATAAATAAAGAGCATGTCTTTAAGCGGAATGGAATCGCAAGGGGACATCACCTTTTTGCCCAAGCAAACTCATTGGCTGTGGCAGTCATAAATGATGAATTGGCATTAACTGCGAAAGCATCCATTTTATTCACTCGGTCTGTAAAGGAAAATGAAAGAGTGGTAGCTAAAGCTAGGGTTAAAAACGTGGACCACACCAACGATCGTTCCGTGGTGGAGGTTAGAAGCTACGTGGGTAATGAACTGGTTTTTAAAGGCGAGTTCGAAATGTATCGCTCTTAACTTGCTAGTAAAGGATGAAAAAAATGAAGATAACGATAGATGCAATGGGTGGCGATAATGCTCCCAAGGCACAGGTTTTGGGAGCGATGAAAGCTGTCGAGGCTTTTCCCGATGTGGAAATTACCTTGATAGGCAATGAATCCGAGATTAACCGATACTTAGTGAAGCATGGCCGAATAAGGGTTATACATACTGATGAAAAAATATTAAGTACCGATGAACCTGTTCGTGCGGTTCGCCGCAAGAAAAGCGCTTCGATGGTATTGGCTGCACAGCAAGTGGCTGACGGAGAAGCGGACGCATGCATTTCTTCAGGCAATACGGGGGCGCTAATGGCTGCAGGTTTGTTTGTGGTCGGAAGGATAGAAGGCATTGAACGTCCGGCATTGGCTCCCACCCTTCCGACGATCGATGGCAAGGGTTTTGTATTACTGGATGTAGGCGCGAACTCCGATGCGAAACCGGAGCATCTCCTTCAATTCGCCATAATGGGGTCTGTTTATGCCCAAAAAGTGCGGGGAATCGAAAAGCCCCGTGTCGGATTACTTAATATCGGAACAGAAGAAAAAAAAGGGAACGAACTGACTAAGCATGCCTTTACACTACTTCAGCAATCATCGGAGATATCCTTTATAGGTAACGTAGAGGCAAGGGACCTCCTAAACGGGCCGGCGGACGTTGTCGTGACGGACGGCTTTACGGGAAATATGGTGTTAAAGACGCTTGAAGGTACTGCTATGGGCGTATTCAAAATGGTGAAAGCTGCCTTGATGAGCAACCTCAAAAGTAAGTTGGCTGCAGCAATGGTAAAGCCAGAACTAAAAGTCATAAAAAATAAAATGGATTACTCGGAGTATGGCGGTGCTGGCCTCTTCGGTTTGAAGGCCCCTGTCATTAAGGCGCATGGTTCTTCAGATGCGAATGCGGTCTATAATGCTATACGCCAGACTCGCGATATGGTTGGAAATGACGTCATATCGACAATTGCGGAGACAATAGAAAAACAATAATAAATCATAGAGGCAGGGGAGTAACAGATGGGTAAAATTGCTTTTGTCTTTCCAGGACAAGGATCACAATCAATAGGAATGGGGCATGGCTTATTTCAGGAAAAAGAGCGTGCTCAGCAAATTTTTCGATCAGCAGATGAAAAACTTGATTTTCCGCTTACGGAATTGATCTTTAATGGCACACAACAAGAATTAACGGTGACTTATAATGCACAGCCAGCCTTATTGACTACGAGTTATGCTTTTGTCAAGGAGTTGGAAGAAGCGGGAATCAAACCCGATTATACTGCCGGGCACAGTTTAGGTGAATATACGGCATTAGTGGCATCTGGTGCAATTTCTTTCGAAGATGCCGTATATACAGTGCGTAAACGCGGTGAATTCATGGAAGCTGCAGTACCGAATGGTCAAGGCTCAATGGCTGCGATTTTGGGAATGGACCGTGAAGCGCTATCTGAAGTCACTTCTGAAATTACGGCCACAGGTGAATCCGTTCAATTGGCCAATATTAATTGTCCAGGGCAAATCGTCATTTCAGGCACCTCCGAAGGGGTTAAACTTGCAAGTGCAAAAGCCAAGGAAAATGGGGCTAAACGGGCTCTTCCTCTTGAAGTGAGTGGACCGTTCCATTCTGAATTAATGAAACCGGCAGCAGAAAAGTTACAGGGTGTCCTTGATGAAGTAAGCTTCAAACAGGCAGAAATTCCTGTCATTTCAAACGTAACGGCTAAGCCCATTACAGCACCTGCCGAAATAAAAGAAAAATTAATCGAACAGCTGTATTCACCGGTCCTTTGGGAGGACAGTGTAAAAAGTCTACTTGAATTGGGCGTGGATACGTTCATCGAGGTTGGCCCAGGGAAAGTGTTGGGCGGATTGATAAAGAAAATTGATCGTTCCGTTCAAATTCATTCGGTATCCGATATAGACACTCTAACTAAAACAATTGAAACATTGAAGGGGGTACAAGCATGATCCTCGAAGGTAAAAAAGCGCTTGTAACGGGAGCATCACGAGGTATTGGCAGGGAAGTTGCATTGGAACTTGCCCGTCAGGGAGCAGACGTTGCCATTAACTATTCCGGCAGTGAGGCTAAAGCGAATGAAGTGGTTGATGAAATCAAGGCATTGGGCCGGAAAGCATTCGCCATCCAATGCGATGTTGCAAATAGTGAATCGGTGACAAGCATGATCAAAGAGGTCGTCGTACAATTTGAAAGAGTGGATATCCTGGTTAATAATGCCGGCATCACACGTGATAACCTATTGATGCGCATGAAAGAAGATGAATGGGATTCTGTTATCAATACGAATCTTAAAGGCGTGTTCCTATGCACCAAAGCTGTTACAAGGCAAATGATGAAGCAGCGCAGCGGCAGGATCATCAATATGGCATCGATCGTCGGCGTCAGCGGAAATGCAGGGCAGGCTAATTATGTAGCGGCTAAAGCAGGTGTCATCGGTTTGACTAAAACGACGGCAAAGGAACTTGCATCAAGAGGCATTACGGTCAATGCGATTGCCCCAGGTTTCATCTCAACGGATATGACCGGTGAATTGCCTGAGGACGTCCAAAAAGCCATGCTGGACCAAATTCCGCTTGCACGTTTCGGTGACCCTAAAGATATTGCTGCAGTGGCGTCTTTCCTTGCTTCCGATGCAAGCAAATATATGACTGGGCAAACTCTTCATGTAGATGGCGGCATGGTCATGTAAGTTTTCTTGATTTTTTTCGAAATTAATTTATAATGTCTTGAGGGGAGGTGAACACATTGGCAGATGTATTAGAAAGAGTAACTAAAATCGTTGTAGATCGTTTGAACGTAGAAGAATCAGAGGTAAAACTTGAAGCTTCTTTCAAAGAAGATCTTGGTGCCGATTCCCTTGATGTAGTTGAACTAGTCATGGAATTCGAGGACGAGTTTGATATGGAAATTTCGGACGATGACGCTGAAAAAATCGCCACAGTAGGTGATGCTGTGAATTACATACAAAGCACTATGTAATGAATTGTCATTTGACTAAAAGCTCCGTTTTTTAACGGGGCTTTCTCTTATTGCCTAAAGAAGTTTAATTCAAAGGCAAATAACGGAATGAGCATGTTCACGGGTATGCTCCGCCTGCATGCAGTGTCTTTTGCCTTTAGTTTTCTTTAAGCGGATAATCATGTATGATGGTACATAGGAAAGCTTGACAGGAATTCCTGCCAGGTTTCTTTTTATATATTGGAAAAATATGCTTTTTGAACCGTGGAGGGTTTTGTGTGATGCGTAGGAACGGAAATAATCGTAAACCATCAATCAAGGAAAATAAATTCAAACAGTTGCAGGAAAATCTGGGTTTTCATTTTAAAGATGAAAATTTATTGAAACAAGCTTTTACACATTCATCTTATGTGAATGAGCATCGCCGTAAGCCTTATGAAGATAATGAAAGGCTTGAATTCTTGGGGGACGCTGTACTTGAACTGACCATCTCTAAATACTTATATCAAAAATATCCGATGATGAGCGAAGGTGAACTTACCAAACTAAGGGCAGCCATTGTGTGTGAGCCTTCACTTGTTGCTTTTGCCAATAGCCTTTCTTACGGGGAATATGTATTACTCGGAAAAGGGGAAGAAATGACAGGTGGAAGGGAACGCCCTGCCATGCTTGCGGATGTATTCGAAGCCTATATCGGTGCTTTGTACCTTGATCAAGGATTAGAGCCAGTTGTGCAGTTTTTGACGAATGTCGTGTTTCCGAAGATAGACGAGGGTGCTTTTTCTCATGTGATGGATTATAAGAGCCAGCTTCAGGAGCTGATCCAGCGCGATGCCATCGGTGTCCTGCAATATAAGATCTTGCAGGAAAAAGGACCGGCCCATAATCGGGAGTTTGTTTCGACGGTCTCATTGAATGGGGAAGAACTTGGCTCTGGAATAGGAAAGTCCAAAAAAGAAGCGGAGCAGCATGCAGCCGAGCATGCATTGATCGTTTTAAAAGAAAAAAATCAACAAGATAGTTGAACAGTAGAGGGGGAAAGGTCATGTTCCTCAAACGTTTGGACGTTGTAGGATTTAAATCTTTCGCAGAGAAAATTTCGATAGATTTTGTACCTGGTGTCACGGCAGTGGTTGGACCAAACGGAAGCGGTAAAAGTAATGTGACCGACGCAGTCCGGTGGGTCCTTGGAGAGCAGTCTGCGAAATCACTGCGTGGAGCAAAAATGGAAGATATCATCTTTTCGGGAAGTGACACGAGGAAAGCGTTGAATTTTGCGGAAGTATCATTGACCCTTGATAACGAGACCAATTCCCTGCCGATCGACTTTCATGAAGTCAGTGTGACAAGACGTGTATATCGATCGGGAGAAAGTGAATTTTTCATTAATAATCAAGGTTGCCGTCTGAAAGACATCATAGACCTTTTCATGGATTCCGGTCTTGGGAGAGAAGCGTTTTCCATCATCAGCCAAGGGAAAGTAGAAGAAATCCTTAGCAGTAAGGCTGAAGAAAGACGAGTGATTTTTGAAGAAGCGGCCGGTGTCCTGAAGTATAAAACGAGAAAACGAAAAGCGGAATCGAAGCTGACGGAAACACAGGATAATTTAAACCGTGTCCATGATATCCTCCATGAATTGGAGGGGCAGGTGGAGCCGTTAAAAATTCAGTCTTCCCTCGCCAAGGAATTTTTGGCGAAGAAAGACGAACTAGAGCAAATAGAAGTGGCTTTAACCGTTTATGAAATTGAAGAGCTTTATGAAAAATGGGAAAAACTATCACAGGAACTTGAAAAACATAATGAAATGGAACAGCAAATGGCAGGACAGCTTCAGGACAGGGAAGCGCATCTCAAAAAGCTAAGGGATAGTCTAGCGACGCTTGAGACATCGATCAATGGCCTGCAGGAGATTCTCCTTAATGCCAGCGAAGAACTTGAAAAGCTTGAAGGCCGTAAAGAAGTTTTGAAAGAACGGAAAAAAAATGCCGCCCAAAACAAGTCACAGCTGGAAAAAGCGATTGTGGAAGGTGAGGCTGCTGTCGAGCGGTTGACTTTGCAAAAGGAAAGAGAAACGGAAATCCTGCATGCACTGAACTTGGAAGTGAAAGGGATTTCTGAAACCTTACATGAAAAACAAAAAAGCCTCGGCCTTTTCAATAGTGATATAGAAGCGGTGATCGAAGCGAAAAAGAGTGACTATATCGAGTGGTTGAACAAGCAGGCCACGGCCAAAAACGAAAAACAATACCTGCTTCAGCAGCTTGCGCAACAGGAACATAAAAATGCAAAACTTGATATGGAAAATGAAAAGTTCTTAACTGAAAGAATGGATATCACTGCTAAAAAAATGGAATATTCACAGCTGATGGACAATATGACCAAGCAGCTTGAAGAGCATGTCACTTATTTCCGAAATCAGCAGAATAAATTGAATGCGGCAAAAGATTCGTATCAAAAACAAGAAACCACCCTTTATAAGGCCTATCAATTCCTTCAACAGGCTAAATCGCGTAAGGAACTGCTTGAAGAAATGGAAGATGATTATGCAGGCTTCTTTCAGGGTGTAAAAGAGGTTTTGAAAGCGAAAGAAACCCTTCGAGGCATTGAAGGGGCAGTTGCGGAATTGATAAAGGTTCCTAAGGAGTATGAAACGGCCATTGAAACGGCTTTGGGCGGAGCGATGCAGCATGTTGTCGTGGAACGCGAAGAGCATGCACGGGAAGCCATTTCCTTCTTGAAGAAAAATAGGTACGGGCGTGCGACTTTCTTGCCTTTATCAGTCATTAAGGCAAGAGAGATATCAGCTAACCAATTATCGATGCTGAAGAGCCATTCAGCTTTTGTAGGGACTGGTTCCTCATTGATCCAATATGATGATAGGCATGCAGCGATTGCTGAAAACTTATTAGGAACAGTGATTATCACCACGGATTTAAAAGGGGCAAATGACCTGGCGAAAATGATGCAGCACCGTTTCCGTTTCGTAACACTTGAAGGGGATATCGTCAATCCAGGTGGTTCAATGACTGGTGGAGCCTTAAAGCAAAAAACGACCTCCCTGCTTTCAAGGAAAACTGAATTGGAGGAGCTTCAACAAAAACTTGCTGCAATGGAAGTGAAAACGAATCAGCTTGAAAAGCAAGTCAAACAGCTCAAAGTGGATGTCGGTGTTCAAGAGCAAACGCTTGAACAAACCAGAAAAACGGGAGAGAGACTTCGGTTACAAGAACAAACCCTTAAAGGGGAACTCCGTGAAGTGGAGCTTCAGGAAAGAAATGTGAATGAACGGCTGCATCTTTATGATTTGGATAAAAATTCATATTTAGAAGAACAACAGCAAAAAAAGGCAAGACTTGAAGAGCTGGAAGAACTTTTGGAATCATGTAAATCGGAAATTGAAGGTCTGGACCGGTTGATTTCCGAAATGACCGAACAAAAGCAATCACAACAATCTTCAAAAGAGAGCCTTGCTGAAGAAACGAATGAACTGAAGGTAATGCTGGCTTCCAAGCGTGGCCAGCTGCAAAACCAAAAAGAGAAGATGGAACGCATTGAATCGGATCTTTCTAAGGAATCAAGCAGGCTTGCGGAAAACAAAGATGATTTAGGGCTCCTTACCAATGAAATGACAGACAGTTCAAGCGGGGAAGAGTCCCTGGAAGATATGGCTCAGCAGAAATTGCTCGATAAAAATGGGGCAATTGAAGGAATCACCATAAAAAAACAGGAAAAAAACGAGCTTCTAATGGAAGTTGAAACGCTCGAACTGTCCTTGAAAGAAGAAAATCGACTTTATAGAGGCATTGTCGAAGTGATAAAGGATGAAGAAGTGAAATTAACTCGTCTGGATGTCGAACTGGAAAATCGCCTCGACCACTTGCGAGAAGAATATACCCTTTCCTTTGAAGGTGCTAAAGAACGGTATCCATTGATGATGCCTGCCGACGAAGCTCAAAAAAGGGTGAAGCTCATCAAGCTTGCTATCGAGGAACTGGGTACGGTGAATTTAGGTGCAATTGATGAATATGCACGTGTAGCTGAACGCTATGAATTCCTTCTTATTCAAAAGGAAGACCTTCAACAGGCGAAAGATACATTATTCCAAGTCATCGATGAAATGGATGATGAAATGAAACGGCGCTTTGCGGATACTTTCTATTCGATCCGTAAAGAATTCGAACAAGTCTTCAAAGCTTTATTTGGCGGAGGCAGGGCTGAGCTGAAACTGACGAATCCTGATGATTTGCTAAATACAGGGGTGGATATCATTGCGCAGCCTCCCGGAAAAAAACTGCAAAATTTGAGCCTCTTATCCGGCGGAGAACGGGCATTGACAGCCATAGCCCTTTTATTCTCGATTCTAAAAGTGCGTCCTGTTCCTTTCTGTATCCTTGACGAAGTCGAGGCAGCGCTAGATGAGGCGAATGTCGTCCGGTTCAGCCAATTTTTAAGAAAGTTCAGCAGGGAAACGCAGTTCATCGTGATTACTCACCGCAAGGGCACGATGGAAGAGGCAGATGTCCTATATGGCATTACGATGCAGGAGTCAGGTGTCTCCAAACTTGTTTCTGTCCGGATGGAAGAATCAGAAAACTTTATGGAAGTTTAAATTCATGAATTAGAGGAAGTGGGACAATGAGTTTTTTCAAAAAGTTAAAAGAGAAATTTACGATTCAGGAAGAAAAAGAAAAATCAGTTGAAGCAGAAGTATCCATTGGGGAAAAATTCAAACAAGGTTTGACAAAGACGAGGAATTCCTTTACTGGAAGGGTTAATGAACTTGTTGCCCGTTATCGGAAAGTGGATGAGGACTTCTTTGAAGAACTTGAAGAAATCCTGATACAGGCTGATGTAGGCTTTGATACTGTTATGGAATTGATTGATCAATTAAAAATGGAAGTCAAGCTTCGCAATATCTCTGATACGAGGGAAGTGCAGTCCGTTATTTCCGAAAAACTTGTTGAAATCTACCAAGGTGATGATGAAGCGACTTCAAGCCTGAATATACAAGAAGAAGGTTTGACGGTCATTTTATTTGTAGGGGTTAATGGGGTAGGTAAAACGACGACCATTGGTAAACTCGCCCACAAATTCAAAACAGAAGGGAAATCTGTCGTATTGGCTGCAGGGGATACCTTCCGTGCCGGTGCGATTGAACAGCTTGAGGTTTGGGGTGAGCGTGTCGGTGTAAGTGTAATCAAACAGGGTGAAGGCTCTGACCCAGCTGCTGTCATGTTCGACGCCATTCAGGCCGCCAAGGCACGAAAAGCGGATATCCTTATCTGTGACACTGCCGGTCGCTTGCAGAATAAAGTCAACTTAATGAAGGAATTGGAAAAGGTGAAACGTGTAATTGAACGTGAAGTACCAGGTGCACCACACGAGGTGCTGCTTGCCCTTGATGCTACAACTGGGCAAAATGCCCTTATCCAGGCCAAAACATTCAAGGAAGCGACAAATGTTTCCGGTATTGTTTTAACAAAGCTTGATGGCACCGCAAAAGGTGGAATCGTTTTGGCGATTCGCAATGAATTGGCCATTCCCGTTAAATTTGTCGGGCTAGGTGAAAAAATGGATGATCTACAGGAATTCGATGCCGAGAAATATGTTTATGGCCTTTTTGCTGATATCATCGATAAAGAAGAGGTTTAAGTGGAAATTGTAAGCCGGAAGAGTTCATTCTCTTCTGGTTTTTTACTATGAAAATTGGAGGACCAATTGATGAAAGGTCCAAAAAAGAAGCGGAAAATGAAAAAAATAATGCTTTGCAAACACGTGGTAAGGAGTTTAACTTGACATCAAATAAACAAGGCTTTACAATATAAACTTGTAAAGGGTTTTCACTTAACAGCAGGGAGGCTTGCTAAGATGCTTGAAAAGACAACGCGGATTAATTATTTGTATGACTTTTACCAATCGTTGTTAACAGAGAAGCAGCAGAGCTACATGTCCCTCTACTATCTGGATGATTACTCTCTTGGCGAGATTGCCGATGAATACGAAGTCAGTAGGCAGGCAGTCTATGATAATATAAAAAGAACAGAAGCGATGCTTGAGGAATATGAAGCGAAGCTATTGTTATTTCAAAAATTTCAAGAGCGTAACCAGTGGATTGCGAATATGAAGGGACTCATAGAAAAGGAATCCTTTTCAAAAGAGAAGCTGCTAGACGCAATCACAACGCTTGAGAAGTTGGATTAGGAGGCGGCAATATGGCATTTGAAGGATTGGCCGACCGACTGCAGAGCACGATGCAAAAGATCCGTGGAAAAGGGAAGGTCAACGAAGCGGACGTTAAAGAAATGATGCGTGAAGTTCGATTGGCCCTGCTTGAAGCGGATGTTAACTTTAAAGTCGTGAAGGATTTTGTAAAACGTGTCAGTGAACGTTCGGTAGGTCAGGAAGTGCTGAAAAGCTTAACCCCCGGTCAACAGGTAATTAAAGTAGTTAAGGAAGAATTGACTGAGCTGATGGGCGGCGAACAGAGCAAGATTGCCGTTGCCTCGAAACCACCGACTGTCATTATGATGGTAGGTCTTCAGGGTGCTGGTAAAACGACGACCACAGGAAAGCTTGCCAATCTTCTTAGGAAAAAATACAACCGCAAGCCATTGCTCGTTGCGGCTGATATTTACCGTCCGGCGGCGATTAAGCAGCTTGAAACACTTGGCAAACAATTAAGCATGCCTGTTTTCTCCCTTGGGGACCAGGTCAGCCCTGTTGAAATTGCCAAAAAGGCAATTGAAAAAGCTAAGGAAGAACATCATGATTATGTATTGATTGATACTGCAGGCCGTCTTCATGTGGATGAAAACTTGATGGGCGAACTGAAGGATATCAAAGAGTTGACTAACCCTGATGAAATCTTCCTGGTTGTCGATGCGATGACAGGTCAGGATGCGGTCAATGTAGCCCAAAGCTTCAATGAACAGTTAGGCCTGACAGGAGTCGTATTAACGAAACTTGATGGGGATACACGTGGTGGTGCGGCACTTTCAATTCGTTCAGTCACCGACACGCCGATCAAATTCGTCGGTATGGGTGAAAAACTGGATGCACTTGAAGCGTTCCATCCAGAAAGGATGGCGTCAAGGATCCTCGGCATGGGTGATGTATTGACCCTTATCGAAAAAGCACAGGCCAATGTAGATGAAGAAAAAGCGAAAGAATTAGAGAAAAAGATGCGTACCGCCACTTTTACCTTTGATGATTTCCTTGATCAGCTTGGTCAGGTGCGGAATATGGGACCGCTTGATGATATTCTGAAAATGATTCCCGGTGCGAATAAAATGAAAGGGATGGACAACCTTCAGATCGATGAGAAACAGATCGGTCATGTTGAAGCTATCATCCGTTCAATGACAACGCATGAAAAGGAACATCCGGAAACCATGAATGCATCCCGCAAGAAGCGGATTGCAAAAGGAAGCGGCAGATCGATTCAAGAAGTGAACCGTCTACTGAAGCAATTCGAAGAAATGAAGAAGATGATGAAACAGGTCACGAACATGCAAAAAGGAAAGAAAAAGGGATTCAAATTCCCGTTCATGTAAGGTTTATTTCAGGTCTGAACTGAGGCGAATACGGGTCGAAGCCATGTATTTCAACACTTTTTTTACCTGTTAAGAAAAAAACCTTTACAAACATGCAAGACATTTGATATTATACTATCTTGTGTGAAACTATTCGGAGGTGCTTATTTAAAATGGCAGTAAAAATTCGCTTAAAACGTATGGGAGCTAAAAAATCTCCTTTCTATCGTATTGTAGTTGCAGATTCTCGTTCACCACGTGACGGACGTTACATTGAAGTGGTAGGAACTTATAACCCGGTTGCTCAACCAGCTAAAGTTGAAATCAACGAAGAGCTTGCTCTTAAATGGTTACAAGATGGAGCTAAACCATCTGATACAGTTCGTAACTTATTCTCTACACAAGGCATCATGGAAAAATTCCATGTTGCAAAAAACAGCAAGTAATCGACGGTAGTTGATGAAAGCACTTATTGAAACGATTGTTTCAGCACTTGTGGATTATCCGGAAGAGGTCATCGTGACCTCCAAGGAAGAATCCGACCGGATTGTTTATATCCTCTCCGTTCATAAAGAGGATATGGGCAAGGTAATCGGTAAACAAGGGCGTGTTGCTAAGGCGATTCGGACTGTGGTATATGCAGCAGGATCTTCACAGCAGAAGAAAATCCATTTGGAGATTTCCGAATAAGGAGGGTTAATACCCCTCCTTTTTTTGTACTTCAAGAAAGTGAAATTTCTACTTGGATCCTAATTGAATAGACCCGGACTTTAAACTTTACGCCTTTTTAAGACGCATCTTTTACCGATTTACGTTATACTTAAGAGAATGACCCCCATTTCAAAAAGATTACCCCATCATACATATTTTTTGAAGGAAATAAGAAATCATAGATAATAGGAGGTGCTGGAATGAAAATTCTCCAAAATGTAATCGTTAACCAAGTATTAACGGAATCCAGCAAGAATCAGCTCCTCGAGAAATACAAGTCAAAACGCCTTCAGCTTCAAAAAGAGAGTGAACAGCTTCGCTTTGAACTGAAAAAACTTGAAAAAACAAGAACTCTCCAACCTGCTAGTCTCCGTGCTCATTTTGAAAAAGAAATAAACCAGAGGCAAGAAAAAATTAAACTGCTTGAATTTCAAATGGAGCAGTTGGAGATCCTTCCCGCAGGTAGTGAATTGAAGGAACGGGAAGTTCAAAGTATCATTGATGTGGAAATTGGGGCAGATTGGGACGAAATCATGGCAACGAAGACCATTGTCATAAAAGATGGAATCGTCTCGGAAATTCGTTAGAGGTGAAAGAATGGAAAAATGGTTTAATGTAGGTAAAATTGTCAACACACATGGTCTTTTAGGAGAAGTCCGTGTAATTTCTTCAACAGACTTTCCAGAAAAACGATACAAAGTCGGAAATACTCTGTATCTGTTTAGGGACACGGAGAAAAAACCCCTGCCCCTCATCATCAGGTCGCATCGCACCCATAAAAACTTTAATCTATTGACGTTCGAGAATTATTATAACGTCGGACAGGTCGAGGCATTTAAAAACGGGGTCCTGAAAGTGAAGGAAGCACAGCTTGGTAAATTGGACGAAGGTGAGTTCTACTTCCATGAAATCATCGGCTGTTCGGTATTTACGGATGAAGGAATGGAAGTTGGGGAAATCGTTGAGGTTCTTACGCCTGGTGCCAATGATGTTTGGGTCATTAAGAAAGCTGGCAGTAAGGACATCCTGATCCCATATATTGAACAAATTGTTAAAGAAGTGGATATTTCCGCTAAAAAGGTAATCATTACACCGATGGAAGGACTTTTAGACTGATGAAAATCGATGTGCTTTCGCTTTTTCCAGAAATGTTCGAAGGGGTATTTGGTTCGTCAATCTTAAAAAAGGCTGCGGAAAAGCAGGCTGTGAGCTATAAGGTGACCAACTTTCGAGATTATGCAGATAATAAGCATTCGACGGTAGACGATTATCCTTATGGAGGCGGTGCCGGAATGGTATTAAAGGCACAGCCGATCTTTGATGCTGTGGAAGCACTTAAAGGGCAAGGGGAGCTAACCCCAAGGGTGGTCCTCCTTTGTCCCCAGGGAGAGCGTTACACGCAGAAAAAAGCCGAAGAGTTTGCGGAAGAGGAGCATCTCATTTTCATTTGCGGGCATTATGAAGGGTATGATGAGCGCATCCGGGAGCATGTCGTAACGGATGAAATATCTATTGGTGACTTTGTACTTACAGGCGGGGAACTGGGCGCAATGGTCATTATTGACAGCGTTGTTCGCTTGCTGCCTGGCGTTCTGGGAAATGTTGACTCCCCGATTCTTGATTCCTATTCTTCTGGTTTGTTAGAGCATCCCCATTACACTAGACCTGCAGATTTCCGGGGGATGAAAGTTCCCGATCCGCTAATATCCGGGAATCATAAAAAAATCGATGAATGGCGGATGAAGGAATCTCTGCGCAGAACTTGGATTCGGCGTCCGGATTTGCTCGATAGTTATGAACTTTCGGAAGTTGAAAAAAAATTATTGTCCGAGATTAAAAAAGAAGACTGATGTCTATTGCATCGACGTTTAGAGTATGATAGGATATACCTTGTGACTTGGGCAAAATGCTCAGTCTTATAACGATGTTCCGCTGCAAACAATAAGTATTTGCAAGAGCGTCCAGGAGGAGTTGAAATCGATGCAAAATCTTATTAACGAAATCACAAAAGAACAACTTCGCTCAGATCTTCCATCATTCAGACCTGGTGACACAGTACGTGTACACGTAAAGGTTATTGAAGGAACTCGCGAACGTATCCAGTTGTTTGAAGGCGTTGTAATCAAACGTCGTGGCGGCGGAGTTAGTGAAACTTTCACAGTGCGTAAGATCTCTTACGGCGTTGGAGTAGAACGTGCTTTCCCTGTTCACACACCAAAAATTGCGAAACTAGAAGTTATCCGTCACGGTAAAGTACGTCGTGCGAAACTTTATTACCTACGCGAACTTCGTGGTAAAAAAGCACGTATTAAAGAAATTCGTCGTTAATTCTTCGAATATCTTCATGCGGGTTTACCATGATCCACATAAGGTGAATAACCAAACAGTATCATGCAAAAAAAGGGAGCTTGTTTATCAGGCTCCCTTTTTGCACTTTAAGAAACGATGAATGCACATAGGGTGAAAGCTATATAGAATCCTGCTCGCTATAGCGTCCGCAACATGTTAAAATAATTGTTGATATGCTTTAAAAAGGGTGGATAAGGATGGCGAAAAAGAAAAATGAATTGTGGGAATGGACAAAGGCGGTCATAATCGCGGTTATAGCGGCGACGCTGATTCGTTATTTCGTCCTGGCTCCTATTGTTGTGGACGGCAATTCCATGATGCCGACATTAAAGGATACGGACCGCATGATCGTTAATAAAATCTCCTATTCGATTGGCGAACCCAAAAGATTCGACATTATCGTTTTCGAAGCTCCGGAAGGCAAAGATTACATAAAGCGGGTCATCGGATTGCCAGGGGAAAAAGTTGAATATAGAAATGATACTCTTTACGTGAATGGAAAAGCTTATGATGAGCCATACTTGGATGAATATAAAAAACAATTGATTGATGGCGGGGCTTTGACGGAACCTTTTACATTAAGTGATGTCATAGAACAAGGAACGGTGCCTGAAGATCACCTATTTGTCTTGGGGGATAATCGCCGTTTTAGCAAGGATAGCCGCCATACTGGTGTAGGTGTCGTTCCTTACGATAAAGTGTTAGGAAAAACTAAATTAGTTTATTGGCCGATCGAAGACTTTCGATTGGCGGAATAGTAGGAAGGTGGATTCCATTGACAATACAGTGGTTCCCTGGCCATATGGCCAAAGCAAGACGGGAAGTAACAGAGAAATTAAAACTGATCGACATCATCTTTGAACTTGTGGATGCCCGGATTCCGGCATCTTCGCGAAATCCGATGATCGATGAAATCATTCAGCATAAACCAAGGGTTATCCTTTTGAATAAAGCTGATATGGCCGATCCGGCAAAAACGAATATGTGGCTGGAACATTATAAATCGCAGGGGAAAACGGCGATTGCCATTAACTCACAAGCAGGAAACGGTTTAAACCAGATTACAGCCGCATCCAAAAATCTTTTAAAAGAGAAGTATGAGCGGATGGAATCAAGAGGAATAAAGCCGAGAGCGATCCGTGCCATGATAGTCGGCATTCCGAACGTGGGGAAATCGACTTTAATCAATCGACTTGCCAAAAAGAATATTGCCAAAACAGGAAATACACCTGGAGTCACGAAAGCGCAGCAATGGATAAAAGTAGGTAAGGAATTGGAATTGCTCGACACGCCAGGGATTCTATGGCCGAAATTCGAGGATCAAGAAGTAGGTTTGAAGCTTGCGTTGACAGGTGCGATCAAGGATACGATTTTAAACTTGCACGAAGTCTCATTATACGGCCTTCGTTTTTTGGAAAAAGAATATCCGGAAAGATTGAAATCCCGTTATAACCTGGGAGTAATTCCACAGGAAACGCTCGAATTGTTTGATGCTGTCGGAAAGTTCAGGGGCTGTTTAGCATCTGGGGGCTTCATCGATTATGACAAAACCGCAGAGTTGGTCGTACGTGAAATCCGTTCAGAAAAGATGGGCCCGCTTACGTTCGAGGTTCCTTCGGATTATGAAAAAGATGATATCCCCGAAGAAAATTAACATTGACTTGAGTGTTGTAATACGGAGCTGGAGTTGGATGTCGAAAAGATTTTATCTTTTTGATGTCTCTTTTCCGCTCCGTATTTTTGTCTGAACTGTAGAATAGAAGCAAGACTGCCGATAATTAAAATGATGGGTGATAAAAGATGATAACTGCAATGAGCATTAAGGAAATCTCCTTAAAGTTAAAGACGATAAGAGAGCCTGAAGATTTATTTCTACAGAAATGCCGGGAGGACGGACGGAAGGGAGTAACCGACTTAGTAAACAAATGGCAAAGAACTTATGAAAAGGAACAACAGGTAAGGGATGCTTTCACGGAAATGACAGAGTTTGAAAGGCAATTACGGAAACAGGGGTTTTCCATTCTCGCTGGCATCGATGAAGTGGGAAGAGGACCTCTGGCAGGACCGGTTGTGACAAGTGCAGTCATCTTGCCTGATTCTTTTTATTTGCCAGGGCTTAATGATTCTAAAAAGATCCCGGAGTCAAAAAGGGAACAGTTTTATGAGATGATTTTAAAGGAAGCGATATCCGTAGGTGTAGGTGTTGTACATAGCGAAGTAATTGATGAAATCAATATATATCAAGCTACGAAAAAGGCAATGGTGGCAGCAGTGAACGATCTGTCAGAACTTCCGGATCATTTGTTGATCGATGCGATGGAACTGGATGTCCCGATTCCCCAGCTTTCGCTCATAAAGGGGGACGCAAGAAGCATTAGCATCTCTGCGGCATCCATAATAGCCAAGGTGACTCGTGATAGGATGATGAAGGAATATGGTGAAAAATATCCGGAATATGGTTTTGAAAAGCACATGGGTTACGGGACAAGCCAACATCTAGAAGCCCTCGACATACACGGGCTTACACCTTGGCATAGAAGAAGTTTTGCACCAGTTAAGGAAATCGCTGCGCGAACGAAGGAATAAGGGGGGGATGAGTGGTGCAATCCATAACAAGCAGTCAACCAGTAGCTTCACCCATTGAAATAAAAGGAATTGCGAGTTTGAAAAACGGGCAAATCCTTTTCGGGAAGGTGAATAAGGTTTTTCTTAACCAAACGGCCGAGGTACAGGTTGGCCATCAAAAAATGGTTGCCACTCTTGATATCCCGCTTCGTAAAGGAGTGAAGTATTGGTTTCAAGTGCAGCAACCAATTGAAGGGCGTGTCGTGTTAAAAGCTTTAGATTCCCCCAATTTGAACGTTTCTGGCATAAAGGGAACTGTTGCACAATTGATCGCTCACCTTGGCATAAAACCTGAACCGGCCGCAACCAAGCTTGCCGAATACCTGCTGACAAACGGCCTTCCGATAACCAAGGAAACTTTTCAATCCGCTTTGCAATGGTTAAAAGCTGCTGATGCTGAAGATGTTGGTCTGCCTGTAATAAAAACAATGTTCATTCAGCAACTGCCTTTTGTAAAAGGTGTATTTGATGCATTATTTACGGAGTCCAAAGGTGAACCTTTCCACAAACTCCTCAGTGGCTTCAGTCAGCAGCTGCAGGATGGGGGGGCAGTAACGAGGACTGCCTCCAAGCTAGTGGAGATATTGGACTCTTTACATGTTGCCAAACAGCACCAGCTTCAACAAATCGGTTTGCAAAAACTTTTGACCACTTGGCTGAATTCCGATTCAACACCAGAAATGAAATCCGGGGCATTTTCCCTGCTTCAAAAGACGGGTTTCGTTCCAGAGGGAATGACGGAATCCGTCTTTCTTGAAAGTTTAATGGATGGAGCTGAGGTTAGGTCCGGTATTCCTAAAAATTCAGCGATTGATAAATTAAACCAAGGATTGCAGCTGCTTTCCGAGGCTAAAGGCGGAGCATTTGCACAAGTTGAAGAAATCGAAATGGCTATTAACCGCATATTGAATAGTCATGATCATGAGAAGGCAAAACTGCCGAATGATATCCACTCGATGCAGAGAAAAAACATTTCTGCAGAAAAACTTACCCCTCTGGCCTTTCATTTAATCCAGAATGCTTTTGCCGAAGCGATAGCTACAAAGGCAGCAGGCGGAAAAATAGAAGTGAATGACCTTATTGGCTACTTGAATAAGGACACAGAGAAAGTAGCTGAGTCGAAGGGGAAAGTGGCTGAATTGCTGTTTCAGTCGCTTAATAAGCCTCCTGAGGCGCAATACGCTAGGATTAATGAGAAGTTGGTCCTTTCACATGTATTGGAAGCTGATTTTCAAACAATCGATTTCACCAATGGACCTTCTGTCGCACACCAACTGAAAGAAATGACCAAGATCCTTGGACTCCAGCTGGAACATGCACTCATTAATCTTCCAGGAGATGATATGGCGGGTTTCCCCAATGATTTAGAGACACTTAAACCGCTGCTGCTTAAATTGCTGAATGAGCAAATTCCGGCAGCTATCAAGGAGATGGCAGAACAAATCCTGAATCGGATTACTGCACAACAGATCCTTTCACAGGAAAACGGGCCGATTCAGAATTTACTCATTACACTTCCACTCAATCTGGGATCTACTCAAACGGATCTGACGTTACAATGGAGCGGAAGGAAGACAAAAGAAGGCAAAATAGACCCTGATTACTGCCGAGTCCTATTTTATTTAGAACTGGAGCGCCTTGAAGAGACGGTCATCGACATGCAGGTTCAAAACCGAATCATAAAAGTGACGGTCATCAATGGTCATGGTGCAACCCTTGAAGAGGCGGCCGGTCAATATCTTGACATCTTGAGAGAGAATCTTGGGAAAATGGATTACAGATTATCAGGAGTTTCGTTTGTAAATCCCGTATATGAAAAAGAGCGGGACCTTAGGGGGAAACCGATTCCTTTTTCAGAAGCAGGTCCATATAGTGGAGTGGATATTCGAATATGATAAATGATAAACGAAAAGAAGCCATTGCTTTAAAGTATGATCAAAAGACATCCAAAGCGCCCGTCATATTGGCCAAGGGGAAAGGGAAAACGGCTGAATCTATTATGGAAAAGGCCATGAAATTCGATATACCGGTCCAAAGGGACGAATCGCTTACTGCACTTTTAGGTCAATTGGATATAAATCAAATGATTCCGGAAGAATTGTATGGAGCTGTTGCAGAGGTATTTGCATTCATTTATAAAGTTGACAAGGACATGAATCGGTAGGAGACTAACCATTTGGTTTCGACAAAGGGTTTCTGTTGGTTTATGTAGAATATTAGGGAAATCACTGACATTTTTTCATTATATTAAAAAAATACTAAACTATTTGTTAAAGGACAAAGCCATGGCTTTGTCCTTTTGCTTTTCCTTTGAATCAAGACCAGGGTAACCGTAGTTTTTCATGAGAATATCTCTGGAGCAATAGATTGAAAAGGCTTTCATGGAAGCGTTTTTGATAAAAATATGACTCTTATTGTACTAGAATTGCAGATCAGAAATAAATGATATTAATAAGAAAAAAACACAACGGCGCAGAAGGTTTTTTCTATTTTATTAAAGGGTAAGGAAGTATATTATAATAATATTTCAAAAATTATGTGAAAGAATATTATGCACGAGGGAGAATTTTGTTGTAATATGATAGAGAAAACACGCATTAAATTTCAAAGTTGTTTTTTAGTAGATAAGGAGGATGGGAAATGAATATCCATGAGTATCAGGGGAAAGAGATATTGCGACAATACGGGGTATCCGTTCCAAATGGCCGGGTTGCCTTTACTGTTGATGAAGCAGTTGAAGCAGCGAAGGAGTTAGGTACGGAAGTTGTTGTCGTCAAGGCTCAAATTCATGCGGGCGGCCGCGGTAAAGCCGGCGGAGTCAAGGTAGCGAAGAATCTTGATGAAGCACGTACATATGCAGCAGAGATTCTGGGCAAGACACTGGTGACCCATCAAACGGGACCTGAAGGCAAGGAAGTTAAGCGTTTACTTATTGAAGAAGGCTGCGACATTACTAAAGAGTATTATATCGGGCTTGTCCTTGACCGTGCTACGGACAGTGTCGTATTGATGGCTTCTGAAGAAGGCGGTACGGAAATTGAGGAAGTGGCCGAAAAGACACCAGAGAAAATATTCAAAGAAGTAATCGATCCGGTTGTCGGCCTGACTGGTTTCCAAGCACGGAGGATTGCATTCAATATCAATATTCCGGCTTCACTTATAAATAAAGCTTCCAAACTGATGATTAACCTATATACAGCTTTCGTTGATAAGGATTGCTCAATCGCAGAAATCAACCCATTAGTGGTAACGGGCGACGGCGATGTAATGGCGCTTGATGCTAAATTGAATTTCGATGATAATGCGATTTACCGCCATAAGGACATCGCGGAGTACCGTGATTTGGATGAAGAGGATGCGAAAGAGATTGAAGCATCAAAACATGGATTAAGTTACATATCGCTTGACGGAAATATCGGATGCATGGTTAATGGTGCCGGGCTAGCTATGGCGACGATGGACATCATTAAACATTATATGGGAGATCCCGCTAACTTCCTTGACGTTGGTGGCGGCGCCACTGAGGAAAAGGTAAAAGAGGCTTTCAAAATCATCCTTTCCGATCAGAATGTTAAAGGCATCTTCGTTAATATCTTCGGAGGAATCATGAAATGTGACATCATCGCTACAGGCGTCGTGGCTGCTGCCAAAGAGCTTGGACTGGATGTCCCTCTTGTTGTTCGTCTTGAAGGAACGAATGTGGACCTTGGCAAAAAGATTCTAAAAGAGTCAGGTTTAAATATTACGGCTGCTGAATCAATGGCAGATGGAGCACAAAAAATAGTATCACTTGTAGGATAATAGGCAGGGGGGAACATAATGAGCGTTTATATTAATAGAGATACGAAAGTGATCGTTCAGGGAATCACTGGTGCAACAGCATTATTTCATACAAAACAAATGTTGGAATACGGCACGAAAATCGTAGGGGGAGTCACTCCGGGTAAAGGTGGAACAGAAGTGGAAGGGGTACCTGTATTCAATACAGTTTCCGAAGCTGTCACTGAAACCGGTGCGAGTGCATCTGTTATCTATGTACCGGCACCATTTGCTGCCGATGCAATTCTTGAAGCCGTGGACGCAGAACTTGATCTTGCCATTTGTATCACGGAACATATTCCTGTACTGGATATGGTCAAGGTGAAGCGCTACATGGAAGGCAAAAAAACTCGCTTGATCGGACCGAACTGCCCAGGTGTCATTACTCCTGAAGAGTGTAAGATTGGTATCATGCCAGGGTATATCCACAAAAAAGGCCATGTAGGCGTAGTTTCTCGTTCTGGAACTTTAACATATGAAGCTGTTCACCAATTATCTCAAGCAGGCATCGGACAATCTTCGGCTGTCGGTATCGGTGGAGATCCCGTTAACGGAACGGATTTCATTGATGTTTTAAAAGCGTTCAATGAAGATCCGGAAACACATGCGGTGATCATGATCGGGGAAATCGGCGGAACGGCAGAAGAAGAAGCGGCAATCTGGGTGAAGGAAAATATGACTAAGCCAGTTGTTGGTTTCATTGGTGGCCGTACGGCTCCTGCCGGTAAACGCATGGGACATGCTGGTGCCATCATCTCAGGAGGAAAAGGGACGGCTGACGAGAAGATCCGTGTCATGAACGAATGTGGAATTAAAGTTGCCGAAACTCCATCCGTAATGGGGGAAACATTGATTTCCGTTTTAAAAGAAAAAGATATTTACGAACCTTGTAAAACGCATTGATTTAAGCTGGGCCGACCTTTTTTTGGGTCGGTCTTTATTTCCTCGAATTTCCTCAGGAGAGACCAAGTGCATCACTATCAACCTACCTTTAAAAATATCCGATTAGGGGCGTTTCCAATTGAATAAAAAAGAAAAGTTAATCCATCTCCATCATTGCCGCGGAGCAGGATGGAAAACAATCCAAGCAATCATGTCCAAAGACCCATCATTGTCTTCCCTGTTCACGACGAATTATGTTGAATGGGCAAAAATGCTCCCAATCCCTTCAAATAAGCTTAACCTCTTTCTCAAAGATTTACATTCACTCCATTCCATTGAAAAACTTAAAAAATATGAAGATAGCCAAATCCATTGTTTGACGATCTTCGATGATGAATATCCTTTTTTGCTAAAACAAATATTCGATCCTCCGTGGGTTCTTTATTTAAAAGGTGATAAGAAGCTTTTAACAAGGAAGAATACCTTGGGTGTAGTTGGAACACGCAAGCCAACCTCGTATGGGATGGAGGCCTTAAAAACGATTATATTACCGCTTGTAAAGAAAAAGTTCGTGATCATAAGCGGAGTGGCGGCTGGAATCGATGCAGAGTCACATAAGATCACATTAAGGGAAGGCGGAGATACGATAGGGGTTTTAGGCGGGGGGCTTAAGCAAATATATCCGAAATCCAATTTTACCCTTGCTGAAGAAATCATGAATAAAGGCCTGCTTATATCTGAGACTCCACCGGAAGTGAAGGCGGAACCATGGATGTTTCCACTTAGGAATCGAATCATCAGTGGATTATCAAAGGGCGTATTCGTGGTGGAGGCAAAAGAAAGAAGCGGTTCCCTTATTACGGCACAAGCTGCTTTGGAACACGGCAGGGAAGTATTTGCGCTTCCTGGTAATGTTACGAGCCCTGAATCACTGGGTACCAATCAATTGATTTATGATGGTGCCAAACTTGTTTTTAGCTCCAGGCAGATCGAAGAAGAGTTTTGAACAATATAATATAGAAGATAGACGGAGAATCAAACGGGGAATTTGAAAAAGTCAGTGCTTTTTTTGAAGGGTGGGTTGAATTATTAGACAAAAAGGTTGAAAATATTGTAAAACTGTTATAAGTTTTGCAAATGGCACCTCTTGTCAAAAAAACTATAAATAAATGAATCAGCATGCTTTGAAAAGTAAAGAGGTGTTGACAAATGATTTTTGAATGATTAATAATAGTGAAGATTTATATTACCTCTTTGAGGAGGATTTATTGGATGTCAGAATACTTAGTGATTGTGGAATCGCCCGCAAAGGCGAAAACAATAGAACGTTACTTGGGAAAAAAATATAAAGTAAAGGCTTCCATGGGGCATGTACGCGATTTGCCTAAAAGTCAAATGGGTGTCGATGTTGAACATGAATATGAACCTAAATATATAACTATCCGCGGCAAAGGCCCGGTTTTAAAAGAATTGAAAACCGCTGCAAAAAAAGCGAAAAAAATCTATCTCGCGGCTGACCCCGACAGGGAAGGGGAAGCAATTGCCTGGCATTTGGCTCACAGTCTTGATGTTGACGTTAACTCAGATTGCCGCGTGGTATTCAACGAGATCACGAAAGAGGCTATCAAGGAATCATTTAAATCGCCTAGGCCAATAAATATGAAATTGGTTGATGCTCAGCAGGCAAGAAGGGTCTTGGACCGTCTGGTCGGATACAATATAAGCCCGTTATTGTGGAAAAAGGTGAAAAAAGGCTTAAGCGCGGGACGGGTCCAATCGGTTGCTGTACGGATGATCATTGACCGGGAGAAGGAGATCAAAGATTTTATTCCGGAAGAGTATTGGACAATCAAGGCTGATTTTGTAAAAGGGAAAGAACAGTTTGAAGGTTCTTTCTTCAGCCTTGGCGGCGAGAAGAAGGATTTAAATACTGAAGAGGACGTCAAAAAAGTGCTCGCTTCTTTAAATGGCGGCGAATTTACGATAGGAGCTGTGGCTAAAAAGGAAAGAAGGCGCAATCCAGCAGCACCTTTTACAACTTCTTCCCTGCAACAGGAAGCGGCACGTAAATTGAATTTCCGTGCGAAGAAAACCATGATGCTTGCTCAGCAGCTTTATGAAGGAATCGAGCTTGGCAAGGAAGGTACAGTCGGGTTAATCACTTATATGAGAACTGATTCGACCCGTATTTCAGATAGTGCCAAAGAGGAAGTCCATACGTTCATTCAAAATAATTATGGTAAAGAATATGTTCAGGTCGAGCAGCGCAAGGAGAAAAAACAAACTAATGCCCAGGATGCGCATGAAGCGGTCAGGCCAACAAGCACATTACGTGAACCGGGTGTAGTCAAGGAGTTCTTATCCAGAGATCAATTCCGTCTTTATAAATTGATTTGGGAACGATTCGTTTCCAGTCAAATGTCTTCGGCGGTCATGGATACGATGAGCATCGACCTGCATAACGGGGATGTCATCTTCAGGGCAAATGGTTCAAAAATTAAATTTCCGGGTTTCATGAAGGTATATGTTGAAGGATCCGATGACTCGGTGGAAGAAAAGGAAAATGCACTTCCGGATGTGAAAAAAGGTGATCAATTCTTTTCAAAAGATATCGAGCCGAAGCAGCATTTTACACAGCCTCCGCCCCGATATACTGAAGCCCGTCTGGTCAAAACCCTAGAGGAGCTGGGAATAGGCCGTCCGTCTACATATGCGCCTACCTTGGATACGATCCAAAAACGGGGCTATGTTACCTTGGATAATAAACGGTTCATCCCGACAGAGCTTGGTGAGATCGTTCTCGAATTGATACGCGAATTCTTCCCGGATATTCTCGATGCAGAGTTCACTGCCAAGATGGAACAAGAATTCGACAGCGTTGAGGAAGGCAATATTGAATGGATTAAGGTCATCGATGAATTTTATAAAGAATTTGCCATTCATTTGGCTAAAGCCGAAGTCGAGATGGAGAAAATTGAAATCAAAGATGAACCTGCAGGTGAAGATTGCGTGGAGTGCGGACATGGGATGGTCTTTAAGATGGGACGTTATGGAAAGTTCATGGCATGCAGTAATTTCCCGGATTGCCGTAACACCAAACCAATCGTCAAGGAAATCGGGGTCAAATGCCCAAAATGTAAAGAAGGGAATATCATTGAAAGGAAAAGTAAAAAACGCCGCATATTTTACGGGTGTGATACCTACCCTGGATGTGACTTCATATCTTGGGATAAGCCTCTGCCGCGGAGTTGTCCAAAATGTGAAGGGACACTTGTTGAGAAAAAACTCAAAAAAGGAGTCCAGGTCCAGTGCATGGATTGTGACTTTAAAGAAATGCCCCAAGCATAGAAAAGGCCGTGAAATCGTTTACTTTCCTTGTGAACTATCGAAAAACCCTAAATATAAATGGACTCGGCATCTGCCGGGTTTCTTTATGTTCAGTGAAGTATGATATCATGGTGATATGTGGATTTACTTCCAAGAAGAAAATGGATAAAGGTTGAAACTTTTTTATTTAGGCCATGTGATGTAAAATTCAGTGGACAAGTACATTCTTTTAAAGATATAATTCCTATTTGCGTCCGTTACCCTTTTAGTAAATAAGGATGGCATATCTTTAAAATAATCGTTAGCAGGAATGAGTATTTCGGGTATAAATACATAGATATCGTTAAAAATGAAACTTCTGGAAAGCAGTTTTAATGATAAATGATCCTGTCTTATCATATCTATACATGGAGGTTCGAAAAATGAAAGAAACAAAAGTAAGTGTAATCGGTGCTGGGCTTGCTGGAAGTGAAGCGGCGTGGCAGTTAGCTAAAAGAGGAATTAAAGTCGATCTATACGAAATGCGCCCTGTAAAACAAACGCCAGCCCATCATACCGATAAATTCGCTGAACTTGTTTGTTCCAATTCACTTCGGGCAAATACGTTAACAAATGCAGTTGGTGTATTAAAAGAAGAAATGCGTATACTGGATTCGGTCATCATGTCCGCAGCGGATGCTTGTGCTGTTCCTGCTGGCGGTGCATTAGCTGTTGATCGTCATGAATTTGCCGGTCTTGTTACGGAAAGGGTCAAAAATCATCCAAATGTGACGGTCATTAATGAAGAAGTGACGGAAATTCCGGAAGGTCCTACAGTCATTGCAACCGGTCCGCTTACAAGTCAGTCACTATCTGATAGCTTAAAGCAAATCATGGATGAAGAATACTTGTACTTCTATGATGCTGCCGCACCAATTCTTGAAAAAGACAGCATCAATATGGATAAAGTATATTTGAAATCCCGTTATGATAAAGGGGAAGCAGCTTATTTGAACTGTCCGATGACGGAAGAAGAGTTTGACCGCTTTTATGATGCATTGATTGCTGCTGAAACAGTCCCGCTTAAAGAATTCGAAAAAGAAATCTTTTTTGAAGGCTGCATGCCGATTGAAGTGATGGCATCACGTGGGAAGAAAACGATGTTATTTGGTCCATTGAAGCCTGTTGGCCTAGAAGATCCAAAAACGGGAAAACGTCCTTTTGCAGTGGTTCAATTGCGTCAGGATGATGCGGCAGGAACACTTTACAATATTGTTGGTTTTCAGACACATTTGAAATGGGGGCCGCAAAAAGAAGTATTGCAGCTCATACCTGGCTTGGAAAATGCGGAAATTGTACGTTATGGGGTCATGCATCGAAACACTTTCATAAACTCACCTAATGTTTTGAAGCCAACGTACCAATTCAAGAATCGGGATGATTTATTCTTTGCCGGTCAGATGACTGGCGTTGAAGGGTATGTTGAATCGGCTGCATCGGGACTTGTCGCAGGTATCAATGCTGCAAGGATCGTCGAAGGTCTGGAGCCTATCATTTTCCCTGCGGAGACGACGATGGGCAGCATGGCAAGGTACATAACGTCGACGAATGGTAAGAGCTTCCAGCCGATGAATGCCAACTTTGGATTGCTTCCAGACCTTGAAGTGAGAATCAAATCCAAAAAAGAGCGGAACGAAACACATGCTAAACGCGCTTTGGACACAATTCAGAACTTTGTGAAAAATTTGTAAAATATTTGCCTGCTGTTTTAAAGTATGATACTATTTATTAGCCTTTGCGAGGTGTTTCCATGATTAATCAAAACAAGGCATTATCATCCTTCATCGAATATTTACAAATTGAAAAAAACAGTTCACATTACACCATTGAAAATTACAAACGTGATATACACGAATTTTTTCTGTTCCTTAACGAACAGGGCATTGGGGATATCACGTCCGTTGAATATCTTGATGTCCGGTTATATCTAACGAATTTATATGAGAAGAAACTTTCTAAGCGCACTGTAGCAAGGAAAACTTCTTGCTTGCGGAGCCTTTATAAATTTTTACTGCGTGAAGGTGATGTGAAGGATAATCCTTTTTCCCTTGCTTCTTTACCTAAAAAGGATCAAAGACTGCCACGTTTTCTTTATGAGAAGGAAATGAATCAGTTGTTTTCCACTTTAAAGAAAGATTCACCGATAGGAATAAGGAACAATGCCTTACTGGAATTATTGTATGCTACAGGCATTCGCGTAAGTGAATGTTGTGACATTAAACTGCAGGATATCGATCTTTCCTTAGGTACGGTACTGATCCATGGAAAAGGAAAAAAGGATCGCTACGTTCCGGTTGGTAGATATGCACAGGAAGCGATAGATCTATACATACGTACAGCCAGGATGGAATTGACTTCGTCTGACGCCAAGGCGCATGTTTATTTATTTGTTAATTTTCGTGGAGACCCTTTGACACCTAGGGGAGTTCGCTATATATTGAATGAATTGATTAAAAAGTCAGCCGCAGATGGAAGTCTTCATCCCCATATGCTAAGGCATTCGTTTGCTACACACCTATTGAATAATGGGGCGGACATTCGCACGGTTCAGGAATTGCTTGGTCATTCTAAAATTTCATCAACGCAAGTGTATACGCATGTTACAAAAGACCAATTGAAAAAAGTCTACAATGCATCACATCCGCGGCCTTAAATGTTGAAAGGGGACACTTTATGACAACGATATTTGCAGTGCATCATAAAGGTGAATGTGCCATGTCCGGTGATGGGCAGGTTACTTTAGGAAATTCAGTAGTGATGAAGCATACCGCGAGGAAAGTGAGAAAAATCTTTAATGGTAATGTTCTTGCAGGTTTTGCTGGTTCCGTTGCAGATGCTTTCACTTTATTTGAGATGTTTGAAGCTAAACTTGAAGAGTATAATGGCAATCTTCAGCGTGCTGCCGTTGAAATGGCAAAACAATGGAGAAGTGACAATGTATTGAGAAAGCTTGAAGCCATGCTTATCGTGATGGATAAGAACCATTTGCTGCTCGTTTCTGGCACCGGGGAAGTAATTGAACCGGATGACGGGATTCTCGCCATAGGATCGGGAGGGAATTATGCATTGGCTGCCGGCAGGGCATTAATGCGATTTTCCAGCGACCACTTATCGGCAAGGGAGATCGCTCAATCATCTTTACAAATTGCAGCGGAAATTTGTGTATTTACAAATACGAATATAATCGTGGAAGAGTTGTAAGGAGGAGCGCAAATGTCAAAAAAAGCTAATTTAACACCGAGGCAAATCGTTGAAAAACTGGATCAGTATATCGTTGGGCAGCGTGAGGCAAAACGGGCAGTGGCAGTGGCTCTTCGGAATCGCTACCGACGTTCCCTTCTCTCGGATCAACTTCGTGACGAAGTCGTTCCGAAGAATATATTAATGATTGGACCGACAGGTGTTGGGAAAACAGAAATAGCTCGGAGAATGGCTAAATTGGTAGGTGCTCCTTTTGTAAAGGTTGAAGCAACGAAATTTACGGAAGTCGGGTATGTCGGCCGGGATGTAGAGTCCATGGTCCGTGATTTAGTGGAGACTTCCGTCCGCCTCGTGAAGGAAGAAAAGATGGCGAGCGTAAAGGAACGGGCAGAAGAAAATGCAAATCGCCGTTTAATAGAGCTATTAGTGCCATCGACTAAAAAACAGAGTAATTTCAAGAATCCTCTTGAAGTCTTTTTTGGAGGCAATAACAATCAAGTCGAACAGGACCCGGAAGAAAATTCCGAAGATTTAAGTTTGCAGGAAAAAAGAAAAATCGTCGCTGAAAAGCTGGCTAATGGTGAGCTGGAAAGTGAAATGATAACGGTCGAAGTGGAAGAACAGACTGCTTCTATGTTTGATATGCTCCAAGGTTCGGGAATGGAACAAATGGGGATGAACATGCAGGACGCTTTAGGAAGCTTGATGCCGAAAAAAAGCAAGAAGCGCAAATTGAAAGTAAGTGAAGCAAGAACCGTTTTAACAAATGAAGAAGCGGCAAAATTGATTGATATGGATGAAGTAACTTCAGATGCAGTATACGGGGCTGAGCAAAATGGGATTATCTTCATAGATGAAATAGATAAAATTGCCAGTAAGCAATCAGGAAGTTCATCAGCGGATGTATCAAGAGAGGGTGTCCAAAGGGATATCCTGCCAATTGTTGAAGGTTCAACAGTAGTGACTAAATATGGTTCAGTTAAAACGGATCATGTCCTATTCATTGCTGCAGGGGCCTTTCATATGGCTAAGCCATCCGACCTAATCCCGGAATTACAAGGTAGATTCCCAATTCGTGTAGAATTGAACAAACTGACTGTAGACGACTTTGTACGGATTCTGCATGAACCCGATAATGCCTTGTTAAAACAATATGTTGCTTTATTGGAAACTGAAGGTATAGAAATTGAATTTTCTGACGATGCTGTTCGTAAGATAGCAGAAGTGGCCTTCGAAGTAAATCAAAACACAGACAATATTGGTGCAAGAAGACTTCATACCATTTTGGAACGGTTGCTTGAAGACTTATCTTTTGAAGCTCCGGAAATAACGATGGAGAAGATTACAATTACGCCCCAATATGTCGAAGGTAAGCTTGGTTCTATCGCCCGGAACAAAGATTTAAGCCAGTTTATCCTTTAATTAGAAACAATTTTGGCAATGATTTGCCTAGCAATGAACATAAAATTACGGAAATACAACTTCATAGTTATTGTGAACCATGGTATTTTTAGGAGGAACAAATCAAATGAACTTATTAGCAAAAACAAGAAAAATCAATGCAATGCTCCAAAAGGCAGCAGGTAAAGCAGTTAACTTCAAGGAAATGGCTGAGAGTTTAAGTGAAGTTATCGAAGCAAATGTATTCGTCGTCAGCCGCCGCGGGAAATTACTTGGCATCGCAGTAAGTCAGCAAATTGAAAACGAACGCATGTACAAAATGTTGGAAGATAAACAATTCCCTGAAGAGTACACAAAAAACCTGTTCAATATTCCTGAAACCTCTTCGAATCTTGATATCGAAAGCGAATATACTGCTTTCCCAGTCGAAAACAAGGAACTTTTCTCAACTGGATTAACAACGATCGTACCGATTATGGGTGGGGGAGAACGTTTAGGAACATTGGTTCTTGCCCGTTTACAAGAAAAATTTCACGATGATGATTTAATTTTGGCTGAATATGGTGCGACTGTAGTCGGTATGGAAATCCTTCGTGAAAAATCAGAAGAGATAGAAGAGGAAGCTCGTAGTAAAGCTGTCGTTCAAATGGCGATTTCCTCGTTATCTTACAGTGAATTGGAAGCGATAGAGCACATCTTTGAGGAACTTAAAGGTAATGAAGGTCTGCTTGTAGCATCGAAAATTGCGGACCGTGTCGGCATCACCCGTTCCGTTATCGTAAATGCCCTAAGGAAACTGGAAAGTGCAGGGGTCATCGAATCACGCTCTCTTGGAATGAAAGGTACTTATATCAAGGTATTGAACGATAAATTCCTTCTTGAATTAGAGAAGCTTAAAAATAATTAACATATAGAAAGGTAGTCCTTGAAAAAAGGGCTGCCTTTTTTTTGATATTTGAATGTGTTCTATCCGGGACAAACAGGCAAATGCGGTGAAGGGCAGGGGAGAAATGGAAAATGTGCATATGGACGTGTTTTCTATTATAGGTAAATATATCCTGTGGAGGGAAATTATATTATTATACTGTCGAAAAGGTGTAAATGAACGAGAGAAAAACTTTTTGATTCTTAAAAGACTATTTATAACGGTTTTATTCATCAGGGAAATTTGTCGAATGTTCAACACTTTGAAAAAAACGGTTTTTTTTCAAAAAAGAAAAAATGCAGTAATTTTGTTGGTTTCTTTTAAATCCTTTATTTTAAAGGGTGGAATCAACCAAAATAAAATAATTATTTGAAAGTAAATGTGAAAATTAGTTCTAAAGTATCAGGTATATAGGTAGGTTTTCCGATATGATATAAAAGTTAATTGAAGTAAAATTTGGTTAATATGTAGAATATCATATTAAATTGTAAGTTTACGTAATATTAACCCTATAATGATACTAAGAAAAAAGACAAATTCGAGCAATTTGTGACAAATTTCGATGATAATAGGTCTAAAGTCTATGTATTGTTTATGGACATAGTTATTATGTTTCTTTAAAATTAAAACGTAAATGCGCTGGGTCAATTTATTGGTAAAGTGATTATCTGGTAATTATAGAAAGAGGTGACCGATATGGAATTATTTTCGAATACTTTTCAATCACTAGAAAATGCCCTTGATTATTCTAATGCAAAACAAAAAGTCATTTCACAGAACATAGCCAATGCGGACACGCCTAATTATAAAGCAAAAGATGTCGACAAAACAAAGTCCTTTAAGGCGGAGCTGGAATCTTCCCTCGAGTCATATCGTACCGATGAAAGACATTTTACCTTCAAATCTGAGGGGAGTCATGCTTCTCACATCGTGGCGCAGAAAAATGTCCGATATAACAACAATGGAAATAGCGTGGACATTGATAAGGAAATGACGGATCTTGCTGCCAATCAAATTTATTATAATGCAGTAACCGACAGGCTTTCGGGTAAATTTCAATCATTGCAGAATGTAATTAGAGGAGGTAAGTGATGGGGATCTTCCAAAGTATAAACATGACCGGATCTAGCCTGACGAGTCAAAGGGTTAGGATGGATGTAATTTCTGCTAATATGGCTAATGCCGATTCGACCAGGGCGGAATATGACGCTGAATCGAAAACATGGAAGCCATACACAAGAAAATCTGTTGTGTTGCAAAGTAAGGAAAACGTTTTTTCGAGTTTCTTAAACGCAGCATCCGGAAAAACGAGCGAAGTAGGGAATGGAGTGAAGGTGACTGGAATAGTAGAAGATAAAACACCTTTTGAACTGGATTATAATCCGGACCATCCTGATGCCAATGAAGATGGTTATGTTGAAATGCCAAATGTCGACCCGCTTAGGGAAATGGTTGATTTAATGAGTGTCACACGTTCATACGAAGCGAATGTGACTGTTCTAAATGCATCAAAGGGAATGATGATGAAAGCTTTGGAAATCGGAAAATAAATTTTTGTAAGGAGATGTTGTTATGGAGGGGATTTCTCTTTCGGCAGTGACCAATGCAAATCATGTACTGAAAAAAGATCAAAGCAACACTAATACACCATACGAAGCACAGAGGGATTTTACGTCGGTATTAAAAGAATCAATGAATAAAGTCAACGAAACACAGGTGGCATCCGATGACCTTACAACCAAATTGGTTAATGGAGAGGATGTTGAGCTTCATTCGGTGATGATAGCTTCACAGAAAGCCAGTGTTACCATGCAGGCTACATTAGAGGTTCGGAATAAGGTTGTGGAAGCCTACCAGGAAATGATGAGAATGAGTATATAGCATTCATTTTTTAACCTCATATTATAGAGAAAAATGACCAGGGGGAAAACAAATCCCCCAATCATAAATTCATAGACTGACCGGGGGATTTAAATGAATGAAGTACTAGTGAATTTTAAAAACAAAATAACTGCTTACTGGACGAGCCGCAGTAAAAACCAAAAAATCATGATGGTTGGTTCAGCGGCATTAATTATCATAATCATTACCGCGGTTTCAATTTTAACCACGCGTACGACGCTGGTGCCTTTATACTCCAACTTAACTCCATCGGAAACGGGGAGCATTAAAGAAAATCTAGACAGTCAAGGGATTATGAATGAAGTTTCTGAAAATGGAACCACCATAAAAGTTCCTGAAGAAAGACTGGATTCACTTAAAGTGGAACTGGCAGCAGAAGGAATTCCGGAATCAGGCAGCATCGACTATTCCTTTTTTAGTCAGAGTGCCGGTATCGGCATGACTGAAAATGAATTCAATGTCATTAAATTGGACTCAATGCAAACGGAATTGGCCAGTTTAATAAAAAAGATTGATGGAGTGGAAGATGCCAGTGTAATGATCACTCTTCCTGATGAAGGGGTTTTTGTCAGTGATTCAGCTGGGGAAGCGTCAGCATCCATTGTATTGAATACGAAACCCGGTTATAAATTTGAGGAAAGTCAAATCAATTCCCTTTACCATCTTGTCTCAAAAAGTGTTCCGAATCTCCCTACAGATAATATCGTCATTATGAACCAAGAGTTTGAGTACTTCGATCTTGAAAAACAAAACTCTTCTTTTGCGTCCGCATTTGCTACTCAAAACGAAATAAAAAAAGAGATAGAACGCGATATTCAAAGACAGGTACAAAATATGCTGGGAACGATAATGGGAAGAGATAAAGTCGTAGTATCAGTAACGACAGACATTGATTTCACCCAAGAAAATCGGGAAGAGAATTTAGTTGAACCGGTCGATGAAGAAAATATGGCTGGGATTGAGATTTCTGCGCAAAGAATAAATGAATCATATAGCGGGGACGCAGCAGGTGCAGGAGGCGTTCCGCAAAGTGAAGATTCCTCAGATTCACTGGGAACCCGATATGCTGAAGGCACAAATGGTTCCGGTGATTATGAAAAAGTGGATGAAACGATAAATAGTGAAGTGAACCGAATCAAGAAAGAAATAGTCGAAAGCCCATATAAAGTTAAAGATTTAGGTATTCAAGTCATGGTCGAACCGCCTTCAGCTGACGATCCGAATTCTTTATCTCAACAGAGTGTGGATGATATTACACAAATCCTGGGTACGATAATACGCACGACAATCGAGAAAAAAGCTGAAGGGGAAGAACTGACGGACGAGGAGCTTAATAATAAAATTGCGATTTCCGTTCAGCCGTTTAACGGAAAAATGAAGGTGCAAAAGGACGAAACGAACCCTTCTTTACCAATATGGGCGTACATCGTCGGCGGAGTGCTAATACTTGCCATTATCATTCTATTAATCTTATTTCTCCGGTCCCGAAAACAAGCTGAAATGGAAGAGGAGTACGTGGTTGAAGAGGAAGAGGAAGAGGTCGTACTTGAAGTTCCGGATTTGAACAAAGAGAAGGAAACGGAAGCATCCTTAAAAAGAAAACAATTGGAGAAACTTGCAAAAGAAAAGCCGGATGAATTTGCAAAATTATTAAGAAGCTGGATAGCGGAAGACTAGGAGGCTTTGAAAGTGACAGAAAGAAAAAAAAAGGCCGGATTGACTGGCAAACAGAAAGCTGCCATCCTCCTTATTTCCTTAGGCCCGGATGTTTCTGCATCCGTATATAAGCATCTTACTGAAGAGGAAATTGAGAGATTGACCCTTGAAATCTCTGGAGTGAGGAAAGTGGAATCCCATGATAAAGAAGAAATCCTGGAAGAATTCCATAATATTGCTTTGGCACAGGATTACATCTCGCAGGGCGGGATAGGATATGCGAAACAGGTTTTAGAAAAGGCATTAGGCACTGATCAGGCAACCGCCATCATTAACCGTTTAACATCATCCTTACAGGTTCGTCCATTCGACTTTGCACGAAAGGCAGATCCTGGACAGATCTTGAATTTCATCCAGAACGAGCATCCGCAGACCATTGCATTGATCCTGTCTTATCTTGATCCCACACAGGCTGGACAAATATTGTCTGAACTTCCGCAAGAGGTGCAGGCAGATATTGCAAGAAGGATTGCATTAATGGATAGCACTTCACCGGAAATCATCAATGAAGTGGAGCAAATACTCGAAAGGAAACTTTCTGCGACCGTAACCCAGGATTATACACAGACTGGTGGAGTTGAAGCTGTTGTGGATGTGTTGAATGGTGTTGACCGCTCAACGGAAAGAACGATTTTGGATGCACTTGAAATTCAAGACCCGGAGCTTGCTGAGGAAATCAAGAAACGAATGTTTGTTTTTGAAGATATCGTGACCCTTGATGGCAGGGCGATTCAGCGAGTAGTCAGGGAATCTGATAACGAAGACCTTAAACTTTCTCTTAAAGTGGCTAGTGATGAAGTGAAGGAAATCGTCTTCCGAAACATGTCAAAACGCATGGTTGAAACGTTCCAGGAAGAAATGGAATTTTTGGGACCGGTACGTTTGCGTGATGTGGAAGAAGCACAATCAAGAATTGTTGCCGTCATTCGAAAGTTGGAGGAAACTGGTGATATTGTGATAGCCCGCGGCGGAGGGGATGATATCATTGTCTAGGATTATCAAATCCCAGCAGGCTAATCAGGAGAAAAGCAAAAAGATTGCAATAAAATTGCGCCCTTTCGACCTTCTTCAAAATGATGTTGCAGATGAGCGGAAAAACCTTCATTATCTTCAATCTGATGAATTTCTCAATGATGCTAAACAGGAAGCGGAAACGTTATTGCTCGAAGCTAAACAAAAAGCCCAAGCGATTGCTGCCGAAATCCAGCAAGAACGAGAACAATGGGAGAATCAAGAGAAAGCAATGTTTATCGAACAAGCTCAAAAAGAAGGGTATCGGCAGGGAGTAGAAGATGGTATTCAAAAGGGGTATAACGAGATTGCAGCGGAAATAGCCTTCGCTAATGAAGTGGTAGAGTCTTCAAAAAAGGATTATCGGCACCACATTGAATCATCTGAAACGGTTATTTTGAATCTTGCCCTGAAAGTGGCAGAGAAAATTATCGGGCAACAGCTTGAAAAAGATGAAGTGTCTTTTTTATCGATAGTTAAAAGAGCCATCAAAGAGGTGAGAGATAGCAGTGAAGTGCAACTGCACATCCATCCGATCCAATATCAATCGATTCTTTCTCATAAAGATGAATTGATAGCAATCTTTCCGAAAGATACCGAGTTGTATATCTTTCCGGATGATGAGCTTGAAGAAAGCAGCTGTATCATTGAATCCGAAAACGGAAGGATGGATGCCAGTGTCGACAGTCAGCTGCAGGAAATAAAAGTGAAACTAACTGAATTGCTGGAAGGGGAGTAGAGATGAAAACTAGAGACCTATTGGCCTTAATTGATGAGGTTGATCCTTTCAAACATTACGGACGGGTCAAACGTGTCGTGGGGTTAATGATAGAATCTCAAGGCCCTGAAAGCTCTGTAGGCGATGTTTGTTATATCTATACAGGTATACAAAGAAAGAAAAATCGAATCTTGGCTGAAGTTGTCGGCTTCCGTGATGAAATGGTTATTTTAATGCCGTTTACAGCAGTTAGTGATATTGCACCGGGTTGTATCGTGGAAGGGAGCGGAAGGAGTCTTGAGATAAAGGTGGGAAGTGGGCTAATTGGCAAAGTAGTCGACCCATTGGGAAATCCTATTGATGACTCCATGCTTCCAAAAGGTCTCGCGACAATTTCCGTGGATCAAGATCCGCCGAATCCGATGAAACGACCTCCCATTAATGAGCCGATAGATGTAGGAGTTCGAGTGATTGATAGTTTATTAACAGTTGGAAAAGGACAACGTGTTGGTATCTTTGCAGGGAGCGGTGTCGGGAAAAGCACGTTGCTTGGAATGGTGGCAAGGAATACGGATGCGGACTTAAATGTAATCGGTCTTATTGGAGAACGGGGCCGTGAAGTTCGGGAATTCATTGAGAAAGATCTTGGACCAGAAGGGCTTGCACGATCAATCGTTGTAGTGGCGACATCTGACCAGCCTGCGTTGATGAGGATAAAAGGTGCTTTGACGGCAACTGCCATCGCGGAATATTTTCGTGATAAGGGATTGAATGTGATGCTGATGATGGATTCGGTCACGAGGGTTGCGATGGCCCAGAGGGAAATTGGGCTTGCCATCGGGGAACCGCCGACGACCAAGGGGTATACGCCATCCGTTTTTGCCATCCTTCCAAGGTTACTTGAAAGAACGGGAACAAATCAGCTGGGTACCATTACAGCTTTTTATACAGTTCTCGTCGACGGTGATGATATGAATGAACCGATTGCTGATGCTGTCAGGGGAATTTTGGACGGTCACTTCATACTGGACCGTAACTTGGCCAATAAAGGACAGTTCCCAGCGCTCAATGTATTAAAGAGCATTAGTCGTGTCATGAACAATATTGTTGGGGAAAAGCATAAAAACGCTGCGGAAAAATTGCGGGCAAGTTTATCAACCTATATGGAGTCGGAAGATTTGATAAATATAGGAGCTTATAAGAAGGGTTCTTCCAAACAGATTGATCATTCAATTATACGCTATCCGGACATCATTTCATTTTTAAAGCAAGGAACCAATGAACATGCTTCTAAAGATAATAGTATCAACGCCCTTGTCGAATTGATGGAGAAAGAGGATTAATGATGATTTATCAATATAAGTTCGAGAAGATCCTGTCCATCAAAGAAAAAGAAAAAACCGATGCACTGGCTAAATATAATGCTGCTTTAAAAAAATTTGAAGAAGTGGCAGAAAAATTATATAAGCTTTTAAAGAAAAAAGAAGAGTTGCTTGAGTTTCAACAGGAGAAGCTGCGAAATGGATTATCCGTTCAGGATATTCGTCATCATCAGTTATTTATGGACAATTTGGAAAAACTCTTAAGCCTCTGTCAACAGGAAGTCATTGAAGCGCGATACAAGATGAATACTCAACGGGATATATTGATGGAAAGAAATATCGAGGTTAAAAAGTACAATAAAATGAAAGAAAATGATTATTTTGAATTTCTCGATGTCATGAAGGAAGCTGAGAACAAAGAAATGGATGAAATATCTATCCGGCAATACTTAAGCAAAGGCGTAAGGTGATGGAATGCGTAAAAAAAGTGAATCTAATGAATTGAAAGAAAGCAAGATAAGCAAGTTTCAATGGTTTCTTGTCATCTTCATTCCATTAATCTTTGCGGTAACTGTTGCATTGATCGTTTTTACAGTTGCAGGGGTGGATGTAGTGAAAAAGGCAAAGGAAATGTCGGCGAAAATACCCTTCATTGAATCGGATCAAAAGGATGAAGAGAATGGTAAATCAGCGAATAATGATGAGAAAGTTTCCATGAAGCTCGAAAAATTGGAAACCGAGATTGATAATAAGGAAAAAGAGATAGAGAAGCTTGAGGGCATCATTGATACACGTGATAAGGCCATTGCGAAGGCAGAAGCGGAAAAACAGCAGCTTCAAACAGAAATGAATCAACTTAAGGATAGTCAGAATAATAGTAAACAAGCGTTCAAAGATATAATCCGTACTTATGAAACGATGGCTCCCAAGAGAGCTGCACCTATCATTACAGAAATGAATGATGAAGATGCAGTGGAAATTCTTTCAAGTATGAAAGCAGCCACATTAGCTAAGGTTTTGGAGCAAATGACAACAGCGGATGCTGCAAGATTAACGAAGAAACTAACGGAACAAAGTTCTTAAGTAGAAAGAGTGAGGAGGTGAATATATGAATTCAGCCATTAATTCTATACTTCCTTTGGCATCATTGAATCTAAAGGTACCGATTAAGGCAAATCAGCAAACTAATTCAGGGTTTGGTTCCGTCCTTCAATCAGCCATGGGTGCAGACCCCCCCATTCCATCGGATATGGCAGTCATCACTGAAGGACGAATTTCTGTAATAAAGGATTTGCTTGTTTTTTTGAAACTTGAAAGGTTGAGTGATACAGGGGAAGAGAATGCTGCCGTAGCCCCTACAGTAAACCAACAAGGTAACAGCCATATTTTACAAGTCCTATCAAATGAATCTGGAAATGATGAGGATGCCCTTGCGGATTTCTTAGCGAGCATCGAGGAACTGGATTTAGAACAAGAAGTGGATGACTTCAGTCTGAATTCACAAAGTTTGTTATCAGCCAATGTCATGGACCTGTCTACAATCCTGAAAAAGGTTACTGCATTGAGCGAAGAAGAATGGCAAGACCTCCCCTTATCTGGTGTGGTGAATCTTTTGAAAATGGTGAAAATTCAATCTCTTCTCTCGGAGAATAAGGATATGACACAAGATGAAGCAGCCATCCAGAAGCAAATGAACCGCCTGCTTGAAGGGATAACGGGAAAGCTGGAGAAATGGGTGTCCAATCAGTCTAAATCAGAAATTGAACGATCATTTAACACGTTGGAGAAAGGGCAAACTAATTCCATAGAGACATTGAAAAGCGCATTCTCGCAATCATCCAGGAGTGACAAAGTAAATAAGGATGGGGCAGTGGGCAGCGATTTGACTTTGCAAAGTACGGATAGCGGTAAACATCAAGGGCCTGGTATGCCTTTTTTCATGACAAAGCTGGAACAATTCGTCTTGACAGCTCCAAAAGGTGGGCAAACCATCAGTCAAGAAGAGTTTGTTAAGCAATTTGAAAATATTTTAAGTAAGGCTAACTTTAGCGGAACTAACGGTGTAAATAAACTGTTGATCAGATTGAATCCTGAACATTTAGGGTCCCTAAGAATTGAGTTGATTCAAAAGGATGGTATGCTGTCAGCCAAGATTCTGGCTACTACTTCCCAGGCCAAAGATATGCTGGAGAATCAGATTCACGGTTTAAAACAAGCCTTTAGCGGACAAAACATTCAAATTGAAAGAATTGAAATATCGCAGGCCTTCAATGCTTTTAACTCTGAGAAATTCAGCCAGAAAGATGCGGAAGAACATAATGAACAACAGGAGAGTAAGGAAGAAAACAATGATGAGACGGAAAGCGAGTTTATGGGATCCCTTGCCGATGCTCTGTTAAATCTGGAAGTGTAGGTGAAAAAATGACGACCATCGATACATCGCTATTATTACCAAAATCTCAAACTGAAAACAGAAAAGCCGGGGATGCATTGGGAAAAGATGATTTCTTGAAATTGTTGCTTACCCAGCTTCAAAACCAAGATCCTTCAAGTCCGATGGATAATACGGAATTCATCGCCCAAATGGCCACTTTTTCTTCTCTGGAACAGATGATGAATATGGGAGCCCAATTGGAAGAAATAATTGGGGTCAATCAACAGAATAGTTTAATGAACTATAACTCTTTTGTAGGAAAGGAAGTAACTTGGCACAAGTTGGATGAAGGCGATGAAGACCTTGCGATAGAAGAAGGGAAAGGCATCGTTAAATCCATTCAATATAAGGGGGATGGTGTTTATTTTCTGTTAGAAGATGGCACAAAGCTTGAACCCGCAAATATTTCGGCAATGAAACAAACAAGTTCCACGGCGAATAACCTGACGGAGGCAAGTGAATTAATAGGCAAGCGCGTTTCCTGGATGGACGAAAAAAGTGGAGAGTCTTCCGCTGTCGTAATCTCGGTATCCATGAGTAATGGCAAGCTGCAAATTGAAATGGATGATGAAAACAAAACCAAGTTATCATCAGAGCAATTGATAAAAATCGCTGAAGCTTAAGGAGCAAAGCAGATTCCGCTCAGGTGATGTCACAAACCCAATTACAGTTTAGGCAAAGGCAGATGATCCCACAAAGGCTTTCGATAGCATTTTCAAGCTGCTGTCTCCACAAATGAAAATTAGACCATTAGTAAACATGCTCAATTACGGAAGAGTCAAAGGAGTATAGATAAAGCCCTGCAAACTTGGGACAAAATAGCCCATAAAGCCAATGAGGCCAAAAAGGTGTGGGTAACCGAAGCTCTTTTCATTATTACAGCTAATGCGGCACTCATAGTAAGCACGGAAAGCAACAAGGCCATCACGGTCATGGACAGGGATGAAGCAACATCACAAATTTTCACGAAATCAATGGAACCATAATTATAGATAAATAGGCTGGACCTGGAAAAGGAAGCCTGGACTGCGGAATGACGGAGCAGTCGTTATATGAAAGGGGAGGTTTATATGCTTCGTTCAATGTATTCGGGAATAAGCGGATTAAAAAACTTACAAACAAAATTGGATGTTATCGGTAATAACGTTGCCAATGTCAATACATATGGTTTCAAAAAAAGCCGTGTGACTTTCAGTGATGCGATGAACCAAACGGTATCTGGTGCAAGTGCAGCAACAGCCAATAAAGGCGGAACCAATTCCAAACAAATTGGATTGGGCTCCACGATTGCTACAATCGATACGATCCATACACAGTCAAGCCTGCAAACCACCGGCCGCGATCTTGATTTAGGGATATCCGGTGATGGCTATTTTGTCGTCAAGCAAGGTGATTCTCTTTCATATACACGCGCAGGTAACTTTTATCTGGATGATAACGGTACGCTTGTAAACGCGAATGGTTTGAAAGTACAGGCATACAAGATTGATGAAAACGGGAAAAGATCAAAAACGATTGGCGACGTTGCTGTTAACGTCAATGCGATTTTACCTGCCATTACCACTACTAAAATATCAGTAAGTGGAAATCTAGCTTCTGACGCAATTGATGGTACCGTATTTAGCCAGCAAATGAAAGTTGTGGATGAAAAGGGAAGAGAACAAACGGCAACTATCTATTTCCAAAAAAACGGTAATGATAAATGGGAGCTTTTTGATGAAGAACCTGCTGCTTTGGGGAATACCTCAGCCACTAAACCAAAGCCGTTCACTTCAGTGAGTTTCGATGCTAATGGTCAGATCGTGGCAGCAGATAAAACCCAGGCAGGTCAAACCATAAACATTTCTAGCGGCAATGAGGATGACTCGGATACAGCAGTTGATGAAAGCGTTCAAAAAGTTAATTTGGATTTTGATTTCTCGAACCTCACTCAAGTTAAAGGTTCCACTACTGCTCTTGTCAATCCGGACGGTAATAAAGAAGGTAAACTGGAAAGTTTTAATATTGGTGCATCAGGGGAAATAAATGGCGTTTATTCCAATGGACTTATCACAACCTTAGGCCAACTGGCCGTTGCCAAGTTTTCCAATGCATCAGGCTTGACGAAAACGGGTGGAAATACTTTTCAGGAATCAATCAATTCAGGTACTGCAAACATCAATATCGCAGGTGAGGGGCGCGGTGTGATTGCATCAGGTTCATTGGAAATGTCCAATGTGGATTTATCAGAAGAATTTACTGAAATGATCGTTGCTCAACGTGGTTTCCAGTCGAATTCCAGGATCATTACGACGTCGGATGAAATTTTACAGGAATTAGTTAACTTAAAACGATAGGTTAAGGGAGGGAGGAGCCAGGTCTCTTGCTCTGGCTCCTAAATATCATTATCAAAGTCAGAAGGCTCAATGGAAAATGCTTTCATATAAATGCATTGTACATAGACACAGTCGAGTCATTGCCAGATACGACGATTACATTTACAAATGGTAAGAAAATCGTTGTGCTAGAGAAGGAAGAGGAACTGGTTGAAGCTATCATACAATTTTATCGTACCGTTAATGTTCTCGGTTTTCGTAAGGATGTGGAGGAAAGTTCATGAAAAAAAAACTATTGACTATTATGTTGATTTTACTCGTGGCTATAACGCTTGTTGGTGTCATAGCGGTCGTGGTTGTGACAAAGTTATCTGATCCCACATCTGCCGAAGATAAACCTAGCATTGACGAAATTGTGCAATCATCAGTGGAGGTTCCTGAAATTACTACGAATCTTGCCGGCAATGATTATATTAAAATATCATTTATGGTCCAAACGGAAAATAAAAAAGCAAAAGAAGAGTTGGAAAAAAGAAATTTTCAAGTGAAAAATATCATCATTACCGAACTATCCGAAATGAAAGCGGAAGAGTTAACCGGTAAAAAAGGTAAGGAAAAGCTTCAGGAAGCTTTAAAGACTAGAATGAATGAATTAATGGAAGAAGGAAAAGTTGAAAAGGTTTATATAACTTCCTCGATTCTGCAATAAGAACATCCTTGCTTCATTAAATAAGAAGGGGAAGCTTTGGAGGTGAGTGTTAATGTCCGGGGAAATATTATCGCAAAATGAAATCGATGCTTTGTTATCGGCCATTTCCACAGGGGAAATGGATGCAGATGATTTAAAAAAAGAAGAAGTAGAAAAAAGAGTGAAAGTATACGACTTTAAAAGGGCGCTTCGGTTTTCAAAGGATCAAATCCGGAGTTTGACTAGGATACACGAGAACTTTGCCAGGCTGCTGACCACATACTTTTCTGCTCAGCTCAGAACATATGTCCAAATATCCGTTGCTTCTGCAGATCAATTACCATACGAAGAATTTATCCGATCGATTCCGAAAATGACCATCATGAATGTTTTTGAGGTACCGCCCTTGGATGGACGAATCATTCTTGAGGTAAACCCGAATATCGCATATTCCATGATGGATCGCGTTTTGGGCGGGCGGGGCATAAGCATGAATAAGGTGGATAGTTTAACGGAAATAGAAACGAAAATCATGTCGAATTTATTCGAGAAGGCTTTTGAAAATTTACAGGAGGCTTGGGGAACGATCGTTGACATAGACCCGGTGATGACTGAGTTCGAGGTGAATCCACAATTCCTGCAACTGGTTTCGCCCAACGATACAGTTGTGGTCATATCCTTGAATACACAAATCGGAGAAACGAGCGGAATGATAAATGTTTGCATTCCTCACGTCGTATTGGAACCGATCATACCAAAGTTGTCCGCTCATTATTGGATGGAAAATTCCCAAAAGGAAAAAATCCCGGAGGAAATCATGATTTTGGAACAGCGTATCCGAAACGCAGATCTTCCCATTATATCCGAACTTGGTTCCACGGACATCACCATCGAGGATTTTTTGCTGCTTGATGTTGGCGATGTCATCGATTTAAATAAGGCAATCGATGAACCTTTGACGATTACCATTGGAGGGGTCCCAAAATACAGCGGGCAGCCAGGAAAAGTAGGAAAAAAACATGCTATCCAGATTCTTGATATTTTGAAAGGGGGAGACGAAGATGGTAAGTGATGGAATGCTTTCACAAGATGAGATAGATGCCCTTTTAAAAGGTACAAGTGATATAGAGGATGAGGTGTTCCCTCTTTCGATTGACGATTATTTATCAATGATGGAACTCGACACCCTCGGTGAAATTGGTAATATCTCCTTCGGAAGTTCGGCCACTGCTCTATCCACGTTGTTGAATCAGAAAGTGGATATCACCACCCCGACGGTTACTTTAATTGAAAGGGGACAGATCGAGGAAGAATTCCCGCATCCATACGTAGCGATTCAAGTGCAATATACAGAAGGTTTTTCAGGTATAAATATGCTGGTAATCAAGCAGAGCGATGCAGCTATCATTGCAGATTTGATGCTTGGCGGAGATGGGGAGAATCCTTCTGACCTGCTTGGGGAAATTCAATTGAGTGCTGTCCAGGAAGCCATGAACCAAATGATGGGTTCTGCTGCGACATCCATGTCGACCATTTTCAGTAAAAAAGTGGATATTTCACCACCTAGCGTAGATTTACTTAACTTTTTAAATGGAGTAGGTGAAAATGCGATACCTGACGAGGACTTATTTGCAAAAATCTCGTTCCGCCTCCGTGTCGGTAACTTAATTGACTCCAACATTATGCAATTGTTGCCGTTAGAGTTTGCTAAAGGGTTAGTTTCTGAATTATTAAATGGGACGGGCGAAAGCCAATCTGCCGATATGAATACGCAAAAAGCACTGAGTGATCCAGTAATGAACATTCCAACTCAGGAGCCGGCACCATTCCAGGATAACCGGCCTGATCGATCGGTAAATGAAACTTATGGACAAGGCGGTCATCAAACCCAACCCATGAACCAAATACCGAATGTACCACAACATTTTGGAGTTTCATCCGTACCAACAGGACAGCCGGTGAATGTTCAGCCTGCCAGTTTCACTAGTTTCCAGCCTTATCAGCTTCAGGAGCCTGAAAAGAAAAATCTCAGCATGCTGATGGATATCCCCTTGCAAGTGACTGTGGAACTTGGAAGAACGAAACGCTCCGTAAAGGATATTTTGGAGCTTTCCTCCGGATCGATCATCGAATTGGATAAATTAGCGGGAGAGCCAGTGGATATCCTGGTAAACAGCCGCTTGATAGCAAAAGGTGAGGTAGTGGTGATTGATGAAAACTTTGGAGTGCGTGTTACGGATATCATGAGTCAAAGTGAACGATTAAATAAAATAAAATAAAATAATTTGGGGGACGAAAATAATGGCTAATAAAATTTTAATTGTGGACGATGCAGCATTTATGAGAATGATGATAAAGGATATCCTTTCTAAAAATGGTTTTGAAATAGTCGGGGAAGCAGCAGATGGCGCCCAAGCAGTGGATAAATATAAAGAAACCCACCCGGATCTTGTAACGATGGATATTACCATGCCCGAAATGGATGGTATTACAGCGTTAAAGGAAATTAAAAAGATAAATCCTCAAGCTAAGGTCATCATGTGTTCAGCGATGGGGCAGCAAGCCATGGTCATCGATGCGATCCAGGCGGGTGCAAAAGACTTTATCGTGAAGCCATTCCAGGCAGACCGTGTTTTGGAAGCCATAAATAAAGCATTAAGTTAAGAGGGTGTCTTCATATTGGTTTTAATTAAAAAATGGCTTCAGTTCTCACTGATGATAGCAGTATTATTCTCTGGGGCCATACAGGCCCATGCGGAAGATCTTGAAAAAACAGTGAAGGATGTTTATGAACAGCCAGATGATTTAAAGGTGGATAAAGGTGAATCAATAGACTCGAAATCTACCAAACAGGCAACGAATCCTGACAAAGTGGGGATAACCGTTTGGGAGTTTCTGAGAATGATATTTGCTACTATTTTTGTAGTGGCCCTTCTATATATCCTATTAAAGTTCATTAATAAAAAAAGTAAATCGTATCAAAAGGCAAATTCGGTGGAGAATTTAGGCGGTACGGCCCTTGGTGCAAACCGTTCAGTTCAGCTTGTTAAGGTCGGCGGGCGAATATTGGTGATCGGGGTCGGCGAAAATATTCAGCTTTTGAAAGAAATAGATGATCCCGAGGAATATGAACAGCTTTTGAAAGATCACAACGATAAGATCGATCAAATGATCCAGCCTGGGAAACTTGCATTGAAGTTGAAAAATAAGTGGTTGAAGAAAGGCGGGTCCGAAACCGCTAGTTTCTCTGCAGAGTTCAAAAGTCAACTTGATCAAATGTCTGATAGCAGGAAAAAGCTGTTAAAGGAGCTTGATAGGAAAGGAAGAGACAATGAATGAATGAGTTCATGGAGTTTTTTAATAACAGTGATCCCACTAATGTCTCTACTTCCGTCAAACTTGTACTTCTGATGACTGTCTTATCACTGGCTCCAAGCATATTGATCTTGATGACCTGTTTTACAAGAATCATCATTGTCCTGAGCTTTGTGAGAACATCGCTAGCTACACAGCAGATGCCGCCGAATCAGGTGTTGGTCGGCTTGGCACTTTTCATGACATTTTTCATAATGGCACCGACTTTTCAGGAAGTGAATGAAAAGGCATTAACCCCATTATTTAATGAAGAGATAGATTTAGAAGAGGCATATGTACAGGCCTCGATACCATTCAAGGAATTCATGAGTGCCCATACAAGGCAAAAGGATCTGGCGTTATTTTTGGATTATGCCAAGGTGGATAAGCCTGAAACGATACAGGACATTCCCTTGACTGCCTTTGTACCGGCTTTTGCAATCAGTGAAATCAAAACAGCTTTTCAAATAGGCTTCATGATTTTCATTCCCTTTTTGGTTATTGATATGGTCGTTGCAAGTGTTCTGATGTCGATGGGGATGATGATGTTGCCGCCAGTCATGATTTCCCTGCCATTTAAAATCCTCCTTTTCATTCTTGTTGATGGATGGTATTTAGTGGTGAAGTCTTTATTACAGAGTTTTTAAGCAGGTGAGAAAAAATGAGTGCAGATTTTGTTATTGATATAGCAGAAAAAGGAATTTATATGGTATTGATAATTGCTGGTCCATTGATGGTAATCGCTCTTATTGTAGGACTATTAGTAAGCATCTTTCAGGCGACTACACAGATTCAGGAACAAACCTTGGCATTTGTTCCGAAAATCGTCGCAGTCTTATTGGGACTCATTTTATTGGCTCCATGGATGCTGAGCCACCTATTATCATATGCAAATGAAATATTCGGCAATCTGAATCGATTTGTAGGGTAGGGCATGGAGGAATTATTTCCGCACTTTCCCGCCTTTTTATTAATTGTAGTCCGGGTCACTACGTTTTTCGTGGCCATGCCTATTTTTTCGTACCGTTCAATACCGGTACAACATCGGGTCGGGCTTGGAATCTTCCTTGCCTGGATCATGTACTACACCATCGATGCTCCGGTTCTGGAATTGGATGTGACGTTTTATTTTTTGATCATGAAGGAAGCGCTTGTTGGCCTTTTCATTGGGTTTGCAGCGTATATGATTTTGTCCGCCGTTCAAGTCGCTGGCGGATTGATTGATTTCCAAATGGGTTTTTCAATAGCGAATGTCATCGACCCCCAAACGGGGGCACAAAGCCCGTTGATGGGACAATACCTTTATACGGTCGCTTTATTATTCCTATTGAGCACTAACGGTCATCATTTGCTTTTGGATGGAATTTTTTATAGTTATCAGTTCATCCCGATTGACCAATTATTTGTACCATTCGGAGATCATGCACTGATAGAATATTTGGCCAAAGCTTTCAGCAAAGCTTTCATGATTGCTTTTCAAATGTCCATACCTGTAGTGGGAAGTATTTTCTTAGTGGATGTCACGCTGGGGATACTTGCCAGGACAGTCCCTCAATTAAATGTGTTCGTTGTCGGAATTCCAGTGAAAATCATTGCCGGCTTAGCGGTTATCATAGTGGTAATGGGGATGATGATGACAGTTGTCACCCAACTCTTCAATTTCTTGCTTTTGACCATGCGTCATCTAATGCAGTTGATTGGAGGCGTTTGATGTGGAGAGGTTTCAGTTGGATTTGCAGTTTTTCGCAGGTGAGAAGACCGAAAAGGCGACTCCCAAAAAACGTCAGGATTCGAAGAAAAAAGGTCAGGTGGCAAAGAGTCAGGATGTAAATACCTCTGTGAATTTACTTGCAGTGTTTTCAGTATTATTGCTTATGGGACCGTACATGTATAATCATCTGCTCGGTCTCATGAGAGAATATTTGCAACATTTTACCTTGACTGGATTCAACGAGGAAAATATGCAAATTATCATGATTGAGGTTTTAAGGGAGATAGGCCTTATCCTGGGACCCGTTTTCGCAGCAGCGTTAGTGGCTGGGATATTGGCTAATGTCATGCAAGTCGGATTTTTGTTTTCTACTGAATCCATTCAGTTCAAACTTGAAAAATTGGATCCCATTAAAGGGTTCAAGCGCATTTTTTCAATGAGGGCCATTGTTGAATTATTGAAATCCATTCTTAAAATAGCATTTGTTGGTTTTGTTGCCTTTTATGTACTATGGCAGCGCATGGATGAGATAATGATCTTATCGCAAATTTCTGTGGAAGAAGCAATGGCAACATTGGCGGATATTACGATAAAAGTAGGATTTTATGCCGCTGTGGCTTTATTGTTCATTGCTCTATTAGACTATTTGTATCAAAAATATGACTTTGAAAAAAACATCCGGATGTCCAAACAGGATATTAAGGATGAGTATAAAAATTCCGAAGGGGACCCGCTCATCAAATCCAAGATAAAGCAAAAGCAGAGGCAGATGGCCGCTCAAAGAATGATGCAGGAAATTCCCAATGCGGATGTCGTCATCACCAACCCGACGCATTTTGCCATTGCTTTAAAATATGATGAAGAAAAAGCTGAGGCTCCGTATGTAGTGGCAAAGGGCGTTGATTTTGTTGCGCAGAAAATTAAATTCATTGCTAAAGAAAACGATGTGATCATGGTGGAAAATCGGCCTTTGGCCAGGTCTTTATATGATCAAGCTGAATTAGGCCAGGCGATACCTGAAGAGTTCTTTAAGGCGGTCGCTGAAATACTGGCCTTTGTATATAAAACCAAAGGTAAACTGTAAAGAAGTAATAGGGTAACCCGCTAGTAAGGAGAGAAAAAAACATGCGAGCAAGAGATTTAGTTGTTATATCGAGCGTCATCATGATCGTTGCCATGTTGGTCATTCCATTGCCAACATGGTTGTTAAGTATTTTACTCCTATTAAATATCTCTCTTGCGTTGCTGGTTCTATTGACTACGATGAATATGAAAGAACCTCTCGAATTTTCAATCTTTCCTTCCTTGCTCCTTTTACTGACGTTGTTCAGGCTGGGGTTGAATGTTTCCACGACTCGTGCCATTTTGACCTATGGTGATGCTGGGGGAGTTGTAGAAACCTTTGGGTCATTTGTAGTCGGCGGTAACGTGCTTGTAGGATTAGTTGTATTCATCATTTTGGTCATCATCAATTTCATCGTCATCACGAAAGGTTCCGAACGGGTCTCGGAGGTGGCGGCAAGATTTACACTGGATGCGATGCCAGGGAAACAGATGGCCATCGATGCAGATTTAAATGCTGGAATGATTTCCGAAAACGAAGCACGTGCCAGAAGGGAAAAAATCAGTAACGAAGCAGACTTTTATGGTTCCATGGATGGAGCGAGTAAGTTTGTTAAAGGGGACGCCATAGCGGGCATCATCATTGTCATCATTAACTTGATTTTCGGTATGATCATTGGCGTCATGCAATTGGACATGAGCTTTGGAGAGGCAGCCGTCCATTTTTCCATGTTATCAGTTGGTGACGGTATCGTGAGTCAGGTACCTGCTTTATTGATTTCTACAGCTACGGGAATAGTTGTAACCCGGGCTGCCTCGAATGGAAACCTCGGAGCGGATATTGTTGAACAGTTATTTCAATTTCCCAAAATGCTTTACCTAACAGCAGCAACCATTTTCCTTTTAGGGTTATTCACTCCCATTTCCGACTTATTCACCATTCCGATCGCTGCTTTATTAGTCGTTGGAGGGTATACGATTTCAAGGATTCCAAAGCAGGACGAAAGTGAAATACAAGAAATGGAAGAAGTGTTGGAAACCGATGAAATGAAAAGTCCAGAAAGCGTCGTTAACCTTTTAAGTGTCGACCCGATCGAATTTGAGTTTGGATATGGATTGATTCCGCTTGCGGATGCCAATCAAGGGGGAGACCTACTGGACCGGGTCGTCATGATCCGCAGGCAGCTTGCGATTGAATTGGGGCTCGTGATCCCAGTTGTCAGAATACGTGATAACATACAGTTGAATCCCAATGAGTATCGGCTGAAGATTAAAGGAAGCGTCATGGCAAAGGGGGAATTGCTCCTTAATCATTTCTTGGCCATGAGTCCAGGGGTGGAGGATGATTCAATAGAAGGAATAGATACAATAGAACCTTCTTTCGGTTTACCAGCCAAGTGGATCACCGATGACATGAAAGAACATGCCGAATTGTTGGGTTATACAGTTGTGGACCCGCCAAGCGTTGTATCCACTCATTTGACGGAAGTCATAAAGGCCAATGCGCAGGAATTATTGGGCAGGCAGGAAACGAAACAATTGATCGATCATCTTCACGAATCGGCACCTATACTGGTGGAGGAAGTCACTCCGAATCCTTTGTCTATAGGAGATGTACAAAAGGTATTGGCAAAATTATTGAAGGAAAAAGTTTCAATAAGGAACTTACCGATCATTTTCGAAACACTTGCTGATTATGGCAAGTTATCGACTGACACAGATTTGCTTACTGAGTATGTAAGGCAGAATTTAGCCAGACAAATAACGAATTCTTTTATTACGGATGAAAATAGAATTAAAGTCATAACATTATCGGGAAAAGTGGAGAAGACCATCGCGGATGGTGTACAGCAAACCGAACATGGTAATTTTTTATCATTGGATCCAACTCTATCGCAATCCATATTGGAGGCAATTGCAGCCAAATTGGAAGAGCTGACCCTAATGGATCACCAACCGATCTTACTCTGCTCTCCAGCAGTAAGGATGTATGCCCGGCAATTAACTGAACGTTATTTTCCTAATGTACCGATTCTTTCATACAATGAACTCGAATCGAATGTAGAAGTACAAAGTGTAGGGGTGGTGAATTTCGATTGAAGGTAAAGAAATATTTGGCACCAACAATGAACGAGACAATGAAGCGAATAAGGGAGGAACTAGGCAGTGATGCGGTAATCTTAAGTTCAAAGGCTGTATATACTGGTGGTTTCTTAGGGTTATTCAAGAAGAGGAATATTGAAGTCATTGCAGCCATAGACCCCATGTCCCAGTCTATCCAAACCGTAACCAAACAAAAATCGAAGAAGTTGCCTTCAAAGCTGGAAATGGCAAGTCATGCCCTGGAACCTAATGAAGGCAATAGGGAAAGTGCTGACTTATTAAAAGAAATCGAAGGTTTGAAAGATATGATAAAGACCTTGCAAATCTATTCACCTGATCAAAAATATCCGGGGAAACTGCAGGAAATGCATGAATACCTAACCGAACAGGAAGTGGATCGTTCACTTCGGTCCAAAATCATGGATGAACTTCTTGAAAAATGGTTCGTTTTTAAACAACAATCCACTGATGAAGAGGTTCAAGTTTGGTTGGAAGAAGCCATGTTCGGGATTTTGGAAAAGGTCGATAATGGAAAAACCGGACTGCAAAAAAAGTATATTAATTTTGTTGGCCCGACAGGTGTGGGGAAGACGACGACCTTGGCAAAAGTGGCTGCAGAAACCATGTTGAAGCATGATAAAAAGGTGGCTTTCATTACGACGGATACGTACAGGATTGCTGCAATAGATCAACTTAAGACATATGCCAAGATCTTAAACGTTCCCATAGAAGTGGCTTATAATCTGGAAGACTTCAAAAGGGCGGCTGAACGCTTCTCCCATTATGATTTTGTTTTCATTGATACGGCCGGAAGGAATTTCCGTAACGCGCAATATGTTAAGGATCTAAATGAAATCATCCATTTTACAGATGAGATGGAAACCTATTTAGTGCTGTCATTGACTTCTAAACAGAAGGATATGGAAGATATTTATCGACAGTTTGCCGCCATACCGCTTAAACAGGTCATTTTTACAAAAGCGGACGAAACTTCCACTTTCGGGCCTGTATTCAATTTTATACACACTCATAAATTAGGAGTCGCCTATATAACAGATGGACAGAATGTACCGGACGATATTGAAATAGCTACATCATCACAACTAATGAAAATGGCTTTTGGGGCTAAAAAATATGAAAGATCAAGCTGAGAATTTACGAAGAAGATTGGAAGTCCGCCAAAATCAATCAATGGCCAAAACGATTGCCGTTTTAAGCGGTAAAGGTGGAGTGGGAAAATCAAACTTTTCTTTGAATTTTTCCATTGCTTTATCCCAAAGAGGGAAAAAGGTACTGTTGTTCGACATGGATATCGGTATGGGGAATATTGATATTTTGATCGGGGAACACTCGCCCTGCAGTATTATTGATTTTTTTGAAAAAGAATGTAGGTTGAAGGATATCATCATGTCAGGACCGGGAAATATTTCAATCATTACAGGAGGAACAGGGATGACGAATCTCTTTTCACTTGATGAAGATAAATATTCGCGCTTTAATGAAGAATTCAGTTTATTGCTGGCAAATTACGATTATATCTTATTTGATATGGGTGCAGGCATCACTGAGGATTCCATGAAATTCCTGTTATGTGTGGATGAATTGGTCGTTATCACGACGCCTGAACCTACTTCCATCATGGATGCATATTCCGCAATGAAATATATTCATTCAGTAAACAAAGAGATTCCATTCTTCCTAGTTTGCAATCGCGTTTTCTCGAGTAAGGACGGCAAAGAAACGATTAACCGGCTACAAAATGCGCTAGTGAAATTTTTAGGTCTGGAAGCTGTAGCTCTAGGTTACCTGCCAGATGATAGAAGCGTACCCAAATCTGTTACCAAACAAATGCCCTTTCTCCTTTTCGATTCTGAAGCCGATGTATCCAAAGCCATCATGGACATTGCTTCGAGATATGCAAATCATTCATTTGGGGAAGAATTGACTTTGCAAAAAAGCCGTTTCCTCCAAAATATGAAGAGATATTTTTTGGGAAAGTAGGTCTCCTTCTATGGATAAAGTAAAAGTGCTGATAGTGGACGATTCTGCATTTATGAGAAAGTTAATCTCAGATTTTTTAGCAGAAGATAGCAGGATGGAAGTCATCGGGACTGCCAGGAATGGAATAGATGCCATAGAAAAAATAAAGGCTTTAAAACCCGATGTCGTGACTTTGGATGTGGAAATGCCGATTATGGACGGGTTGGAAGCATTAAACCGGATCATGAATGAATGTCCAACCGCTGTAGTCATGTTATCAAGCACAACAAAAAAAGGAACGGAAAATACATTTGCCGCCATGAACAGCGGAGCCTTTGATTTTGTGGCTAAACCTTCGGGAGCCATTTCATTGGACTTACATAAAATCAAGAAAGAACTCCATGAAAAAGTTTTGGCTGCCAGCAGGGCAAATGTTCACAAACTAGAAAAAAATGCGAGAAATATTGAAAGAAGCCCATCCGTTTGGGAAAAATATAGTAAAATAGATTCAATGTTATTGTCAACAAACGAAAAAAATCAAATGAAATGGTCCTATGGATACAAAAAAATAATAGTCATCGGTACATCAACAGGAGGCCCGAGAGCTCTGCAGACTGTCTTGACAGGACTCCCAGAAGACATTGATGCTCCTATACTCATTGTCCAGCATATGCCCCCCGGTTTCACAAAATCCTTGGCAACACGCCTGAATTCGTTATGCAAGATTAAAGTGAAGGAAGCTGAAGAGGGAGAACTGATTCAAAAAGGTGTCGCCTACATCGCACCTGGAGGTTATCACTTGAAAGTGAGGAAAGTCGGAATCAGCTGGGCAATCCTTTTGGATCAATCCGAATTGCGTAATGGACATCGCCCGTCGGTTGATGTGCTGATTGAATCGGTGAGTGAAATGAATGATTATGCGAAAATAGCCGTCATCATGACCGGGATGGGGATGGATGGGTCAAAGGGGCTTACCAAGCTTAAACAAAAGGGTCCTTTAAAAGCGATAGCCGAATCACAGGAGACTTCAATCGTTTTTGGTATGCCCAAGGCGGCAATCAATACCAAGTTAATAGATAGCATAGAGGATGTAGAAAAAATAGCTAGAGCAGTAATAAGCTATTGTTAACACGTGGAGGTGTGAGATTGTATGGATATGAATCAGTATTTAGAGGTATTTATTGAAGAAAGTAAAGAACATCTTCAAACATGCAGCGAACAGTTGCTGGTACTCGAAAAGAACCCGGAAGACCTCTCGATAGTAAACGAAATATTTCGTTCCGCCCATACCTTAAAAGGGATGTCAGCAACTATGGGTTATGAGGATCTAGCCAATTTAACTCATAAAATGGAGAATGTTCTGGATGCGATCCGAAACAGTCAAATCGTTCTTTCGCCTGAATTGTTTGACGTGATATTTTTAGCGGTAGATGATTTAGAAGCGATGGTCGTGTCTATTGCTGAAGGTGGAGATGGAAAAAGAAATGTGATGGGGGTTGTCCATCAGCTGGAAATGATTGAAAAAGGCGAGTCACCCGTTTCATCAACCATTGCAGAAGTGGCAGCAGCTTCTGCTGTCCTTGAAAAGGAGGAAATGACTGTTGGAGATTACGATGAATTTGAATGGACCGTACTACAACAGTCAAAGGATCAGGGATTCAACAGCTTCGAAATTTCGATAGGGTTGCGTGAGGACTGTCTTTTAAAAGCTGCCAGGGTGTTTATGGTTTTTGAGGTGCTTGAAAAGTCCGGTGAAGTAATCAAGTCACACCCACCCGTCGAACTTTTGGAAGAAGAGCAATTCGATCAGCGATTTACAATCACGATGGTAACGACGGAATCGAGTGATGAGATAAAGAATAAAATCATGAAGGTTTCAGAAGTGGAACAAGTTGTCGTAAATGCACTTGATCTTGAACACTTGCGGTATGCCGCCCATTCTATAGAGGATAAAGTTACTGAAATCCCAAAACAAGAGACAAATAATGCCGAGCTTCCAACGGAATATGATGATAAGAAAAAACAGGCACCCGTTAAGACGGCATCAAGCAAGACCATTCGGGTTAACATTGAGCGGCTTGATATATTGATGAACTTATTCGAGGAACTAGTAATCGATAGAGGCAGGCTTGACCAAATTTCCAGTGATTTGGATAATCAAGAATTGCATGAAACGGTAGAAAGAATGTCCCGTATAACCAGTGATTTACAAACAATCGTATTGAATATGCGGATGGTGCCCGTGGAAACTGTATTCAATCGTTTTCCTAAAATGGTACGTCAATTGGCAAGGGACTTAAACAAGAAAGTCAATTTGGAAATCAACGGTGCCGAAACGGAACTTGATCGTACAGTCATTGATGAAATCGGTGATCCCCTCGTCCATTTAATAAGGAACGCCATGGATCATGGAATTGAAACACCTGAAGAACGTTTGGCGAAAGGGAAGAATGAAGAAGGTAAAATCCTGTTAAAAGCATATCACAGCGGTAATCATGTTTTCATTGAAATCGAGGATGACGGCGCAGGAATCAATAAAGATCGAGTCTTGAACAAGGCGCTATCCAATGGGATATTAACTAAGGAAACTGCCGCCACCCTAACCGATAAGCAAATCTATGAATTGATATTCGCATCTGGTTTCTCAACAGCGGAAACCATTTCAGATGTATCGGGACGCGGTGTGGGGCTTGATGTAGTTAAAAATACCATAGAGTCCCTCGGTGGATCTGTGGCGATCGATTCCAAAGAAAATGAAGGATCCATCTTCCTTATTCAGCTTCCGCTTACATTGTCCATAATTTCTGTCATGCTGGTTGCCATCCAAAACGAAAAATATGCCATACCGCTTTCTTCCATCATAGAAACAGCAATCATAAAAAAAGCCGATATCATGAATGCCCATAATCAACAAGTCATTGACTTCAGGGGTAAGGTTCTGCCGCTTCTATTCTTGAAAGATATATTTGAAGTGCCTATCAGTCAGGAAGAAGAAGAGTCCCTCTCTGTGGTGATTGTAAGAAAAGGTGATAAATTAGCGGGATTAGTCGTAGATTCATTTATCGGGCAACTGGAAATCGTTCTGAAATCATTGGGCAATTATTTAACCAGTGCATTTGCCATATCCGGGGCCACGATACTTGGTGATGGTCAAGTTGCATTAATCATAGATTGCAACACATTGATTCATTGAATGATAGATGAATGGTGCAGGTATTGGGATGGTTCGACCATGTCGATGAGATTTCGTCAAGACTTCACAATCATCATTATTTTTTTTAAGGAGGGGAATAGATGTCGGAGGATATGAAAGTAATCGTATTTCAAATTAAGGATAAGGAATATGCAATTCCAGTGGATAAGGTCAGCGGCATTGAAAAGCTACTGCATATTACCAGGGTTCCAAAGGCTTTAAAATTCGTTAAGGGAGTCATAAATTTAAGGGGGGTAATCACTCCAATTATTGATTTACGGGTTCGCTTTGATTTTGAAGAGGTGGAATATGATGAATCAACAAGGATTATCATCGTTATTCTGGATGATATGGAGGTGGGGTTAATAGTGGACTCTGCCAATGATGTTTTGGATATTCCAGTGGAGAGTATCGAACCTCAGCCTGAAGTTGTGGGACATTTGTCTTCAGAATACATTAGCGGAGTGGCTAAAATTGAAAAGCGACTGCTCGTCCTGATTAATTTGGAGAAGGCCTTAAGTCTTGAAATGACTGAAAATATGTTAAGAGAAGGATAATCATATGTCGTTCATTGAGAAAATCAACACTCTTCAGCTCGATATTTTGAAGGAAATCGGTAATATAGGTGCAGGAAACGCAGCTACGGCACTTTCTGCCATCCTTAATAGGAAAATTGATATGAATGTTCCTAATGTCCGAATCGTTTCTTTTGATGAAATGATGGAAATGGCTGGCGGGGCCGATCACGTCGTGGCAAGCGTTTTTCTTAGAATAGAAGGTGATGCTTCAGGGAGTATGTTTTTTATCCTTTCACTTCCTGTAGCCCAATACTTGATTCGTAGGATGACTGGTGATGAAACCTTTTTGATGGAATCAGCACCCTATACTGAACTGGCACTCTCTTGCCTGCAGGAATTAGGGAATATTTTATCGGGATCCTATCTCTCTTCCCTATCTGATTTTACCCGATTGAATATCTATCCATCCGTTCCATCCTTGAGCATCGATATGGTAGGGGCAACGATCAGTTATGGGTTATTGGAATTATCTCAAGTAAGTGACGCAGCCATCGTCATTGATACTGTACTTGAAAAGGACCAGCTTTTTGCTGACTCGGTTAGTGGTCATTTCTTTTTATTACCTGATCCCGAATTTTTTGATATCATTTTTTCCGCCTTAGGAGTCTCACCTAATGATTGAATCGGTAAAGGTCCAGGTTGTTAAGGTTGGAATAGCGGATATGAATATAATAAAGCCTCCCTATACGATTCGTACTTCAGGTTTGGGATCGTGTGTCGGTGTTGTGATTTATGATGAAAAAAAAGAAATTGCAGGTTTGGTCCATATCATGCTTCCAGACTCTTCACTCGCTAAATCGGGACAGATCAACGTTGCCAAATTTGCAGATACGGCGATAAAGGAATTGGTGCAGGTATTAGTCAAAGAAGGCGCAAGATTGCCATTCCTAAAAGCGAAGCTGGCTGGAGGAGCACAAATGTTTCAATTTGCCTCCGGAGGGGATTTAATGAGAATCGGACCTCGGAATGTGGAAGCTGTCCGGAAAGAGTTATCTGACTTGCGGATTAGAATCGTTGCCGAAGATGTTGGCGGGAATAGCGGAAGAACGATTGAATTCAATTTAAATGATTGTCTGCTAAATATACGTACCGTTACAAAAGGGACTAAAAACATATAGGATCGGATTTGGGTTTTGAAAAGCCAAAAATATGACAGGTACATTTGCAACCGAATTTTTATTGCATGTATGGCTTTTAGGGCCGTAGATCACAAATCGTATAACAATGTTAGGAGGATGTCCAATGTCTCATCTGACCATCGAAGAAGAGCAGTTATGTTGGAAAAATTGGGTGGATTGCAGAGATCCGCTAGCCGGGGACATATTGGTAAAGAAATACATACCTCTTGTATCGTACCATGTTCAACGTATTTCAGTAAGTCTTCCTAAAAATGTGAGCCGGGATGATATAAGGAGTTTGGGAATGATGGGGTTATTCGATGCCCTGGAACGTTTTGATACGAAGCGTGACCTCAAGTTTGACACATATGCATCATTTAGAATTCGTGGTGCCATTTTAGATGGATTAAGAAAAGAGGATTGGCTTCCACGGAGTGCAAGAGATAAAGCCAAGAAAATTGAATCTGCAATAGAGAAGCTGGAGCAGCAATACATGAGGAACCTTTCGCCAACTGAGATTGCCGCTGAATTGAATATTCCGGAAGATGAAGTATATGCTGCATTAAATGAGAATTTCTTTGCCAATGTACTATCGATGGATGAAAATCCCCAAGAGGACGATAAAGAAAGCGCAAATTTTCATATTAAAGATGAAAAGGCGGATTTACCTGAGGAACATGTGTTAAGGGATGAACTGTATGAGGAATTAGCCAAAGTCATTGAAACCCTAAATGAAAAAGAACAGTTGGTTTTACAGCTTTTTTATAAAGAAGAACTGACGTTAACCGAAATCGGACAGGTGATGAGTCTATCTACGTCACGGATATCCCAAATTCACTCGAAAGCGATTTATAAATTAAGAAACACGATGCAAGATCAAAAGATTTAATGAAGATATTTTCATTGAAGAGGGCTATGGAGTCTGGAAGGCATAAGAGATTCCTATTGAACGAAGAAAGCACTATAAATCAACTTGATAGAAGTCTTTCGGATACCTACATCAATAAATGTTTCGAAATCACAGAATGTTCGAACTGTACTTCGTCAAGAAGAGCATAGGGAAAGTAATCAAGAAAAAAACAACAGTGAAAAAAGATCCCCATCCGCTTAAAGGTCAGGATTGACTATTACGGTTAATTAGGAGGCAGCATGTCAGCATTTTTTATATTTCTGTTGTTTGTATTGAACATATTCACCATTTTTGCCATCATCATTTTATATCTTCGTCAAAATCGTTTAAGTATGCTGGAAAAAGACCAAAAAGCCGTCCTTGGAGAAATGGAACAACTTTTGTCTGGTTATTTAATGGAGATGAAGGAGGACAACGAGACACTGGTAAAGGCAATCAAAAATTCGCTGGTAATGAATCCTGAGCATGGACAAAAAGGACAAGAACATGTTTCAATCAAAGAAACAAAGGAAGAAAAACAAGAAAAACAAGAAAAACAAGAAAAACAAGAACAAAACATTCTACTAGAGTATAAATTGGGAAGTCGTGCCGCCGCTAAAAAGCAGGCTATTGACGCTTATAAAATAATGCCTGAAGAAAATGAGGCCAATGCTTTACCCTTAAAAGTCGAGGACAAATTGGAACTTGCAACGGCTTCCACTTCCACTCAGAATCAGGGGAAGCCGGCTGTCAAGGAATTTTCGGACATGCTGCAGGCTTCGTTAAATGAACGGTCATTAAATGAAAAAGTGGATATGTTAGCGGATCAAGGACATTCAATAGAGGAAATCGCCAAAAAGTTAGGTCGCGGTCAAACGGAGATAGAGCTATTACTAAAGTTTCGCATGAATAGATAAACTTATCTCTTGATTGTGTAGAGTCATTATGATATATTATGAAATGGTGTTAATACACACGCCCCGTGATTCTTACAGATGGTGCTGTTACGACAGTTTCTGTATGAAAATGATCGGTGCGGAGGAAAAACAAAACCATTTAGGAGGAACTAAAATGTCAGTCATTTCTATGAAACAATTGCTTGAAGCTGGTGTGCATTTCGGACACCAAACACGTCGCTGGAACCCAAAAATGAAGAAATATATCTTCACTGAGCGTAACGGCATCTACATCATCGACCTTCAAAAAACAGTTAAAAAGGTTGAAGAAGCTTATAACTTCGTGAAAGAACTAGCTGCTAACGGCGGTACTGTTCTTTTCGTCGGAACTAAAAAACAAGCTCAAGAATCTGTTAAAGAAGAAGCTATCCGTTCTGGTATGTACTATGTAAACCAACGTTGGTTAGGTGGAACTTTAACAAACTTTGAAACAATCCAAAAACGTATCGCTCGTCTTAAAGATATCGAAAAAATGGAAGAAAACGGAACTTTCGAAGTCCTTCCTAAAAAAGAAGTTATCCAACTTAAAAAAGAATGGGATCGCTTAGAGAAATTCTTAGGCGGTATTAAAGATATGAAGACTCTTCCAGATGCGATCTTCGTTATCGACCCACGCAAAGAGCGTATTGCTGTTGCGGAAGCACACAAATTACACATTCCACTTGTTGGTATCGTTGATACAAACTGTGATCCGGATGAAATCGATGTAGTTATTCCTGCGAATGACGATGCAATCCGTGCTGTTAAATTATTAACAGGTAAAATGGCAGATGCTATCTTAGAAGCTAAACAAGGCGAAGAAACAGCAACTGAAACAACTACTGCTTAATAAGTAAAAAAGGTTGCTTATTCAGTAAGAAAAAAGGTGATAAGAGGATAATGCCTTTTATCCCTTTTTTTTGCACTAAATAAACATACATAAAATCACTGTACGGAATGTCTTTTTTAAAAGGTATGGGCGATTTTTAAGGGATGAAAATCATCAGCTGGTTTAGTCCGTCATATTGACTGAAAAAGTGGATGTTTTTCGGAAATATCGTCAAAGCTCGTTATTTTCTTTGATGATAACAAGTATTTTTTGGCAGTAATGGGTAAAAATTGAATAAACTGCATTTAATTTGAGGAGGATATATATTATGGCAATCACTGCACAATTAGTTAAAGAATTGCGTGAAAAAACTGGTGCCGGTATGATGGACTGTAAAAAGGCACTTGTACAAACAGAAGGCGATATGGAAAAAGCAATCGATTTCCTACGTGAAAAAGGAATTGCAAAAGCTGCTAATAAAGGTGACCGTATCGCTGCTGAAGGTTTAACTTCAATCGTTGTTGAAGGAAACCAAGCGGTTATTCTTGAAGTAAACTCCGAAACTGATTTCGTTGCTAAAAACGAAGGCTTCCAAATCCTTGTTAAGGAATTGGCTGGGTTCCTTCTTGCGAACAAACCTGAAAGCGTTGAAGCTGCTCTTGAGCAAACAATGGAAAATGGAGCAAAAGTTGCAGATCATATCAATGCTGCTGTTGCTAAAATTGGGGAGAAATTAACTCTTCGCCGTTTCCAAGTCGTTTCTAAAACAGATAACGACGCATTTGGTGCATACCTTCACATGGGTGGACGCATCAGCGTACTATCAGTTCTTGAAGGTACAACTGACGAAGAGGCAGCTAAAAGCGTTTCAATGCATATAGCTGCAATTAACCCTAAATATATCTCTCGCGACCAAGTGGATGCTAGCGAATTAGAACGCGAACGCGAAGTTCTTACGCAACAAGCTCTTAATGAAGGAAAACCTGAAAAAATCGTTGCCAAAATGGTTGAAGGACGTATCAATAAATTCTACGAAGAAATCTGTGTTAACGAACAAGCTTTCGTTAAGAACCCTGATCAAAAAGTGGGACAATTCGTTGAATCAAAAGGTGGAAAAATCCAATCATTCGTTCGTTATGAAGTAGGGGAAGGTCTTGAAAAACGTCAAGAAAACTTTGCTGAAGAAGTAATGAACCAAGTTAAAAAAGACTAATTGTCAGATAATTAATAATGGGGAACACTCTTGTGTTCCCTATTTTTTGAAATGTCATGAATTTTTGGCAGTATTCCAAGAAAGCATGATGAACGAATGAAAAGATTACATAGTTGGAGGTTCTCATGAGTAACGCTAAATATAAACGTGTCGTTCTAAAACTAAGTGGTGAAGCATTAGCCGGTGAAGAAGGATTTGGAATTAACCCTGCAGTAATTAAATCCATTGCTGAACAAGTCAAGGAAGTGGCTGAGCTTGATGTGGAAGTGGCTGTTGTTGTCGGTGGCGGAAACATCTGGCGCGGGAAAATAGGCAGTGAAATGGGCATGGATCGTGCTAATGCCGACTATATGGGGATGTTGGCTACAGTCATGAACTCATTGGCATTACAAGACAGCCTTGATCAGCTTGGAATTGAAACGCGCGTGCAAACTTCCATTGAGATGAGACAAGTCGCAGAACCATACATTAGACGCCGTGCAATCAGGCATCTAGAGAAAAAGAGAGTGGTGATTTTTGCAGCTGGTACAGGTAATCCATACTTCTCAACGGATACCACTGCCGCCCTGCGTGCTGCAGAAATTGAAGCTGATGTCATCTTGATGGCGAAGAATAATGTGGATGGCGTATACAATGCAGATCCGGTTAAAGACAAAAATGCAGTGAAGTATGATAAACTTTCCTATCTTGATGTGATTAAAGAAGGGCTAGAAGTAATGGATTCAACTGCGTCCTCACTATGCATGGACAATGATATCCCATTGATCGTCTTCTCGATCATGGAAAAAGGTAATATTAAACGGGCCGTTTTAGGCGAAACGCTTGGAACTATTGTAAGGGGGAAATAAAAGATGCCGAAACAAGTTATTTCGATTGCGAAAACGAAAATGGAAAAAGCCATTGGAGCGTACACACGTGAATTAGCAAGCATCCGTGCCGGAAGGGCAAATGCCTCATTGCTTGATAGAATCTCGATTGATTATTATGGTTCGCCGACACCAGTTAATCAGGTGGCTGGTATTTCTGTCCCGGAAGCTAGACTATTAGTCATTCAACCATATGATAAAACGGTATTGGGTGAAATCGAAAAGGCGATTTTGAAATCAGACTTAGGCTTAAATCCTTCTAATGATGGATCGGTCATCAGGATAGCCATCCCGGCGTTAACTGAAGAGCGCAGAAAAGAGCTTGTGAAAGTTGTGAAAAAAGAAGCGGAAGAGGCGAAAATAGCTGTCCGTAATGTGCGTCGCGATGCTAATGATGATTTGAAAAAGCTTGAAAAAAGTGGTGAAATCACTGAAGACGATTTACGTGGCTATGCTGATGACATCCAAAAGATGACAGATGGCAATATCACGAAAATCGATGAAATTACAAAAGATAAAGAAAAAGAAATTTTGGAAGTATAATTTCCAATTATGAATTGATTAAATAAAGAGGACCGAATCCATACTGGGTCATGTCTTGGTGCTAACATATAGGTGTGCTTAAAGGAGAAAACTGTTATAATAAGGTTTCTCCGATAATGATTACTCCTTGAGTTGGTATGTTGCATGCAAACGTTGGAGGTGGTCCTTTTTTTGCATTTTTCATGGCAGTCATAATCGGTTTTAGAAAAAAAGAAGTAATGATTTCTCCCTTTCAAGCTTCTAATGAAGAAATAATTTTCATAATAATAATATGAGAACCAGTTTTTTTTTGATATTATAATATAGATTCTTTTTAAGCGGCAGAAAGCTTGATATACATAGTGCACGAAAAACTTTGCCTTTGTAGAGAGATAAGTACAACCTGATGGGGGACTAACATATGTATTCACTTTGGAAGCGTTTCGTTAAAAAAGATGCTTCTTCCGATGTAACAAATAGGATTCAGCATATTAAACAGTTTGATGTTCCTCAGCATATCGCCATCATTATGGATGGGAACGGCCGTTGGGCCAAAAAGCGTGCATTGCCACGTGTGGCAGGTCATCATGAAGGAATGAAAACCGTTCGTAGAATTACAAAAGTTGCCAATAAATTAGGGGTCAAAACTTTGACGGTCTATGCGTTTTCCACTGAAAACTGGAAACGTCCGAAAAGTGAAGTCGACTTTTTGATGAAGCTGCCCCAGGAATTTCTTGGGACTTTTTTACCCGAGCTCATTTCCGAAAATGTTAGAGTTGAAACGATTGGGGACTTGTCACTCATTCCGTCACATACTCAAAGTGCCGTTAAACGGGCAATGGAAGACACGAAAGACAATGATGGCATGATTCTGAATTTTGCCCTGAACTATGGAAGCCGTGGGGAGATTGTATCTGCAGTGAATAGCATCATTCAAGATGCTAAGAATGGTATAATAAAGGAAAATGTAACGGAGGAAATGGTATCCAGTTACCTGATGACCAAACATTTGTCGGATCCTGATTTACTGATCCGTACAAGCGGTGAAATCCGTTTAAGTAATTTCATGCTTTGGCAGTCTGCTTATACGGAGCTATGGTTTACTGAAGTGCTGTGGCCGGATTTTAGTGAAGAGCATTTATTGCAGGCAGTTGAGGAGTATCAAAAGCGTTCACGAAGATTCGGTGGCGTTTAATGTAGAAGGCGAGGAAAATGGAATAATGAAACAACGAATTATTACGGCGGTCGTAGTTGCCGCTATCTTCATTCCACTAGTCATTTTAGGGGGCACTCCCTTTTTACTGACGGTTTATCTGTTAGGTTCAATCGGTTTGTATGAACTGATGAAAATGAAAAAGTTACGTGTACTATCTTTTGAAGCAATTCTTTCTCACATATTATTGTGGGTGCTTTTATTGCCTAATGAGCATACCGCTTTTTTGGCAGAAATTAATTATGATAAAGTTCAAGTATTCTTGATCGGGGTTTTGCTGCTGTTACTTTATACTGTCGTTTCAAAAAACCGTTTTACCTTTGATGACGCAGGCTTTCTAGTGATTTCAATCTTATACTTGGGCATAGGTTTCTACTTCCTATTTGAAACACGTGACTCTCTGGGGTTGGGGCTGATCTATATCCTGCTTACCCTATTTACGATCTGGGCAACTGATTCCGGAGCCTACTTCATTGGTAAATCGCTTGGTAAAAGAAAGCTGTGGCCAGAAATAAGTCCAAACAAGACGGTGGAAGGATTTATCGGCGGGTTAATATCCGCGATGGTCGTGGGTGTTCTATTTTACGCCTTCTCCAGCCTTGATTACACGTTATTACAATTATTATTGATTTCATTAATCATTGGGGTATTCGGCCAATTGGGTGATCTCGTCCAATCGGCGTATAAACGTCATTATGGCGTAAAGGATTCAGGGAAGCTTCTCCCGGGACATGGTGGAATTTTGGACAGGCTAGATAGTGTGATCTTCATTTTACCGATTTTGCATTTATTGCATGTTTTATAAGATAAATATAGGCAAGTGTTATATGGATTAGGAGATGAACAATTTGAAAAATATCAGCCTTTTGGGCGCGACAGGATCGATTGGTCAACAAACGGCGGATGTAGTTAGGTCCCATCCAGATCAATTCAAGATCGTGGCGCTTTCTGCTGGAAAGAATATAGAATTGGTCAGGACTTATATACAAGAGTTTGAACCGAAACTGGTTTCAGTCCAGACGGAAGAAGATTATCATGTTTTGAAAAGTGAATTCTCCAACCGCAAAGATATCGAGTTCATGTATGGGGATGATGGATTGACTGCTGTTGCTGTTTATGGTCAGGCGACGATATTGGTCAATGCCGTCATAGGAAGCGTGGGTCTTTATCCGACACTTCAAGCAATAAAGGCTAAAAAGGATATTGCTATCGCCAACAAGGAGACGTTGGTGACGGCAGGTCATTTGGTCATGAGTGAAGCAAAAAAAGCGGGGGTCAGATTGCTGCCGGTTGACAGTGAGCATTCCGCCATTTTTCAGGCACTGCAAGGTGAAAAGGAAAAAAATATAGAACGTCTTGTCATTACTGCTTCAGGAGGCAGTTTTCGAGATCGGACCAGGGAAGAATTGAAGGATGTAACGGTGGAAGAGGCTCTGAACCATCCGAACTGGTCAATGGGAGCTAAAATCACGATCGATTCAGCATCAATGATGAATAAAGGTTTGGAAGTGATCGAGGCCCATTGGCTATTCGATCTTCCCTACGATAAAATTGATGTATTGCTACATAAGGAGAGCATCATCCATTCCATGGTTGAGTTTCATGACTCCAGCGTGATAGCACAACTGGGGACACCGGATATGCGGGTTCCGATACAATATGCACTTACTTATCCAGACCGTATTCCGCTGGCAGGTCGCAAACGATTGAACCTTGCTGAAGCAGGTAAACTGCATTTTAGGGATATGGATTTCACCAGATATCCTTGTTTGCAATTCGCCTATAAAGCAGGTAAAATGGGCGGAACGATGACTACTGTGTTGAATGCCGCCAATGAAGCCGCAGTCTCTGCATTCTTATCTGGAAAGGTAACCTTCCTTGAAATTGAGTGGTTAATTGAAAAAGCGCTGAATCAGCATTCCGTCATAGCCCTTCCAGATTTAGAAACGATTCAGGAAGTCGATAATATGACAAGGCAGTATATAGAATCTTTAGTGAAAGATAGGTGACCGGAACATGCAGACTTTAGAAACGATTATAGCGTTCATCATCATTTTTGGAGCTCTAGTATTTTTCCATGAGCTTGGGCACTTAGTGTTTGCAAAGCGAGCAGGAATCTTATGCCGTGAGTTCGCAATCGGTTTCGGGCCAAAAGTATTCACATATAAAAAGAAGGAAACCGTTTATACCATCCGCTTGCTTCCTCTTGGCGGTTACGTGCGCATGGCCGGTGAAGACGCAGAAAATATAGAATTGAAACCCGGCTATCGGGTGGGATTAATGTTCGATAATGATGAGAATGTTACAAAGATCATTTTGAATAATAAAGATAAATATCCTGATATTCGCCTTGTTGAAGTTGAAGTGATCGACCTTGATCATAAACTCATCCTTACTGGTTATGAAGAGGGCGAGGAAGATACATTAAAAACGTTTACCATCAATAAAGAAGCTGTGATTGTTGAAAATGGTGTAGAGAACCAGATCGCTCCTTTTGACCGGCAATTTGCCTCAAAGTCGCTTGGGCATCGTTTTCTGACGATTGTAGCTGGTCCTGCAATGAATTTCGTTTTGGCTTTTGTCATTTTTGTGCTGATCGGCCTGTTTCAAGGTGTCGTGGTGGATGAAGCGAAACTTGGTGAGTTGACTCCGGATGGTTCGGCTGTAAATGCCGGTTTAAAATCGGGAGATGTCATTCAATCCATAGAAGGGACGGAAGTCTCCACTTGGGGAGATGTTCAGGAAAGCATTCAAAAGAACCCTGGGCAAGAGATCGAGTTCGTCGTTGACAGGGAAGGGAAAACATTGGAAGTACCGGTTGTTCCACAAGAAGTGGAAAGGGAAGGGAAGAAGATCGGGATTATCGGTGTTTACCCTCCGGTTGAAAAAGCACCGGTTAAAGCTATACAATATGGTTTTACAGAAACGTACTTTTGGACAAAACAAATCTTCATCATCCTTGGTGATCTTGTAACGGGCGGATTTACGATCGATAGTTTATCTGGTCCTGTAGGCATATATAAATCAACTGAGGAAGTGGCGAAACAAGGTTTATTCACATTAATGAAATGGGCAGGGCTGCTCAGCATTAACTTGGGAATCATGAACTTGCTTCCTCTGCCGGCATTGGATGGAGGAAGACTGTTATTCTTTGTGGTCGAATTCTTAAGAGGGAAACCAATTGACCGTCAAAAAGAAGGGATGGTCCACTTCATCGGCTTTGCTTTGCTGATGTTATTGATGATTGTCGTTACTTGGAATGACATTCAGCGATTCTTCCTGTAAGACATGTTTGGACAATGCAAAAACAGGCCAGCAGAATTATCTGTTGGCCGTTTTCTTATCTGAAGGGATTTCCTAGTTTTTTATTCGTTTTGGGGAAATTGTTTGTTTTCTAGGGAAATCGTAAGTATAATCGAGAATGAGTATATTAAATTAGCTTTTCTGAATGACCGGAAAGTCTTTTTTTATGAAATGACCGTATTAAAATGTTGCGGTATCAAATTTACCGAAGCTGCAAGTAATTTAAAGGAAATATTGAAGAGGTGCAGATATGAAACAAAGTATGACGTTGATCCCTACATTGAGGGAAGTGCCTGCAGATGCTGAAATCAAAAGTCATCAGCTGCTATTGCGTGCAGGATTTATGAGACAAAATTCCAGCGGGGTTTATAGTTTTATGCCGCTTGGAAAAAAGGTGCTTCAAAAGGTTGAGGCAATCGTTCGGGAAGAGCTGGAAAATGCAGGTGCAGTGGAACTATTGATGCCGGCTTTACAACAAGCCGAATTCTGGCAGGAATCTGGACGCTGGTATACTTATGGTCCAGAGTTGATGCGGCTTAAGGATCGCAACAACCGTGAATTTGCGCTTGGTGCCACGCATGAAGAAGTGATAACCAGTTTAGTTCGCGATGAGGTGAAATCCTATAAGCGTCTTCCATTGACGGTTTACCAAATCCAAACCAAATTCCGTGATGAAAAAAGACCGCGTTTCGGATTGTTGCGTGGACGTGAGTTCATCATGAAGGATGCTTATTCTTTCCATGCTAATCAAGAAAGCCTGGATGCTGTATATAAAAATTTATTTGCGGCATATTCGAATATATTTAGCCGTTGTGGGTTGAACTTCCGTGCGGTCATTGCCGATTCTGGGGCAATGGGTGGTAAGGATACACATGAATTCATGGTCCTGTCTGAAATAGGGGAGGATACCATCGCTTATTCGGATACTTCCGATTATGCGGCCAATATTGAAATGGCACCTGTGAATGTAAAATATGAAAAAAGCAGCGAAGAACAAATTGCACTTGAAAAAATTCATACACCGGGTCAAAAGTCGATAGAAGAAGTTGCTTCATTCCTGAATACTGATGCAGTGAAACTAATAAAATCATTATTGTTTAAAGTGGATGAAAAGTATGTGCTAGTTTTGGTACGAGGAGATCATGAAGTCAATGATATCAAGCTGAAGAACTTCTATAACGCTTCAATCGTTGATTTGGTCGATCCAAATGAGACGAAGGAAGTCTTGGGGTGTGCAATTGGATCTCTTGGACCAATAAATGTCACTTCTGAAGTGGAAGTGATTGCGGATCTTGCCGTCGAAGCCATGGTTAATGGAGTTTGTGGTGCAAATGAGGAAGACCACCATTATGTGAACGTCAATCCCGCTCGTGATTTTAACGTGGCCAATTATATAGATCTTCGTTTCATCCAAGAGGGTGACCCATCTCCTGACGGAAACGGAAAAATTAAGTTTGCCAAAGGGATTGAGGTGGGCCACGTATTCAAACTAGGAACAAAATATTCCGAAGCTATGAATGCGACATTCCTGGATGAGAATGGACGGTCGCAGCCAATGATCATGGGATGTTATGGTATTGGGGTTTCCCGTACACTTGCAGCTGTCGCTGAACAATTCAACGATGAAAAAGGATTGGTCTGGCCAAAGGATTTAGCGCCATACCAAGTCCATTTGATTCCAATCAATATGAAGGATGAGGCTCAGGCTGCCCTGGCAGAAGAATTATATAAAGATTTAAAGGGACAAGGCATGGAAGTTCTAATGGATGATCGTCAAGAACGTGCGGGCGTAAAATTCGCAGACTCCGACTTAATCGGTCTTCCTGTCAGGGTGACTGTTGGTAAAAAGGCATCCGACGGAATTGTCGAAGTGAAAATCCGTAAAACGGGTGAGGTTCTTGAACTTGAAAGAGCTGAACTAACTCAAAAGCTTCACGAAATACTCGGATAATTTAAAAATGGGGGAACTAGGCATCATTCAATTGGATGATGCTTTTCCTTTTCATGGATTTGGATACTAGTGAAACATTCATGATATGTTATAATAGCCTCTGATATCAAAACGAAAATGATAGTGAATAATATCTAAAGAGATAGTAGATAGGGGAGAGAGGGAATGGATCAAAATCCAAATAGCGGTAGAGAGAGATTTCAACTCTTGCTCCAGCAAATGGACTTGACCGAGGATGCCTTTGTGAATTACTTCATAGGTGCCGAAATTGATAAACTCTCAATCGAGAGGGAGTCCAAAACATGGCATTTTGCCTTTAATATACCTGCATTGATTCCTTGCAGTGTTCATACAAGACTAGCTACTCAACTAGCAAGTACGTTTTCCCATATTGCGAAGGTCACATTCAACTTGAATGTGGCCAATCCGCAAGTGACCGAACAATTGGTAAAAGAGTATTGGAAAAACTGCATTGGCGAACTTGAAGGAATGTCTCCAGCACTGTTATCGCTCCTGAATGAACAAGTGCCAACCGTAAATGGATATAAGCTTATCGTAAGCGCCCGAAATGATACGGAAGCTGGTCAGCTGAAACGAAAATACTCCGGCATCATTTCGAATATCTACCAAACATTCGGTTTTCCCCCGTTGACACTTGAAGCGGAAGTGAAGGAAACCGTGTCGAATCCTGATTACCAAAAGTTTTTGGAAGAGAAACAAAAGGAAGACGCGGAAAAAGGACTTGCTGCGCTAGTGGAAATGCAGAAGAAAGAATCGGAAAAAGGCGGCGACGATGGCGTCTACGAAGGACCGGTTAAAATTGGGTATACGATTAAAGAAGATGCGGATTTCCGCAGAATCGAACAAATTATCGATGAAGAGCGCAGGATTGCTATCGAAGGATTCGTATTTGATGCAGAAGTGCGTGAGTTGCGAAGCGGACGAAGCCTGCTGACATTTAAAGTCACGGATTATACGAGCTCGATATTGGTCAAAATGTTTTCGCGTGATAAAGAAGATGCTGCCATACTTGCCCGAGTAAAAAAAGGGATGTGGGTACGTGCCCAAGGCAGCATCCAAAATGATACATTCGTACGTGACCTTGTAATGATCGCAAATGATATAAATGAAATTTCTAAACAAGGACGACAGGATAAGGCCCCAGAAGGAGAAAAGCGTGTAGAACTGCATATGCATACCCCAATGAGCTCGATGGATGCAGTGACACCTACTTCAGCGCTTGTTGCCCAGGCTGCAAAGTGGGGGCATAAGGCTGTTGCCATTACAGATCATGCAGGAGCACAATCATTCCCTGAGGCTTATAGTGCCGGGAAAAAGAATGGAATCAAAATCCTTTATGGCGTCGAAGTGAATCTTGTAAATGATGGTGTACCCATCGTTTATAATGAGGCGCATATCGCTTTGGCAGATGCCACCTATGTTGTATTTGACGTAGAGACGACGGGTCTGTCAGCCGTTTATGATACGATCATTGAATTTGCTGCAGTGAAAATCCGTGACGGTGACATCATTGATCGATTCGAGTCATTTGCTAATCCGCATCACCCACTATCCAATACGACGATAGAATTGACTGGAATCACTGATGATCTTGTAGAAAATGCTCCCGAAGTCTCGGAAGTTCTGGAAAAGTTCAAGGACTGGGCGGGCGATGCGATCCTGGTTGCCCACAACGCAGCCTTCGATATGGGGTTTTTGAATATAGGTTATAAAAACTTGGGTTATCCTAAAGCTTCCAATCCTGTTCTTGATACATTGGAACTTGCCCGTTTCTTATATCCGGAGTTTAAAAATCATCGGTTAAATACACTATGTAAAAAGTTCGATATTGATTTGACCCAGCATCATAGGGCCATTTATGACGCCGAAGCTACGGGTTACCTTATGCTGAAGATGCTGAAGGATGCAATGGAAAAGGAGATTACCCATCATGATCAACTTAATGACAATATGGGTAAAGGAAATGCTTACCAGCGTTCCCGGCCGTCACATTGTACGTTGATTGCGCAAACACAGGCTGGCTTAAAAAACCTTTTTAAATTAATTTCAATATCACACATCGATTATTTCTATCGTGTGCCTCGATTACCGCGCTCACAACTTAAAAAGTATCGTGAAGGAATCCTGGTCGGATCGGGATGTGATAAAGGGGAAGTTTTTGAAGGGATGATGCAGAAGGGTTTTGAGGAAGTCGTCGATATCGCCGAATTCTACGATTATCTTGAAATCCATCCGAAGGAAGTGTATCAGCATTTGATCGAGCTTGAATATGTACGGGATGATAAATCATTAGAAATGATAATTTCGAATATCGTCAAGCTTGGTGAAAAGCTGGACAAGCCAGTCGTAGCCACGGGAAATGTGCATTATTTGGATCCCAATGATAAAATTTACCGTAAAATCCTTGTGAATTCACAAGGCGGCGCAAACCCGCTGAATCGTCATAAGCTTCCTGACGTACATTTTCGGACAACAGATGAAATGCTGCGGGAATTCTCCTTCCTCGGTTCCGAGAAAGCCAAAGAGGTCGTGGTAACCAACACGAATAAAATCGCTGATATGATTGAAGAAATCAAGCCAATCAAGGATGAGTTATACACACCTAAAATTGAAGGTGCAGATGAAGAGATGCGTGAAATGAGTTACGGCATGGCAAGGAAGATTTATGGAGAAAACCTGCCGGAAATCGTGGAAGCCCGTCTTGAGAAAGAATTGAAAAGCATCATCGGCCACGGTTTTGCCGTTATTTATTTAATTTCTCACAAGCTTGTTAAAAAATCATTGAATGATGGTTATCTAGTTGGCTCAAGGGGATCGGTTGGATCATCTTTCGTTGCCACCATGACTGAAATTACAGAGGTGAACCCACTTCCGCCGCATTATGTATGTCCTGAGTGCAAGAAATCCGAATTCTTCAATGACGGTTCTGTAGGTTCCGGGTTTGATCTGCCCGATAAAGACTGTCCCGATTGTGGCATCGCTTATACAAAAGACGGGCATGATATCCCGTTTGAAACTTTCCTTGGATTTAAAGGGGATAAGGTTCCGGATATCGACTTGAACTTCTCCGGTGAATATCAGCCGAAGGCCCATAACTATACGAAGGTCTTATTTGGTGAAGAATATGTATATCGTGCCGGAACGATTGGTACGGTCGCTGAAAAAACGGCTTATGGATATGTAAAAGGGTATTCCTCCGATAATAACATCCATATGCGCGGAGCCGAGACCGATCGCCTTGTTGCCGGTTGTACTGGTGTGAAAAGGACGACTGGACAGCACCCGGGCGGAATCATCGTCGTTCCGGATTATATGGATATCTATGATTTCACACCAATTCAGTTCCCTGCGGATGACCGGAATTCAGAGTGGAAAACAACTCACTTTGATTTCCATTCCATTCACGATAATATTTTGAAACTTGATATACTTGGACACGATGATCCGACAGTAATCCGGATGCTTCAAGATTTAAGTGGCATCGATCCAAAGACCGTTCCTACCGATGATCCTGAAGTAATGAAAATATTCAGCAGTACTGAATCTTTAGGAGTTACCGAAGAACAGATCATGTGTAAAACGGGTACGCTTGGCATCCCGGAATTTGGTACGCGTTTTGTCCGGCAGATGCTTGAAGATACAAAACCTACGACTTTTTCCGAGCTTGTTCAGATTTCAGGCCTTTCCCACGGTACGGATGTATGGCTGAGCAATGCACAGGAACTGATCCACAACCGGATCTGTACACTAAGTGAGGTTATAGGCTGCCGGGATGATATTATGGTCTATCTGATCTATCAAGGTCTCGATCCTTCACTGGCGTTCAAAATCATGGAATCTGTACGTAAAGGGAAAGGGCTCTCGGAGGAATTCGAAGAGGAAATGAGGAAAAATGAGGTGCCGGAATGGTATATCGATTCATGTAAGAAGATTAAATACATGTTCCCGAAAGCCCATGCTGCAGCTTACGTCTTAATGGCTGTCCGGATTGCCTATTTTAAAGTGCATCTGCCCTTATTATATTATGCTGCCTATTTCACAGTACGTGCCGATGATTTTGAAATCGACGCCATGACACGGGGATCGCAGGCGATCAAAGCAAAAATGGAAGAAATCATGGTAAAGGGATTGGATGCATCCACAAAGGAAAAGAATACATTGACGGTTCTTGAACTAGCTTTGGAAATGTGTGAACGAGGATATTCATTCGCTAAAGTGGACTTGTACAAATCCAGTGCAGATCAATTCCTAATTGAAGGAAATACTTTGATTCCGCCTTTCAATTCGATCCCTGGTCTTGGAACGAATGCGGCGATCAATATCGTCAACGCACGGGGAAATGGTGAATTCCTCTCCAAAGAAGACCTTCAACAGCGGGGTAAAGTTTCGAAGACCATTCTTGAATACCTTGATAAACAAGGCTGTCTGGAGTCATTGCCTGAACAAAATCAGTTATCTTTATTTTAAAAGAGGAAACGGATTTCAAAAAGGAAGAAACAGACATGATATTTGCATAAATATCTTGATTATGGTATATTTTTATTGGAAATACTAAGAGGAACCAATGGCAAGAGTGGGGAAACCCACTCTTTCGTGTTGTAATGACCATTTATTTTGAATCCGAAACCAAGCGCATACAACGCACGTATGGAGGAAACAAATGAGTAAAAAGGTAACGGAAGTCGTAGAGGAATTAGCATTACCAATTCTTGAAGAATTGCAGCTTGAATTAGTCGAAGTGGAGTATGTGAAGGAAGGTAAAAGCTGGTTCCTTCGAGTGTACATTGATAAAGAAACAGGCGTAGATATTGATGATTGCGGAAATGTGAGTGAAAAACTCAGTGAAAAGCTTGATGAGGTTGATCCGATTCCACAAAATTATTTTCTCGAAGTTTCATCACCCGGAGCTGAAAGGCCTCTGAAAAAAGAGAAGGATTTCCTTAATGCTATCGGTAAAAATGTTTACATAAAAACATACGAGCCCATTTTAGATGAAAAAGAATTCGAAGGAATCTTAACCAGTTTCGATGGTGAAGAAGTGACACTCGAAGTCAGAATCAAGACAAGAAAGAAAACGATCGTCATACCATTCGAAAAGGTAGCCAAAGCAAGATTGGCGATTACCTTCGCTTAAGTCAAGCAAATCATTAATTTAAATATCCGTAAGGGGGATCACCATGGGCAATGAGTTATTGGATGCTCTCTATATTTTAGAAAACGAAAAAGGAATTTCCAGGGAGGTTTTGATCGACGCGATTGAATCTGCCCTTATATCGGCATATCGCCGTAACTTTAACCAAGCACAAAATGTACGTATCGACTTGAATCTTGGTAAAGGAACAATGCGTGTATTTGCCAGAAAAGACGTTGTTGACGAAGTGTTCGATTCGCGTCTGGAAATTTCTGTTGAAGAAGCAAGAGCAATTGATCCCAACTATCAGTTAGAGGATGTTGTCGAAATGGAAGTAACACCTAAGGATTTCGGCCGTATTGCTGCACAAACAGCAAAACAAGTCGTCACTCAAAGGGTGCGTGAAGCGGAACGGGGCATCATTTATGCCGAATTCATCGATCGTGAAGAGGATATCATGACTGGTATCGTTCAACGCCAGGATTCCCGATTCATTTATGTGAGCTTAGGTAAAATCGAGGCTTTGCTCCCGGTGAATGAGCAAATGCCGAATGAACAATATAAACCGCATGACCGCATTAAAGTTTTCATCACTAAAGTTGAAAAGACTTCCAAGGGTCCGCAAATTTTTGTATCCCGTTCACATCCTGGCCTTTTAAAACGTTTATTCGAAATCGAAGTGCCTGAAATTTTCGATGGAACAGTCGAGATCAAGTCAGTTGCCCGCGAAGCAGGCGACCGTTCAAAAATCTCTGTGCACTCCGATAACGAAGAAGTCGATCCTGTCGGTTCCTGTGTAGGCCAAAAAGGCCAGCGTGTTCAGGCCATCGTCAACGAATTGAAAGGTGAAAAGATCGATATCGTCAAATGGTCGGAGAATCCGGTCATTTTCGTTGCGAATGCTTTAAGCCCTTCAAAAGTACTTGAGGTCATTGTTAAAGAAGAGGAAAAGGCAACGACAGTAGTCGTTCCTGATTATCAACTCTCCCTGGCAATTGGTAAGCGTGGACAAAATGCCCGTTTAGCTGCCAAGCTTACAGGCTGGAAAATTGATATCAAGAGTGAAACGGAAGCTCGGGAAGCTGGTATATATCCTGTGGAAGAACAGGAATTCCTTTTGAGCAGAGATAGTTATGTTACTGAAGAGGAAACAGATTTCGAAGAGGATAACGAGTAATTCGAGGTGAAAAAAGATGAATAACCGAAAAAAAATCCCGATGCGCAAATGTGTGGCGACAGGCGAAATGAAGCCGAAAAAAGAACTCATTCGCATCGTTCGATCTAAAGAAGGGGAAGTCAGCCTGGATCCGACCGGTAAGAAATCTGGAAGGGGAGCTTATTTGACTCTTGATCGGGATGTTATCGAGCTGGCCAAAAAGAAAAATGTGCTGGCTAATCACCTTAGTACCCAAATCGATTCTTCCCTTTATGAACAATTGCTCGAATTAGTGAATAAGGAGAAAAACTAACACCATGACCCAACAACAACAATGGATGTCTCTATTAGGTTTGGCCAATCGAGCACGCAAGCTAATTTCGGGTGAAGAATTAGTGGTTAAAGAGATTAGAAGCGGTAATGCCAAAGTTGTTATTTTATCCGCGGACGCTTCAAAAAACACTGAAAAAAAAATATCTGATAAGTGCGCATTTTATCAGGTTCCTTTAAAAAGAGTCGAAAGCAGGTCATTGCTCGGCCATGCGATAGGTAAGGATGCTAGAGTTGCCGTCGCAGTTCTGGATGAAGGTTTTGCACAAAAACTCCGAACGCTGCTCGATTAAATTTTACGGGGGTGAACGTATGACAAAATTGCGTGTATATGAATATGCAAAACAAAAGAACGTTTCAAGCAAGGATGTAATAAATAAACTTAAAGAAATGAATATAGAGGTAACAAACCATATGACAGCATTAGACGATTCAACTGTAAATAAATTAAACGATTCAATCAAACCTAAAAACGAAGATAAAAGCCAAGAGCCAAAAGCTAACGCTACGGTTGCGAAGTACGAAGCCGAAGCGGATGAAAAGAGCACTGTCAATAAAGAAAAACTGAAGAAGAAACCACCAGTTAAACCTGTAGGGACGAAAAAACCAACTGGCGGCCAGTTCAACAAGGGTCGCAATAACAAGAATAAAAATAATAAACAAAGACAACAAGCGCCTCAGGCACCTGTTACAAAACGTAAAGAAAGAGAACTTCCAGAGAAGATTACGTTTTATGAGTCTTTGACGGTTATGGAACTTGGAAAAAAACTCCACCGTGAACCTTCTGAAATCATTAAAAAGCTCTTTATGCTTGGTGTTATGGCAACAATCAACCAAACTTTGGATAAAGATGCAATTGAATTGATTTGTGCGGAATACGGTGTAGTGGCCGAAGAAGAGATTCGTGTCGACCTAACAGATCTTGAATCACTTGTCACTGAGGATGCTTCTGAAGATTTGATTGAACGTCCGGCTGTCGTGACGATCATGGGGCACGTTGACCATGGTAAAACGACATTGCTTGATTCTATACGCCATACAAAAGTCACTGAAGGCGAAGCGGGCGGAATCACTCAGCATATCGGTGCTTATCAAGTTAAAGTTAACGATAAGAAAATAACATTCCTTGATACACCAGGTCATGCTGCGTTTACAACAATGCGTGCCCGCGGTGCACAAGTTACCGATATCACCATTCTTGTCGTCGCTGCGGATGATGGCGTTATGCCTCAAACGATTGAAGCGATCAACCATGCTAAAGCGGCAGAAGTACCAATTATCGTCGCTGTCAATAAGATGGATAAAGAAGCTGCCAATCCGGATCGTGTCATGCAAGAATTGACAGAACATGGTTTAGTTTCTGAAGCATGGGGCGGAGACACAATTTTCGTACCAATTTCAGCTAAGAACGGTGAGGGTATCGATAGCTTGCTTGAAATGATTCTTCTTGTCAGTGAAGTGGAGGAGTATAAAGCGAATCCATCTCGTAAAGCAAATGGAACGGTTATCGAAGCGCGTTTGGATAAAGGGCGCGGATCGGTTGCCACATTGCTTGTTCAAAACGGAACGTTGAAAATCGGGGATCCGATTGTTATCGGTAATACATTCGGACGTGTTCGTGCGATGGTTAACGATCTTGGACGCCGTGTTAAGGATGCAGGTCCTTCAACACCGGTTGAAATCACTGGATTGAACGAAGTGCCGCAAGCTGGCGATCGTTTCATCGTCTTTGAAGATGAGAAAACGGCCCGTCAAGTTGGGGAAGTGCGTGCACAGAGACAACTTGCTTCACAACGTAATGAGAAATCCCGTGTAACCCTGGATACTTTGTTCGAACAAATGAAAGAAGGGGAAATTAAAGAATTGAACATCATTCTAAAAGCTGATGTTCAAGGTTCTGCTGAAGCAGTAGCCGCTTCCCTGAATAAAATAGAAGTGGAAGGCGCTAAAGTGAAAATCATTCACATAGGCGTTGGTGCCATTACAGAGTCTGACATCATCCTTGCAACAGCTTCAAATGCAATCGTCATCGGATTTAACGTCCGTCCTGACGTGAATGCGAAGCGTGCAGCTGAATCAGAAAATGTTGATGTCCGCCTGCACCGCATCATCTATAAAGCGATCGAAGAGATCGAGTCGGCTATGAAAGGGATGCTTGACCCTGAATTCGAAGAAAAAATTATCGGTCAGGCTGAGGTTCGTACGACTTTCAAAGTATCCAAGGTGGGCACGATTGCCGGTTCTTACGTTACAGAAGGAAAAATTACACGTGATAGCGGAATTCGCTTAATTCGTGAAGGTGTCGTCATTTACGAAGGTGAAATTGATGCATTGAAACGTTTTAAAGATGATGTTAAAGAAGTGGCAACGAACTATGAGTGCGGTATTACGATTAAAAATTACAACGACCTTAAAGAAGGCGATGTAATTGAAGCGTATGTAATGGAAGAGATCGAACGTAAATGATCGTTGGCTCCGTCCAATGTGAATGCATCATCCATGACACCCATTCTTTAAAAGAAAAAAGGGCCGTGCTTCAGCGGGTCATGACACGGCTTAAGCAGAAGTTCAATATTTCTGTAGCAGAAACCGATTTTCAGGATTTATGGCAGCGGACAAAGATTTCAATCGTAACCGTAACATCCTCAAGGAAGGCTACAGAACGGGAACTTCAAAATGCCCTTAAATTTCTAGATTCTTTTCCGGAACTAGAGCGAACAATAACAGATATAGACTGGCTTTAGGCTATCGAGGTGATATTATGAGCCTTCGTTCAAATCGTGTTGGCGAACAAATGAAAAAAGAGCTGAGTGAAATTATCGGCCGAAAAATTAAAGATCCAAGAATCGGATTTGTTACAGTGACGGATGTCGCGGTTACAGGCGATTTACAACAGGCAACAGTTTATATTTCCGTTTTGGGTGACCAGGAACAAAGGGAGAAAACCCTGCAAGGTCTAGCTAAGGCAAAAGGATTCATGCGTTCAGAAATTGGGCAGCGAATCCGCCTGCGCAAAACCCCTGAGCTGTTTTTTGAATTTGATGAATCGGTCGATTATGGTAATCGTATCGAGTCGTTGATTTCCCAAATCAATTCAGAGGATAAACCGGCTGAAAAAGACGAGGAATAAGCAAGCAGTAAAAGGAGGCCGACTCAATAAGTGCTTTGCACTTCTTGAAGTCGGTCTCTTTTTTTTGAAACCGAATATGAAAAAAGGAAAAACACCTTTCGGGGCGGGGGTCATAATCGTTTAAGGTGTTTTATAAAAGATGAGGTGAAAGCGTGAACGGTATTCTTCCATTATGGAAACCCAAGGGATTGACATCCCATGATTGTGTTTTTAAATTAAGAAAGATTTTAAAGACAAAAAAGGTTGGGCACACAGGTACTTTAGATCCTGATGTAACAGGGGTTTTACCTATTTGTATTGGCAGGGCAACAAAGATAGCAGAATATCTGACAGAAGCCGGTAAAGCTTATGAAGGGGAAGTGACCCTTGGTTTTTCAACGACAACTGAAGATGCAAGCGGCGAAAAAGTCGAAGAGAAAAAGATTGATCAAGTGATTCAGCGTAAACGGATTCTCGAAGTGCTTGAATCATTGACAGGAAAAATTGAACAGACGCCGCCGATGTTTTCAGCGGTAAAGGTAAACGGGAAGAAATTATATGAGTATGCCCGTGCAGGGATAGAGGTGGAGAGGCCGACAAGGGAGGTCACCATCTATGATATTACCCTTCTCGATGATCGTTCTGAATTTAAAGGGGAAACCATATCTTTTCGTTTTCGCGTAAATTGCAGCAAAGGAACCTATATTCGGACACTTGCAGTCATGATGGGCGAAGAACTGGGTTTTCCTGCTCATATGTCAGACTTGACGCGTATTGAATCAGCAGGTTTTAAGCAGGAGGACTGTTTCACATTTTCTGAAGTGGAAGAGTTCATGGAAAATGGTCAAATGGATGAATTTCTGTTGCCTTTAGAGCGGGGATTATTTCATTTGCCCAAATTTCAGATTAGTGATAAAGTAGCAAAGAAAGTACTTAACGGCGCGGTATTGGAACAATCAAAGGATGTTGTTGTTGAAAAAGGAATGCCATTTGTGATGGTCGATCCAGCAGATAAGGCAATTGCCATTTATCAAATACATCCGACAAAAGAGGGATTAATTAAACCTGTAAAAGTATTGGCACAAGAATTATAGACCGTTTTACCGCCGGAAAGAGGAGATTGAAAGGTGAAAGTGATCGCAATAGAGCATCCTCATCAACTTAATACGGATGATTTTCCCGAGCTTGTAATGGCGCTTGGATTTTTTGATGGCATACATAAAGGCCATCAAATAGTCATTCAAACCGCCAAGCAAAAAGCCGATGAAATGAATCTTAAGTCAGCAGTCATGACATTTGACCCGCACCCTTCTGCAGTACTGGGTAGGAAAACGGAAAATATCCGATATATCACTCCACTTGAAGATAAGGTGGATATCATAGAGTCGATGGGGATCGATTATTTATTCATTGTCCATTTCAGCAAGGAATTTGCTTCGGTACTGCCGGAACGATTCGTTGACGAATACATTGCCGGGCTGAATGTCCGTCATGTAGTTGCAGGCTTTGATTATTCATACGGTCGCTATGGTCAAGGGTCGATGGAAGATTTGCCTGTTTACGCACAAGGCAGATTTTCGCAGACAGTCGTTGCAAAACAGACACTTGAAGATGAAAAGGTTAGCTCGACGAGAATCAGGGAAACTCTCGGTAATGGCAACTTTTCCGACTTTTATCATTTGGCTGGACGACGCTATATAACGAAAGGTCATGTCGTTCACGGTGAAAAGCGGGGCAGGAAGTTGGGTTTCCCCACCGCTAATATTGAAGTAAGTGATGATTATATCTTCCCTGCAGCAGGCGTGTACGCCGTCAGGATCAAAATAAGTGGTAATTGGTATAAAGGGGTTTGCAATGTCGGATACAAACCTACGTTCCACGAAGAAAAACCTAAATATCCCACTGTTGAGGTCCATGCCTTGGAGTTCTCGGGAGATATTTATGGCAACCAGGTTTCGGTTGAATGGCATACAAGACTTCGGAGTGAGCATAAATTTTCCGGACTTGAGGCATTGGTCGCTCAGATCGAAACGGATAAGCAAAATGCAATAGCCTATTTTGCAAAGCTTGAAGCATAAAAGACAAGACTTGCAATTTTAATGAAAAACATGTATTCTATTGTATGTATGAAAATAACCATTGCTTGGCTAGTCGAGACTCCGACGCTGGCTCGGTAATAGGTGATTTTACAGAATTTTAGGAGGAATAATAACATGGCAATTACACAAGTACGCAAAAACGAACTTATCGCAGAATTCAGAACTCACGATACTGACACTGGATCTCCAGAAGTTCAAATCGCAGTATTAACAGAAGAAATCAACAACTTGAACGATCACTTACGCACACACAAAAAAGACCACCATTCACGTCGCGGTCTTCTAAAAATGGTAGGTAAACGTCGTAATCTTTTAACTTACCTACGTAACAAAGACGTTACTCGTTACCGTACACTAATTAACAAATTAGGTCTACGTAGATAATTTTTTCAGGAAGGCGGGAAATTTCCCGCTTTTTTGATGTTAATCAAATGATTTGGACGTGTTCTACTTAAGGCTGGGCCTTCGTCCTTGGGACTCGGCAGGAGCCGGGTCCTTTTCCATTTATAAATGATCAGGATATACATAATCAAATGAATGAAATTTTTATTCATTTTACTGTTAATGCTTGTTTTTTTCGTGCATAATAGGAATAGTTTGGTTTTAACTCGAGTTCAGTTACTTTCACATATAAATGATTTAATCCAATACAGGTTTAGGTAAACTAAACCTCTAAGTGAAGATTCAGAGAGGGGTTTAATAAATGGGACAGGAAAAACATACGTATTCATTTGACTGGGCCGGCCGTAATGTAACGGTAGAGATAGGGCAATTAGCCAAACAAGCGAACGGGGCAGTTTTAGTCCGTTATGGAGAAACTGCTGTATTAAGTACTGCGACAGCTTCGAAGGAACCTAGAAATGTTGACTTCTTCCCTTTGACAGTCAACTACGAAGAAAGGCTTTATGCAGTCGGTAAAATTCCGGGAGGCTTCATCAAACGTGAAGGACGACCGAGTGAAAGGGCAATTCTTGCTAGCCGTTTAATCGATCGTCCAATCCGTCCGCTTTTCGCCGATGGCTTCAGGAACGATGTTCAGATCATCAGCATGGTCATGAGTGTCGATCAAGATTGCTCTACGGAAATGGCAGCCATGCTAGGTTCTTCCCTTGCACTTTCAGTTTCCGATATTCCGTTCGAAGGTCCGATTGCTGGAGTTGTAGTGGGGAGAATCAATAATGAATTCATTATTAACCCTACTGTTGACCAACTAGCTAAAAGTGACATCAATCTGACGGTTGCCGGCACTAAAGATGCCATCAACATGGTTGAAGCCGGAGCGAATGAAGTACCAGAGGAAACGATGCTTGAAGCAATCATGTTCGGACATGATGAAATCAAGAAGATCATTGCATTCCAAGAGAAAATCGTTGCTGAAATCGGCAAGGAAAAAATGCAGGTCACTTTATACCAAGTGGATGCGGAACTGGAAGCAGAAGTGAAAGGCCTATGTGAAGCAGACTTGAACAAAGCTGTACAAGTTCAGGAAAAACATGCTCGTGAAGACGCGATCAAAGCAGTAAAAGATCGTGTGTTGGTTCATTATGAAGAAGAAACTGATGAAGAAAAATTAAAGCAAATCAAAGAAATCCTTAATAAATTGGTTAAATCCGAAGTCCGCCGTTTGATCACGGAAGAAAAAGTGCGTCCGGATGGCCGTAATCCTGATGAAATCAGACCATTATCATCTGAAGTAACGATTCTGCCCCGTACACACGGTTCCGGATTGTTCACACGCGGACAAACCCAGGCGCTATCCATCTGTACATTAGGTGCACTTGGTGATGTGCAGATTCTGGACGGACTCGGGACCGAAGAGTCAAAACGTTTTATGCATCACTATAATTTCCCGCATTTCAGTGTAGGTGAAACCGGTCCTATCCGTGGGGCAGGGCGCCGTGAAATCGGTCATGGTGCACTTGGTGAAAGAGCGTTGGAGCCCGTCATTCCAAACGATAAAGACTTCCCATATACAATCAGGCTTGTTTCTGAGGTCCTTGAATCGAACGGTTCAACATCACAAGCAAGTATCTGTGCAAGCACTTTGGCAATGATGGATGCCGGGGTTCCATTGAAAGCTCCAGTTGCCGGTATTGCCATGGGCCTAGTCAAATCAGGTGAGCACTATACAATCTTAACGGATATCCAAGGTATGGAAGATCATCTGGGAGACATGGACTTTAAAGTTGCAGGGACTTCAAAAGGTGTTACTGCCCTACAAATGGATATTAAGATTGAAGGACTTTCAAGAGAGATTCTTGAAGAAGCTTTACTTCAAGCCAAACATGGCCGGATGCACATTTTGGAATCCATGATGTCAACCATCAATCAACCGCGTGAGCAGTTATCCAAATATGCTCCAAAAATCGTTACAATGTCCATAAATCCGGATAAGATCCGAGATGTCATTGGACCGAGCGGTAAACATATCAACAAAATCATTGAAGAAACTGGCGTGAAAATCGACATCGAACAAGATGGAACGGTATTCATATCTTCTACTGATGAACCAATGATTCAAAAAGCGAAGAAAATCATTGAAGATATCGTACGTGAAGTCGTAGTGGGCGAGCTATACTTAGGTAAAGTTAAACGTATCGAAAAGTTCGGTGCCTTCGTTGAAATCTTCAATGGTAAAGACGGTTTGGTACATATTTCTGAACTGGCTGAAGAAAGAGTCGGAAAAGTGGAAGATGTCGTTTCACTTGGCGATGAATTATTGGTCAAAGTCACTGAGATCGATAAGCAAGGAAGGGTTAACCTTTCCCGTAAAGCAGTCTTGAAAGAGCAAAAAGAGGCAGCCAACCCTTCTCAATCGTAATTGAAAATAGAAATCCGGCATGCGATTCCTTGTGAATCTGCATGCTTTTTTTGTTTTAAGGTATTGGAATATCCATCGGGCGAATGGCGTTAAAAGGATGTCATGTTCTACCTTGTCCGTTTTCTTCATACATTTTGGTATGAAGGGGGCGTAAAAAATGAATAATAAATGGAAGCAGATAGTTGCGATAAGTGCCATTGCAGGTATATCATGGTTATTAGTGCAAAATCCATATACACAAATTTATTTGACCCAATTAACCGATGATTCAGTTGCTTCAATGAAGCAAGAAGACGAGCTACTTTTACAAATAAAAGAATCAACAAAAAAATATGAGATTGCACCACAGGATGCACGAATAGATTCTGTTTGGAAAACCGTTCCTGCATATAATGGCCTGAAGGTAAATATTGATGATTCTTATAAAGCCATGAAGAAGGAGGGCGTGTTCGATAAGAATAAGCTGGTATTTCAGCAGATCCCTGCAAAGATACATATGGAGGATCTGGATCCTGCTCCCATTTACCGGGCCCATCCCGAAAAGCCAGTGGTATCATTTTTAATCAATGTGGCCTGGGGGAATGAATACTTACAAGATATGTTGGCCGTGTTAAAAAAGAATAATGTCAAGGCCACATTTTTCCTTGAAGGTAATTGGACCAAGAAAAATCCCGAATTGGCCAAGATGATTAAGGGTGGCGGGCACGAAATTGGAAATCATTCTTATTCACATCCAGATATGAAAAACATATCCGCACAAGCTACACGTGAGGAAATTCGAAAAACGAATGAAGTCATTGAAGCTGTGACAGGTTTGAAAATGAAATGGTTCGCACCACCAAGTGGAAGCTACCGGGATGAAACGGTGAAAATCGCGGACTCTTTCGGTATGGAGACCGCCATGTGGAGTGTGGATACGATCGACTGGCAAAAGCCAAGCCCTGAAGTCCTTCAACAAAGAGTGCTTTCTAAGGTACACCCTGGAGCATTTATATTGATGCATCCAACTGAATCTACTGCAAAATCATTGGAAACGTTAATAATTGAAATAAAAAAGAAAGATTTAGATATCGTTACCGTTTCGGAAGCAGTAGATGAAGAGCGATTGAATCCATAATGTATTGGTAACGATAGCAGCATAGAATGATTGGGAGGAATGTTAGTTGATTAAGAAATACACGTGTCAAAATGGAGTTAGAATTGTATTGGAAAATATTCCAACTGTACGTTCAGCAGCAATTGGAGTATGGATAAAAACAGGTTCAAGAAATGAAACGCCAGAATTGAATGGGGTTTCACATTTTCTGGAGCATATGTTCTTTAAAGGGACAACTAAGAGAAATGCGCGCGAAATTGCCGAATCGTTCGATAGTATCGGTGGACAGGTGAATGCATTCACATCAAAAGAATATACATGCTATTATGCTAAAGTAATGGATAACCATGCAAGCTATGCGCTTGAAATCCTGGCTGATATGTTCTTCAATTCTACATTTGATGGGGAAGAATTGAAAAAAGAAAAAAATGTCGTCTATGAAGAAATCAAAATGTACGAAGACACACCAGATGACATTGTCCATGACCTCTTAAGCAAGGCGGTATATGAAAATCACCCCCTTGGTTATCCAATTCTAGGGACGGAAAATACGCTTGACACTTTCAATAGTGATACATTAAAAAAATACGTCCATGACATGTATACACCCGATAAGGTAGTCGTGTCCATTGCTGGGAATGTGGATGAAAAATTGATCAAGGAAGTCGAAAGCTACTTTGGCTCGTATCAAGGAGGGGAAGACCGTCTTGAATTGGTCAAACCTTCCTTCCACGAAAATAGGATCACCCGTAAAAAAGATACGGAACAAGCCCACTTATGCCTTGGTTACAACGGATTGGAAATAGGCAACGATAAAACATACAGCCTGATTACCTTGAATAATATCCTTGGGGGAAGCATGAGCAGCCGTCTATTCCAGGACGTCAGGGAGCAACGCGGCCTTGCCTATTCCGTTTACTCTTATCACTCCAGTTATCAAGATAGCGGTATGGTGACAGTATATGGGGGGACAGGCACAAATCAGCTTGACAGCCTGTATGAAACCATTCAGGAAACACTGGATACTTTAAAAAGGGATGGCATTACGGAAAAGGAATTACGAAATAGTAAAGAACAACTAAAAGGCAGCTTGATGCTCAGCCTTGAAAGCACGAATAGCCGCATGAGCCGGAACGGAAAAAATGAGCTTATGTTGGGTGAGCACCGTTCCCTTGATGATATCATCATCAAGATTGACGAAGTGACTGAGGATACCGTCAATGAATTGGCAAATCAGATCTTTACGGAACATTCCTTGTCATTAGTGAGCCCGCTGGAAAATTGGGACAAATAATAACGAACAAGTCTGAACCTTCATTAATGGGAGGTCAGGCTTTTTTTCTTTGAATGCGGGAGGGTCCAGTATTATGGACAATATTTGGTTAAATGCCTTCTAAGTTTACCTTTTTCGGATATAGATTGAATAGAAGACGAAAAAGGGGGAACCAAAATTGAGGTTGAGCGAACTGAGCGGTAAGGAAATAGTCGATGTGAATAGGGCGGAAAGATTAGGAATCCTTGGTCAGACGGATTTGGAAATAGATGAAACTGGACAAATTACCTCGTTGATCATTCCATCTGTCAAATGGTTCGGCCTTTTAAGGAATGGCAGTGAAATAAGAGTGCCATGGGAACATATAAAAAAAATCGGTGCGGATATGGTCATCATTGATTTTCAGGAAGGACTCTCGCTTAAAGAAGGAGAGCATATGGACGGATAATGACGCTCGCTTCATACTCCTTGGAACTTCTCGAAATACACTTTCGAAAACGCCTTAGCTGGCAATAGCTATGGCGTTTTTTCTTTTCTTATCACCGTTTTTTAAGTGAAAACATAAGATGGCAGGGTAACTAGAGAATGTAGCAAAAACCGAATTGCTTCCTGAAGGAATTGTATCACGAGGCAAGGAATGTTTAGGATCTTTTAAATAAAGAAGGTGACGGTTTTAATGCTTACAGGCATGCAAATCGCTGTAATTGGTGGAGATGCGCGTCAGCTTGAAGTTGTCCGTAAACTGACGGAGCTTGATGCAAAGTTATTATTGGTAGGTTTTGAACAGCTTGACCATGCTTTTACCGGAGCGGTTAAGGAAAAAATGGAAGATATAAACTTCAAGGAATTAGATTCAGTTATTTTACCTGTCCGGGGTACGGATTCAGATGGGAAAGTAGAAACGATCTTTTCCAGTGAAGAGGTTGTTTTGACTGAAGAAATGATAAAAAATACCCCGGAACATTGCACTTTTTATGCAGGAATCAGTAACGATTACCTCGATGAGATATTCAAGAAGGTGGATCGCAAACTTGTTCTATTGTTCGAACGTGATGATGTCGCTATTTATAATTCGATTCCCACTGTTGAGGGTGCGATCATGATGGCCATTCAACATACGGATTTTACTATTCATGGATCGAATGTAGCCGTTCTGGGACTGGGAAGGGTCGGTATGAGTGTAGCCCGGTCATTCCAGGCACTTGGAGCAAAAGTAAAGGTGGGGGCAAGAAAAAGCGAAGATATAGCGAGGATCAGTGAAATGGCATTAGCCCCTTTTCATTTAAATGATCTTGCTGCAGAAATGAAAAATGTTGATATATGCATCAATACGATCCCTTTTCCTATAATTACCGCAAATGTCATCGCTAATATGCCCGTTCATACATTAATCATCGACCTTGCTTCAAAACCGGGGGGGACGGATTTTCGTTACGCTGAAAAAAGGGGAATTAAGGCGCTGTTGGCACCGAGCCTACCGGGGATAGTTGCCCCGAAAACAGCTGGTCAGATATTAGCGAATGCACTGGGACTATTGATTCAAGGCGAGTTCTTGAAAAGGAAGGGGAAAATGATATGAGTCTCAAAGGTAAACGGATTGGTTTCGGATTAACAGGATCACATTGCACATATGATGAAGTGTTTCCGGAAATAGAAAAACTTGTAAATGAAGGGGCGGAAGTCATCCCAATCGTAACATCGACTGTTCAAAACACGGAAACCCGTTTTGGAAAGGGCGAAGACTGGGTCGAAAGAATAGAAAAATTGACGGGGAATCACGTCGTTGATACAATCGTCAAAGCGGAGCCTTTAGGACCTAAATTGCCACTCGATTGTATGGTGATCGCTCCTTTAACGGGTAACTCAATGAGTAAAATGGCAAATGCCCTTACCGATTCGCCTGTACTTATGGCTGCAAAAGCGACGATGAGGAATCACCGTCCAGTCGTGGTCGCGATATCAACAAATGATGCACTTGGGTTAAATGGTGTCAATCTAATGAGGCTGATGGCAGCAAAAGATATTTATTTTGTTCCATATGGCCAGGATAATCCCACAGGCAAACCAAGTTCCATGGTTGCAAGGATGAGCATGATAAGGGATACGATCATATCGGCACTGGAGAGGGAACAGATTCAACCTGTCATCGTCGAAAGGTTCAAGGATGATTTAGCCTGAACAAGTTTTTGCCACGGATCTAGCTTTCAACGACTGGTATATATGCATAAATTTGTAGGTTGAAGTTATAAAAAACCACTCCACTACCAGAATATTTTGTTAAAGTCCGACCCTTTGGAATGTTAATGTGATAAAATAAATGATATTCTGAACAAGAAGTAATAAATCCAACAACTAACTAATTTAAGAGATAGAAAAGGAGTATGCATAAATGACTGAGACACAGGGATTGCGTATTGCAGTTGTGGGAGCAACTGGAGCAGTAGGACAACAAATGATTTCAACACTCGAACAAAGGGACTTACCGATAAAGAAAATCATCTTTTTATCATCGGCTCGTTCCGCAGGAATCAAACTTACGTTTAAGGGCGAAGAAATCGAAGTTCAGGAAGCAAAACCTGAAAGCTTTGAAGGCATCGATATCGCTTTATTCAGTGCTGGAGGAAGCGTGTCTAAGGAATTGGCTCCAGAAGCAGTGAAACGCGGTGCGATAGTGGTGGATAATACGAGCGCTTTCCGCATGGATGAAAATGTGCCGCTAGTCGTTCCTGAAGTGAATGAAGAAGACTTGAAGCAGCATAATGGGATCATTGCAAACCCGAATTGTTCAACTATCCAAATGGTTGTGGCATTAGAGCCTATCCGCCAGACATATGGCTTATCAAAAATTGTTGTTTCTACCTACCAGGCTGTTTCTGGTGCAGGTGCAGCAGCGATAAATGAATTAAAGGAACAGGCTCGCGACTTGCTTGATGAAAAAGAAATCGATCCGAAAATATTACCGGTAAAAGGGGACGAAAAGCATTATCAAATCGCATTTAACGTCATTCCCCAAATCGATAAATTCCAAGATAATGGGTACACATTCGAAGAGATGAAAATGATTAATGAAACAAAGAAAATCATGCATATGCAAGACCTTCCAGTGGCTGCAACTTGCGTGAGGCTTCCTGTTGTAACAGGTCATTCGGAATCTGTATACATTGAAGTTGAAAAAGAAGGCATAGCGGCTTCCCAAATCAAGGATTTAATGAGAACGGCACCTGGCATAGTGTTGGAAGACGAACCGGAACAACAAGTTTACCCAACACCTGCTTCATCCGTCGGCAAGAATGATGTATTCGTCGGTCGAATTCGCAAAGATTTGGATGAAGATAAAGGCTTCCATTTATGGGTGGTTTCCGATAATCTATTAAAAGGTGCAGCTTGGAATTCCGTTCAAATTGCTGAAAGCCTTTTGAAATTAGGTTTGGTTACCGTTAAGTAATAATTTATTCTTAATGAACTCGACAGAAAAACAAATTCCAATAGGATAGAGAGTCTTTGTCAGCTTCCCGGATCGGGGAGCTGGCTTATATTTGGGGTGCATATTATGAAAATTATCGTCCAGAAATACGGTGGGACATCCGTTCGTGATGAGGAAAGCCGTTCATTTGCCAAGGGGCATATCGAAAAAGCGATTAAAGAAGGATATAAAGTGGTGGTTGTGGTTTCAGCAATGGGAAGAAAAGGGGATCCTTATGCAACGGATACCTTACTTTCCCTTGTAAATGGAACCAAAGCCAGCCTTTCAAAGCGAGAACAGGATTTACTTATGTCTGTCGGAGAAACTATATCATCTGTAGTATTTACTAACATGCTCTTGGAACATGGTATTGATGCGGTTGCTTATACTGGAGCTCAAGCAGGATTCATGACGAATAACGACTATTCCAGTGCGAAAATAATCGAAATGAAATGCGATCGCCTCATGAAAGAACTTGAGGTGAAGGATGTTGTCGTTGTAGCAGGTTTCCAGGGAGCTGCTAAAAATGGTGACATCACGACCATCGGCCGTGGTGGAAGTGATACTTCAGCAGCTGCATTAGGTGCCGCATTGCAAGCTGAACGGGTCGATATTTTTACGGATGTCGAAGGAATCATGACAGCAGATCCACGCATTGCAGATCAAGCTCGTCCATTATCAATCGTTTCATATACGGAAGTTTGCAACATGGCATATCAAGGGGCGAAGGTCATACATCCGAGAGCTGTTGAAATTGCGATGCAGGCAAAAGTCCCGATTCGGATAAGGTCAACATACAGCGAAGGTTTGGGAACCCTTGTTACAAGCATGAACAAGGGAAGCCAGGGCAGTGACATACGTGAAAGGCTTGTGACCGGGATTGCCCATGTACCAAAGATCACTCAAATCAAGGTCCGTGCGAAAAAAGATCAATATAATTTACAGGCTGAAGTTTTCAAAGCGATGGCCAATGCCTCCATTTCAGTTGACTTTATAAATATATATCCAAGTGGTGTAGTTTATACCGTATCGGAAGAGATGACAGAACTTGCCCTCTCGATTTTGGCCGAGCTTGGTCATGAACCGGTCATTGAAAGGAATTGTGCCAAGGTATCGGTAGTCGGTGCAGGCATCAATGGAGTACCTGGCGTGGCAGCGAAGATTGTCACGGCGCTTTCCGAAAAGGAAATTGCCATTCTCCAGTCAGCTGACAGCCATACGACAATTTGGGTACTCGTAAAAGAAGAAGATTTAATAGAAGCCGTTAATTCCCTGCACTATGCATTTCAATTGCATGAAGGGGAAGTCCAATAATCAGGTTTTTATTAAGTAAATGTTTTAAAAATTAAAGAGGTGTTAGATGATGATATTTGGTAGAGTATCAACCGCGATGGTCACCCCTTTCGATAGCAAGGGAAATATTGATTTTCAAAAGACGACTTCATTGGTTAATTACTTATTAACGAATGGGACCGATTCACTTGTGCTGTCGGGAACGACAGGGGAATCTCCAACTTTATCTTCGGAGGAGAAAATCGCGTTATTGCGTCATGTTTCTAAGGTTGTTGAAAAACGTGTGCCCATCATCATGGGTACAGGAAGCAACAATACGTATGCTTCCATCGAGTTGACAAAAAAGGCGGAACAAAATGGCGCCGATGCGATAATGCTGGTTGCCCCGTATTATAGTAAAACGAATCAAGAAGGTCTGTACCAGCATTTTAAGGCTATTGCAGCCAGTACGACGCTCCCTGTTATGATATATAATATCCCTGGGCGGGCTTCAGTTAATATTGAACCGGAAACGATCATCCGCCTTTCGAAAATTCCCAATATCGTAGCCGTTAAGGAAGCGAGCGGGGATTTAAATGCTATGACCCAAATCATAGCCGGCACGGATGAAGATTTTGCATTATATAGCGGGGACGATGCTTTAACACTACCGGTGTTGGCGATTGGTGGTGTGGGTGTAGTATCGGTTGCTTCACATATTGCTGGCAAGGAGTTGCAGAAAATAGTGGAGGCCTTCATCAGTGGGAACTTGAAAGAGGCAGCCCGGCTGCATCAGGAACTGTTACCGCTTATAAAAGGTTTGTTTGCAGCGCCAAGCCCTGCACCTGTCAAAACAGCTCTTCAGTTATATGGAATTGACGTTGGATCGGTCAGACTCCCAATCGTGCCATTGACGGAGCAGGAACGCCTGGCATTAACCAAGGTATTAAAAAAATAAAAAGACACGGAACAAGCTGATCGTTGAAGATTGGCTTGTTTTTACATAATGATGTATATGAACGGGATATACTTTCCGATTTCGGGATGATAGTATTTGAATTTTTTATAATCAATCGAAACTGGTAAAAGTACAAAGGATCTCTTACATAATAGGTTGTTTTTTTTTGAATTATATGAAAAAGTCCCTCTGAAAATGGTAAGTGTTGTCATGTTTTTTGAACATCGGTTATAATGAAATCATTGGGAAATTATGAACGGGATTTTTTAAGGAGGATATTCGATTGGGTAAAGATAAAAATAATGGAATAAAAGTGATTTCTCTTGGAGGACAAGGGGAGCTTGGTAAAAATATGTACGTCGTTGAGGTGAACGAGGACATCTATCTTCTTGATGCAGGATTAATGCTGCCGGAAGACGAAATGCTCGGAATCGATGCGGTCATCCCAGATATTTCTTATTTGATGGATAATAAGGAACGGGTGCAGGGGATATTCATTACCCATGGTCATGAAGACCATATGGGAGCGCTTGCTTATGTCTTGAAATATTTACCGGCTCCTGTTTATGGAACTAAGCTTACACTTGCTTTAATCAAAACGAAATTAAAGGAAGATGGCTTTAACGGCAGGGCAACTTTCACTGAAATCGATTCGGATTCCCTTTTAAGTTTCCCTCAAGCAGCCGTGTCCTTTTTCCGGACTAACCATAGCATTCCCGATTCTGTCGGAGTCGTGATCCATACTCGTGAAGGTGCAATCGTTTATACAGGGGATTTCAAATTCGACCAGGCAGCAACGGATCTATATAAACCGGAAATCGGTAAGATGGCCAGTATCGGTGAAGAAGGTGTCCTATGCCTGCTTTCGGATAGTACCGGTGCCGAGAGGCCAGGTTATACGACTTCAGAAGCAGTTGTGGCCAAAGATATAACAGAGGTTTTCCATGCTGCCTCCGGAAGGATCATCGTTGCGTGCTTCGCTTCGAACATCAACCGGATTCAACATGTTTTCAATGCAGCTGCAGCAAGTCGCAGAAAAGTGGCAGTTGTAGGAAAAAGCCTGCAACGCGTTTATGAAACAGCCTTGAATCTTGGCTACTTAAAGGTCGAAGAAGAGCTGATAATCCCGATTAATGAAATTGGCCAGTATGACGACCGTGAAATCGTCGTGTTATCGACAGGTCATCAGGGTGAACCCATTGCAGCACTTCAAAAAATGGCAAAGCAGACCCACAAGCAGGTAACGATCAAAAAGGGAGACACCGTTTTGATCAGTGCATCACCCCTGCAGGGCGGTGAACTTATTTTATCCAAAACCGTCGATTTGCTATACAGGGTTGGTGCTGAAGTGGTATCTGCCAATAAATATAAAGTGCACGTAACAGGGCATGGGAGCCAGGAAGAGCTAAAAATGATGATCAATTTGATGAATCCTAAATTCTTGATCCCTGTACATGGGGAATACCGCCATTTATATGCCCATCAAAAAGTTGGGGTTGCTGCGGGAATTAAGCGTGAAAACATCATAATTGCCGAAAAAGGGGATGTCATCGAACTAAAGGGCAATAAAATGGGGCTTTCCGGCAAAGTCTCTGCAGGAAATATCTTGATAGATGGCAGCGGTGTTGGAGATGTGGGTAATATCGTTCTTCGTGATCGGCGCTTGTTATCCCAAGATGGCATTTTGATTGTAGTCGTCACGTTGAACCGTCAGGATAAAAGCATTGCAGCAGGCCCTGAAATCATTTCAAGGGGCTTCGTATATGTTCGCGAATCAGAAAAAATGATTGCGGAAGCAACTGAAATAGTAAGTGAAATCGTAAAGAAAAATGGGTCGCGCCAGCCTTTTGATTGGTCCACGCTGAAGCAGGAAATGCGTGATGCACTAAACCAATTCTTCTATGAAAAAACGAAACGCCGCCCAATGATTTTACCGATCATAATGGAATATTAAGTAAGTAACCCCTGATTTGAACAGTCAGGGGTTCTTTTTTCTGACTCCATATCTTGAAGAATGAAGTCCGAGACTCGAGACATAATAAAGCTATAGGCTAAAAGAGAAAGGGGTTGGCATAGTGGATAATGCACCATTACCAAATGAAAATGAAGGCAAGCAGGAAGGTAAGAATTCAACTTTAATCGAAAAGATCCAGCAGCTGGGGGCTACTAATGTTCCGCAACTATCTCAAGACTCAAAAATCCATTGTTTGACGATCATTGGACAAATTGAAGGACATATGCAGCTGCCGCCTCAAAATAAAACGACCAAATATGAACATGTTATTCCGCAAATTGTGGCAATTGAACAAAATCCCAATATAGAGGGGCTGCTTGTCATATTAAATACGGTCGGAGGAGATGTCGAAGCGGGACTGGCAATCGCAGAAATGCTGGCTTCCCTATCAAAGCCATCCGTCTCGATTGTACTTGGGGGAGGGCACTCGATCGGTGTGCCGATTGCGGTTTCGTGTGACCATAGCTATATAGCAGAAACAGCAACGATGACGATTCATCCAATTCGTTTGACGGGGCTAGTCATTGGCGTGCCTCAAACCTTTGAATACTTGGATAAAATGCAGGAAAGAGTCATTAAATTTGTTACGCGGCACTCCAACGTTACGGAAGAGAGTTTTAAGGATTTAATGTTTGCCAAAGGAAACTTGACCCGTGATATCGGTACGAACGTTATCGGGGCCGAGGCAGTTGAAATCGGTATGATCGATGATGTAGGAGGAGTGGGCCAGGCCATGAGAAAACTAAATAGCTTCATGGAAGAAAGAAGGCCAAAAATTGCCGGGGAAGAGGAGGGGCTTTTGCAATGACGCTTTATACGATCGTTCCTGAAGAAATAATTTTTCCTCATCACCATGAGAAGACGGCGAATTTAATGGAAATGATCTACAATGGTGTACATGTTATGGTTGAACATGACGGTGGCCGCACGTTTCGCATTGATCGAATCGTCAGCACCGATCCTGAAGATTATATGAATGTACACATTCAGCCGGGAGCTGTCATAAATGTGTTTGAACATATGAACCATTAGTAAAAACGACTAACTGAGGTAAATTATGATATACTGGAATGAAAATCAGCAGCCGCTTGGCTGCTTTATTCATTATATGGGAAAAATGTCCTCCTAAAGAATGAATGATATATATATCAAGGACAGGGTCATATTTATTTGGTATAATCAGTAGCGAACGTTTGTTTCGTGAAGGGAAATCATGTAGTGATGTTGAATAGGAAAGTTAGAATAGTTTCATGAAGAATCAGGTGATCTTATGGCAAAGAAGAAACGCAGAAAAAAGAATAGTACAGAGAAGTTAAAACTAACGCTTAAATATGAATTGATTGGCCTCACCATAATAGGCTTGGCCATCATTGCCATTGCCAAGCTTGGAGCAGTGGGAAACGGGACGGTCTTTTTAATCCGCTTCTTCATGGGGGAATGGTATATCCTCTTTTTGTTGGGAGCAATTGCAGCTGGATTCTATTTGATGATAAAGAGAGAGGTCCCGTACCTGTTGAAACGGCAATTGGTCGGGATGTATTTCCTTGTTGCGAGCATGCTCCTGCTAAGTCATGTGACCCTGTTTAACATGCTTGCAGATGGAGGGCCGTTTACGAAGCCCAGCGTCATTTCGAATACATGGGAACTTTTCTGGATGGAAGTGACCGGCAAGGCCAGCTCAAAGGACCTTGGGGGCGGTATGATTGGAGCGATATTATTTGCAGCTTCATACTTTCTATTCGACGAAGCTGGATCGAAAATCGTTTCATTCCTCTTTATCATTGTAGGTGCCGTCCTATTGACCGGGAAAACGTTAGGTGAAACCCTCGGGAAGTTTTTCAGGGGTCTTGGCGGCTTTTTCAAAAAGCAATGGTCCGCATTCAGAGATGATGTGAAAACGTGGAATGAAGACAAAAAAGAAAAGAAAAAGAATCCCGTGAAAAAGAAGAAACGGCAAAACGAACCGGTGGAAGAAACGGATCAGACCCCTCTAGAAGAGGAAACACAGGAAATGGCGACGGAACGGATCATTTCCAGCTTTGCTGATAAAGCCTATAGCGACGAAAACGAAATAATTCCCGTTGTTACGGAGCCTGCAGCTGAAAATGCAGGGGACCAGGATGATGCCGTTCCACCTATGAATTTTACGGAAGTGGAGAATAAAGAATATCTTTTACCGCCTCTTTCTTTGTTATTGCAGCCTAAAAAAACCGACCAAAGCGGAGAGTACCAATTGATTCATGATAATGCGGCAAAACTTGAGCGCACCTTTCATAGCTTTGGGGTGAAAGCGAGGGTCACTCAAGTTCATTTAGGCCCTGCCGTAACCAAATACGAAGTACATCCTGATGTAGGGGTGAAGGTAAGTAAAATTGTCAGCCTATCCGATGACTTGGCCCTTGCACTTGCCGCAAAGGATATTAGGATCGAAGCGCCGATTCCCGGAAAATCGGCAATCGGAATAGAAGTGCCTAACTCCGAAGTGGCGATGGTGTCATTAAGGGAAGTTTTAGAGGCCAAAGAAGTTGACAAGCCTGACGCAAAACTGCAAATAGGCCTAGGGCGGAATATTTCCGGTGAAGCGGTTAAGGCGGAGCTCAATAAAATGCCGCATTTACTAGTGGCTGGTGCTACGGGCAGCGGGAAATCCGTTTGTATCAATGGGATTATCACGAGTATTCTGATGCGGGCAAAACCGCATGAAGTGAAAATGATGATGATCGATCCAAAAATGGTCGAGTTGAATGTCTATAATGGAATTCCCCACTTACTCGCACCTGTAGTGACCAATCCAAAGAAAGCTGCACAGGCTTTGCAAAAAGTGGTCAGTGAAATGGAAAGGCGCTATGAGCTATTTTCTCATTCCGGTACGCGAAATATTGAAGGCTACAATGATTACATTAACCGGTATAACATTGAAGAAGACGCCAAACAACCGCTCTTGCCTTATATCGTAGTCATTGTCGATGAGCTGGCAGATTTGATGATGGTCGCTTCTAACGATGTAGAGGATGCCATCACAAGGCTTGCACAAATGGCTCGTGCTGCTGGCATCCACTTGATAATCGCGACTCAGCGGCCATCCGTAGATGTAATTACAGGGGTCATTAAAGCGAACATCCCATCTCGGATTGCTTTTAGTGTTTCATCAATGACCGATTCGAGAACGATCCTCGACATGGGCGGGGCCGAAAAACTGTTAGGCCGGGGTGACATGCTCTTTCTGCCTTCAGGAGCTTCAAAACCGGTCCGCGTCCAAGGGGCCTTTTTATCCGACAATGAAGTCGAGGAAGTTGTCACATATGTCATTTCACAGCAAAAAGCACAATACAACGAAGAAATGATACCCGATGAAATTGCAGAAACCTCAAATGGTGAAGTCGAAGATGATTTATATGGGGATGCGGTATCCTTGATCGTAGAAATGCAGACTGCATCTGTTTCCATGCTGCAGCGCCGTTTCCGGATTGGCTATACCCGGGCAGCCAGATTGATTGATGAAATGGAAGCGAGGGGAATTGTCGGTCCATATGAAGGCAGTAAACCCCGAAATGTATTGGTTACAAAAGATGAACAAGATGAAGCTCATTCATCATAGGTAAAGAAAAAACCGGGCAGCGGCCCGGTTTTTTAATTATTCATCGCCTCGTCTAAATGTTTAAGGCAGAAGTCGGTAATCATCGCTTCTTCATCTTCTTCTAAATCGAATTCGAGTGCGCCTTCGCTCCCTTTTTCAAAAATATCATATTTAATCAATTTGCCTTTTTGTTCCTCCAAAGCAAAAAGCACCCGGATATATAAACCATTTTCTGAAAAGAGCTCATCCTCTTCAGGCACTTCAATATCCAAGAACAACTCGTAACGTTCCCCGGACAAAATACCAAATGGATCATTCAATTTTTCGATTGTGTATTCTGTAATCTTTAACATCTTGTGTACATCCCTTCAAAGAAGATAAATCCTATTATACAGGAAAAAAGCATCTTGAACATAGCTGGATGCATCTAGCCTTTTACTTTAAGATTTATCTGATTTAGGAGAATAATCGTACAAATTCTGCAGCCACATCTAGATTGAAAGACACAGGGAAGGGTAATTTCTCCTAAATTCTTTTAAAGTAAATAGTAAAACACTATTTATTTATATTAAAAAAAATGTTATATTATTTTCGATTAGTAGGAATGATTCAACATCAGAGGTCTGATGTCTTAAGAAATTAGCTGGGGGAAACTGTATGTCAATAAAATCAGATAGTCGACATTTATATTTGCAGGTCATTGATTACCTGAAGCAGGATATTGAAGCTGGAGTCTATCAGGAAAATGAAAAATTCCCTTCAGAATTCGATCTTGCGAAAAAATTGGGAGTTAGTAGGGCGACACTTCGAGAAGCGCTGCGAATTTTGGAAGAAGAAAACATTATCATTCGCCGCCATGGAGTTGGGACTTTCGTCAATCCGAAACCTCGGTTCACCTCAGGTATCGAGCAATTAAAAAGTGTCACGAACATGATTGAAGAGGCAGGGATGAAGCCGGGTACGATTTTCTTAAGCTCGACGGCCCAAGAACCTACAGAAGAGGATATACGCAGGTTTTCTTGTTCTACAGACGAACGCATCGTCAGCATCGAACGAGTAAGGACTGCGAACGGGGAGCCAGTCGTCTACTGTATTGACAAAATTCCTGAATCTATTCTTTCAGAAAATTTTGACCGTAATGATGAGTCTCTTTTTGATATTTTGGAAAGAGATGCGCATCGGAAAATTACGCATGCCGTAGCGGAGATTGAGCCTATTGGATATCATGAGAAAGTTTCTCCAATCCTTAAATGCTCGCCAGAAGCCGCGCTACTCGTTTTAAAGCAGATGCATCTGGATGATTGGGACCAGCCTATCCTGTATTCTGTTAACTACTTTAAAGCCAATATGTTCAGCTTTCATGTTCTTCGTAAACGTGTGTAGGCCTTGACTCTGCATACGGATGAATGCAAGCGATTGTTTCGATTCCAAAAAAGTCGATCAAACGTATGCAAAAAAAATTAACGAGAAGTGAAAACGCAAACATAAATGACTTTTCAGAACATTTCTGCTCAAAAAACTATGTAAATTAGGGGGATAAAAATTGAAAAAGCGCAAATTAGGACTAGCTCTTTCACTTGTTCTTGCAGCAGGTACGCTACTGGGAGCATGTGGTAATTCAGAGAATGATGATAAAGAATCTTCAAATGGGAAAAACAAAGATAACTTCACTGTTGCGATGGTAACTGATACTGGCGGCGTGGATGACGAGTCGTTCAACCAATCAGCTTGGAAGGGAATTCAGGAATTCGGTAAGGATAATGGTCTGGAAAAAGGTAAAGATGGCTATAACTACCTGCAATCTAAATCTGATGCCGATTACGCTAAGAACCTGAATACGCTTGTACGTGAAGATTACCAACTAATCTATGGTATCGGTTTTCTTTTAGCGGAAGCTGTTGGTGAAGTGGCTGACCAACGTCCGGATTCACACTTTGCCATCGTGGATACAGTTGTTGACAAAAAGAATGTAGCCAGCATTAATTTTAAAGAGCAGCAAGGTTCTTTCCTGGTAGGTGTAATTGCCGGAATGCAAACGAAAACAAACAAAGTCGGTTTTATCGGCGGAGTTGAATCTGAGTTAATCAAGAAATTCGAAGTTGGGTTTAAGGCTGGGGTTTTATCTGTAAATCCGGATGCAAAAGTTGAAGTTAAATATGCCGGAGATTTCAATAAAGCTGATATCGGTAAATCAACTGCAGGCTCCATGTATTCTTCAGGTGTCGATATCATTTATCATGCTGCTGGCGGAACTGGTAAAGGTGTATTCACTGAAGCAGTAGAGCAAAAGCAAAAAGATCCTAAGAGAGAAATCTATGTTATCGGTGTAGATAGCGACCAAGCTAAATTGGGGGCAGTTCCTGGAACTGACGACAACATCACTCTGACTTCCATGTTAAAACGTGTTGACGTGGCAGTTAAAGACCTTTCCGAGAAAGCGAAAGAAGGAAACTTCCCAGGCGGAAAAGTAATTGAGTACGGTATCGAAGAAAATGGTGTAGGCATTTCCGAAACAAAAGATAACGTAACAGAAGAATCTTTAAAAGCGGTCGAAGAATGGACAGAAAAAATTAAATCAGGTGAATTCGTCGTTCCGGGTACGGATGAAGAATTCGAAAAACTTGATTTATAAGCTGTAATGCCAGAAAGAATAGGGAGGCAGAAATGCCCTCTATTCTTTCTTTTCCCAATCACGCTTTGCCTTAAAAATATCGAATGAAAAACTATGAAAGAATCGTAGTTTTTCATTTGGTTTTTTAAAAAAAATCAATAAGCTAGTAAAGCAATGAATGATTAAAGAATATTTACACTCATTTTAGGAGTTGATAATACGTGGAATATGTAATTGAGATGCTTAATATCCGTAAGGAATTCCCCGGCATCGTCGCAAATGATAACGTTACACTTCAGGTTAAAAAAGGGGAGATTCACGCATTATTAGGTGAAAATGGCGCGGGTAAATCCACTTTGATGAATGTTTTATTCGGTTTATACCAGCCTGAGCAGGGAGAAATCCGTGTCAATGGGAAGCCAGTCAAGATTACCAGTCCCAACATTGCCAATGATTTAGGGATTGGGATGGTCCATCAGCATTTTATGCTCGTTGACCCTTTTACAGTAACGGAAAATATCATTTTAGGAAAAGAACCATCCAAAGCGGGTAAGATCGATTTAAAAGAAGCGAGCGAGGAAGTTAGGAAACTATCAGAACAATATCAGCTTCGTGTTGACCCCTATGCGAAAATTGCCGGTATTTCAATAGGGATGCAGCAGCGTGTCGAGATTCTTAAGACGCTTTACCGTGGTGCGGAAATATTGATTTTTGATGAACCGACCGCTGTATTGACTCCTCAAGAAATCAAGGAATTGATTTATATTATGAAAGCCCTTATCAAAGAGGGTAAATCTATCATTTTAATCACACACAAACTTAAGGAAATCATGGAGGTTTGTGACCGGGTAACGGTTATCCGCAAAGGGCAAGGAATTGGTACAGTGAACGTCAACGAAACGAACCCTAACGAATTGGCGAGTTTGATGGTCGGTAGGGAAGTTCTATTCAAGACGGAAAAAACGGCCGCTACTCCTTCGGATGTAGTTCTCGAGGTTCAGGAACTGGAAGTCAAGGATTCCCGGGGCGTTTCAGCTGTTCGGAACTTGGATTTAACAGTCCGTGCAGGAGAAATTGTCGGTATTGCCGGTGTAGATGGAAACGGTCAATCAGAACTGATTGAGGCATTGGCTGGCCTAAGGAAGACAACAGCTGGTTCGATAATGCTAAATGGAAAAGAAATCAGGAATCTGAAGCCGCGTAAAATCACTGAAGCAGGTGTCGGCCATATTCCAGAAGACAGGCATAAGCATGGCTTGGTTCTCGATTACAGCATTGGGGAAAATATTGTCTTGCAAACCTACTATCAAAGGCCTTTCTCAAAAGCCGGTATTTTGAACTCAAAGAAAATATTTGAAAAAGCCCGTTCATTGATCAAAAGCTATGATGTTCGGACTCCGAGTGAATATACCCCGGCAAGGGCTCTTTCTGGCGGGAATCAGCAAAAAGCGATCATCGGCCGGGAAGTTGATAGGAACCCGGATTTATTGATTGCCGCACAGCCAACACGCGGGCTTGATGTAGGAGCGATCGAGTTTATCCATAAACGGCTCATTGAACAGCGTGATGCAGGAAAAGCGGTACTTCTCATTTCATTTGAATTGGAAGAAATCATGAATGTGAGCGATAGGATTGCCGTTATATACGAAGGGGAAATCGTCGCAATTGTCAATCCGAAAGAAACGACTGAACAGGAGCTAGGCCTTCTAATGGCCGGCAGTAAACGGACGGAAGCAGGTGGAAAACAAAATGTCTAAGTATTTATCTAAATTAACGAGTCCGTTAATAGCAGTTATCCTCGGCTTAGTCGTTGGGGCCATAATCATGTTAGTAAGCGGCTATGACCCAGTTGCCGGCTATGGCTCCATGGTAAATGGGATTTTTGGGGATTCTTATTATGTAGGGGAATCCGTCAGGACAATCATCCCTTATATCCTTGCCGGTTTGGCAGTGGCTTTTGCTTTTCGCACGGGCCTTTTCAATATCGGTGTGGAAGGGCAATTGATTGTAGGCTGGCTGGCGGCAGTTTGGGTCGGAATCGCTTTTGATCTTCCAAGGATCATCCATTTGCCATTGGCCATCTTAGTTGGTGCAGCTGCCGGGGCATTGTGGGCATTTATCCCTGGTTATTTAAAAGCTAAGTTCCGTGTACATGAAGTAATCGTTTCTATCATGTTGAATTATACAGCTTTATATGTGACGAATTATTTAATTAGGAATGTAATGACTGACAAGCTGGATAAAACAGAAAGAATTGCTGATACAGCATCTCTGCGGTCTCCTTTTTTTGAAAGCATTACGGATTTTTCCCGGATGCATTGGGGAATAGTGGTAGCGATTATTTGCGTAATCATCATGTGGTTCCTGCTTGAAAGGACCAAAACCGGCTTTGAACTGAAAGCGGTAGGTTTCAATCAGCACGCGTCCGAGTATGCAGGGATGAGTGTCAATAAGAACATCATACTTTCCATGGTTATTTCAGGTGCTTTTGCAGGACTTGCGGGTGCGATGGAAGGTCTTGGAACTTTCGGTTATGCCGCAGTCAAAGGCGGGTTCACAGGTATGGGCTTTGATGGGATTGCAGTAGCCTTATTAGGGGCGAATACAGCTATTGGTGTTGTGCTTGCAGCCTTATTATTTGGGGGACTGAAAGCCGGGGCCTTAAATATGCCGCTAGAAACCGGAATACCTAGTGAAATTGTGGATATTGTCATAGCATTGATCATTTTCTTCGTCGCTTCCAGTTATTTTATTCGTTGGATTGCCGCTCGATTTAAGAAAGGGGTGAAATAAGTGGATTTTTACCAAGTATTACAAATTATTATTCCATCTATGATAGCTCTAGCTGCTCCACTTATTTTTACTTCACTCGGAGGAGTGTTTTCTGAACGGGCTGGTGTCATAAACATCGGTTTAGAAGGTTTGATGGTCATTGGTGCCTTTACAGGGATTGTTTTTAACTTAATGTTTGCTGATGTATTTGGTGAATGGACTCCTTGGCTTGCCGTCTTAGCGGCTATGATTGCCGGCTTGCTGTTTTCCATTCTGCACGCTGTGGCATGCATTACGTTCAGGGCGGACCAAACGGTTAGTGGGGTAGCCATCAACTTGTTGGCAGTTGGTCTGACCATGTTCTTGGTGAAGCTGATTTTTGACAAAGGTCAAACTGATAGAATCACAGAAACATTCCCAAGGATTGATGTTCCGTTACTAAGTGATATTCCATTTATTGGACCCATCTTTTTCGCAAATGGTTATTACATCGTATATATAGCGATTCTCATATCTTTTGTCGTTTGGTATGTACTTTATAAAACACCATTCGGGTTAAGGATCCGTGCCGTGGGTGAGCATCCAATGGCTGCTGATACGATGGGTGTCAATGTTACGAAAATCCGATATGCCGCCGTTTTATTATCAGGTGCTTTTGGGGGTATCGGCGGAGCGATTTATGCTACCATCTTTTCAAATGAATTCAATCATGCGACAATTAATGGTCAAGGTTTCATGGCCATTGCCGCCATGATTTTTGGTAAGTGGCACCCAATCGGGGCAATGGGAGCAGCTTTATTCTTTGGTTTGGCTCAAAGTTTGAGTATCGTTGGCTCGAGCCTTCCCTTCTTCAAGGATATTCCATCAGTTTACCTCTTGATCGCTCCATATGTTCTGACGATCATTGCGCTAACTGGTTTCATTGGACGTGCAGATGCTCCTAAAGCATCCGGACAGCCATACATCAAAGGAAAAAGATAAGTGTCTAACCGGTCAGCAAACTGTGCTGTCCGGTTTTTTTCTTTTGAGGTTGAGCCATAAGTGATGGTGAGCTGGTGAAAAACGAAAAAAAGTAGCTGTAACTTGCATGATTTTTCCTTTCACATGTATATTTTAAGTAGATGTTTAAAAGGGTTCCAATCTACAAACAATAAGCTAATAAAGGTGATTTATATAATGAGGAGGATTATTCATGTCTATTGCTTCCGATACAATTACGGAAAAAAGCGGCTACAAGCTTCATGTGGTCCGGACGGATAAATATAAAACGAATACTCTCGTGCTGAAGATGAAAGCCCCTTTGACGAAAGAGGACGTTACATATCGTGCATTGCTGCCATATGTGTTACAAAGCAATACAAGTAAATATCCTACAACACCCGAGCTTCGATCTTATCTTGATGATTTATATGGAGCAGGGTTTTATGTCGATGTAGCTAAAAAAGGAGAATATCAAATCATAAGTTTTACGATTGATATCGTAAATGAAAAATTCCTTAGTGATTCAACCCCGCTTCTTGAAAAGGCTTTTGGGCTATTATCAGAGGTGATCTTCAATCCGAAGAAAAACGGCGAAGCCTTTGACTCTAAAACGGTTTCCAATGAAATCCGTTCCTTAAAACAGCGGATTCAATCCATTTCCGATGACAAAATGCGATATTCAGCTACACGTCTAGTAGAGGAAATGTGCAAAAACGAACCATATGCTTTAGAAGCGAGCGGTAATCTTCAAGACTTGGAAACGATAACTCCAGAGTCCCTATTCGCCTACTATAAAAAAATGCTGTCGGAAGATGAAATCGATTTATATGTAATCGGCGACATCGATGGATCGGAAGTGGAGGCGCTGGCTGACAAGTATGTGTCGTTGCAAGAACGTAAGCCTGTTAGACTGCCAAGGGAGACGGGCAAGTCAGTGGAGAAGGAAAAAGAAATCATCGAGAATTCGGATGTGAAACAAGGGAAATTGAATATCGGTTATCGAACCCAAGTTGCATACGGTGATCCGGATTATTATGCTCTTCAGCTATTCAATGGGATTTTTGGTGGCTTTTCACATTCAAAACTTTTCATTAATGTCAGGGAGAAAGCCAGCCTTGCTTATTATGCAGCTTCAAGGCTTGAAAGTCATAAAGGTCTATTGATGGTCATGGCCGGCATTGAAAATGCCAACTACAAGCAGGCATTGGATATCATTCATGCACAAATGAAGGAAATGAAGCAAGGGAACTTTTCCGATGAAGAACTGGCACAGACAAAGGCGGTCGTTAAGAACCAGCTCCTTGAAACCATTGACGTTTCGAGAGGGCTTGTGGAAATTTTATATCATAATGTGATTTCCGGGCAGGATATATCACTCGACGAGTGGTTTGCAAAAACAGAGCGGACGACAAAGGAAGAAATCATTGCAGTCGGTCAAAAGATCCAGCTTGATACGATTTATTTCCTAACGGAAGCGGAGGTGCAAGGGTAATGGAAAAAATAGCATTCACTCAATTGAAAGAAGAGCTTTTCCATGAAAAAATGGATAATGGTCTCGAAGTATATATTCTTCCGAAAAGCGGGTTCAATAAATCATTTGCGACTTTCACGACGAATTATGGTTCAATCGACAACCATTTCAAACCATTGAATGAAACGGAATTCTCAAAAGTACCAGATGGGATTGCCCATTTTCTTGAACATAAGCTATTTGAAAAGGAAGATGGTGATGTTTTTCAGCAATTTTCAAAGCAGGGAGCATCTGCAAATGCCTTTACCTCTTTCACCCGTACAGCTTATTTATTTTCCAGCACGTCTGATTTCGAGAGGAATCTAACTACCTTAATTGACTTTGTCCAGGATCCTTACTTTTCGGAAAAGACGGTAGAGAAGGAAAAAGGAATCATTGGGCAGGAAATCAACATGTATGATGATAATTCAGACTGGCGGTTATATTTCGGGACGATTGCCAATATGTATCATCAGCATCCAGTGAAAATCGATATTGCCGGTACTGTGGAATCGATTGCAGGTATTACGAAAGATATGCTTTATGAATGTTATAATACGTTTTACCATCCTAGCAACATGCTCCTATTCGTTGTAGGACCGGTAGATGTCGAAAGTACCATGAAACTGATTCGGGATAACCAAAATGATAAAGGCTACAACGAACAACCAGCAGTGGAACGTAAATTTGACGAAGAGCCGGAAATCGTTGCCAAGGATAAAGAAGTCTTAAGGATGAATGTCCAGACACCAAAAGTGATGCTGGGGATCAAGGCCATCAATGTAAACCAATCCGGTTTACAGCTTTTGAAAAGGGAATTGGCGACCAGTATTTATTTGGAAATGCTGTTTGGCAAGAGTTCGCCTTTGCATGAGGAGCTGTATGAGGAAGGGTTGATCGATCAAAGCTTCTCATATGATTACACACAGGAACAAGGTTTTGGGTTTGCGTTAATTGGCGGGGACAGCGCCAAACCTGATGAGTTGATGGAGTCTTTATTCGGTATCCTGCAAAAATCAAAAGCCGGTACCGGCCTGAATGAAGAAAGCCTGCAAAGGACAATCAAGAAAAAAATCGGTTCCTTCCTTCGTTCCTTGAATTCGCCGGAATATATAGCGAATCAATTCACCAGATATGCATTCAATGATATGAACTTGTTCGATGTTGTACCAGTATTGGAAAAACTAACCATCGAAGATATCAGCGAGGTCGCCAAGGACTTAATATCCGATGAACGGATGACAGTCTGTCAGGTACTTCCGAAATAATATAAAGGGGGCGTGAAAGTGGGGAAACGTTTTGCCCTTATTACAGGAGCCAGTGGAGGAATCGGCAGGGAAATCGCTATAAAGCTCGCCGAGGAGAATTACTCACTTTATTTACATTATAACAACAATGAAGAAGCCATACTTGCCCTGATTGAAGAACTGAAGCCTCATCAAGTCGAACTTATTCCGATACAAGCGGATTTGGCTGCACCGGACGGCTACAAGAAATTGGCGGAAAATATTTTTGCCCTCCATGCAATCGTCCTTAATAGTGGCAATAGCTATTACGGGCTTATATCTGACATGGATGAGACTATCGTTACTGAAATGGTTCAGCTGCATGTAACGAGCCCTTTCCAATTAACAAAGGAACTGCTTCCGAAGCTTATGTACCAAGAACAGGCTGCAATCGTTGCCGTCACATCGATTTGGGGGCAGACAGGTGCATCGTGTGAAGTTTTATATTCAATGGTCAAAGGCAGCCAAAATGCATTTATCAAGGCGCTTAGCAAAGAAGTATCGCTTAATGGAATCCGGGTGAATGCCGTTGCCCCGGGTGCGATTTCCACTTCCATGCTCGAATCTTTCAGTGCAGAAGATCTGGAAATCATCAAAGCCGATATCCCGATGGGCAGGATGGGGCATTCCAAAGAAGTCGCAGAGGCCGTATACTATTTGCTTTCCGACAAGTCGTCCTATATAACCGGGCAAATTTTAGGCGTAAATGGCGGATGGTACACATGATTTTTTTAAAGACATGTATAATTTCCTCGGTTCCTTCACAAAATATCTTTGTACTATTTTGAAGGAAAGGGTGACCATTCATGTCTGTACTGGACAATTGGGATCAATGGAAAAACTTTTTAGGCGACAGATTACATCAAGGTGAACAACAAGGCTTGTCAGGAGACGCTGTTAACAACTTGGCTTTCGAAATCGGTGATTACCTAGCTAATCAGGTTGAGCCCCAGAATGATCAAGAGAAAGTGCTTGCTGATCTTTGGTCAGTGGCAAGCGATCAAGAAAAACATGCCATGGCAAGTGTCATGGTCAAGTTAGTCGAGAACAATGGAACGAAGTAAAATATGAATCCAAAAGGCCCTGTTATTAATTAACAGGGCCTTTTGGATTCAAGGGGGATGACTATTTGTTCTCTTATATAAAAATGAATACTTTTATAGGGTTTTTCCTTTTAACTTATCACGAAATGCTATATTATAGAAGCTAGACAATTAATATTAAAGTGTTCAGACTTGAAATTTACGATGGATAAGTTTTTTGCCCATGATTAGGGCAAAAGCTTTTAGGCTTAAGGAGTGTTATCGTGGATAATAAAGAATGGTATTTTGAATATGAAATTCAAGTCAACCGTCCTGGTTTATTAGGGGATATTTCATCCCTTCTAGGTATGCTTTCCATTAATATCATCACCATTAACGGGGTAGATGAAGGCAGGCGTGGGTTACTTTTGTTGGCCAAAGACAGCCGTAATATAGAAAGATTCGAGTCAATTCTCCGTACGATGGATACGATAAAGGTCATTAAGCTTAGGGAACCTAAATTACGTGATCGCCTCGCAGTCAGGCATGGACGCTATATCCAGCGCGATGCCGATGAGAAAAACACCTTTAGGTTTGTTCGTGATGAACTAGGCTTGCTTGTCGATTTCCTGGCCGAGCTATTTAAACAGGAAGGTCATAAATTGATCGGGATCCGAGGGATGCCCCGTGTCGGAAAAACTGAATCTATCGTAGCGTCGAGTGTTTGTGCAAATAAGAGATGGTTGTTTGTGTCATCGACCCTTCTAAAGCAGACTATCCGCAGCCAGCTTATTGAGGATGAATATAATAATGATAATTTGTTCATTTTAGATGGAATTGTTTCCACTCGCCGTGCAAATGAGCGTCATTGGCAGTTGATTCGTGAAATAATGAGGCTTGATGCTGTCAAAGTAATCGAACATCCGGATGTTTTTGTCCAAAATACGGAGTATACCCTCGAAGACTTTGATTATATTATTGAATTGCGAAATAATCCTGAAGAAGAAATAACATATGAAGTTGTCGACCAAAAAGACCAGTTTTCAGGGTCCGATTTTGGTTCCTTTGACTTTTAAAATGGCAGGTGTTTTATTTGACTGAGTTGGGTAATCGATTAAAGGAAGCTAGGGAAGCCAAAGGTCTTAGCTTAGAAGATTTGCAGGAATTAACAAAGATCCAAAAGCGTTACCTCATTGGCATTGAAGAGGGAAATTACAGTATGATGCCTGGAAAGTTCTATGTACGGGCATTCATAAAGCAATATTGTGAAGCGGTCGGATTGGATTCAGAAGAGATTTTCGAACAATATAAGAGTGAAATACCATCGATCTATAGTGAGGAATTGCCAGAACAGCTTTCACGGGTCCAAACCCGGAAAACCATTCCGGCAGGAGATTCAAAGGTTGTGGAATTGTTACCGAAGATTTTGGCTGCCGTTTTAGTCATTGGTGCGGCCGTATTGATTTGGGTTCTGGTATTGAACTATATGAGCAATCCGGATAACGATGACAAAAAGGACGCAAAACAGAGCGATGCCGTGGATTACAATAAAAGTGAAGAGTTTAACAAAGAAGAAGCTAATGCAGACCAAAAACAGACTGAAGATAAATCAGATTCATCTGAAAAGAAGAATGAAGATGATACAGCAGTCAAAGATGAAGAGAAAGAGCAAAATCTTGCCGTCACAAGTTCCAGCGGTAAAAATAGTACCTATGAATTAAAAAATACCGATACTTTTAAATTAAAGGTGACCTCCAAAGGCTCACCATGGGTCGGCATAAAAAATGGTGAAGGTAAATTACTTTTCCAGGGCACTATCGAAAAGGACAAAAGCCAGGAAATTGATTTCACCAATGAAAAAGAAGCTGTCATCAACATAGGCAGGGCATATGAAACTGAGATATATGTGAATGATGAAAAGCTGGAGTATTCCATTTCACCGACTGAAGTGAATACGCAATTGGTTACGATACAATTTACGAAAGCCGAATAGTCATCTTATAGATGACTATTTTTGCTCTATATAATAGTAAGGCGGCGGGAAATGGTTCACCCGGCATATAAGATTGGATTTTGAGTTAAATTATACATATAAGCATTATTTTGATCTAAGACGCATTGCCCAAATGGCAGGCGTAAATTTTGGAGGTAAAAGTTTTGAATCTGCCTAATAAGATTACAGTAGCAAGAATCTGTTTAATACCAGTATTTTTAATCATCATGCTCGTTCCTTTTTCATGGGGGACACTGACTTGGGGAGAATACAGTTTGCCAGTGGCACACCTGGCTGGAGCCATCCTCTTTATAATCGCTTCCACTACGGATTGGATCGATGGCCATTTTGCCAGAAAATATAATATGATTACTGATTTAGGGAAATTTTTAGATCCATTGGCAGATAAACTTCTGGTTTCGGCTGCCTTAATCGTTTTGGTTGATCTAGATTTAATGTACGGTCAATCTTGGATTGCCATCGTGATCATAAGTCGCGAGTTTGCAGTCACTGGATTGCGTTTGGTGTTAGCGGGTACAGGGGAAGTGGTTGCAGCGAACCAGCTAGGTAAAATTAAAACATGGGCACAAATTGTTTCTATTTCGGCTTTATTGCTGCATAACCTTCCATTTGCCCTCATTTCACTTCCATTTGCCAATATAGCATTATGGATTGCATTAATCTTTACAATCTGGTCAGGTTTGGATTATTTTATAAAAAACAAAGAAGTATTTGTTAATTCAAAGTAAAACGAATGGTGGTTTTGAAAAGATGGATGCAGAAATCATTGCAGTGGGCTCAGAGCTTCTTTTAGGTCAAATCAATAACACTAATGGAAGATTCTTATCGCAGCAGTTTGCGGAAATGGGGATCAACGTTTTTTACCATACTGTGGTTGGGGATAACGACCGCCGATTACAACATGCTATAGAAATCGCTGAATCGAGGGCGAACTTGATTGTTTTTACCGGTGGGCTTGGTCCTACCAAAGATGACTTAACGAAAGAAACGATTGCTCGCCATATCGGGAAAAAGCTCGTTTTTAATGATGAAGCTTTGCAATCCATTGAAGCTTACTTCCAAAAACGGGAACGGCCGATGACGGAAAACAACAAAAAGCAGGCCCTTGTCTTGGAAGGCAGTGAAGTGTTGGCAAACGATCATGGCATGGCCCCGGGAATGGTCTTGTCCAAATCCGGGATTACATATATGCTCCTGCCTGGTCCACCAAGTGAAATGGAGCCGATGTTTTTAAGTTATGGTTATGAAAAGATCATGAATAAATTGGAAAAGCATGAACGGATCGATTCCAAGGTTCTCCGGTTCTACGGTATAGGTGAAGCAGAACTGGAAACAGTGATTGAAGATCTCCTTGTCAATCAAACGAATCCGACAATCGCTCCGCTGGCAGCCGAAGGGGAAGTGACGTTAAGGATAACCGCCAAAGGCCCTTCCAAAGAAAAATGCGAAGAGCTTATTTTAGAAACGGAAAAAGAAATTCTTAGCAGGGTCGGCAAGTTCCATTATGGTAGTGATAATACTTCGCTAATAAAGGAACTTGTAAAAGAATTAACGGTCCGCAAGCTTTCAATCGCGGCAGCTGAAAGCTTGACCGGGGGGATGTTCCAAGAACAGCTGACAACCATCCCGGGCGCCGGTAAAGTCTTTAAGGGCGGAATGGTCTGCTATACGAATGATGCGAAGTCCGATGTCCTCGGCGTCAGTGATGATACCATATCTGTGTATGGGGTGGTCAGCGGTGAGTGTGCAATGGAAATGGCCTCTAATGTCCGGAGTAAGCTCGATGCGGATGTAGGCATAAGCTTTACGGGTGTTGCAGGGCCGGATGAACAAGAAGGCAAGCCTGTTGGTACAGTATTTATTGGCATTTCCTATCGCGATGGAAACACTCATTTCAAGGAGTTGAATCTTTCCGGTAGCAGGGCGCAAAACCGTATTCGGAGTGTGAAGTACGGCTGTCATTACCTATTAAGGGATTTATAAACGCCATAAGCAGAGCTTTAATACAGCTCTGCTTTTTATTTGGTTTTAGAAGTTTGTTTCTTGAAAAATAGGGAAAAAAGAAAAAAGTTAATTCAATGAAAATGTATTTTTTAGGGAGTAAGTGAAGCGAAATGGAAATTTCCTTAAGCTAAAACGCGTTTTTACAAAGGATATCCCGAAAGAAAAAACGAATGAATGTTCGACTTTTTGCTTGGCAAAATAGTAAAAAGAGTATATAGTAAAGATAGGTTTTGAGACAGGGTACAAACCTTGAACTCGAATAATTGCTAACGTAAGTACACCTTTAATCGGACAGCCGATTAGTTGAATATAGAGGAGGAAATTAAGTGAGTGATCGTCAAGCGGCTTTAGATATGGCGTTAAAACAAATTGAGAAACAATTTGGTAAAGGTTCGATTATGAAACTTGGGGAACAGACTGATCGTAGAATTTCAACGATCTCAAGCGGTTCTTTAGCATTGGACGTAGCGTTGGGAGTGGGCGGATATCCAAGAGGCCGGGTCATTGAGATATATGGACCTGAAAGCTCCGGTAAAACGACTGTAGCATTACATGCCATTGCAGAGGTACAAAAGACTGGCGGCACGGCTGCATTTATTGATGCCGAGCATGCTTTAGATCCAGCATATTCAGAAAAACTTGGTGTGAATATCGATGAGTTACTGCTTTCACAGCCTGATACGGGTGAACAAGCCTTAGAGATCGCTGAAGCGTTAGTTCGAAGCGGAGCGGTAGATATCATTGTCATTGACTCGGTGGCAGCACTTGTTCCTAAAGCTGAAATCGAAGGCGAAATGGGAGATTCCCATATGGGTCTTCAAGCCCGGATGATGTCTCAGGCACTTAGAAAACTGTCTGGTTCCATTAATAAATCAAATACCATTGCCATTTTCATTAACCAAGTCCGTGAAAAAATCGGTGTTATGTTTGGGAATCCAGAAACGACTCCGGGAGGCCGGGCATTGAAGTTCTATTCAACTGTTCGTCTGGAAGTGCGCCGTGCGGAACAATTAAAACAAGGTAATGAAATCGTCGGTAATAAAACGAAAATCAAAGTTGTAAAAAACAAGGTTGCTCCACCATTTCGCCAAGCTGAAGTTGACATCATGTATGGTCAAGGGATTTCACAGGAAGGTGAAATCATCGATATGGGTGCAGATCTTGATATCGTCCTTAAAAGTGGCTCATGGTATTCATACAATGAAGAGCGTGTCGGACAAGGCCGTGAAAATGCGAAGCTGTTCTTGAAAGAAAATCAGGATATCGCTCAGGAAATTTCTCAGAAAATCAGAGATCACTATAATCTTGATGGAGAGCATGAATTACCACCAGAAGAAAATGAAACAGAAGAGCATTTTGAATTGCTTGATTAATGATATTTGGAAAAGGCCTAAGTTATTCGCTTAGGCCTTTTCTATATATTTTGAGAAAAGTGTGAAATTTTCAGCGGAATAAATGCCATTGAAATCAGATTTACAGACTTCTTCCATAAAGAATGCTGTACATTATGATGGTTGATATTAAGAAAACTTGAATAATCATTGATACATAAGGGACAAACGCTTGACAATAAAAATTCTCAACTATACAATTAATATGTATATTTTACAATTTTTCAAACTAAAATTTTGAAAATTAAGTGCTGTATATTGAATTTATGTGCAATGTACTTGCCGACAGTTCAACATTTTATGTAAAAAGTTCATAGCAAGGGGAGGTGAAACGATGGAACCCATGACAATCATCTTCACTTTGCTTGGCCTAATCGTCGGTGCAGTTGTTGGTTATTTTATTCACAAATCAAAATTTGAGAGTAAAATAGCAGGGGCAAAGGGCTCTGCTGAACACATCCTTGAGGATGCAAAACGTGAAGCGGAAGCACTTAAGAAAGAAGCCTTGTTGGAAGCAAAAGATGAAATTCATAAAGTTCGTGCCGATTCGGATCGGGAAGCCCGTGAAAGAAGGAACGAATTACAAAAACAAGAAAATCGGTTATTGCAAAGAGAAGAGAATCTGGACCGCAAGGATGAAACGTTAGACAAACGTGAAAGCCTTTTGGAGAAAAAAGAAGATTCTCTAAACCAAAGACAACAGCATATTGAAGAGATGGAAAGCAAAGTGGACGAGACGGTTCGTAAGCAGCAAACAGAGCTTGAACGTGTTTCCGGTTTAACTCGTGAAGAAGCTAAAGCAATCATTATAGACCGAATGGAAAACGAGCTTGCTCACGATGTAGCGCTTATGATTAAAGAAAGTGATACCCGTGCCAAAGAAGAGGCTGATAAAAAAGCAAAAGAAGTCCTTTCTCTTGCCATTCAGCGTTGTGCGGCTGATCATGTTGCAGAAACCACCGTTTCTGTAGTAAATCTTCCAAACGATGAAATGAAAGGACGGATAATCGGACGTGAAGGTCGAAATATCCGGACGTTAGAAACGCTAACAGGTATTGACCTTATTATCGATGATACTCCTGAAGCTGTCATTTTATCTGGATTCGACCCAATTAGACGGGAAACGGCACGCTTGGCTCTTGAGAAACTTGTTCAGGACGGACGGATCCATCCGGCCCGCATTGAAGAAATGGTTGACAAAGCAAGACGTGAGGTGGATGAACATATTCGTGAAATTGGTGAACAAACAACTTTTGAAGTTGGCGTTCACGGTCTCCATCCAGATCTCATCAAAATACTAGGACGTTTGAAGTTCCGTACCAGTTATGGGCAAAACGTACTTAAACATTCAATTGAAGTGGCACAGCTTTCAGGTTTACTGGCCGCTGAACTTGGTGAGGACGAAGTTCTTGCCCGCCGTGCAGGTTTATTGCATGATATTGGGAAAGCGATCGATCATGAAGTGGAAGGCAGTCACGTTGAAATTGGCGTTGAATTAGCAACCAAATATAAAGAGCACCCAACTGTCATTAACAGCATCGCTTCACATCATGGCGATACGGAACCTACTTCCATCATTTCAGTGCTTGTGGCTGCCGCTGATGCATTATCAGCCGCAAGACCGGGAGCTAGAAGTGAAACGCTTGAAAATTACATTAGAAGACTTGAAAAACTTGAGGAAATTTCCGAATCCTATGATGGAGTGGAAAAATCATTTGCGATTCAAGCCGGACGAGAAGTGCGGATTCTAGTGAAACCCGAACAAATCGATGATCTTTCGGCCCATCGACTCGCACGTGATATCCGGAAAAGGATTGAAGAAGAGCTCGATTACCCTGGTCATATTAAAGTCACGGTCATCCGTGAAACAAGAGCAGTGGAATATGCTAAATAATCGTTAACGAAAGACGAAGTGGTGCAAACCACTTCGTTTTTTCTTTTTCGGATATTAATCGTCTAGCGTAATTCCTATAATTACCCCAAATTATGTTACAATACATACTTAAATAATTCATATAATCAGGTGAATCCAGAAAGGGTTTTACAATGAAATTGCTATTTATAGGGGATGTAGTGGGATCTCCAGGTCGTGACATGATCCAAGAATACCTTCCTAAGTTAAAAGAAAAGTATCGTCCGCATATCACGGTCATCAATGGCGAGAATGCAGCAAGTGGCCGGGGGATTACAGAAAAGATTTATCGCAGCTTTTTAGAGTGGGGAGCGCAGGCAGTGACCATGGGAAACCATACATGGGATAATCGTGATATCTTCAATTTTATTGATGAAGCGAAATATCTTGTCCGTCCAGCAAACTTTCCAGACGGGGTGCCCGGAGAAGGGATGAAATTTTTAAAATTGAACCAGCATGAAATAGCTGTCATCAATTTGCAGGCGAGAACGTTCATGCCGGATTTGGACTGTCCGTTCAAAAAGGCGGAAGAACTAGTGGCGGAGGCTCGAAAAAAGACACCGATCATCTTTGTCGATTTTCATGGTGAAGCGACAAGCGAAAAGCAAGCCATGGGGTGGTTCCTGGATGGTAAGGTTACAGCCGTCGTTGGTACACACACACACGTCCAGACAGCTGATAACCGTATATTACCTGCAGGCACCGCTTACATATCAGATGTAGGAATGACAGGACCATATGATGCCATCCTTGGTATGGAAAGAGAGGCAGTCATCCATCGGTTCCTGACCAGCCTTCCGGTTCGTTTCGAAGTCCCAAAAGAAGGACGGACCCTACTAAGCGGGGTTCTCCTTGAAATTGATGAGAAAACTGGCAAGGCAAAGAAGATAGAAAGGATCCTGATTAACGAAGATCATCCCTTTTACCATTGATTCGAACGGATGGACAGTCAAACTGCCATCCGTTTTTCCATTCTTTAATAAATGGTGTACAATCCCGGTTTTCTTTGTCATACAAGTTTTACTTGATGAATATAGTAGCAGTGGAAAGTGTTATAACTATTGAGCCAAGTTAGAATCGGCAGGGAAAACAAGGAGGACTAGGAATGGAAATATTAAAAGTTTCAGCAAAATCTAATCCTAATTCTGTAGCAGGCGCACTAGCGGGAGTGCTCAGGGAAAGAGGAGCAGCCGAAATTCAAGCAATCGGTGCAGGTGCGTTAAATCAAGCCGTCAAGGCAGTAGCAATCGCAAGAGGGTTTGTCGCACCTAGTGGAGTTGACTTGATTTGTATTCCTGCCTTTACAGATATACTTATTGATGGCGAAGAAAGAACGGCAATAAAACTAATCATTGAACCAAGATAATTGTGTTTGGGTGTCCTGTTTGTCGGATGGCGAGCAGGCTCTTTTTTGTCGTGACTTCCAAATGACGAAAGGTCCTTATCGCTTTATAATGGTATATATAATCATAAAAAAGGTACAGGAAGGGGGATTACATTGGAGATTTTTGATGCACATTGTGATGTGCTGATGAAGATGTTCATCGATCCGGATATTTCTTTTATAAATAGTGATAAATTACATATAACAAAGCGGGGTTTATTGGACGAAGGAGGAAAAGTCCAATGTTTTGCCATATATATTCCTGAAAAGGTCCACCCTGATATGAGATTTCAAGCTGCTTTGGCGATGGTGGATATATTTCATGAAAAGATTTTGTCGGAGCCGGAAATGAAATTTATAAAGACAAAGGCAGACATCGAATCTTTAAAAGAAAAGGAAATCGGTGCAATGCTAACTTTGGAGGGGTGCGATTGCATTGGGAATGATTTGTTGAAACTGAAAACCCTTATTCATCTTGGAGTATCCTCCGTAGGGCTAACTTGGAATCACGCTAACTTGGTAGCGGATGGGGCATTAGAAACAAGGGGGGCCGGCTTGACAGGATTTGGAACGGAAGTGGTCGCGCTACTGAATGAGAAGTCAATTTGGTGTGATTTATCCCATTTATCTGAAGCTGGATTTTGGGACACCCTAAAGTTGGCGAAATTCCCAATCGCCTCCCATTCGAATGCTTATCAGCTTTGTCCGCATCCGCGAAATTTAAAGGACGGGCAGATAAAAGCCCTTTTACAGAAAAATGGGGTGATCGGCGTAACCTTTGTCCCGCAATTTCTAGCAAATGGCCCGGTTACGATAAAGGATATCTTGAAACATATAGAGCATATATGCAGTTTGGGCGGGGAAAGACAAATTGGATTAGGGTCCGACTTCGATGGAATCGATCATATGGTAGAGAAGTTAACGTCATATAAGGATTATCATAACTTAATAAATGAATTGAACAGGCTTTATAGCAGTGAGTTTGTAAAAGGTCTTCTTTTTGATAATTTCAGTCGTAATTTTCCGCTTGAAAAGGAAATATCTTAAGTGATTTTCAATTCTTACTATATAGATATGAATAAATATTCTGAAAATATAAAAAATAAAAGCAAAAAGGTTGCAATTTGATGATTTAACCGATAGAATTGAAAGCGTTTAGTACACCTTTCCTAAATTAGAACGATAAATATACATAGTTGAATGTTCTAAGAGAGGTGCGGTTAAATGCATTTATATACGAACGTCCTAAAGGAGTGTAAGACATGATCAATCAACTTTCATGGAAAGTTGGCGGACAACAAGGTGAAGGTATTGAAAGTACAGGAGAAATATTCTGTATTGCCCTCAATCGCTTAGGTTATTACTTGTATGGCTACCGTCATTTCTCATCCCGAATCAAGGGTGGACACACGAATAATAAAATTCGTGTAAGTACTACGGAAACTCGTGCTATCTCTGATGATTTAGACATCTTAGTTGCTTTTGACCAAGAAACAATCGACGTCAATTATAAAGAATTACATGAGGGTGGCATCATAATTGCAGATGCAAAATTCAAACCTGTCTGCCCAGAAGAAGATACAAAGGCAGAATTATATATTGTTCCTTTTACGGAAATAGCAGCCGAATTAGGAACATCATTAATGAAAAATATGGTCGCCATCGGTGCGACATGTGCTGTTCTCGGAATGGAAATTTCCGTATTCAACGATGTGGTTGATGAAATATTCGGCCGTAAAGGCGAAGAAATCGTTAAGAAGAATATGGATGCCATTACTGCCGGATATAAGGCAATGGAAGTTTTGCTTGGAGAAAAACTGGGCGCGATGGAGCTGGAAAAGGCAGACGGCCAAAAACGAATGTTCATGATCGGAAACGATGCTATCGCTTTAGGCGCAGTTGCAGGAGGTTGTCGCTTCATGGCAGCTTACCCGATTACTCCGGCCTCGGAAATTATGGAATACTTAATTAAGAAACTTCCTCAATTTGGCGGGACGGTCATACAGACTGAAGATGAAATCGCTGCAGCCACAATGGCAATTGGTGCTAACTATGGCGGTGTACGTGCCATCACAGCTTCAGCTGGACCTGGTCTTTCCTTGAAAATGGAAGCGATTGGTTTAGCGGGCATTACCGAAACGCCAATTGTCATCGTCGATACTCAACGTGGCGGTCCATCTACGGGACTTCCCACAAAACAGGAGCAATCCGATTTAATGGCCATGATTTATGGTACACACGGTGAAATACCTAAAATCGTCATGGCTCCGAGCACTGTTGAGGAAGCTTTTTATGATACGGCAGAAGCATTCAACCTTGCAGAGGAATATCAATGTCCAGTTATCGTTTTATCCGACTTACAGCTATCATTAGGTAAACAAACGGTTCAGCCGCTTGATTACGGTAAAGTGGAGATAAGACGCGGTAAATTGGTGGACTTTGAAATTGAAGAGCCTGTAAACAAATCTTACTTCAAGCGTTATGAAGTAACGGAAGACGGAGTCTCACCACGGGTAGTGCCTGGTATGAAAAATGGAATTCACCATGTTACGGGTGTTGAACATGATGAAACGGGCAGACCTTCCGAGACGGCCTTGAATCGCAAATTGCAAATGGATAAACGGATGCGTAAGCTGAATAATTTAACTAACACATTCCAAACACCAGTATACAAAAACACACCGCATGAAGAAGCGGATTTATTAATTCTTGGTTTTAACTCAACACGCGGGACGATTGATGAAGCGATTGGCCGTTTAGAAACGGATGGAGTGAAAGTGAATCATGCGCAAATCCGTTTGATTCATCCTTTCCCAGCTGATGAAGTCCTATCATTGGTGCAAAGTGCTAAGAAAGTAGTAGTTATTGAAAATAATGCGACTGGACAATTGGCTAATATTATCAAGATGAATGTCGGACATGTTAATAAAATTAAAAGCATCCTAAAATATGATGGCAACCCATTCCTCCCGCATGAAATTCACACACAATGCAAGGAGATGTTCGAATATGGCAACGTTTAAAGATTTTCGGAATGATGTAAAACCAAACTGGTGTCCTGGCTGCGGGGATTTCTCCGTTCAGGCTGCCATGCAGCGTGCGGCAGCCAATGTAGGTTTGGAGCCGGAGAATTTGGCCGTCGTTTCCGGTATCGGCTGTTCAGGGCGTATATCCGGTTACATCAAGTCATATGGTTTCCACGGCATCCATGGCCGCTCACTGCCAATTGCTCAAGGAGTGAAAATGGCTAACCGTGAATTGACCGTTATAGCTTCAGGCGGTGACGGAGATGGTTTTGCAATCGGGATGGGACACACCATTCATGCGATCCGCCGTAATATCGATATTACGTATATTGTCATGGATAACCAAATTTATGGATTGACAAAAGGCCAAACTTCTCCTAGATCTGCTGCTGGATTTAAAACGAAATCCACTCCAGAAGGATCGATAGAACAGGCTGTTTCACCTATGGAATTAGCATTGTCAGCTGGTGCTACGTTTGTCGCTCAAAGCTTTTCCACTGACTTGAAAGACCTGACGGCGATCATTGAAGCAGGGATAAACCATAAAGGGTTCTCCTTTATCAATGTTTTCTCTCCTTGCGTAACATACAATAAGATCAATACGTATGATTGGTTTAAACAAAACTTAACTAAATTGAACACGATTGAAGGTTACGATTCATCAAATAAAGAACAGGCCATGCAGACTTTGATGCAGCATGACAGCCTTGTGACAGGGATCATTTATCAAGACTCTTCACGCCCTTCGTACCAGGAATTAGTGCCAGGGTATGCTGAAAAAGCGCTAAACAAATCAGATTTGACACTGGATCAAGCGCACTTTGATAAGCTTGTTGCTGAATTTATGTAAAAGTTAAAAGGTTCACCCCTTAAGATGGGGTGAACCTTTTTTTGTGATTAACTGGAAAGCTCAGTAGAGAGAATCACTATACTCTCTAAATTAGCTTACCACCAACCGTTATTACATCCACCGCCGAAGATATTGCAACGGTTCCTTCTGTGACAATGGCGGTCCCGATCACGGTCCCGATCACGGTCCCGATCGCGGTCGCGGTCGCGGTCGCGCCTATTACAGCCTCTCACAGCACGACAAAAATCGTCTGCGATTCTATCGTTGTCCCGATCCCGATCGTGGTGGTCATCGCGATCGTGGTGGTGATCGCGGTCACGCCTATTACAGCCCCTTACAGCACGACAAAAATCGTCTGCGATTCTTTTGTTATCTCTGTCCCGATCTCTATCCCGATCGTGATCCCGATCATGATTATTGCATCCACATGACATATAAGTCACTCCTTCATTGTTTTTGTTTTTGTTGTACAAGATATCTTATTCGAGAGCGGACAAGATGCTATAGAAACATGACCCATTTAACAAAAATGTACGAATGCCTAAAAATCATCATTATTAATGTGAAAAGGCCGGTACAAAAGTGATTATGGTATTTTTGTGATTGATTTTTCATATCTTTACATATTAAGGTAGATGAAAAAGCACAGCCCTATTCAGGGGGAATGTACATGTTGAGAGGTAAAATGAAAGCGATCGTCAAACATCACCGAGGTTATGGGGCACAATTACAAGTTGTCGATATCCCGGACATCCGTGATGACGAGGTCTTGATTCGAGTGAAGATGACCTCGATTTGCGGAACGGATATTCATATTTTCACCTGGGATGAATGGTCACAAGGAAGGGTGAGCCCTCCATACGTATTTGGGCACGAATTTGCAGGTGAAGTAATCGAGATAGGAGCAAGTGTCAGTAATGTTTCAGTTGGTGATTGTGTATCTGCCGAGACACATATAGTTTGCGGTACATGCAGGCAGTGCTTAACCGGACAATTCCATATCTGTAAAAAAACAAACATTATCGGTGTCGATAAACAAGGGTGCTTTGCAGAGTACATAGCTCTGCCAGCCAAGAATTTATGGAAAAATCCAAGTGATATGCCACTAGATATAGCTACCATCCAAGAACCGATGGGGAATGCCGTCCATTCAGTGCTAGCTGGCGAGGTGCTGGGTAAAACGGTGGCAATTATCGGTTGTGGTCCAATTGGGCTTATGGCGATTGCTGTAGCAAAGGCCGCAGGTGCTGATAAAGTAATCGCTCTTGATATTAATGATTATCGACTTCAGCTAGCCAAAAAGATGGGTGCCACACACCTCATTCATTCAATGAATCAGGATCCAGTGGAAATCACGAAAAGCATTACAAGTGGGGACGGGGTGGATGTTGTTTGTGAAATGAGCGGTAATCCAACAGCTATCCAACAAGGGTTCAAGATGGCGACCAATGGTGGAAGAATATCCATTCTAAGTCTGCCTTCTAAGCCCGTAACGATTAATATAACAGAGGATATCGTATTCAAGGGTCTTACTGTCCAAGGGATAACTGGAAGGAAGATGTTTTCAACCTGGCAACAGGTTTCAAGTCTGCTTGAAAGTGGCAAGGTTGATGTAAAACCAATGATTACCCATCGGTTTTCACTAAGTGATTTTGAAAAGGGATTTGAACTGATGATCAAAGGCCAGTGTGGTAAGGTTCTCCTTATACCTTGAACACCTGAAAAGGTGGAAATTGCATGGTCTGCATTTGAAAAATCTTGAAAGGGGAAAGCGTCTTCCAAACATGATAAGAAGAGGCTAAATTCGTCATAGCCTCTTCTTTCATGTTCTTATTTTCAATATTTGTGAAAATTTTCTTACAATTGAAGAAGCCACGACAGAATGATTGTTTCTTGCTGTTAAAAGCTTTATACTATGATAATGTGGATATATCACACTTAATAGCTAATATTTACTGGAAACTCTTGAAAAGGAATCCGTATAAATCCATTTGAAGATAGGTCTTGGAATAGTTGGTGAAAGAAATAAACTAACTATTTTGAAAGGAGATTAACTATGAACGAGAAACAACGACTAGAATCACAACAAGTACAGGCTGAGAATCCAGCGGACAAAAAATCCGAAAAGGACTTCAGTAAGTACTTTCAAGCCGTTTATATTCCGCCTTCCTTAAAGGATGCGAAAAAGCGGGGAAAAGAAGAAGTAGAATATCATGATGACTTTGCCATTCCTGAAGGTTTCCGCGGAATGGGAGAAGGTAAAAAGTTTTACATTCGTACTTTTGGCTGTCAAATGAACGAACATGATACAGAAGTCATGGCGGGCATCTTTATGGCACTTGGTTATCAAGCGACAGACTCGGTGGATGATGCTAACGTCATTTTACTTAACACTTGTGCGATTCGGGAAGGCGCAGAGAATAAAGTGTTCGGTGAATTGGGGCATTTAAAATCATTGAAATTGGAAAAGCCGGATTTATTGCTTGGGGTTTGCGGCTGTATGTCACAAGAGGAGACAGTTGTAAAGCGGATTCTAGAGAAGCACCATTTTGTAGATATGATTTTCGGAACGCATAACATCCATCGCCTGCCGCAAATTCTTAATGAAGCTTATCTTTCCAAGGAAATGGTCATTGAGGTTTGGTCTAAAGAAGGTGATGTAATCGAGAACCTTCCGAAAGTGCGTAAAGGAAAAACCAAGGCATGGGTCAATATCATGTATGGCTGCGATAAGTTTTGTACATACTGCATCGTACCGTACACGAGAGGGAAAGAAAGAAGCCGCCGGCCTGGAGATATCATCCAGGAAGTCCGTCATTTAGCGGCACAGGGTTACAAGGAAATAACCCTGCTTGGACAGAATGTGAATGCTTACGGTAAAGATTTTACGGATATCGATTATCGTTTCGGCGATTTGATGGATGAAATCCGCAAAATCGACATTCCGCGTATTCGCTTTACGACAAGCCATCCCCGTGATTTTGATGATCATTTGATTGAAGTACTGGCTAAAGGCGGAAATCTCGTTGACCATATCCATCTTCCAGTTCAATCGGGAAGTACGGAAACACTTAAAATCATGGCCCGTAAGTATACACGCGAACAATATTTAGAGCTAGTTAAAAAAATCAAGGAAGCTATCCCAAGTGCATCGCTAACGACGGACATCATTGTAGGCTATCCGAATGAAACGGAAGAGCACTTTGAAGAAACGATGTCATTATACCGTGAAGTTGGTTTCGATGCAGCATATACTTACATCTATTCACCACGTGAGGGAACACCGGCTGCGAAAATGCAGGATAATGTACCGATGGAAGTGAAAAAGGAACGTCTGCAACGCTTGAATGCCCTTGTAAATGAAACGTGCGCATTGAAAATGAAAGAGTATGATGGACAGATTGTTGAAGTGCTCGTTGAAGGCGAAAGCAAGAAGAATGCGGAGGTATTAGCAGGTTATACAACGAAAAATAAGCTCGTGAACTTCAAAGGACCAAAATCCGCTATTGGCAAAATCGTAAAAGTGAAAATCACCGGAACGAAAACATGGTCATTAAATGGGGATATGGTTGAAGAAGCAACGGCGATTGAGGTGGAGTAATATGACTAAATATACTAAAGATGACATTCTGAACAAAGCGGCCGAACTTGCTGAAATGATCGCCAGCACGGAAGAAGTCGATTTCTTTAAACGGGCAGAAGCTCACATCAATGAAAATCAAAAAATCCGTGAAATGATTGCGAGCATCAAGAGCTTGCAAAAACAGGCTGTAAACTTCCAACATTACGGCAAAGAGAAAGCATACAGTCAAGTTCAGGCCAAAATTGATGCACTTGAAAAACAATTGGATGAACTTCCTATCGTGCAAGAATTCAAACAATCCCAAGTGGATGTAAATGATCTTTTACAAATGGTCTCTTCACAGGTATCGAATAAGGTGACGGACCTGATTATTGAATCGACCGAAGGCGATGTCCTTCGCGGTGAGACAGGTTCACAGGTACAAGCAGGCGGCGGAAGCTGTTCATGAATATTAAAAAAGCCCTTCTGGTTTCAGAAGGGCTTTTTTAATATGCGGAAATCCTTATACAGTGCCCATTCGTGACACATATCCCAAAACTTGAGCATAAAATAACCTAGGTTTAAAACATTACAGCAGTTTTCAAACAATTAAAATTCTACGCACACTAGACTTTTACCACGCATAGGATGAATGGAAACTGTATGAGGAGGGTTCGCTAGCATGTCACAATATAGAGAGATAATTACTAAAGCGGTGGTGGCAAAAGGACGTAAATTCACCAAGTCCTCTCACACCATTTGCCCGGCTCATCATCCTTCTAGCATTCTAGGTTGTTGGATCATCAACCATAAATACGATGCAAAGAAAGTCGGCAAAAAGGTAGAAATTCACGGCAGCTACGAAATCAACGTCTGGTATTCTTATAACCAAAATTCAAAGACGGAAGTTGTAACTGAAAAAGTGCAATATACCGACGTTATTTCGCTGAAATACCGTGATCCCGATTGTCTTGATGACCATGAAATCGTTGCAAAAGCTGTCCAACAGCCGAATTGTTTAGAAGCTTGCATCTCCCCATGTGGACAAAAAATCATTGTCCATGTGGAAAGGGAATTCTTTGTGGAAGTCGTCGGCGAAACGAAAATTTGTGTCGCTGTAAGTCCAGATGGCCGCTGTGAGGATGACTGGGGCTCTGATTTCGATGATGAGGATTTCGAAGATTTAGATCCGGATTTCCTTGATGAATTCGAAGACGAATAGAATATAGAAATTAATACCGGATGACATTCCCTTCATCCGGTTTTATTTAATTTGAAGCGGGACAAGTCCCTATGGCTTTCCAGATACAGCCAGCTTAAAAAGTGAAGGATAATTGATTTACCATGCAATTTCGAATACAGGCCATGTTGCATTTTCGTATGTTATAATGAAGGACATAAATGTGTAATAGATTTTAGTTTGGAAAGGTTTTGAAGGAATGGCTGGATATACTCCGATGATACAGCAATATTTAAAAATTAAGGCAGAGTATCAAGATGCCTTTTTATTTTTTCGCTTAGGCGATTTTTATGAAATGTTTTTTGACGATGCACTGAATGCATCACAAGAGCTCGAAATCACATTAACGAGCCGAGAAGGCGGTAGTGAAGAGCGAATTCCGATGTGCGGCATTCCGTATCACTCGGCTGCTAATTATATTGATATATTGATAGAAAAAGGTTTTAAAGTAGCTATTTGTGAACAAACCGAAGATCCGAAGCAAGCCAAAGGTGTGGTACGCAGGGAAGTCGTCCAGCTGATCACCCCGGGAACGAAAATGGATAGTAAGGGTCTTCGTGAAAAGGAAAATAATTATATTGCCACCATCACTTATTTTACGGATGGTCAGTTTGGCTTTGGATATAATGATTTATCAACAGGGGAAAATAAGGTTACATTGATTGAGAGTTTCGAGGAAGTTCTGAATGAATTTGCCATCCTTGGTGCGAGTGAAGTTGTCATTGCCGAGGATTTCAATGAAGAATGGAAAAAAATCCTTCAAGAACGGGGCGCAGCCGCTCTATCCCTAGAGAGTAATTTGGTTCAAAGCGAGTCATTCGCTCCATTGCTTCATTTGTTAAAAGACCAGAAACTGGCGACAACGACCTCTCGCTTATTGAATTATCTATACCGTACCCAAAAACGCAGCCTGGATCATTTACAGCCAGTGCTTGCATATGAAACATCACAATATATGAAAATTGATTATTATAGCAAACGCAATTTGGAATTAACTGAAACCATTCGTTCCAAAGGTAAAAAAGGCTCATTATTATGGCTGCTTGATGAAACGAAAACAGCGATGGGCGGAAGGATGTTGAAGCAATGGATTGATAGGCCGCTCATTAATAAAAAACAGATCGAGCGGAGACAAAGCCTTGTTGAAACCCTGAAAAATCAATACTTTGAACGGCAGGACTTACGTGAACGCCTGAAGGAAGTGTACGACTTGGAGCGGCTTGCCGGAAGGGTGGCCTTCGGGAATGTAAACGCTCGGGACTTGATTCAGCTGAAGCGTTCCTTGCAACAGGTGCCGGTCATTCGTGAAATCGTGAAGTCAATGGCCTCCAATCAGGATATTTCAATCCTGGCCGATAAATTGGATCCTTGTGAAGAAGTGACGGATTTGCTTGAAACGGCGCTTGTAGAAAACCCTCCATTGTCCGTGAAAGAAGGGAATATCATTCAGGACGGTTTCCATAATGAGCTGGATACTTACAGGGATGCCAGCAGAAACGGAAAGACGTGGATTGCACAGCTTGAACGCGAAGAGCGGGAACGCACCGGGATCAAATCCTTGAAAATCGGATATAATCGTGTTTTTGGCTATTACATTGAAGTGACACGAGCAAATTTGCACCTGCTTGAAGAAGGCCGTTATGAACGGAAGCAAACTTTAACGAATGCCGAACGTTATATCACACCTGAATTGAAAGAAAAGGAAGCTTTGATTTTACAAGCAGAAGAAAAAAGCATCAGTTTGGAGTATGACCTATTCCTCAATCTTCGTGAAGAGGTCAAAAGCTATATCCCTCGCTTACAGGATTTGGCGAAGGGCGTCAGTGAACTGGATGTCCTGCAGTGCTTTGCGACGATTAGTGAAGAACGCCATTATGTGAAGCCTGTCTTTTCCGAAGATCGAAGAATCGTACTGAAGGAAGGCAGGCATCCAGTGGTTGAGAAAGTCCTTCAATCACAGGAGTATGTCCCCAATGACTGCTTCATGGATGGAGACCGGGAGTTACTCTTGATCACCGGGCCCAATATGTCGGGTAAAAGTACGTATATGCGTCAAATTGCGCTAACATCGATTTTAGCGCAAATTGGATGCTTCGTATCCGCTAGTATAGCTGAATTACCTATTTTTGATAAGGTATTTACCAGGATTGGCGCGGCAGATGATTTGATTTCCGGTCAAAGTACATTCATGGTCGAGATGCTTGAAGCAAGAAATGCCATCATGAATGCGACAGAAAACAGTTTGATATTATTTGATGAAATAGGCCGGGGAACATCAACTTATGATGGGATGGCGCTCGCTCAGGCCATCATTGAATATATTCATGAGGAAATTGGGGCAAAGACACTCTTTTCGACGCATTATCATGAATTGACTGTATTGGCAACGGAACTGCCAAAATTGAAAAATATCCATGTAAGTGCCATTGAGCAAAATGGAAATGTCGTTTTCCTTCATAAAATTAAAGAAGGGCCAGCAGATAAAAGCTATGGAATTCATGTGGCAAAGCTTGCTGATTTACCGGAGCAGTTAATAGTTCGGGCAGCTGCTATTTTAGCCCAGCTAGAGAATGAAAATGAACAGCCTGCTGCTGAAAAAGCACCTATTGCCGAAGTTGCTCCTGTGACATCCCTCAATGAGGCACAGCTTTCCTTCTTTGGGGAAGAAGCTCCTAAAGGAAGGGTGAATTCTTCACCAAAGGAAAAAAAGGTGCTGGATGACATAAAATCACTGGATATCCTTGAAATGACGCCGCTTGAGGCAATGAATACCCTTTATAAATTACAAAAGAAACTTAAATGAGAATTAAAGCGAGGCGATAAAAATGGGAAAAATCATACAGCTTGATGAGGCTTTATCTAATAAAATCGCAGCTGGCGAAGTTGTTGAACGCCCAGCCTCAGTCGTTAAGGAACTTGTGGAAAACGCAATAGATGCAAACAGTACCATTATAGAGATTGAATTGGTGGAGGCTGGACTTGGTTCCATTCGGATCGTGGATAATGGCGATGGGATTTTGGCGGATGACATGGAAGCGGCATTTAAACGTCATGCCACTAGTAAAATAAAAGATGAAAATGATCTCTTCCGAATCCGAACACTTGGCTTCCGCGGTGAAGCAATGCCCAGTATTGCTTCAGTTTCCCGTTTTGAAATGAAAAGCAGCACTGGCGAAGGGGTAGGAACGCGCATACTTCTTGAAGGAGGCATGGTTAAGGAACTTGAGGCTTCATCCAGCCGTAAAGGAACGGATATCCTGGTTTCCGACTTGTTTTTCAATACCCCTGCACGGTTGAAATATATGAAAACCATTCATACCGAGCTAGGAAATATTACGGATGTCGCTAACAGGCTCGCACTTTCGCACCCGGATGTTTCTATACGGCTAACACACAATGAGAAGCGTATCCTCCATACGAATGGTAACGGTGATGTCAGGCAGGTGCTGGCGGCAATCTATGGTACGAATATTGCCAAAAAGATGATTCCGGTTCAGGCAGGCTCCTTGGATTTCAAATTATCCGGATATATCGTCATGCCCGAGATCACCCGGGCTTCAAGGAATTACATTTCAACCATGATAAACGGGCGCTTCATTAAAAACTATGCGCTCGTGAAAGCAATCCTGGATGGGTATCATACACTTCTTCCAGTTGGACGTTTTCCAATCGCGTTGCTGAATATCGAAATGGATCCGATTCTTGTCGATGTCAATGTACATCCATCCAAAATGGAGGTAAGGCTCAGCAAGGAACAGGAATTGTACAGTCTAGTATCGGAAACGATTAAAGCTTCGTTTAAAAAGATGTCTCTAATACCAAGTGGATATACACCAGCAGCAAAGCCGGAACAGGTGAAAAGTGAGCAAACCACACTGGAATTGGACCATGTTGTGGAAAGCGGCAAGCGGGTCCTGGAAAAAGCCAAGAAAGAAGCTTCCCTCTTGAAGAATACCCTGATTCGGGAAAAGCAGGAACAAAAGAGTGATGTGGATCATAATGAAGATTTCAACCTTGAACCAATAAAGGAAATAATCTATAGCAATGAAAAGCAGCAAATGGAAGATGTCTATGTACCGGTCTTACAAGATGATGGAAGCAAACCATATTTCGAGTCAGCTGAAAAGTTTACAACCTACACTGTCGAACAAGAGGAGGAAATCGAGGCGAATGAACCCGACAGCAGCATCCCTCCGATGTACCCGATTGGGCAAATGCATGGAACATATATATTCGCCCAAAACGAAAAGGGTTTGTATATCATAGACCAGCATGCTGCCCAGGAACGGATCAAATACGAATATTTTAAAGAAAAAGTTGGTCGAGTTGAAAACGAACTACAGGATATGCTGGTCCCCATCACCCTTGAATTTTCAACGGACCAATGTATCCGGATAAATGAATATCGGCATGAGTTGGAAAAAGTGGGCGTCTTTTTAGAGGAGTTTGGCTATAACGCCTATATTGTCCGATCGCATCCACAATGGTTCCCTAAAGGAATTGAACAGGAAATCCTTGAGGAAATGATAGAACAATTGCTATCGATGAAAAAGGTCGACATCAAAAAATTGCGCGAAGAAGCAGCCATCATGATGAGCTGTAAAGCCTCCATAAAGGCAAACCGTCATCTTCGCAATGATGAAATCCAAGCACTTCTGGATGAACTTAGGCGTACAACCGATCCCTTCACATGCCCTCATGGAAGACCTATCATCATCTCGTATTCCATATATGAAATGGAAAAAATGTTCAAACGGATCATGTAATTAAAAGCAATGGAGAATCCTTATGTAATGGGGTTCTCATTGCTTTTTTTAGTTAAATGACAAACACTTATCTCTTTTTCCTGGAGCTTTTGTAAAGTTTTCTGCTGAAGAGTCATGATTTTGAATGTGTTAATCTTTCTGATACCACTTTAGAATTTTCTCCGATCTCCAACATTATAGTAGCAATTTAGCCAACCGCAAAAATGTAGTGAATGATCCGTTGTTATAGATGGGATCAGTTTGAGAATGTCTATATTATAAGAAGAAACTCGATAGAATATACAGAGTTTGTATAGCGGATAATTGTATCCAAGCGTATCATGGATTTTTAAAGCCCATAAAACACATTAGGTGACCATCATAATGTAAGATGTGGCGAAGTGAAAAACGGATCATGTAATTAAAAGCAATGGAGAATCCTTATGTAATGGGGTTCTCCATTGCTTTTTCGATTACGATTTATTAGTTGTATAGGCCCTCGAACAGGGGGAATCATGCTCCCGATATCTATCTTCAATAATAATGATACGGGGGATTGAGCTGATATTGATAGTTGTAAGCCGGAGCAGTATACATTTGGTTATCATAGTGATTAATATATTGAGGATATTGCTGCATGTCTTCTTCGGCCGCTCGATGGCAGTTGGCTGGCGGACCGATGAATGTTGATGGCTGAATTGGTGCAATTGCTTTTTTCCATTGGTTTTCATCCATGCAATAAGTATGAGCCATAATATTTGGAGGTGTCAATTTCAAGATATCTGAACCGAGGATCACCTCAGGTGTTGGTGCATTAAAAATGGCAAGCAGGTGGGTATTATCAGCATTAGCAACTTCATAATGCCACCAACCTTGTGGGACGTTGGCTACTTGACCGGGTTTAATGGGGTAATTTTGAATTTGCTTTGTAAATGGATTCAGTAAGGAAACGGTTGCCGCTCCAGAAATGCAATACACTAGCTCTGCTGCATTTTGGTGATAATGCGGTTCTACCACATTGTCTGTACTAAGGTAAATATCTAATAATGAAACATTTTCGAGGGTATTTAATTGTTTAACACCTAATGCATTAATATAGTTTTGATTGTCTTTTTTCATGAAATTGCTTTTATTGACATCGAAAAAGAATTGTGTGGATGGTGAAGTATAGTCCATATAGGAGACCATGAATTTATCATTCCTTTTTTTAAGACTTGATTTTTCAGGATATGTTATATCTTATTTTAATGTGCACTAACCCAGGCGTGTTTGCCTATCGAGCTGATAAGGGGTGCTGATGATACTGTCATTGAATGAATGATAGACAGTGACTTCGGGTAACGCATTAGTCATGGTTATTATATCAATATTATTTTATATATTTTTTAACCGAAACTACTAATCTGATTATTGGGTATAATCAAACTTTTAATAAGCAAAATTTCCCCATTGCGTTACTTTAAATTACAGTGATATAATATTCTCTGTGATTTTAAAGTTTAACATAGGAAGTGGCTAAATTGTCGAACAATTCAAAAGAGAGTAAATTCGTCCCGTACGTTTCTGCATCTAAATCTCTACCGGAATTGACTGCAACTGCAATCATTCTAGGGATCATTCTTGCAATCGTATTCGGGGCGGCAAATGCATACTTAGGCCTACTTATTGGTTTAACTGTCTCTGCTTCTATACCCGCGGCGGTAATTTCAATGGCCATATTAAGAGGGGTTTTTCGCAGGGATTCAATATTAGAAAACAATATTGTGCAAACGATGACCACGGCAGGTGAGGCTATTGGTGCCGGTGCTGTATTTACCATTCCGGCATTATTCATGTGGGACATGGACGTGAGTCAAGCATTCATCATTTTCGTAGTATTAACTGGGGGATTTTTAGGGGTCTTCATGATGGTTCCCCTTCGCCAGCTTTTGATTGTAAGGGAGCATGAAACATTACCTTATCCAGAAGGTACGGCATGTGCCGAGGTCCTGAAGTCAGGAGAAAAGGGCGGTACAAGCGCCAAACTAATCGGAGCAGGTTTGGTTATCGGCGGTGTTGTTAAAGGGCTTGGTGATGGGTTCAAGCTTTTCAAGACAGAGGTTGAAACAGGAATCACGAATTTTAAAAATGCAGTGGTCGGTCTTGACGCCTTTCCTTCCCTTTTGGGTGTAGGGTATATTATTGGACCGCGTGTTGCAGGACAAATGCTAGGTGGGGGTTTATTAGCCTGGGTCGTTTTAATACCAGCCATCAGCTTTTTTGGCGGAAACAATGGGACAGCCATTTTCCCTTCGGATGTACCGATCGGTGAATTGGATGCATGGGGAATCTGGGATAATTACATTCGCTATATTGGTGCTGGTGCCGTTGCAACAGGCGGATTGATCACTTTGATCAAAACATTACCAATACTTTTCAGTTCAGTTATCGATACTCTTAAAGGCGTAAAAGCCAATAAAGGACAACTAAAATCGGGTTCTATCCGTACAGAACAAGACATGCCGGCTAAATACGTTTGGTTGGGTACGATCATCGTAATTTTAATCATTGCTTTCACACCTATAACAGATGTGGGAATCATCGGTGCTATTGCAATCGCGATTTTTGGATTTTTATTCGTGACAGTGGCTTCAAGGGTTGTTGGAATCGTCGGAAGTTCTTCTTCCCCTGTTTCTGGAATGACAATCGCCACACTATTGATTGTAGCGATTGTCTATAAGGCAACTGGTTTTACTGGTACGACTGGAATGGTAGCCGCTTTAACGGTCGCTGCGATCATTTGTACAGCGCTTGCGGTTTCAGGCGATGTTTCTCAAGATCTAAAAACAGGATATATCGTTGGCGGAACACCATGGAAACAACAAGTTGCCATGATGATCGGTGTTGTCGCATCGGCTTCTGTCATTGGTTTTATCCTGGTTCTTATGGATAACGCATATACGATGGGGTCTGCAGACCTGCCCGCACCGAAAGCGGCACTTATGAAAATACTTGCCGAAGGTGTTCTAGGGGGAGATTTACCTTGGACTCTGATTTTTATCGGTGCGGCTATTTCCATTACATTAGAGTTTTTCGGTCTGAATTCACTTGTTGTTGCAGTGGGCATTTACCTGCCGGTTCATACTAGTGCGCCAATCATGATCGGTGGATTTATTCGATTCTTCGTTGAGTTCTTCTCGAAAACAAAAGAAGCGCTTAAAGAACGGGTTGACAGAGGTGTATTATTTGCCTCTGGTTTAATAGCGGGTGAATCATTGATTGGTGTTCTTATTGCCATATTGATCGCGGCAGGTGTTCAAGTTCCGGCTGCAGCTAAATTAGCCAGCAATTTGCTGCCATTCTTATTATTCCTTGCTTTAGCTGGATTGCTTTGGTTCGTATCCAGCAAAGGGAAAAAAGAAGATGCTTCGTAAACGCCAATCAAAAAAGAGGAACCTGTTAACCATGGTTCCCCTTTTGGAAAGACGTGTCACTATGGTACAAGAATCTTCGGAAGCAACTTTTTTGGTCATTCAAAGGACCAATTTTGTGGAACGAATGACCGTTCGTTTCTTTAAACAGCCATCAGTCCGTAAAATCAAGCTTGATAAGTTTGGAGCATATGCCATTAAACAGATGGAGTTACAAAGGAATGTAAATCAGATCTCTGGAGCGATGAGTGAACATTTTGGTGAGGAAGCGGAACCGGCCTTACCGAGGTTGATGAAATTCCTGGAAATTCTTGAGGTTCATGATTGGATCATATGGGATGATGAAGAAGAAAAATGAAAAAAGCTGAAGCACTTTTGGTTGCTTCAGCTTTTTTCTGTTTTGGTAAACAAGATTTACCACATCTGCATTTTATGTAATTGGACTATAGGTATAATTATTTGTGATAACTTTATATACATTGTATTCTTGTACTGTTAGTCATGATTAATAAAGCAAAACTATACATATTTTGAAGAGCAGACGGGTTATCATGGGAAGAGTCAAGGTAAAGAAGCATTAGTGACAGGTGGAGCTTCGAGTATAGGGTTATCCTTATCGACACTAATGGCTAAAGAAGGCGCAAAAGTCGTGATTGCTGATTTTAATGAAGCAGGAGCAAAAGAAGCGGCCAAAACATAAAAGGTATTCTTGGATGCTGGACAAGCAGAATCCATTCAGGCAACAGTCGACTTTACCATTGAACAATATGGAACGGATACGTTAATTGTTAATAATGTGGGTTTAACTAACCTGCATAAAGGTCTGGATGTCGTGAACTTAGATTTGGAAGAATGGGACCGACTTATGGACGTGAATTTAAAAAGTGTGCTATTGGGAGCAGGTTCGATATAAATACGGCCTCAATGGCTGGATTTACAGGTGACTCCGTACAATCCGCATATGGTTGCGTCCAAAACGGAGGTAGTGAAATTTGACTCGTTATATCGCTGCACAGTATGGCATAGATCATATTCGTTGTAATGGAGTGGCACCTGGCCTTATTTTAACTCCTGCAGCGAAAAATAATATGCCTCAGGCCGTACTCGATATTTTTGCCAAATTCAATGCATTGCCATATCATGGTGAAGCGGATGATATCGGTTATACAGTACTATTCCTTGCATCTGACGAGTCCAAATTCAGTACAGGTCAGACGATCCAAGTGGAAGGCGGTCATTATATAGCCAACCCAAGCATCTCCGATTTCAATGATTATGTAACGAAAGCAAAATCCAATTAATTATTGGACATTCATATAACAAAACCTTACCCTGGATAAGATCAACCCATTCCGGGGTTTTTAGTAGGAAGCCCTTTATTTAAAAAACATGAAGCAGGTGCATATAACATATGGAAGTAATGAATTATGATGAAATGCTGAATATCAGGACGGAAGGTGAACAAAAAAATTTCAATGATTCTTTGCATTACCACCGATACGAACCTACGCCATACAGCGCATTAGAACAGTTATTCAAAGAATATCCACTGAAAAGAAATGATCGCATTGTGGACTTTGGATGCGGTAAAGGACGCTTGAATTTTTTGATCCATCACTTCTATCAATCGTATGTGGTTGGCGTGGAGATGAACGAAAATTTCTATAAAGAAGCGATCGAGAATCTGAATGGCTACATGAAGAAAAGGAAAAACGACAATAACAATATAGAATTCCACTGTTGCTTGGCAGAAGAATATGATATTGATGCGCAAGACAATCATTTTTATTTCTTTAATCCGTTCTCGGTACAGATTTTCATGAAAATCATCAATAACATTTTGCTTTCCTTTGAAAAAGAACCGCGCCAAATCGAACTGATATTATATTATGCTTCACAGGATTATATTTTTTTCCTCGAAAATCAAACCGCCTTCGAGCTGAAAAAAGAAGTGATGTTACCTGGCATGACTGAATCTAATCCTTTTGAAAAATTCGTCATATACCAATTGGTATATTGAATGGAAATTCGTTTTTCGGCGATAAAAACACCCAAGCAATCTTTCATGGATGCTTGGGTGCAAAGAGTGAAGCCAAAAGGTGTTTAATATAAAGCGGATTGTAAATTCTTTTGGGGCTCATATTGTTTTTCTATATAAATTTGATGCCAAGTCATAAACGTCAAAATGGTCCAGAGCTTCCGGCTGTTGTCCGCTTTATTATTTACATGGTTTTCAAGTAATTCTATAATTTGCGCCTTATTAAAAAGGTAGTCAGTCGGGCTTTCTTGGATTAACCTTACTGCCCAATCGTATAACTCATCCTTCAGCCAATGTCGTATCGGAACAGGAAAGCCTAGCTTTTTTCTGCTCCATACATGTTCCGGCACTATCCCGCGGGCAGCTTTTCGGAGCATGTATTTGGTCGTTCCATTTCTCACCTTTTGATCCATATTAAGTTTTGAAGCCGTATTGAAAACGCATTTATCCAAAAAGGGAACTCTCACCTCTAGGGAATTCGCCATGGACATTTTATCTGCCTTCAATAAAATATCACCTTTTAGCCAAGTTTGAATATCAATGTTTTGCATTTGGGTTATAGGATCATACCCTAAAGAACTTGAGTAGATGGGATTTGTCACTTTCTCATTTTCTAAACCGTTGAGATAATTCACAAGTATTAGTTTTTTCTCTTTCTCTCCGAATATGTTTGCGTTCCCAATATATCGGTTTTCTAAAGGTGTCACTCCACGCTCTATAAAACTCTTTCCTCTAATACCTTCTGGCAAAACAGAGGAAATCGCCTTCAACACTTTGTTCAATGGTGTTGGAAAATAGGAAAACATGCGCAGGGAATGGGGCTCCCGGTATATATTGTATCCGCCGAATAACTCATCTGCCCCCTCACCGGACAAGGCGACCTTGACGTGCTTTTTAGCTTCCCGGGCGACAAAATATAGTGGAACGGCAGCGGGGTCCGCTAAAGGGTCATCCATATGCCAGATGATCTTCGGCAGTTCCGCCAAAAATTCTTCAGGACTTATGATATAACTTATATTTTCTACATTCAGTGCGGCTGCTGTTTCCCGCGCAACGTTTATTTCACTATATCCATCTCTTTCGAACCCAACAGAAAAAGTTTTGAACTTAGGGTTAATCTCTTTTGCGATGGAGCAGATAAATGATGAATCAATCCCGCCCGATAAAAAAGATCCAACTGGAACATCACTTCTCATATGGACGTTTACGGAATCCATCAGAGTGTCTTGTATTTCTTTTATGACCGTTGAATCGTCTATATTGGAAGGATGAAAAATAGGTTTCCAGAACCTTTTTATATCCATTTTCTTTCCTGGTTCTTTAGTGAAGTAATGTCCAGGTAATAACTTTTCAATATTCTTGGATAGGGTCGATGGTTCGGGAACATATTGAAAACTGAGAAAATGCTGTAATGAATTCATATCCAGCTCTTCATTCATGGCTGTCAAAATACTCTTTTTTTCTGATGCAAAATAAGTAACATCATCTTGCTCACAATAGAAAAAAGGCTTGATTCCAAAGTGGTCCCTTGCACCAAAAAGCTTTAGCTCGATTTTATCCCAAATGACAAAAGAGAACATGCCCCGCAATTTCTGGACAGTTTGCTCTTTTTGGCTACTAAAGAGGGCCAATATTACTTCTGTATCGGAATCTGTCGTAAACTCATATCCTTCATCAATAAGTTCTTTTCTTAGTTCAATATAATTATAGATTTCGCCATTGAAAAGGATCCAATATTTTTCATTTTCATATGAAAGGGGTTGGTTTCCATTATCTATATCGATTATGCTTAATCTCCTAAATCCAAAATTCACAAACTCATCAAAGAAATATCCTTCATCATCCGGACCCCTATGGGTAATGATCGTGTTCATCTTTTGAATCGTTTCTTTCATATTTGAATTTATGGCTTTCGGATATTCGTGAATACATCCAACAAAACCGCACATAAAATCCACCTGCCTAATTAATTAATAGTAAGAGATTCCCTAGTAACTTTTATGAATATTTTTAAATAATAGGTATAAAGTTGAATGCCAATGTAAGTGGAATGGAATCTCTTAGTCTTCTAGATTAGGTGATTATGATATATTTGTCAATTTTACTCATAAAATGCATCTATTTGTAATTATGTAAATCCATAACAGATGCATAACAAAAAGAGGCAACCAGTTATGATTGCCTCTAGAAGAAAAATAAGTTTGCATGCAGTTATTATTTAAAAAACGTTCCGTTGATTGTAGGGGGTCCCTGGAGTGGATTTCAACGTTCCAATCTTACAAACACTTAAAAGAATCGAGTTTGTCTACAGACTATGATGCCTTAATTAATAAGGCATCCGTCTTATTTCAATAGTTTCGCTCGATGATAAAGTGAGCACGATCGCCTCTAAAGAGAGTTTTAGAGAATTCAATAACAGATCCATCATTCTCATATGTGTAAGTTTCCAAAGAAAAACAAGGTGAACCGTTCGGAACATCCAATTTATCAGAAATGGAATCGTCTGCAAGTGAAAACTCCAAGTGTTCGACCGTCTTTTTTACTTTTAAATCGAATTGTGTTTCAAGTACTTTAAAGAGTGATTTTTCACAGGCTTCGATATTTAGCCCGGGTGTCTTATACCAAGGGAGAAAGGCAATTTCATATTGAAGCGGGATGTCGTTCACGTAACGTATCCGTTCCAGTTTATTTACGGGGTCTCCAATATTTTGTTTGAAAAGCTTGGCAAGTGTAGCATTTGCTTCAATCACTTTTAAGCTAATGACCTTTGTTGAAGGGTTTTTACCTTGCATTGTGACTTGCTCAGAGAATTTTTCAACCGTGCTTGTAAGAAATTGCTTCACTTTATTCTCCGAAACGAAAGTGCCTTTGCCTTGGACACGGTAAATATAGCCTTCGACGTTCAATTGCTGTAAGGCCGTGCGAACAGTTGTCCTGCTTACTCCGTATATTTTACAGAATTCAGCTTCAGTCGGTAATTTTGTATTTGTTTGATATTCGCCATTTTTTATGAGATTGATAATCGATTCCTTGACTATGGAATGCAATGCCGCTTCTTTATTCATGGTCTCCACAGTGATTCCTCCTATGTTCATTCCCAATATATACATATAGATTATCTCGGATAAGTACAATAATCAACTTTAATTCACAAATTTGTAGTAACAAATTTAAATTTGTGTTGATATTTTTCCAATTTGTAACTACAATGTATGTATGGAGGCAATAATACCCATTTCATTCAAGGGGAAGTGATAAAGAAGTAACATCGGTTATTTATAAGGAAACGGTTTCAAATCACTTGAAAATACTGAATAATCAATCATTAAAAAGGGGGGTAATTTCAATGAATATCTTATTATGTTGTTCTGCAGGGATGTCTACTAGTTTATTAGTTACCAAGATGGAGGAAAGCGCTAAAAAACAAGGGGTAGAATGTCATATATGGGCTGTCGGTTCTACAGAAGTGAACAATGAAATAGATAAAGCTGATGTGATTTTATTAGGCCCGCAGGTAAGATATCTGCTATCCAAGTTACAGGAAGCGGGGAAAGAAAAGGGAATTCCAGTAGCAACCATCAATCCAATGTTCTATGGACTATGTAATGGTGAAGAAGTGCTAAAACAAGCCACTACTTTAATAAAAGGAGAATAAGGATATGATGACTTTTATTGATAAGTATATTATGCCTGGGGCGGTAAAGGTAGGAAATAACCGGCATTTGCTTGCGATTCGTGACGCATTGATTGGAATGATAGCGATTACAATGATCGGTTCATTCGCCGTCCTCTTTAATAATCTTGGGCAAGTCATCAAGCCTTACGGAAGAATGATGGAGGCCATCTTCGGTCCTGCATGGAATACGCTTGGCGGTGATATTTGGTTTGGAACCTTTGCATTCATGACGGTATTCGCTGTATTCGGCATCTCTTATAAATTGGCCCGGTCATACGGTGACGATGGTTTTGAAGCGATGCTGGTTTCCGCAGCCTGTTTCTTTTTATTATTACCTCAAATCGGAAATGTCACTTTAACTATCGATGATAAGGATGTTACAGGCGGGGCATGGGGTTTTGTAAGCGTGAACTATTTTAATGCTACAGCCCTATTTACAGGAATTGTCGTTGCCTTAATAGCCACTGAAATCTTTGTGAGACTATCCCGGGTGAAATATTTAGTCATCAAGCTTCCAGATGGAGTACCCCCAGCGGTAGCCCGTTCATTTGCAAAATTAGTGCCGGGTATGGCAACAATCTTTATCGCTGGCGTATTCGGACTGCTATTCCGTAAAGCTACGGATGGGCAGGTACTGAATGACTGGCTGAGTAAAGTGATTGTATCTCCATTACAAAGTGCAGTAGATTCATTGCCATTCGCTATTTTACTAGTTTTTCTTGTTCATTTATTATGGATGATCGGTTTGCATGGACCTAATATCCTTGGCGGGATAACGACACCGCTTTTTGAAAGTTCGGGAGTGAAAAATATCGATTTATATGCAAAAGGTGTCAAAGACATGGACCAATATGGGGTATTGGCGGGTTCTTTCCTGGATGCATTTGTTTATTTAGGCGGATCTGGTGCAACATTGGGCCTGATCATTGCAATGATCATTGCCGGTCGGAAACGGTATAAACAGATGATTGCACTCGGAGGGGCGCCAGGGGTGTTCCAGATAAACGAACCCATTCTTTTCGGATTGCCTATCGTTCTGAATCCAATGTGGTTCATCCCATTTGTTCTCGGCCCGGTAATTACAACGGTGATATCTTATATCGCAGTAAGCAGCGGAATGGTTTTCCCGATCGTTGCTAAGATTCCATGGGTAACCCCTCCGATTGTGGGTGGATTCCTGGCCACAGGCGGGCATGTGTCTGGAGCGGTCCTAGCTGCAATCAACTTAGTCATTTCAACAGCGATTTATTTACCATTCGTTTATGCCCAAGTGAAGATAGACACCAAAAATAAAACAGAGCTTACAAGAGATTCAGAATCGTTAAACGTTTAAGAAAGTAGTGATGAAAATGGAAAAAGAAGAATTATATCAACTATCATTTCAATTGATTTTATATAGCGGGAATGCGAGAAGCTTTGCAATGGAAGCGATGCAGGAAGCAAAGAAAAGGAATTTTGATTCTGCCCGGGTTAAAATAGCCGAGTCCGAAACGGAATTACTGCAAGCCCATAAATACCAAACCCAATTAATCCATGCTGAGGCAGGGGGGGACTCTTTTGATCTTCCGATTATCCTGGTGCATGCACAAGATCATTTAATGACAGCGATGACTATGAAGGATCTTGCAATTGAAATGATCGATCTACGCGAAGAATTCTTACATGCAGATGCTGTGAAGGAGAGGACTGCTGAATGAGCAAGGGGTTGAAGATCGTCACGATTGGCGGAGGTTCGAGCTATACGCCTGAACTGATCGAAGGTTTTATCAAATATCATGAAGAACTTCCTGTGAGTGAAATTTGGCTCGTGGACATCGAAGCGGGAAAGGAAAAGCTTGAAATTGTCGGGAATTTGGCAAGAAGGATGATTGAAAAGGCTGGAGTGAATATTGAAGTCCATCTCACGCTGGATAGAAAGAAAGCGCTTAAAGGCGCTGATTATGTAACAACCCAGCTTCGGGTGGGGCAACTCGCAGCCAGGGCTCTTGATGAAAAGATTCCATTGAAACACGGAGTGATCGGGCAGGAGACGAATGGACCAGGCGGGCTGTTCAAGGCCTTTAGGACGATTCCCATCATTCTGGATATTGCTCATGAGATGGAGGAGTTATGTCCGGAAGCATGGCTGATTAACTTCACGAATCCTGCAGGAATGGTAACGGAAGCAGTTCTGCGTCACAGTAATATTTCCAAAATCATCGGACTCTGCAATGTACCGATTGGGATGGAACGGGGTGTTGCGGATTTGATGGATGTAGAGCCATCAAGGGTCCGGATCGACTTTGCCGGCTTGAACCATATGGTTTACGGCTTGGATGTATTCGTTGATGGCGAGAGTGTCAAAGATCAAATCATCCATTTGATTACGGATCCAGCTAAAGCCGTCACGATGAAGAATATCCATGCAATGGGCTGGGAGCCGGAATTTCTTAGAGCGTTAAACCTGTTTCCATGTCCTTACCACAACTACTATTATAAAACGGGTGATGTGCTGGCCCAAGAATTGAAGGATGCGGAAAAAGGGGAAACACGTGCAGAGGTCGTTCAAAGGCTTGAAGCAGGTTTATTCGAACTATACAAAGACCAAGATCTGGCTATCAAGCCGCCGCAGCTTGAAGAGCGCGGAGGTGCCTATTACAGTGATGCGGCTGTGCGGTTGATTTGCTCGATGCATACGGATAAGCGAGATATTCAAGCGGTGAATACGGTCAACCATGGTACGATTGAAGGCATCCCGTACGGATCGGCGATTGAAACCAGTTGCGTGATAACTAAGGATGGACCTAAACCAATCAATGTGGGAGAGCTTCCTGTCGCTGTCCGCGGATTAATTCAGCAAATCAAATCCTTTGAAAGGGTAGCCATCGAAGCTGCAATTTCGGGGGACTATGATACTGCGTTGCTTGCCATGACGATCAATCCACTCGTTCCAAGCGACCGGGTTGCAAAACTTATCTTGGACGAAATGCTGGAGGCACATAAAGATTATTTGCCGCAGTTTTTTGAAAAAAAGGAGTTGCAGGATAATTTATCATGATTGAAGTGCTTGTAAATGCAGATGATTTCGGGTTAACTAAAGCGGTAAATTATGGGATTTTGGATAGCCATAAATATGGAATTGTCAATTCGGCAACGATCATGATGAATGCGAAAGCAACGGAGCATGCGATTGAAATCGCCAAGAAAACACCCTCGTTGAAGGTAGGTATTCACTTAGTCCTGACATGGGGTAAACCTTTGTTGAGTGATGTTCCGAGTTTGGTTGACGAATCTGGTTTCTTTAAGAAGCAAGGTACGGTATATGGGGATCCTGCCGGCATTTCCTTGAGCGAATTGGAGAGGGAGTGGTCAGCACAAATCGAAAGATTTTTGGAATTTGGCCTATTCCCGACTCATTTCGACAGCCACCATCATGTACACGGGATCAAAGCATTTCTACCGGTTATTAAAAAGCTGTCAGATAAATATGGATTGCCAGTCCGTAATGCCGGAAGCCACCTTTCAGGGATTCAAACCGTTACAGATGTATTCCTTGATGATTTTTATGGAGAAATGGTGGTTGAAGATTACTTTCAAAACTTGAAAGGGAGAGTAATGGATGGGGCGAGTGTGGAGATAATGACCCATCCTGCTTATATGGATGAAGAATTGATGAAAGTCTCCTCTTATAATGATAAACGCTTGAAAGAAACCAGGATATTGACAAAGGCAAAATTACCTGAGGGATTTTCCCTTAGATTCAGCATCAACCAAGTAAAGATTTGATTTCAAAAGAGGACCATTCATCAAAAGAGGACCATTCATCAAAAGATGAATGGTCCTCTTTTATTGTTAAAATTAATAAGCCAGGCTGAATAGGGCTTTGATGTGTGATAGGTAACGAACATTACTTGCTTCTTTCATCAATGTAGCCGGCAGGCCTTTAAGGGACGTGTTATTGGCCCCGACGGTTGCCACTGCATCCTTACGGCCAAGGCTCGCAAGTGTACCTGAGTTTACAGGTGAGAATTCTTCAAGTTTCTTGCCTTCAAATGCTGCATATAGGTTGTATCCTACAAGCTCACCCATTTGCCAAGCATTTTGTGCAGTTGGAGCATATGGACGGCCGCCTTCTGGAGGGAAGGCAACGGCACTGTCACCGACAACGAATACGTCTTTATGGGATTTGGATTGCAGATACTCATTGACGGTTGCTTTGCCGCGATCCACTTCAAGGCCTGATTCGCCTACGATAGGAAGAGCCGCAACTCCGCCTGTCCAAACAAGCGTATTGGCCGTTATCGTTTGTCCGTCTTTCAATTCGATTTGATTTCCTTTAACACCCGTTACAGGCAGGCCTGTCAAGAATTCCACGCCGCGTGCCTCCAAGCTTGTCATGGCACGTTCGATTAAGTGGTCAGGCAGGACCGGAAGGATTTTTGGACCAGCTTCCACAAGCTTGATTTTCAAGTCCTTGAAGTCCACTCCGAACTTTTTGGCGATTTTAGGGAAATGATCCACGATTTCACCGATTAACTCAACGCCCGTCAATCCGCCGCCGCCGATCACGATGGTTGCGTCCGCTTCATTATTCGTTTGAGAATATTCGCGGATGCGATCTTCGATATGTTTGTAAATCTTGTTAGCATCATTTACGGATTTCAAGACCATGCTGTTTTCCTCAAGTCCCGGAATGCCGAAGAATCCTGTTTGGCTTCCCAAAGCAACAACCAGGGCATCATAAGATAATGTGGAACCATTGGCAAGTTTCACTTTTTTATTATCGACCGAGAATGACTCCACTTTGGAAATGACAAGGTCGATATCTTTTCCTTTGAAAAGCTTTTCCAAAGGAATGGAAACGGCTTGTTCAGAAATGGATCCGCCTGCAAGACGGTGCAATTCGGTGATGATTTGGTGCGTTGGAAATTGGTTCACCACTGTAACCTGCACTTCATCTTTATTGTAATATTCACGTACGGATAAGGCAGATAGTAATCCTGCGTAACCTGCACCTAAGATGACGATTTGTTTTGACATAGTTAATCCCCCGTCCTTACTGATTGAAAGTTATCAAATTATTTTTGGTTTTTACGTTCTGAAGAGACTTCAAGAAAAGCTTGGGCGAAACGGAAAAGCTTTTGTGCTTGCGGATCTTTCATCATTTTTAACAGACCAAAAAGACCGATCACATCATTATTCGCTTCTGCACGATCCTTAGCTTCGATGGCATTTGCCGCAAGCTCTTTCACTGAATGGACTACAGGTGTGGCGATCTCCGAAATGGCGCTGACCGTATCATTTTTCAACACATCATCAGTCGCAACCGATTGAGCGAAATCATAAGACTTTGTTAAAATATTCACTAACTCAGTCAGTTTTGGTAACTGCTCGACTAAAGTGTTCAATGATTCCTGAACCTCAGGCTTTAAAAGCTGATCTAAGATATCCAATTGCTCTTGGTTTGCAGAAATATTAAGTGCTTCATGTTCAGGTTTTGACATTACGTCTACCATATCTAATTCCCCTTTAAACTTAATTATTTTGATTAATGTTTTTTCCGCCGATACTACTAATCATACGACTCTAATCTCTTAATTTCAAATATTTCTTTTGTGATACGAATATAATTTTATCGTAATAATTAAGAGTTATTTGGTGGTTTTTTTGATTTATCTTAATATTCCAAAAGAATATTAAGATTATTCTGGTTATAATACCTTAAATAAAGAGGGGATTAGAGACATTCTACCTTGCGTTTCCTATAGTAATAAATCAATAGCAGACACCTTTTTGTTTGCTATAATGTCCATAATCTTTGACGGAATGAGCTTCAAGAATATTTTATCTGATTTAGGGTATATACTATTATCGGAATTGGAGTTGATGCCCTTGGTAGAACGCAGGATGTTAAAGGTACGTGGTGAGATTATCGAAATATCCTCTAGGTATAATGAAAAATATAGTAAATGGAATTGTACAGCTAAAGTTCCTAATAGTTCCATCATTGCTTATTGTCGTGACAAGAATAAGCTTCGTGCTGAGACAGTTTCTATGAGCAGGTTATTAATTACGTATGAAGACTATAAAATTGTATGATAAATAGAGAAAAGGCGCCCAATATTGAAGATGAAGTGGGCGCCTTTTTTTATAGAATAATATATTTATCTGCGAAATCGGGAATATATTTTCGGAAATGGAGATATTTCATCGAAAACTTCTGATATATCTGCGTAAGTATAAAATTTATCGATTTTTCGACAAAACTTCGATTAAAAAAAGCTATTTTCTTAGTGAAAAGCAACGAAATTGTCAAAAAATATATCAGAAAATACTGAAAAGGATAGTAAAATTATGTTAATATATTTAAAAAAAGGATTATTTTCTAAAGTAATAATGAATAATTTATATTTAAGGTTCTCCATTAAGAAAAGGTATTAATAAACCGCAATTAGTTCTATTGATTTTACTACAAAAAGTGAAATGGAGTCGATACAATGGTGAGTATTACTGGATATGGCAAAGCGACAGAAGAAGCAGTGAATAATTTTCAGAAGTTTGTGGGTTTTGAAATTCCTGAAGACTATAAACAATTTCTCCTTAAGCATAATGGCGGCACAACTACGGTTCAAAACTGTAAGTTTTATGTAGATGGATTAGACACACTCGTATGCTTGCAAGCACTTTATGGATTAGAGCTTCAAGATAAAGAACTGGATTTACAGAAATCGCATGAAGAAAACAGAGAAGACTTACATAAGAATTGCATTATAATAGGTAATGATACATGTGCAGGTAAAATCTTGCTGATAAATAATGAAGAAGAAAAGGGAGTTTACTTCTGGGATCAGGGTTGGTATTCGGATCCATCAAGCCAGGATGAAAACATTTATAAAGTTGCATCGAGTTTTAAATCCTTCATTGAGGGTTTGAAAGTCCCGGAGGAAATCTAATTTTATTGTAATCCCCTTGATTGGCTCATGCCATTCAAGGTTTTTTATTGTCATATTAATGAGGAGATAATAATGTATAAAATATTATTGGTTGAAGACGATCTCAAAATAGCTGGAATCTTGGTCAATTATTTAAAAAGGTATGGGTATGAGGTTTTTGAAGTGAAGCAGTTGGACCAAGTTTTTGCGGAGTTCCAAGAAATAAAGCCAGATTTGGTTTTATTGGATATTAATCTGCCCTATTATGATGGTTTCCATTGGTGCCGGCTAATAAGGACGGTTTCGAAGGTTCCCGTTATATTCATCTCTGCAAGGACAGATGAAATGAACCAAGTCATGGCCATTGAATATGGGGGAGATGACTATTTAACAAAACCGTTTCATTTGGAAGTGGTATTAGCGAAAATAAAGAGTGTCCTACGTAGGGTGTATGGTGAATATGCTGATATATCTTCATTCCATCAGCAAGTAAAGGAAATGGAAGGATTAACTCTTTATACGGAAAAGGCGATGATCGAATATCAAGACAATCAGGTAACGTTAACTCAAAATGAGTTGAAATTATTAAGTTGTTTACTACGACAGTATGACACCATCGTCTCTCGTGAAGAGTTACTTGAAGCATTATGGAATGACGATTCATTTGTTGATGACAATACATTGACCGTCAATGTCACAAGGGTACGAAGAAAACTTGAGGATATTGGCATCAAGCATGCTATAACAACTAGCAGGGGGAAAGGATATCGACTAAAAATAGTGCAAGGTGAAGAAAAGTGAATCTGAAATCCTTTATAAAAGACCGTCTTTATTTTATATTTTATACCGTTCTACTGGTAGGCCTGCTTATTATTGCTTATGCATTAGCCGTTCTGGAAGCGGGGAATCACATATCGATTTCAAATATCATCTATTTAATTATTCTCGCGTTTTTTATGATGCTTATATTTTTAGGCGCCGATTACATAAGGCAATACCGTTTCCTTAATCAAATAGCAAGGATGAAGCAAGAACCGAGCCTGTCGTTTGAATATGTCGAAGCCTTTAGGGAACCTTTGACAAATGAACAAAAGTTGTGGATGGAGCTTTTTCAACAAATGAACAAGGTAACCATTGGGCAATTACAAGAACAAATCAAACAGAAGGAGCAATATGAGCTATTGATTCATCAATGGGTTCATCAAATGAAGACACCTGTTTCAGTCATTTCCTTACTGATTCAAGAAGGCAAAAGGACATTTTCGAATGAGCCAATGAAGGATTATCTTAAAGAGATAGAAGAAGAAAATGATCGATTTCGCAGAGGGTTGGAAATTATATTGCATGGAGCAAGGCTGCAGCGTTTTTCGGAGGATGTAAAATCGGAGCGGGTTGACTTAATTAATCTTGTCAAGCAAGTAATTAACGAGGAAAAAAAACAGTTCATCAAACGGTTCATATATCCCAGGCTTGAAACGGAGCATGAGAATGTATATGTACATTCGGATCGTAAGTGGCTCCACTTCGCCATTAGTCAGGTGGTCTTTAATGCACTGAAGTATTCAAGGCAGGAAGAACATGACAGCATAACGTTCAATATCATTGAAAAAGAGTCGGAGATTTTCCTTAGGATAACAGATCAGGGAGTTGGAATCGTCCCACATGATGTAAAGCGGGTGTTTGAACCATTCTTTACTGGTGAGAACGGGCGAGTCAAACAAGAATCAACCGGAATGGGACTATATCTAGTGAAAGAAATCGTTAACAGACTCGGGCATGTCGTTACCATCCAATCGACTGTATCCGAAGGGACTACTGTGGAGTTTCTCTTTAAGACAAATACCTTACATGAAAGGTGACAGAATTGTAAGGGTGCTAAACGATTATGTAATAAACTTCGATGGGAGCCTCCCGCTTTATTCATTATACTTACGGTAAGAAAGGGAGGTATTTAAAGATGTCGATTTTAAAAGCGGAACAACTATCCAAAACTTATTTTCAAAAGCAGGGGAATTTATTTCATAAGGCGTTACATAATTTCACCATGAATGTACAGAAAGGGGAATTTGTCGGAGTGATGGGTCCATCCGGCAGCGGGAAAACCACTCTACTTAACTTAATGGCCACGATTGATAAACCCACCACAGGTACAGTCATTCTAAATGATCAAAATCCTAATGAATTAAACAATCAGGACCTGGCATTGTTTCGCAGAAGGGAAATTGGATTTGTTTTTCAAGACTTCAACCTTCTTGATACACTTACCGTTCGCGAAAATATCCTCCTTCCTCTAGCGTTAGATCATTATAAACTGGAGGAAATGGAATATAGGGTAAATCAGTTGGCAAGCCTTCTTGGTATAGAAGGGATTTTAGAAAAGAGGACTTTTGAAATTTCTGGAGGTCAGCAGCAACGAACGGCTTGTGCAAGAGCGATGATTCATGAACCTTCCATTATTTTAGCGGATGAACCTACTGGTAATTTGGATTCCAAATCTGCCAAGCAGGTAATGGATACCCTCACGACACTTCAGGAGAAAAAGGGAGCAACCATCCTCATGGTCACTCATGACCCAACTGCCGCCAGCTTCTGTGACCGGATTCTATTCATAAAGGATGGCAGGTTCTTTTCGGAGGTTCATAGCGGAGGGGAAAGACAGAGCTTCCATCAAAGGATTTTAGATACGTTAAGTGTTTTGGGAGGAGTCTATCATGAACATCCGACTTCTCGCTAAGAGGAATATTCAAGGAAATGCACAACGTTATCTAGCTTATTTTTTCAGTATTGTCCTTTCCGTCTCAATCTTTTTTATTTATGCATCGTTTATCTTTCATCCTGATGTGGTCCATGCGAATATTCCAGGGGGACAGTTAATTAGCAGGGGACTCATTGCAGCTGAAATAGTGATCATCATATTTTCAGTTTTTTTTATCGCTTATTCGAATGCAGCATTTATACAGCCGCGAAAAAAAGAGTTTGGGCTGCTGACACTGCTTGGAATGTCCAAATCCCAACTTAGAAAACTGATTTACCTGGAGCAAACGATGGTTTCCCTCATATCTATCCTGATTGGAGTTGGCTTAGGGTTTTTGTTCTCAAAGTTATTCTTAATGGCAGTTTCTTGGTTACTGGCTGTAGAGCAACCAATATCGTTTGTCATTGTCCCCGAGGCCTTTATTTATACCATTGTTGGTTTCATTTTGCTATTTCAGCTATTATCGCTCCTTTCATTGTTCCACATAGGAAATACGGAGGTAGTCGATTTACTAAAAGATAAACAAAAACCAAAAAAGACTCCCTTCGTTTCAAAGTGGTTAGTTGCATTATCAGCAGTTTGCTTAAGCATTTCTTATTATCTGGCAGGTACGATGTCGTTGAACAATTCTTATATTCGAGTATTGCCCATAGTATTCTTCGTACTGATCGGCACCTATTTTTTATTCAGCCAAAGCATTGTCTCTCTAAGCAGCAGGCTTTACCGGAAGAAGAAAAGCTTATATGGCGGAACGAATTTAATTACTCAAACAAACCTGATATTCAATATTAAGGACTATTCCAGGTTATTCTTTTTGACCTCGATCATTACAGCCGTGATTTTGACAGCTGCTGGAACACTTTTCATGTTCAGTGCAGATTTAAAAAAGCAAGGGGTGGATAACATACCGCAATCAATTGGCTGGGTTGAAAATGACGCTTCCGTTTATTCGGTTATTGAACCATCCGCAGTGGAGAAAACATTAAAGGAAGATGGATTCAAGATCCTTTACGAAGTAAATATGACTGGTGTCCCCATTACCCACATGCTACCCGATATGAGAACGGGGGAATCCAATGAAAATAGGTCATTATTAATCTCGGAAAGTGATTATAACAATGCGGCTGCATTGCGAAAAATTGAACCAGCAAAGTTATCAGGAAAAGAAGCATTATATATTTTTCCTTATGGAGGACTGGACTATCAATTTGTCCACAAGGGAGAACAAAAGGAACTGCACTTTGGCAATCGAACCATTCAAGTAACAATGATTGGTCAGCGCAATCAATCGATAGTCGCACCCATAAAAGCAGCAACCACCCTGATGGTGGTCGATGATCAGCTGTATCATGAAATCACTGCCGATGTGCCATTAAAAGAGATGGCAAGAGTACGGGGGTATGAAGTTAAAGATTGGGAAGAATCAATGGAAACATCCATTGAAATCGAACAAATGTCTAATAATCCTAATCAAGTGCAAACAAGAGCTCCGATTTATCAAGAAATGAAACAGGGAAGCATATTGATTCTTTTTATAGGCTTGTTTGTCAGTCTATTATTCTTTATCGTCCAAGGGAGCATGATGTATCTGCGAGTTTTTACGAATTTAGAAGATAAAAAAATCCAAATCCATGCCCTTCATCGATTGGGGTTGACAAAAAAAGAAATACGGAAAATTTTAAGTGCGGAAATACGCATCCTCTTTTTCGCTCCTTTTCTGATAGGGGTGATTCATGCCATAGTCGCCTACGTGGCATTAAGCAATTTATTGGGGTCGAATTTGTTTGTCTACTCGGCCATGGTCATCGCAACGTATTTTCTTTTTCAACTGCTATACTATGAAGTAACTAAAAAGATGTATGAGCGGGCAGTCATCAATTCGATTAAATAAAAGCTATAAATGGAATCTGGGGTTGAGTCCCAGATTCCATTTTTTTATTCAGGAGTCTTCTCATTGAAACGGCCTTTCATTGATGATAAATTAGTCAATATGTACTATTGAAAGAGAATTAATCACTATTTTGCACAAATCCTATGGATTAAGGTATGATTTTACAACTCAATCCTCTGTATTCTTGTAATATTTTCATATAAAGGGTAAAATTATTTATTTGAAGCAGAAATATCAAACCCCACAACTTTTATTTTTATCGTTTTCCTATGAAAAATTATATTAAAATAATTATTTGTGGAGATAAAATGATTTATTGGAAAATATTAATAATCAAATTGTTTTAGATTAAAATATAAAAGTCATATGATCAAAAAAATAGTGGGTGATCTGTTAATTACTTGATTTATTATAGTATTATATGCCTGGGATTATAGAGAACATTAGATTTTTCCCTATTTCTTTATCCCTTAATATAGTAAACTCAGAATAGGTTCGTTAACTTTTAGCTGCTAGAGATGAGGTAAGTTTAATCCTATGAAAAATAAAAAGTTAAGGGCACTTCTTTATTTGACCATACTTTTATTGATTGTTTTCATTCTTCTAAATATGTTTTCAACATATTTAAGCATTAAAAATTCTGTGCAAAAATCCGTTGCTAATCAAAACTTGGTAGCTGCTAGATCTATAGCCGACTCGATGGATATGGAGGCCTATCAGCGATTTTTCAATAACCAAGTAAAGAGCCGGGATTATATGGATATAAAAGCTTACTTAGAGGATGCACGTGAAAAAATAGGAGCATTATATGTTTATACCATCATGATTGATAATCCTACAGTATCCAAGTGCATGATTACGGGGTTTTCTAAAGATCATAAAGGGGATTTTCCTATCGGTGGTGCATGTACTGTTCCGCCGGAGCAGGTCAAACAGGGGTATGAAGGCAAAAGCTTCATTACCGGGATTCTAGAAGATCCGGTGTATGGTGAGTATTTGTCTGTGGGAGTGCCAATGAAAAATAATGATGGCGACATTATTGGTTTTTTGGGCATTGATGTGAGCGCTGAAGATATTAACGCCATTAACGGCAAGGTATTGAAAAGCAGCATTGCCATTCTTGTTTATAATGGTGGATTTGTCATCATGCTGCTGGTTACCTTTTTTGTCATTCAAAAATGGTATCAAAAGGAACTGACACGTGAAGTAGGGGATACGGAAGATACGTATCAATCGGAATTTCAATCTCTATTTGCTTCAGTCCGCTCATTAAGGCATGATTTTTCCAATCATATTCAGGTGATACATGGACTGCTTAAATTAGAGGAGAACGCAAAAGCACTCGAATACTTAACAGGGCTTTCAAAAGAAGTGCATTCAATTGAATCGATGAAATTGGATGTGATTCATCCGGGCTTATCTGTCCTGTTGGAGACTAAAAGGCTCTCGGCCCAGAATTATAATATCGATATCGAAATTGATGTTTCACCCAAATCCTTCAATCGGATCAAAACAATCGATTTGATAAAATTATTATCAAATGTTATCGACAATGCTATTGAGGCAACAATTGAATTGCCAGAGCAAGAACGCCGAATGAACATTGCCTGTAAAGCTGATGATGAAAAGTATACGTTTATGGTAACGAACACTGGACCCATGATTTCGGAATTAGATCTGGAGAATATATTCGCCAGCGGTTTTTCAACCAAAAAGGCACAAAAGGGCAAAGTTCGCGGACAAGGATTGTTCATCGTCGACGACTTAGTGAACAGGTATGATGGAGAGATTCATGTACAGTCCTCTGAAAAAGAAACGACCGTTACGATGATCATTCCCGTAAATGGAAAAATGGGCTAAATTGATCCAAAGGAAACACATTTGATAAAAAGGTATGATCCCTAAAGGGATCATACCTCAGTTTGTAGACAAAAGGGGTTCGGAATTAAAAAATTCTGAACCCCTTTTGAAATTCCCTTTAATTTTCGCCTAACATAGTGGGCTCTTCGAGCCCACTATGTTAGGCCATTTTTGGACCTCGCCATGTCCAATTGGCCATCTTCTTTAAATTAATGGCAGCGAAAGTAAGCATCGCCTGCATCGACAATTTTTTAAGTTCCCTTAAAGTAGTCCAACGCATACCATGCTTTTCTTTTGCATCTGCGAATACACGCTCAATCGTTTCTTTACGCTTCGCATATATAGGTTTTACATCTTGATGATGACGCAGATGGTCTGCTTCTTCCATATGTGTTTGCCAGATATGCCGTGTCACCACTTTTTGACAGTCTTTGCTTTCTGTACATCGAGATAAAAATGAGCATGTTGCACAGATGTGTTTGGGGGTTTTATACTCGCGATAGCCCTCTTTATTTGTTGTTGAGTACTTTAATAGCTCGCCCGAAGGGCAAAGGTAACAATCAAAATGTTTATCGTATACATAGTCCTGTTTGCGGAAAAATCCTTCTTTAGTGCGAGGACGTGTATAAGGTAAAGCCGGTATGATTTCTTTGTTAAATAGGTAGCTTGTAATCGCTGGTGTTTTATAAGCTGCATCTGCGGCATCGGCTTCCGGTTTAACTTTTTCAATCACTTAACTAGTGGCTCTAAGATCTGGCTGTCATGTATATTTCCAGGTGTTACAATCGTTCCCAATACAAAACCGTTACGGTCTGCGGCCGCGTGGAATGAATAGGCAAACTGTTTTGTTCGTTCATCTTTCACATAGTAACCACTCTCGAATCCGTTGTACTTTGGAAACCATAGCCTAAGAACCAACGGTAAGCCATATTGGTTTCAACTTCTTCAATCGTTTTACGCATGAGAACGAAAACCGAAGGTATATTGAATGAAAGTCAGTTTAACTAAAATAACGGGATCAATACTTGGGCGTCCTATCTCTGAATACATATCTTTCACCAAGTCATAAATGAAAGTGAAGTCAATGGCAGCCTCTATTTTGCGAACCAAATGGTTCGGTGGCACCACACCAGTTGATCTAAAGTAATCATTTCAAGTTGATCTCGCTGAATAGAATCATGGTTTAGAAAGCATTCTCATCACCTCAAGTTTTAATACTTCTATTTTAAAACAAAAATGACTCCAGGCAAAAGGTTCTATCTAAAAGGTAAGACAAAGTTGATTGGAGCGGGTGTACGAGACTCCTGGGGGAAATGCGCGTCTAGGGGAGACCCCGCAGGCGAAAGCCGAGGAGGCTCCCCGACCGCCCGCGGAAAGCGAGTGCCTGGAGTGGAAGTCAACGTCCAAACCCTAAAGGGATCATACCTTTTTACGATTCGATTATATGACACCCTGCCGATACAAGAGAAATAAAGATGACGATTATTACAAGTGGAAAATTGAATAAAAGTACCTCAATTGGACATAATGGGTAGATGTTTAGCTGCTCTCAACGAGATTATGATAAGATAGGGAAAAAATCATATAAGGCAGTGAGATTGTGAAACAACAAAAAGGAAAACTTCTCGTCATCATTGGACCGACTGCTGTTGGGAAGACAAAGATGAGCATTGAGATGGCAAAGTTATTTAATGGTGAAATTATTAGCGGAGACTCCATGCAGGTTTATAAGGGGATGGATATTGGTACTGCAAAAATCAAGAGGGAAGAAACAGAAGGAATTCCTCATTATTTACTTGATATTAAAGAACCTGATGAACCTTTTAGTGCGGCAGAGTTCCAGGAGAGAGCCAATGCTTGTATCGAGGATATCCAAAGCAGAGGTAAGCTTCCCATTATCGTCGGTGGAACAGGATTATACATACAATCAGTCATCTATGATTATCAATTTTCGGAGGCGCCATCCGACCCTGTTTATAGGGAGGGACTTGAAAAACAGGTAAGGGAGTCAGGAATAGATCCTGTTTTTGAACAATTACGCAGCATTGACCCGGAAAGCGCGAATCGGATTCATCCTAATAATGTAAGAAGGGTGATCAGGGCACTAGAGATTTATCATTGTACTGGTAAAACGATGAGTGAGCAGCTGAATGAACAGCCTACAGAATTCAAATATGATACGTGCATCATTGGGTTGACAATGGAACGTGAAAAGTTATATCAACGCATCGATCAACGTGTTGATGTCATGGTAGAACAAGGGCTGATTCAAGAGGTGGAGTCATTTCATGAAAAAGGTTTGAGGGATTGCCAATCGATCCAGGCTATAGGCTATAAAGAAATCTATGATTATTTTGATGGAAGGGCTTCACTGGATGAAGCTGTTGAGGCATTAAAGCAAAACTCCCGTCGATACGCAAAAAGGCAATTGACCTGGTTCCGGAATAAAATGGACGTAATTTGGTTTGATATGACCGATCTCGAGGGTTTTCCAAAAAAAATACATGAAATATCTGGATTTATAGCAGGAAAGCTTTTCAGTGAAGGCGAATACATAAATTTAGAGAGAAAAGAGGAGGACTAATACATGAAACAATCAGTAAATATTCAAGATCAGTTTCTTAATCAATTACGTAAAGATGGTACGTATGTGACGGTATTTTTATTAAACGGGTTCCAGATTAGAGGACAAGTGAAAGGGTTCGATAATTTTACCGTTTTATTTGAATCTGAGGGCAAGCAGCAATTAGTCTATAAACATGCGATTTCTACATTTGCTCCACAACGTAATGTTCAGATTGATTACGAAGTGAAGGAATAATCATATATATATGAATGTAAAAAACAGGTTTAGCTAATAGCGACCTGTTTTTTTTTTTTTTTTTTTTTTACATGCCCTTCTCTGTCCTTTTTCAAAGAATCGATAATTTTACGTACCTTATTTGAATATATATCAAGGGACGGATTATTTTCCGGGAAACCGCAGGAAATGACATTACCCCTAATATATTGGTGAATTGAAATGGGATTTGTCGTAATTAATCCTCCAATGAAAAAATCTTGTCAGAATAAGTCGCTTTTCAGAAGGGAATGGGGCTTAATCACGAAAGGAATAAACGAGTTTTCCGATGGGATAATTTTGGCTATGCAGCATTTGCCATGCCATCATAAAAAATTGTGGTGTTAGAGTCAGGGTCCAAGATGGAGAGGTGAATGAAATGGAACAACCGATCCGTATGAAAAATAACGGGCAAATCAATATTGTGTTTAATGCGGAAAACAGAAAAGCGCTACAAAAGGATCTGCCGATAAAAGAAATTTTGGTGCAGGAAATCCCCCACCAGCATGTTGCATTGAAAGAGATTGAAGATGAACTGAAATCGCTGGTTGGAATGGAAGAAATGAAACGGATGATAAAAGAGATATATGCCTGGATTTACATCAATAAACAACGTGAGGCAAAGGGGCTGAAGACTGGCCGGCAAGCGCTGCATATGATGTTTAAAGGAAATCCCGGAACAGGGAAAACAACGGTTGCACGTTTAATCGGGAAGTTGTTTCAAAAAATGAATGTACTTTCGAAAGGGCATTTAATTGAAGCGGAGAGGGCAGATTTAGTCGGGGAATACATTGGCCATACTGCCCAAAAAACCAGGGATTTAATTAAGAAGGCCATTGGCGGAATCTTATTTATTGATGAAGCATATTCATTGGGAAGAGGCGGCGAAAAGGATTTCGGAAAAGAAGCCATAGATACCCTTGTCAAGCATATGGAGGATCGGCAGCATGAATTCATTTTGATCCTTGCTGGGTATTCGAGGGAAATGGAATATTTCCTAAGTCTTAATCCTGGCCTTCATTCCAGGTTCCCGCTTGTTATAGATTTTCCGGATTATACGATTGAACAGTTAATGGAAATAGCCGATCGGATGCTGCAGGAAAAGGAGTATCTAATGAATCGGGATGCCGAAAGGAAATTAAGGGAACATTTAATCATATTACGTTCATTCCGGGGACCTATTTCATTCTCCAACGGTCGTTATATCCGCAATATAATAGAAAAGTCAATAAGGGCGCAGGCGATGCGGCTTTTACTGGAAGATTCATTTGAAAAATCCGATTTATTGACGCTTACCAGCCAAGATTTGATTTTCGAGGATGAAGAGAAAGAATGACATGGAAAAGCCCACCAAGTTGGCGGGCTTTTCAAATTTATGTTTTAGGCACCCATTTTTTATTAGGAAGATGCCAATTATTGGTGTAAGAAAGGACTCGCAATATCGTTATGACGGCAAAGAGCGTATAAAGCTGCCATGACTGGGATAATGCACCACTGCCTAAAGCCAAGCCTGCAATGATGGCCCATACTGCGTAGATTTCTTTCCTGAAGACCAATGGCTTTCTTCCGGCCAGCACGTCACGGAGTATCCCGCCGCCGCATCCGGTTAATGCAGCTGATACTATGATGGCGCTTATTGGATGATTAAGTTCCACGGCATACATCGCCCCTTGGATGGCAAAGGCTGAGAGGCCAATGGCATCACTGAGGTTTCCCCATCTGTCCCAGTGCTTTGATAGGTTTGTAGGAAAAACAAAAACGATGGTGATGGATACTAATGCGATGACAAAATAGAAACTTTGATCCCATAAAGCTGAAACGGGGACGCCGATCAACAGATTGCGGATTGCCCCGCCGCCAAATGCGGTAATGATTCCTAAAATATAAACTCCTAAAATATCATACTCTTCTTCCATGGCGATGATGGTTCCGCTTATAGCGAATGCAATCGTACCTATTAAGCTTAATACTTCCCATGTCATATGAATGTCCCTCTATGTCTTTTTGATTTTGATGGTAAAGCCAAATTTGATTTTAGCATGGTATCGTAATTTTTAAAACGGTTAAAAGCTTCGTTTTGAGGAAATTTTTATATATTCAATTTTTTTGTTATGATTAACTGAAATCTACCAGAAGGTGGTGCATGTGATTTGGAAGACGCAATAAAGGAAAAGGCTGTCTTGATTGGGTGTCAAACAACTGAGACCAGTGAACACTTTGAATATTCACTCGATGAACTGGCTTCCTTGGCGAAGACGGCGAATGCTGAGGTTTTAATGACCATCTCCCAGAAAAGGGAAAGTGTCGATCCGGCTACATATATAGGAAAAGGAAAAGTGGAAGAACTCCGGAATCTGGAAGAGGAGCTGGAGCCGGAATTATTTATCTTTAATGATGAATTATCCCCGAGCCAAATTCGGAACCTTTCGAAACAATTGGAGGCAAGGGTCATAGACCGGACACAGCTAATATTGGATATATTTGCTCAGCGGGCTCGATCCAGGGAAGGGAAACTCCAGGTTGAACTTGCTCAGCTCCAATATTTATTGCCGCGTTTGGTTGGACAGGGTACGGCAATGTCCAGGCTAGGAGGCGGAATCGGCACAAGGGGGCCAGGGGAGACGAAGTTGGAAAGCGACCGCCGCCACATCCGTGGAAAAATAGATGAAATCAAGCAGCAATTAAGTGGAATAGTGAAGCATCGTGAACGCTATCGTGATAGAAGGAAACGTAATAAGACCTTTCAAATAGCACTTGTGGGATACACGAATGCAGGTAAATCAACGCTGTTCAACCGTTTGACGGAGGCGGATTCATATGAAGAGAACCAATTATTCGCTACGCTGGATCCCATGACGCGAAAGGCGATTCTTCCTAGCGGATTTACCGTGCTTCTGACGGATACGGTTGGATTCATACAAGATTTGCCGACATCTTTAATTGCCGCATTCCGCTCTACCTTGGAAGAGGTGAAAGAAGCGGATCTGCTGTTACATGTGGTCGATTCCTCAAGTACAGATTACTTTAATCATCAGAAAACGGTGCAGGATTTGCTAAATGACTTAGATGTTCCTTCCATTCCACAGCTAACGTTGTATAATAAGAAAGATAAGGTTCACGCTGATTTTGTCAGGTCAGCCAGTCGTGCTTCATTAATGATCAGTGCCTATGAACAATCGGACCTGAATGAAATCATGGAAGAAATTGAAAAGTACGTGATTGAAGGAATGGTCCCGTATCATGTTTTCCTGCCATCGAGTGAGGGTAAACTATTATCACAGCTGAAAAATGAAACCATATTGCGCACTCTCTCCTTTAATGAAGAATCGGAAAGATATGAATGCAAAGGTTTTTGTCTAGCTGATCATCCAATAACCGGGCAGCTGGAGAAATATTCATTATAAAGGGGAATTTTGATGTATCAGCAGTTAACAAATGGAGAAGTTTTGAAAAACATTGCCCAGGAAGTGGAATCAATGATTTCTCCATTACATAAGCAAGTGGACGAACGAATCGAAGAAAATCAATTTCGCGTATTACAAAGTTATCAAGCACATAAAGTGAGTGATTCCCACTTCATCCCGACTACTGGGTATGGATACGATGATATGGGCCGCGATACGCTGGAATTGATATACGCAGATGTTTTCGGAGCGGAAGCTGGATTGGTGCGCCCCCAAATTATATCAGGCACACACGCCATCTCCACCGCTCTTTTCGGCATTTTGCGCCCAGGGGATGAATTGTTATACATAACTGGAAAGCCGTATGATACTTTGGAAGAAATCGTCGGTATCCGGGGGACGGGTATTGGATCTTTACGTGATTTTCAAATCAGCTATAAGGCCGTTCCGTTGGCAGAAACTGGAACCGTTGATTTCAAAGCCATCAAACATGCCATTCAACCTAATACGAAGATGATCGGTATACAAAGATCAAAAGGGTATGCTACACGTCCTTCCTTTACGATCGATGAAATAAAGGAAATGATTTCCTTTGTTAAAGGCATTAACCCGGAAATCGTCGTGTTCGTGGATAATTGTTATGGAGAGTTTGTTGAGACGCAAGAACCATGTCATGTCGGAGCGGATTTAATGGCTGGTTCACTCATTAAAAATCCTGGCGGCGGGATAGTGAAAACCGGTGGTTACATTGTTGGCAAAAAGGACCTGGTTGAAGCTTGCTCTTATCGGTTAACATCACCAGGAATAGGGGCTGAAGCAGGTGCTTCGCTTTATAGTCTCCAGGAAATGTACCAAGGATTCTTCCTAGCACCGCATGTCGTGGGCCAAGCTGTTAAAGGAGCCATGTTCACAGCTGCCTTTTTAGAAAAGCTCGGTATGAATACATCCCCAAAATGGGATGCGAAGCGAACTGACTTGATTCAATCCGTTCAATTTGATGAACGGGATAAGATGGTTGCCTTCTGTCAGGCCATCCAATATGCATCACCAATCAATTCACATGTGACACCATATCCTGCCTATATGCCGGGTTATGAGGACGATGTAATCATGGCTGCAGGCACCTTTATACAGGGGGCCAGCATTGAACTGACGGCAGATGGTCCGACAAGGGCTCCATATGTTGCTTATGTTCAAGGCGGATTGACATACGCCCATGTTAAAATGGCTGTATTGACTGCTGTGAATGCGCTAATGGACAAAAAGCTGATCCAATTGTAATTGAAATTAAATAAGGTATGTTATGGGAATCCAGATACAATTGGATTCCAGTAAGAGAAATAGTCATAATATTTGTGTAGTAACAAATCATTTAATTTTTCTGAGAAAACCACGTCATAAAAGGTAACATCATATTGACAAGTTTAATAACATGGTATAAGATTATTTTAAGATAAACAAAAGGAGGATGCTAAGAATGAGCGGCAACAACATTCGGCGTTCGATGCCTCTTTTTTCCATCGGAATCGTCATGCAGTTAACTGAGTTGTCTGCACGCCAAATTCGGTATTACGAAGAGCATCAACTTATTACTCCTATGAGAACAGATGGAAATCGTCGGGTCTTTTCATTAAATGACATCGATCGACTGCTTGAGATTAAAGATTTAATCGAACAAGGAGTCAATCTGGCCGGCATTAAAAAGATTTTCACTGTAAAGGAACAGAATTTACCTAAAACCCAAGAATTAGAACAAGCGGAAAAAATAAGGCATGACCTTAGTGACGAGGATCTTCGCAAGCTTCTGCGTGCCGAGCTTTTACAAGGAAGCAAGCATCGAACATCTCTTAGACAAGGGGATATGTCCCGTTTTTTCCAATAAAAAATATGATTTATGAATTATTAGGGGGAATAGAAATTGGCAAAGTTCACACGTGAAGACATCACTCGTTTAGCGAAAGAAGAAAATGTTAAGTACATCCGTTTACAATTCACTGACATTTTAGGGACAATTAAAAACGTTGAAATCCCAGTCAGTCAATTAGAAAAAGCACTTGATAATAAAATGATGTTTGATGGATCTTCCATTGAAGGCTTCGTTCGTATCGAAGAGTCTGATATGTACTTATATCCTGATCTAAATACATGGGTTATCTTCCCTTGGACTTCCGAAAAAGGTAAAGTTGCACGTTTGATCTGTGATATTTACAATACGGATGGAACTCCTTTTGATGGAGATCCACGTGCAAACCTAAAACGTGTTCTTGCAGAAGCAAGAGAAATGGGCTTCACGGATTTCAATCTTGGACCTGAACCTGAATTCTTCCTATTCAAACTGGATGCAGCAGGCGAGCCGACGCTGGAATTGAACGATAAAGGCGGATACTTTGACCTTGCACCTACTGACCTGGGAGAAAACTGCCGTCGTGATATCGTTCTTGAGCTTGAAGAAATGGGATTTGAAATCGAAGCATCCCACCATGAAGTAGCTCCAGGACAACATGAAATCGACTTTAAATATGCAGATGCGATTTCAGCTTGTGATAACATCCAAACATTTAAATTGGTTGTTAAGACGATTGCCCGCAAACATGGTTTACACGCAACATTCATGCCAAAACCATTGTTCGGTGTTAACGGATCTGGAATGCACTGTAACGTTTCTCTATTCAAAGGCAACGAAAACGCATTTTATGATAAAGAAGGTAAATTGGAATTAAGCAAAACAGCTGAGCAATTTATCGCAGGTATCATTAAGCATGCTCCAAGCTTCACTGCGGTAACAAATCCAACTGTTAACTCATACAAACGTCTAGTTCCTGGTTACGAAGCTCCTTGTTATGTTGCATGGTCTGCTAAAAACCGTAGCCCGCTAATCCGTATCCCAGCTTCACGCGGAGTAAGTACTCGCGTAGAGGTACGTAGTGTCGATCCAGCAGCTAACCCATACTTGGCACTTGCCGTTCTGCTAAAAGCTGGTCTTGACGGTATCAAGAACGACTTGACTCCTCCAGCTCCAGTTGATCGCAACATCTATGTTATGAATAAAGAAGAACGTGAAGAAGTAGGTATCGTTGATCTACCAGCTACTTTATATGCTGCATTGGAAACATTAAAATCTGATGAAGTCATCAAAGAAGCATTAGGTGAACATTTACTTGAACACTTCGTCGAAGCAAAAGAAATCGAGTGGGATATGTTTAGAACACAAGTTCACCCATGGGAACGCGAACAATATATGTCCATGTATTAATATCTCAAACCCTTGGCACCTCTGGTGTCAGGGTTTTTTTTATTTCGGGCATTCATTCATAAAATCTTATGAAGTTATCAACTGCCCGATAAATGCCCGGAAAAAACTTTAAAAAATTATTCAAGGACATTTTTCATATGCTCCTCGAATTTATCCATTGTGTCATGTTCAATTTTTTTACTAATATGTGAGTAAACATCTGCTGTGATTTGCATACTGCCATGACCTAAACGCTCTTGAATGTATTTCATGCTTGCGCCAGCCTCTAATTAATGACATTACCGAGTTAGTTAATAAGGTTCGCCCACAGTTTTGATTTATTTTTAATCCTCCACAATTACATCAATAATCTCATCAAACTGAATATACACAAAGGAACTATCTTTCTTCTGAATGCGTAGCTCTTTCGTGATTGGATGTACGTAAACACAATGTCCGTATATTTCAAGAGGCTTTCCCGTGTTATGCAATCTAAGACATATAGGTAAATGTTATTCCATTGCATAATGAATGTTGTTTTCAAACTCTTCAACCTGGTATTCATCGAGGATAGGTTTTTTATTTAAGAAATAATCAACCTCATTTATTTTCTTATTTAAAGCTTTATGTTCAGGCATAATCAATGCTGCTTGCCATTTAACTAGCCCTCTATCACGAATCGTACTCATCAGAAAAATCCCTCCTTTATATCCATTACATAAGAACATTTGTTCTTATAAAAGACAGAAAGAAATTCCTTCCCCAAATAAGTTCGGGCTAGAGAAATGTTGATTTTTGAAAATAAGGCATTTATCGCTTCTACGCTTGTTTTACATAACCAAGTTAAAAACCATTTTAACGCACAATGCCACAAGAAAAATCTCACAGCCATATTCTTTTAACTACTCTTCCAGTAAATCTAATGATTGATCAATGCTAGTTACACGTCCGTATCCCTATAAACACCATTATGTATAACCTCTTTTCATTTGTCTAAAAGTTTGTTAACTTCTGTAATTTCACTCCAGACTAACTTCCGGACATTGTGAAGGGTTATTTCGAGGAGGAAATGAGGTTTTTTTTCAAGTCTCTAGAATATATTACTTTTAGAAAGCTACTATTCTATTTTTAAAAATCATTCCTGCAACAAGGAAAAGAGCCAAACCTTTTGTATACATAGATTTAGCTCTTGCATCTATTTGTTAACTTAGGATTCAGTCGAGATACGTGTAGTTCCTGCTATAAATTGTATTGTAATCATTTTTCCTTTTTCTTTGATTGTTTAGTTAATTCCACAAGTGTTGTAACGCAACCTGATTGTAAATTATCAGTAAATGTAACTTCACCTCCAATAGTTAGAGGTACTCTAATCGTTAGATTTCTATTATCAGGATCTAAACTAGCTCCTAGTTCACAATTTCCACAATCAATGAAAGAATCTACAAGTAAGCGAGAACTTAAATTGTAAATAAGAGTTAAACAAATTGGTTGAGTTAACCCTTTTATAGTACAAGTCATTTTATCTGCACCTCCTTTTCTCTTTACTACTAAAATGTCTAACATGCGAAATTTGAGCTTTGTCAAATGTCCCTCGTAAAGAGCATTTCGATACCATATTCTATGAATATATTGGACAAGCTGTTTGTGCTTATAAGGAAAATAGTGTAGAGAACTAAGCCTTTTCAGAATCGGAATATACTTGTGCCTTAGAACGCTCTATTTTGCGTTTTAAGGCATTTTTACTTGTCTAAAAGTTATAACTTTTAGACACTCTTGTAACTGTAAATAACAACCAGCGAACGTCCATTTTTTTTTTTTACTTGTAGCACCAAGAAATTTGTACAAGCCAATGTGTGGTTAAAACATAATTTAATTACAAGAGAGAGAACGCTCGAACTAGTTCAAACTCTAAACGAGTTTTTAATCATTTGATATAAAAGGAGAGGAATAATAATGGCTAATGGATGTAATCAAAATCCAATTGGAGCTTGCTCAGAAGCAGAAGGGGTGAATACGATTGCCAACGGGGATGCTTCCCATGCAGAAGGATTTCAAACAATCGCCAACGGGGTGGCTTCCCATGCGGAAGGGTTTCAAGCAATCGCCAACGGGGATGCGTCCCACGCGGAAGGAACTGCTACGATTGCCAATGGGAACACTTCTCATACGGAAGGGTTTCAAACAATCGCCAACGGGGATGCGTCCCACGCGGAAGGAACTGCTACGACTGCCAATGGGAACGCTTCTCATACGGACGGGTTTATAACAATCGCCAATGGGGTGGCTTCCCACGCGGAAGGGTTTCAAACAATTGCCAACGGGGATGCGTCCCACGCGGAAGGAAATAGCACAACGGCGAATGGGAACGCTTCTCATACGGAAGGGTTTGAAACGACAGCCAGTGGGAATTCATCCCATGCGGAAGGAGTAAGTACCAACGCCAATGGGGATGCGTCCCATGCAGAAGGGTTTGAAACGACAGCCAGTGGGAATTCATCCCATGCTGAGGGGAACAATACAACAGCAGGTGGAGCTAATTCGCACACAGAAGGATTGAATACACAAACAACTATCAGCGGTGTTAACGCGCACGCAGAAGGAGAAGGGAATACGGCCAGTGGTAGAGCTTCCCACGTGGAAGGGGGCGGTGTAGATTCACTTGGTAACCCTACTCCTAACCTAGCGAGTGGACCTAGTTCGCATGCGGAAGGTCAGAATACAATTGCGAGTGGCGATGTTTCTCATGCGGAAGGTGGCGGCACAATTGCGAGTGGATCTTTTTCCCATGCGGAAGGTCAGAATACAGTTGCGAGTGGCGATGTTTCTCATGCGGAAGGTGGCAGCACAACGGCGAGTGGCTCTTCTTCTCATGCCGAGGGTTTTCAAACAGTAGCTAGCGCCGCCTCCGCTCATGCCGAGGGTTTTAGTACAACAGCAAGTGGAGCGGATTCACATGCCCAAGGACGGATTACAACTGCAAGTGGTCTTGGTTCCCACGCCGAAGGGCAAAGCACAACAGCCAGTGGATTTGTTGCCCATGCGGAAGGACTGCAAACAGCAGCTACCAACCAAGCTGCTCATGCGCAAGGACTGAATACAACAGCCAGTGGAGTTGCCTCCCATGCTGAAGGATCGAATACAATTGCGAATGGAGTTTTTTCTCACGCCTCAGGATCAGGAACAAGTACTGCTGGTTTCCCTGGTGCGTTCATCGTTGGAACTAATGGAGTCGCAAGTCAATCTAATTCTTTCTTTGTTGCAAACGGATTGCTTCCTTTTGATCCTGCAGGTCGTGTGATATCTCTTTTCAGTAATGGAGATGGTTGTTTCGAAGGGGCAGTATCCGCTGATGCTTTCATTCCCGGTGCATTCGCTTGTGACTTTGCCGAAATGTTTGAAACGCTGGACGGTCAGCCGATTGATGTCGGTTATTTTGTAACTTTAGATGGTGAAAAAGTCAGAAAATCTAATGCAAATGACGACTATATTTTAGGGATTACCAGCTCCAATCCAGGAATACTGGCAGGTACGGAAGAACCGGCTTGCAGTAAATATCTATTTGACGAATGGAATCGACCTATATTCGAAGAGGTTACTATCCCTGCGGTTACAGATCATGAAGGGAATATCCTCGTAGAAGAGCGTACCGAGATGAGAAAGAAAATAAATCCTGAGTGGGATCCGGAAAACCCATGCAGCTCCCGGCTTGAGAGACCTGAATGGGTAGCAGTTGGTATTGTTGGAAAACTGCTGGTTCGTGATGATGGAACTGCCCAGGTAAATGGCTACTGTAAACCAAATAACGAAGGAATTGCTACTGCTGCGGATCAAGGGTATAGAGTAATGAAACGTACGGGACCTAATCAAATATTGGTGTTGGTTAAATAATAAATCGACTGTATAGACCTAAGAAAAACGATAGTAAGAGTAAAGGGGGAACTGAAATATACTAGTTTTCCTTTTTTTACATAACCGTCCTTTATACGTGTTTTTTTAACCTCATTACTTTAGTTAGTTAAAGTAATTCTTAACGAGGGGAAAATATTGTAAATTTATAGATCAGTGATAACAAAATCATTTATACCTGCAATTTTACCAACAGGAATAATACTTGGAGGGGAATTTTTATTATGTAAAACTAAAATCTCAAAAGAAACGTATTTCTCTTTTTCTAAAATAATTTTCTCCAATTTGACTAAATCACCATCGACAACAGGATTTATATTATCTTCAAGGTAATTTGAATTCATTTTAGTTGGTCGAATTTCAATAATCTTTCCACTGCTGACCTGTATTAATAATTTTAAGCCTAATTACTTTTAAGTTTAAATTAGCCTTTTGTATATCTTTATTCTCAAAGAAAATGTCTAAATCTTTAAGGGGTTTACGTACATAAATATCTGATTCGTTTACAATCTGGAAACTAACTTCGGTTTTTTTTCATAATAGATTGCATAATAAATACCTACAATTAGCCCGATAATCCCTAATAATCCACCAATTATTCCCCATGGTAACTTAATGTTGAACTCAAAAATTTGCTTCTGTAGCCCTTAATAAACTATGACGAATTTTGGATAAAAGAAAAGATTATCCACAAGTAAGAAAGACTTACACTTAGGTTAATTAAAGTTGTCCATAAACTCTTCATCAAAGTAAAGCTCATTCATAAGCTTGTTCACAATTCCATTAAAATAAGCAAACTGTCCTTTATGCATCTTAACGCCACTCTTAACCTTCATAGCAAATTCTTTAAATGCTTTGGTTCCGATTTCTATTTCCTGTTTACCTGTAAATGCTCTTTTGTTAGTAGAATAATCAACCACTCTATTACACTGTTTAATTACCTTCCAAAATTCCTGTATTGTTTCAGCTTTTTCGTAGAAAGAACTTACCAGATTACTAAATACAACTGGAACCCAATGCGCTACAAAGTTCGCTTGTGTTAAAGAGTTTTCTAGAGAACTATCCACATGAGAGAATTGAGCAATGGCTTTACGTTTATTGTTTTTAATATTTTGTTTTAAGAAAGAAGTAGTTGTTTTAATGGTCGGACACTTCTTGGACTCTTTCACAGGGGCCTTGCCGGACATTTCATCATTCACAGGTTGAATAAGGATAGCGTTGGCTGTTTGCATCATATCCTTTTTACGCTTCATTGGTACCTGGTGGATCATGCCAAGGTCTTCAAGTTTCTTCATTAAACGTTGAACTGTTTTATGAGAAACTTCAAGTTTGGATGCAATTGTGTTCTTACACATGTAGCTCACACCAATTTGCTTGCAGCTGTGACGCTTCAAAAGTTCCAACAATATAATAAATCTTGATTGTACATCTGCACGCTTAATATCCGTACGAATGGTGTCTCTGTATACTCGTACCGTTTTATTTAATTCTTCTATATCTGTGAAGGAGGATAGGTTGTTATATGCTTCTTCATTTGCGAATATATAGATACGTTTCTTCATTAATAAAGTCTCCTTTAGGAAACAAAAAAGCAACGATTCACCATTGATTGGAAAACCGTTGCGTATAACCCATAATGTATAAAACTATACCTAAGGGTACAGCAAGTGATTGCCTATTCAGAGGAGGCGGACAGTTTAAGAAGTGCTACCAACACGACTTAAACACGCTGTGCTCTTTTATTTTGTTTATTAAAAAGCATAATGCACTAAAATCCTGCCTGAAAATCACACCCGATAAATGCCCGATAATGCTTGAGTTATTATGAGTTATTATGATAAATGAATTTTAGTTAATGCTTATAAATAGGCGTTTTTGTGAAAGTTTGACACTATATTAAAGGTAAGAGCATGTTTAGAACACAATTTCACCCATGGGAACGCGAACAATATATGTCAATGTATTAATATCTCAAACCCTTGGCACCTTTGGTGTCAGGGGTTTTTTATTTGGTGGGCAATTCCAAGTTATTTAAATGAAGTGGATAATTGCGGAAACTTCCCAACAATTTACCCAAGGAGAAACTTAATACTGGAACAATATCGGAAAACTAGTAAAAGTTTTATTTTCTATTTAGTTCAAATATATGGACAAACATTCAAGCAATATTAAAAGGCAAAAATATATTGTTTAGAAACGTAGTGAATTTAATGACTGTTCTCGCTCCGAACAATGGGCGCTGAAGTGCCATTCTTGGGATAGTTACATCTGTTTATTGTAGATGTTAAAACCGCCATCGTACCGGGGGCCATCTCCGTTTGGCCACACGACAAATCCTAGATCTAAAAGGCAAACAAAACAATATTTTTCTAGTCAAGGAACGCAAAAAAATCCGCGACATGTATATCGCGAATCTTCCAAGAGATCTATCCATGCTCAAAAGGTCCAGGGTATCCCTATTCCCCAGGAAAGAAGAACGCCACATAACCCTACTCAAGCCTATCTGCATTTAAATAAGGTAGCAGAGTTCGTTGGCGAACATGTCGGCAACCATACCTTACGGAAAACGTGTGGCTATTGGTTTTACAAAAAGCCACGAAGGATCGTGCCATGTTGCAAGGGATTTTACATCATTCCGATCCTTCAATCACCTTACGCTATATTGGTATTATCGAACGATACAAATAACGTATTGAAAACATTAAGTGCCTTTCAGGAATGCGAAGTGCTCACTAAATACTTCTCATTACATTTATGCCGAACTGTAAAAAGTTCGGTTTTATTTGCTGGGGGCAATATATAGCCCGCTGAAGACACCTTATGGCATATTACTTAATTGCCTATAATTTTTATAGTCAGTCTAGATAAATAAGTAATAGCCCAAGCAAATCATTTATTTTATTAATACATTGTAATTACTACTCCGAAATTAATTTTTTGTAGTACTTTAGTTAGGTTCGAGACTAAACTCCATTTCATTTTCAAAAAAATGTTACAAGAAAGGATTGTGATTTTGTGGGGAATTTAGGTAATCAAAACCCATTAAACAGCCACTGGGGTACTGTCTGTTTTAATGACAGCGACTGTTTTGGCAAAAAATCAAGAATTGAACAGGAAAGTCCATGTAAGACCTGTGGGTCTTGCGATTCTGCTTGCAAATGCGATTTTAAAGCTGCAGCCCGCGAACTCGCTTCACCATTAAACAGCGACTGTGTCCTAGTTAATTCAGTTGTAGGCTCAAAAGCGGTACAAAAGGCTGCAGAAGCAACATTTCCTTTTACCGCGTTTACTCCAGCAATTCCAGCTGGTTCCACTATTGTTTCGGTATCTGTTTTACCGAATCTAGCTGGTGTTACACGTAACACGACAATCATAAGGGACAAAGTCGTTAACATCGGGCTTATTCCTGTAACGATTACGGTAACATTTTTGGCACCAGGATCAACAACTCCTGCAACAGCCACACTTACAACGAGTTTACCATTCCAGGAGCATACAGATTTTCCAGGTGCTTGCCCTGAGGATACAGTAGTAGAACCCCCACTAGTAGTAGAAGGAATCTTTGCTCAAGCAGGAACTCCATTCGTCAGCGGTACAGGTGTTATTACTACAGATGCCATTTTAGTCAAGGTTGTACTACGCACTACAATTACGGTTATTCGACCAGTTATTGTGGATTCACATGGTGGTATTTGCGACGTAAATGAACGTCGTTGTGAAACTACGAATACTCCTACAACTAATTTTTTTAATACTGCGCCATAAGCAACGTAAATGTTAGTTTTTAATCTGATTAACAAAGCCTTCTCTAAAAAAAGAAGGCCTTTATTATTTTATTCTAAACGAAATCCCTATATTTACTTTTACAGCATCTTTTAAATCATGTGAGTAAAACCATTACCGACAAGATTAAGGCTGTTACAACGGGGGTGTCGACAAATGGAAATTGGAGGGAAATTAACTGATTGCAACACCCGCACTGGCAGCACCAGCCACGGCAGTAGCGAGAGTAATTCCAGTGCCTACTACAGAGAAAACCATCATTAGACGCTCTCCAGGACTTACTGGTATTGCCAATCCTGCAGTAATCCCTTGACTAATAGTACCAGGAGGAATAACTAAACCTGTGAGAGGTGGAGCTAATACTACAGTAGCACCTGGAATTGCAGTGAAAATGTTACTTCCTGCCGGTGCTCGGAATAATTGTGCTGTAATCGTTGCTGTACCAACAGGAATAGTTAATCCAACTGTAGTGCTGAAGGTTGCAGCTATCGAGGTAATGGTTCCAGCACGCGGAACCGTAAATGCCTCATTAAGAAGTCCCGTTAGGTCTATTGTGGCTCCAAGAATAGTAAGACCAGGAATAGCAGTTCCAAACCCAATAGCACTTGAAGTGCCAACGAGTCCACCTGCAAGAATAGTTAATTCTGCAGGAGTAATGCCGGATGCGAATGGAATGATCGCACCTGCGCCAGGAACCCCTGGTGCCCCTGGTGCCCCTGGGGGACCAGGAGGTCCTTGAGGGCCTCGGGGTCCTGGTGCTCCTGGAAATCCTTTATCTCCTTTATCTCCTTTGAACGCTTGATGAACAGGGGGACAACAGCAAATCCTATTGAAACATCGTGGACAACGAAAATTGGAATTAGATGACATATAATTCACTCCTTTAGAATAATATATTTTTGTTTTTTAATATTGCGTGGCTGTTTGTCCATATAACTGTAATTAACATAGAAAAAATTTTTCTAATACGGATTTTACCTAAACAAGAATTCAAATGGTTCCAAATGGGGGCTTCCGATAAATGTAATGGACAAATATGGGAAATCATCCTAAAATTCATAAGGGGTTTAAAGTAGCCAAGATATTAGATATGAAAGTCGATGATTTATATGAGGACGATTGAACTATTTGAAATCTATGCTAACATTACTTTTAGAATAAAATTAGGGGTATTATTGGAATAAATTGATTATTACCATATATGATGAATAGATAAATCACTTGTTCATTATGAAGCTAATCCGCCCTTTCGTATTATAAGGTCAGCCAGATATTTAAACTGCACTACTATAGAGTGGACACTTAAAAAGGTCTGCCCTATAGGGTACTTTTATGTATAATGAAAAAAATGGGTGACAGTTTCGAATTACATATAACTTGAAGCGAATGCGAATGATTATGGCGAAATACAAGATTGTTTGTCCAATTAGAAGAGCCAACCCCTTTTCAGAAGATGTTTAAAGCCACTCAAGAACACGCCATTCTGCCGTACTTATTAAACCGAGAGTTTAAACAAGCAATTCCAGGAAAAGTATTACTTACTGATATTACATATTTGATTTAGTGTTGACCATCCAAATGTCCTTTACATAGGGTACGGTTTAATACAGTCTTGGTCCTTTAACAGGTACTTTAGCTAAAGGTCGGAGCTGACTTTATGCAGTTCTTTCTTTATTTAAATAAAGGTTCAGGTTAGCACAACCTGAACCCAAAATATTATTGAAGCGTATTTAGATTTTGTGCCCTTAAAAAGCTTACAACTACCTCTCCAATTTGTCTGCCTAAACTTAAACCTTCCTTATTATCCATATTAAAATGTACCCCAGCGTACAAACGAGATTGAGCGCTTTCTTCCATTATTTTTTTTAATTCTGTAGATTCTTGGGGGAAGAAATAACTTAATACTGTCTCTGCACAGCCTGCCACTGTTGCGTGTGCAGAAGGATAAGCTGGAAAACGAGGGGTAAACAGCACAGTAGACAGATTTCTGCCATATTGATTTGGACGTGCAACATCCCAATAATATTTTAAAAACCACGTGATAACAAAGGTATCATTCATAGCCGCGTGGAAATAACTCTGAACCCTTGCAACATTCGGGGAACCCAGCATATACTTTTCAGCTAAATTGAAAATTAGAGTGGTAATTTTCGCCGTTAATTCACCTGTTCCCCAATATTGTGCGATCCGTATTTGCTGGGAAGTCAATGATTTTAATGTCTCTTCTACAATGAATAACTCTGTTTCCCATTCAATATCAAGTGGATTTTTAACTCGCCAACTGATTCGTTGATGAAAGGGGTCCAGGAAATCATTGTCTCTTCCCCTTGAAATAAAAAACATTGGCCAATTTCCTGCCTCTGGAGAACCTTTAGGCGGGAGACTTTCCCCTGGGTAAGGAAACTCTGTCCATCTTCTATAACTAGTTCTCATAAAGACACCCCCCTAATAAATGTTCTCCTTGTTCCTTATGATTAAGAGTAATGAAGTATGACCATTTAACTTTTTGATTCCTTAACAGAGGAGAAAGAGTGAGTTACACACTTAGATCAAGTGTTTTTCTTTAATTCCCTGGATGCAGAGGCAGACTTTGAAACTATCGGGCGGTAAGTTAAAGAAGGAATTATAAATGTTACCCAAGAATATATAGATTTACAACATCGTTATATAGGTAATGTCTTAGGGGAAATAGAAAAAAAGGAGGGGGGAGTTATAAATGCTTGGAATCAGGAATGGGACATTGGCGGTGTCTGGGGCGATACTCTATTATGAAGTGCGTGGCTCTGATCCTCTATTTTTGATAATGCATGGTGGAGGTGGAGACGCAGATAAATTCTAATTAGCCGCTATAATCTTGCTAACCGGTACACAGTGGTTACATACGATCGCCGTGGACATTCCCGCATTAGTCTCTTCCATCAAACTGAGAATTACCGTGTGAAGACACATAGCGACGGCGTTCACCGTCTGCTAGCTAAATTGACTGATGAACCGGTACGTATTTGGAAGCAGCTCTGTGCTGTTATCGGACTCGATTTATCCATACGGCACCCAGAGCAACTACGAATATTGATACCACACGAACCAATATTAATTTAATGAACGGGTGTAGCTCGATTCCAGTAGAAAAGCAATAAAATATTTTCAGTGCAAATGGCCAAACGAAACCAATATGAAAGTATATGAGGACTGTATAACCACAGCATAACAACAGATAGTCCGTTCCCTATCTGGTATTTAATGAAGGGTTCTGGTGAAATTATTGACTGCGCAGGTCTTATTAGCATTGATTTTATTAGTCGTCTGGATATATGGCCTTGGATATGTGCTCTCTATATTGAAAGTAGCTAGCGTGGTAGGTCTTAAGGTAAAGAGCTACTTTTACGTGCTAAAGCTGATGCCGAAAAAGCAGGATTCAATAAAGTTTTCCTTCGTACTGACCACATTGCATACTATGAAAAATATTGATTCACTTATATAGGTGACGGATACTATCCTTGGGGAAAGTAATTCAAGAATTTATGAGAGCAATAATCAAAATAATCATTTTTCAGGTTAGAGATTAGATATTCACGTAATCGCTTTTCTTAATGAACTAACGGTTGCATGATTTCGAAGTGAGAACATATCAGTATTATTTTGAAACATTTAAAAACTTAACTGACGGAATATGCAGTGATGTTTTTTATGGTGTGTTGGATACATTTATCAAGAAATAGGGAGGACATACAAATGAAAAAAGTGTTAGTTTTTATTACAGATGGTTTTTCAGATTGGGAAGCAAGTTATGTGACTGCAGAGTTAAATAAACCAGGGACGGGATTTCAAGTTCAGACAATTGCGATTGACAAGGATCCGAAAATTTCAATGGGTGGATTGACTGTACTTCCGGATTATAGCTTACAAGACTTTTCTTTTAAATTGGAATTTGTGATGTTGATTATTCCTGGCGGAACTGGATGGAGAGAAGAAAAAAATCATCAGGCAAAGAAGCTTGTGGATTTTTGTTTTGGAAAGGATATCCCGGTTGCAGCAATTTGTGATGCAACTACCTTTTTAGGGAATCACGGATTTCTTGATCATCATAAACATACAGGTAATTCATTGCCTTATTTAAAAGAAGGTGCACCTAATTATCGAGGCGATGAAAAATATATAGAAGCACAATCTGTTAGTGATGCCTGTCTAATCACAGCTAATGGAAGTGGAGCACTAGAATTTTCAAGAGATATTTTAAGTAAATTGGATGTTTTGGAAGGTAAAGAACTAAAAGAATGGTATGCTTTATTTAAAACAGGTTTTATCAAAAGTTAGTTTCTTGGATATCTTGACGATCATCAATGATATCGTTCCTGCAAATGATGAGGAACGGGTCTTTTTTAGCGACACCGAGAGAGAACCCTACTATGATCTATTTTACCGGATTAGCTATCTTGAAGAATGGCTGTTCCATTTCGAAACTCTTATTTATGATTTTAGTTCTTCAAGAAAAGGGCGCGATTCTTGAAGAAGTTTCGCTTTTCTTATAGAACTAACCGATGCGTTAGCTGAGGATCAGAGCTGTCTTTAATGCAGCTATTTCTTTATGGAACTATCGGGGCAATTTAGTTTTAAAGGCTGGAACTATTATGCAATGTAAACGTCTCTAAAGATATATGGAGGTGGAGTAAGATAACGGGATTATCGACTCCCACCCACCAATCCGATTCTGGATGATGGGTGGCAATCTTCTTGATGGCCCATGGATTTAGACAGACTATGGGTTTTGTATTTCCTATAAGATAGCTTATGTTATGAACTATATCATATCTATATGAGTTATTTCCCAATGTTTATTCTTAATGAGTTGCTCTAAATTCTCTTTATCTCTTTTTTTGAAATAATTAGTAATTTCTTTATGATCTTCATTCATTTCCTCTAATACGGCAAAAAGCTTTTCTTCATTATTGCTTAAATAAATTTGTCTAACAAAACTATTTTGTAAAGAATCAAGAAGATCTATTAATGTAGGATTATTGCATTTATCAATATATACTTTATGGAATTGATTTTGGTATTTTTGATAATCTAAATAATTTTTTGTTGAAATTGAAAATTCAATTTTCTTAACCAAATCTTCCATACGTTCAATATCACTTTCTGTGATATGTTCTAAAGATAAAGAGGCTGCTAAAGAATCCAATACACTAACAATTCGAAAAACATCTAGCTTTTTCTTGGTATCAAGTTCTTTTACAATAAATCCTTTTCTAGGAAGATACTCGAGCAAATTGTCTGAAGCTAGTTGTATCAAAGCTTCCCTTACAGGAGTTCTACTTACTCCCAATTTTTCGCATAATACCGATTCATTTATCTTATGCTTAGGAAGTAAGGTTCCGTTCTGAATTCTTTCAGTTATATAATCATATACGAGATCTTTTAATGATTGATATTTATTTTTGATAGCGTTTCCTCCTAAGGCAAAAATTAATATTATATAGTATACAATATATAATTAGAAATTCTTGTCTTTTATATTAGCACCTTCTTTTAAAGACTTCAATATCTCTATTATTTATTATATTTAAGGTATAAAACGACTCCTAATCCATATTTATTTATAAATTTTTGTTTTAAGTGATTCAAGTTGATATAGTACATAGCCTTAAAAAAAGGTGGTTTAAAGAATTTTTAATAATAAAGCGTTGAAAAATAGATAAGTTAATTGTATAATTCGGTATGTAAAATATTTTCAGATTATTCTGTACTATATACAATATACAATATAAAGTATATTGTGTGTTTTTGTTTTAAGATTTTTAAACTATTTGGATACCTTAAATTAAGAAATAAACCCAAGAAAACATTGGTAAAACTGAAATATGGAAGGAGGATTTTTTTTGGAGTATAAAATATACAATATATTATATACAAAATAAAATTCAAGTTTCAATAAGACCATTGTTACAAAGTTATAAGATTAGAGGTGGAAAAATATGAGTGAGAATAACTTTAAAGATGTGCAAGATGGAACAAAAGCGGTATGGGCAGGAGAAAAAGAATCTCTTGCTTATAATGCAACCCAAGTTCCTGTAGTTCTTAGTGTAGCCTACAATTACGATGACGTAGACGAATGGCAAGAAGTTGCCCTTGGAAATAAACCTGGTTATACCTATAATCGAATGGCGAATCCGACTGTTCAAGCCCTGGAAGAAAAATTGAGGATACTCGAGGGGGCTGAGGAAGCTGTAGGTTTTTCTTCAGGAATGGCTGCTATTAGTAGTACATTATATACATTTCTAAGACCGGGGGATCGGGTTGTATCCGTTAAAGATACTTATGGAGGAACCAATAAAATTTTTACTGAATTCTTGCCCAATCTGGATGTCGATGTGACATTATGTAATACCGGAAACCATAACGAAATTGAAGCCGAAGTGGTCAAAGGGTGTAAAGTGCTATATTTAGAGTCTCCCACTAACCCTACCATGAAAGTTACTGATATTGAGAGGATAGCGAGAGTCGGAAAATCAGTGGGGGCATTAGTTATCATAGATAATACGTTTGCTACTCCAATTAATCAAAATCCTCTTCAATTAGGAGTTGATATTGTAGTCCATAGTGCAACTAAATTTCTAAGTGGACATGCAGATGCATTAGGTGGCATAGTATGTGGCTCTAAAAAATTAATGAAAAAGGTCTATCATTTTCGTGAAATTAATGGAGCAACTATGGACCCGTGGTCAGCCTACCTTATTTTAAGAGGGATGAAAACGTTAAAGCTTCGTGTACGGCAACAAGAAAAAAGTGCAATGGAAATTGCAAAGTATCTTCAAAAGAAAAAGCTAGTCGACGCAGTTTATTACCCGGGATTGGAAGCGCATCCACATCATGATATCGCAAAGAAACAAATGAGAGGTTTCGGTGGGATATTAAGTTTTGTATTAAAAGATGAAATGAAAGCTATCAAAATTTTATTATCAAAATTAAAATATGCAAACAAAGCTGGAAACCTTGGAGCCGTTGAAACTATATATGGGCCTGCGAGAACGACTAGCCATGTTGAATGTACTATTGAAGAGCGTAAAGCCCTTGGTATCCCAGAAGGTTTAGTTCGTATCTCTGTAGGTATCGAGGATACAGAAGATCTTATAGCAGATTTAGAGCAAGCATTTTCTTACTTAGAATCCAATTACCCTGTTAGCTGTAATTGAGAGCATAAAATATTTCTAACGGAAGAGGTATTGAAATATGACACATAAGATAGCATTACTTGGATTTGGTGTAGTTGGTCAAGGGTTAGCTGAAATTTTACAAGATAAAAGTGAGTCACTACGTAGTGGGTTTAACTTTGATCCAAAAATCGTTGCTATCTCTGATGTTATGAAAGGTTCACTTTATGATCCTAAGGGGTTGGATCTTTCTTTAGCGTTACAAGCTGTAAAGGAAACAGGAAAATTAGATAGTTACCCTGAAACCCCTAGCTTGGTAAGGGGGTGGGATAGTTTTCAAACAATACGTGAGAGTAATGCAGACACAGTTGTTGAAATTACCTTTACTGATGTTAAAACAGGACAACCTGCCATTGATCATTGTAAAGCAGCATTTGAAAGCAAAAAGAACGTAGTAATGAGTAATAAAGGTCCGGTTTCTCTTGCTTATCAAGAGTTAGCTGAATTAGCAAAAAAAAATGATGTTCGTTGGGGCTTTGAAGGAACAGTTATGAGTGGAACCCCAGCATTAAGAATGCCTCTGAGTTCATTGGCAGGGAACAGCATTTTTGAAATACGAGGGATTTTAAATGGAACAACCAATTATATCCTAACTAAAATGGAAGAAGGATTGAGTTATCAAGATGCATTGTCAGAGGCCCAAGCTCTTGGTTATGCAGAGGCAGATCCGACTAGCGACGTTGAGGGATACGATGCTCAATATAAAGCTACCATTCTTGCTAACATTGTAATGGGCATTCCAATGAAACGAGAAGAAGTAGAATGTGAAGGGATTAGTCATCTTACGGAAAAGGACATTGAGTGGGCAAAATCAGAAGGTAAGAGATGGAAGTTAATTGCTAAATGTATAAAGGCTGGCGATAAAGCCATTGCAAAGGTAGGACCTGAAGCTATCCCTCTTACAGATCCTCTAGCTGGAGTTTTAGGTGCACAAAATGCTATTACTTATGATTGTGATTTAGCTGGCCCAATTACCCTGATTGGAGCGGGAGCTGGACGGAAAGAAACAGGATTCTCGATTCTTATTGATTTAATCAACATTAACCGTGATCAATTATAATTCATTTCATTCTTAAAGTTATAAGTTAAAAATTACTTATCATGAGGTGATTTTGTATGATGTTTACTGACAATTTAATAAATAAAAATAAGATGTTTCTTGCTGGGGAACGGGTATCTCGTGATAAAAGCATTGAAGTCTTGGATCCACAAGATCATAGTTTAATCACAACAGTTCCTGCTGCTAATGAAAAAGACGTCATTTATACTATTGAAGAAGCAAAAAAAGGAGTAAAAATAGCAGCAGATATGCCAACACATGAAAGAATTGCTATTCTTCATCGTGCTGCGGACTGGATCTTTGAAAATAAGGAAAGATATGCAACTACCATTGCTCGTGAGGGAAGTAAAACAATTAAAGAAGCAAGGAAAGAAGTACTACGTTGTATTGAAACACTTCGTATAAGTGCTGAAGAAGCAAGGAGAATGAATGGAGAAACCATTCCGTTTGATCAAATGCCAGGAAGCGAAGATCGCATAGGTTACTATTATCGTTTTCCTATTGGAATTATTGTAGCTATAACACCTTTTAACGATCCATTGAATCTTGTTGCACATAAAGTGGGTCCTGCCATTGCTGCTGGGAACGCTATTATTGTGAAACCAGCAACTGTAACACCATTAAGTGCTCTCTTATTGGCAGAAGCTTTTGAAAAAGCCGGTTTGCCACCGAAAGTTTTATCCGTCATTACCGGTCATCCAGGTGACATGGGAGATAGCCTAATTACTCATTCAGCTATACGAATGATTTCTTTTACAGGAGGACTTGCCACTGGCAAAGCAATTATTCAAAAAGCAGGCTTGAAAAAGATATGTATGGAGCTTGGATCAAACTCACCCGTTATTGTATTGAAAGATGCCGATTTAGAAGAAGCTGTGAAATCAACTGTTTCTGGAGCATTTTGGGCAGCTGGACAAAATTGTTTAGGGGTACAGAGAATATATGTTCAAGAAGGTATTTATCATGACTTTATTGGTAAATTTATTGATCGTACTCAACAATATCGAGTAGGTGATAAATTATTAGAAGAAACAGATATGGGACCAATGATCTCCGAAATAGAAGCAAAACGTGTTGAAAGATGGGTAAATGAAGCTGTTGAGAAAGGTGCAAAGTTGCTTTGTGGTGGAAAACGGGAAGGATCTTTTTATCAACCTACTGTTTTAGTTAATGTACCAGAAGATTGTAAATTGGCAACGGAAGAGGTTTTTGGCCCAGTTGTTACCATTTATAATGTTCCTGACCTTGATACGGCTATTTCCCAATCTAATCGTGTAGATTTCGGATTGCAAGCAGGTATATTCACTCGTGATTTAGATAAGGCATTTAGAGCCATACGTAAACTTGATGTAGGTGGGGTTATGGTAAATGATAGCTCAGATTATCGCATTGATGCGATGCCTTTCGGAGGTGTAAAAGGTTCTGGTTTAGGTCGCGAGGGAATTAAGTTTGCGCTTCAAGAAATGACTGAACCAAAAGTTGTTTGTTTTAAAGTTAATAAAACAATATGATCACATAAGGGCTGACCTGTGCAGGTCAGTCTTTATATTAAATATTCTGATTTTTCTGTAAGAATGTAACCTTTGTATATTGCTATCTATTAAAATAAGTACTTGCAGAGTAGTAAATAACGAGGAGGAGACTAGATGCCAAACACAAATAATACCAATGAAAACCAGTTGAAACGTTCAATGAAAAGCAGGCATTTGTTCATGATTTCGCTAGGTGGTGTAATTGGAACGGGTCTTTTTCTGAGCAGTGGATATACAATTAGCCAAGCTGGACCAGGAGGTACGATTCTCGCTTACTTAGTAGGCGGATTAATCATGTACCTTGTCATGTTATGCCTGGGCGAACTAACTGTTGCTATGCCAGTAACAGGTTCATTTCAAACTTACGCTACCAAATTTATCGGTCCTGCAACTGGATTTACTATTGGTTTAATGTACTGGCTTACTTGGGTGGTAACGGTAGGTTCCGAATTTACCGCCTCTGGACTGTTGATGCAGAGGTGGTTTCCTCACACTTCTGTTTGGATGTGGAGCGCCGTCTTTGCGCTTCTAATATTTTTACTTAATTCCTTTTCAGTAAAAATATTTGCAGAAACCGAATTTTGGTTTTCAGGTATTAAAATAATTACTATTATCTTATTTATTGTACTTGGAGGATCTGCAATGCTTGGATTTATTCCAATGGATGATAGGGCCTCTGCCCCCATGCTTTCTAATTTCACTGCAGATGGGAGTCTTTTCCCAAATGGCCTGCTTCCAGTTTTTATGGCCATGATTTCCGTTAATTTTGCCTTTTCAGGAACAGAACTTATTGGCATTGCTGCTGGAGAAAGTGAAAACCCAGAAAAAGACGTTCCTAGATCTATTAGAAATGTAATTTGGCGAACAATGTTTTTCTTTGTTGGTGCAATTTTTGTGTTATCTGGTTTAATCTCTTGGGAAGAAGCAGGAGTCATTGAAAGTCCATTTGTGATGGTTTTTGACAACATCGGAATTCCTTATGCAGCTGATATTATGAACTTTGTTATTATTACAGCTTTACTCTCTGTAGCGAACTCTGGTCTATATGCATCTACTCGTATGTTATGGTCTCTTTCAAATGAGAAAATGATAAGTTCATTTTTTGGAAAGATAACGTCAAATGGAGTACCATTGAATGCTTTAGTTATAAGTATGGCAGTAGCTTGTTTATCTCTATTATCTAGTGTATTTGCACCTGATACAGTTTATGTAGTACTTGTGGCAATATCAGGATTTGCAGTAGTAGTAGTTTGGATAGGGATTGTTTTATCACAATACATGTTCCGTAAACATTTTTTGAAAATGGGTGGAGATATTAAAAATTTAAAATTCCGTACACCACTTTATCCTTTTGTACCCATTGCTGCTTGTGTTTTGTGTCTTGCTTCTTGTATAGGTCTTGCTTTTGATGCGAGCCAAAGAATTGCTCTGTATTGTGGAGTACCTTTTATTATTTTATGCTATCTCTTCCACTATATGAAAAATCGAGGAAATAAGGATCAGATAAATACTTATAATATAACGGATGATTATATTAGGAATATTAAGTAAAGAGATTTTTTGCTAATGGGTGCGTTAGCTGAAAATCTAAGCTTTTAAGGCAGCTTTTTCTTTATGCAACTGGGACAATTTAGTTCAACTTAATGCAAAAATAAATAAAAGCATACGTTGGTGATTCATACCATCGTATGCTTAAAATTTCATTCACTTTTAGTTAATCAAGAAATTCTAATTTTAATGATTAATATTCGTTGAAAAATTGCTGAATTTCTTTTGGATCATCTGTTTTTGTTAATGCAAGCATCGTCAAAATACGTGCTTTTTGAGGATTAAGTGAGTCCGCTGTAACAAAGTTATTTTCATCGTCAATCTTTTCTCTCGTAACAATACCATTTCCTACACGGCTAGAGCGAGTAATAATCACGCCTTTTTTGACAGCGTCTTTAGCACCCTCAAAAGCAGTATCAGAAGTTAAGCCGTTTCCTTCACCTGCTATTATGATTCCTTTAGCTCCTGCTTTCACAGCTGCATCGTAAAAATATCTACTATCATTTTGATAGCTATAAATAATGTCCACTTGAGGAAGTTTATCTAGTTTTGATACATCAAACACCGATTTGATTGTATGTTTACGAGTGGGTTCATTGTAGAAAAATATTTTATTACCTGCGATTGCTCCTAAATAGCCTTGTTCCTCAGATTGGAATGTATCTGTCATGGTAGTATTGGTTTTTGTTATATAGCGTGCAGAACCTATCCGGTCATTTAATGAGATTAAAACACCTTTGTTCTTAGCATCTTTACTAGCAGCGATTTTTACAGCATTATATAAGTTTAAAGGTCCATCTGCACTTATAGCTGTAGCCGGTCTCATTGATCCAACAATCACGACAGGTTTATTGCTTTTTACGACCAGATTCAGAAAATAAGCAGTTTCTTCTAAGGTATCTGTACCATGTGTTACGACAATTCCATCAACGTCTTTAGATTTTAATAAATCATTAATTCGTTTCGCCAACTTTAATAAGGTTTTATTATCCATATTGTTACTGCCAATATTGGCGATTTGTTCTCCACTCACATTTGCTACTTGTTTTAATTCAGGAACTGCTTTAATTAGTGTTTCAACACCAAGTGCACCTGGTTGATAACCAGTTGTGTCAGTATTTGATGTGGCAGAACCTGCAATCGTTCCACCAGTAGCTATAATTTTCACATTGTTTAACTTTGGATTTGTTGATGTTGCTTCTACTTTCTCTTCTTTTAGATTACTATTTGCTGAGCTATGGATTGCAGTGATAGATCCAGAAAATAATAGTGTAACCAATAGAAATGTGATTCCTAGATATTTTTTTATGTTCATGTCTAGCTAGCTCCTTCTTTATTAATTATGTAATCATTTAATCTTATCTAATGGAAGTATTCTATGTTTTAATTCTGAATTCTTATCTAAAACACCTATCACAATTTGATTATGTTCCGTCAATGTTATGTATCTGAAATAATCATCATCAGAAATCCACAAATTGGTGTCATTCGTCGTTTTTTCCATTTTGGCAAATACATCTACCGTGTACTCAAGGTGAAAAAAATCATCAAATCCCTTGCTTGAGCTGCCTACCCAGGTATACAGAAAATCTTTCAGTGTGATTTGTTCAATCACCGATAATTGTTTCTTGAATTTTAACTTATCTACTGTTACGCTTTTCATCTTTCATCACTCCTTAACGAATATTATATATACATTGAAGTCTCCTTCAACAATGGTATTTGCGTATCAATCCGTATACAGTTTAGTTCATAAAGGACAAATGAAAGTTTATGTCGAAATTCAGGTAAGAGATTTAATTAATTCTAAAAGTGGATTTGAGTCAATATTTTGGACACTTAAAAGTCAATCTTTGAGAGTTAGTTAGTTTTAAGTCTTATACAGAGAATTAACTAATGAGGAACAAGAATTAGAAAAAAAAGAAAGCAAAGAATTACAGTTTCAAGCATATACTAATTAGTTACTCCTATCTTTTTGATCGAAAGGGGTAGACCTCTTTTCTTCAATTCCTCTTCTAGAACGAGGATGATTTTTTTTTCTAAGTCTAATTCAATTGCTTTAAGGTATGAGTCTATCAATAGTTGATCATTTATTTTTTTCATATCTTCCCTCTTCTATTTCTTTAAAACCACGTTTAAACATACAATGAAATGTATTTAATATTAAGTATTAAATAATAATATAATAAGTAAGACAAATTATAGTAATTTATAATTAACGAAGGTAGTCTTCAACTTAAAAATATAGAGTGAACTTTTTTGTAACAAATAGGGTTCATATTTATTCTATATTTCAATCTACATAAAACAATACCGACATCATTAAACACAATATATTTAGAGTAATCTTTTGTGTCCTTTTTACCTTAATTTTCACCTCACAGTTTGTGTCAACCCAACAAACCCGAATGAACTAACGGGTGCGTTCGTATTATAAGGTTAGCCAGTTTTTACTGCCCGGAACTGCCATTTGTTGGCCTCTTTGCTTAATGAACTATAGGGGCAGTTTAGTTTATTAAGGAACCCGATGGAATATATGGTATTATGTGTAATAAGATACATAAGAAAGAATACCAAGGGAGAGTTATTAATGTTTCCAATATTAGAGACAGAAAGACTAATACTAAGAGAAATAACAAAAGAGGATGCAGAAGGTATTTTTGCTTGTTTTTCTAACCACAATGTAACACGTTATTACGGACAAGATACATTACAGAGTATAGAACAGGCAGAGAAGTTCGTGGCTTTCTTTTCAAAAAACTACGATGAAAAAAGAGGCATACGTTGGGGGATTGAAAGAAAAGAGACCAAAGGTATAATTGGAACGATTGGCTTTAATGCTTGGTTGCCTAAACATAAAAGAGCAGAAATAGGATATGAAATCCATCCAGATCAGTGGAGAAAAGGATATACTTGCAGAAGCAATATCTAAAGTTCTTTCATATGGCTTTGATGTTATGGATTTAACTCGTATAGGTGCTGTGGTATTTATTGACAATGAAGCATCTAATAATTTACTAACCAAAATTGGTTTTCAAAAAGAGGGAATTTTGAAGAAATATATGCATCAAAATGGTGAAGCACACGATACTTTTGTCTATTCATTACTTGAAAGTAATTTCTAATTAATGTTCTTCCGCCAATAGGTTCGTTAGTTTAATAAAGGGTTGCTGCGGCAACCTTTTTCTTCTGGAACTAAAGGGGCAGGATAGTTTCATAAAGTTCACATCTAAGCTGAATTGGATACTCTTGTGATAATATAGATGAGCATGTGAAGGTTTGTACTGACTAGGCAGTAATAAAGGGGTATTTTACATAAATATTGTTTTATCCAGGTTTTACCTTGTGGGAATTATTGCGTAATTAGGATGTCAATTAAACCGAAATGTGGGGAATTCACATGAAAATAAAGGAAGTAATACTGTACACAAATTCATTAGATGGAATTAGCGATTTTTATGTCGATGTATTGGAATTAGCAATTATACAAGAGAACAACGAAGAGATTTCCTTTAAAGCTGGCACGTCGAAACTTACATTAATCAATTAAGCGAGTACGAGTTCCGTTACTACCATTTCGTATTTAATATCACTAAAAAATAAAATAGAGCAAGCTTTACAATTTTCTTTTATGACCCTTTGGGTATTGTTGTTGAGTTTATTGCTCGCCACGCTATTCCCGAAATCGAGCATGGGGATTTTAATTAAAGATATTAAAAGTATAAGTGAAATCGGACTACCTGTGTAAGATGTAAAACAAGCTTCAGAATTGCAAAAGAAAAATAATGTTGGATCCTCTAATAATGTTTTTGCCCCACTTGCAAACAAAGAAGGGCTATTTATACTATCGGGGCTAAATCGAAATTGGGCGGGTTCTATTAAAAAGGTAAAAGTATTTCCTCTTATTGTTGATATTTATAATAATATTGAGAGAAATGAAAACTTTTTGAGTTTTTCCATACACTATTCCGTTAATGGGCGCTTTCCTTGAAGATCACTGAGCTGTTTATGCAGCTTTTTTTATTTAACAAACGGGCATTTATCTTCATTATGCTCCCTTCGGCCTGATCCCGTTGACTAATGCCCAATAAGGCTATTCTTTCGCAAAAAGATAACCTTATTACGTATACTGTTTTTACACCTATAAAAAGAAAGGAGAATAGTAATGGGAAAACAAGTATATATTATCCACGGATACGGGGCTTCACCAGCCAATCACTGGTTTCCATGGTTAAAAGAACAATTGATAGCAGATGATAATGAAGTTTCGGTTCTTAGTATGCCAAATTCATCTGACCCGAAGAAAGAAGAATGGTTGGAAACATTAGCTAATAATATAAAAAATATAGATAACAACACTTATTTTGTAACACATAGCTTAGGGTCTATCACACTATTGAACTATTTAGAACAATTAGAGCCTTTACCAAGCTTTGGAGGTTTTATTCTGGTTTCTGGCTTTTCTGAACCATTATCGTCATTCCCTTCGCTAAATCCTTTTACAGTTAAAAAAGTGGATTATAAAAAAATTATTTCTGCAACTAATTCACGTTCTGTTATTACTGCAAAAGATGACTATATTGTTCCTCTTCAATTAAGTCAAAATTTATCGAAACAATTGGATACATCATTTTATCCTGTTGAAAAGGGTGGTCATTTTCTAGAAGATGATGGTTTTATTACTTTCCCATTAGTTTATGATATTTTAAATAAAATGATGAAAAAAAGATAACCAACTCATTTGAGCCTAAGTCGGTTCTTACGCTATCGGGCGCAATTGTTCCCAATTTCTCATTATATCACTGATAGATTGTGATTTTTAATGCTGGAATATCCTTAATGTTATAAATCCGCGTTTTGCTGGCGGTACCCCTTATGGAACTAAGGGGCAGGCTAGTTTACTAAGGCATAACTATTGAGTTTAGCTAAAGAATAAGGAATAAACAGAATATGAGGTGAACCCTGATGGCAGGCAATATATAATCTTATTAGGATTTTGAATTGATATAACCTTTAAGGGAGAGTTTTAGTTCATCTTTTTTCTTTTTCCTTGGGCATCGAGCAAAGTTTGCTAGTTTTTCAGAATCTTCTTAACCTACGGCAATTGCGTTAAGCATGTTCGAGCCGAAGCACCCATAACGTCTGAAATTCAATAAAGTCGCCTTCACAAAGTTCTATTTATCCCATATTTTTATTACACTCCATTCATGATGAAGGGGCTGTCCCAAAAGGTCTATTTAACGTGACCCTTTGGTACAGCCCCTTACTTCGCAGAACCCTTATTCTATGAATTGGATTTTATGATGCGCACGACCTAAGTGGTTTGCCGCGTTTGTTTGGCTCCCTCGGAATCAGTTGCCTGTTCTTTCAGTTTTGTCCTTCGAATTCTAGCTAACGATGATTCCGATCTCCAATGCTTTCTGGACGGCTTCTTCCTTGTTGTGTACTCCTAGCTTAATATAGGCCGAGGAGGCGTAGTTTCTGACCGTGCCGTCCGACAAATACAGCTTGGACGCTATCGTTTTGTACCGGAGCCCTTTGGCAACAAGCTGCAATATTTCTATTTCCCTGTTAGTCAGATCATAGTCGTTGGTGGCTTTCAATTGCGTAGATTTGACGCTCTTATCGAGGTTCTTGAATATTTTATGGGACACCCCTCGATCGATTAATGTGCCTCCTCTGTGAATAAGCCGGATGGTATCGGCCAGCTCTAACGGTTCGGCTGATTTTAGCAGGAAGCCGTCCGCACCACTGCGCAGTAAGTCCAACGCTTGCTCCGCATCCTGAAACGTCGTGAAAATCAATACACGAATATGCGGCCATTGCTGCTTGATCATTTTGGTTGCCTCTGATCCATTCATGCGTGGCATATCCAAATCCATTAGCACTACGTGAGGCTGGAGGCTTCCGCACAGGTCGACGGCTTGTTCGCCATCCTCTGCCGAGCCGACTACTTTCAAGTCTTGGTACTTGTCGAGCAGCACCTGCAGACTTTCCCGAATAAAAGGTTGGTCGTCGACGATCAACAGCTGAATAAGGTCGTTCTCCATTTCAGCTTGTCGCGGCAACGTACAGGTGACAAGCGTACCGGCCCCTGGTTTCGTATAGACGAACACTTGACCTTGCAAATTCATGGCCCGCTCCTTCATCGCGTTCATGCCGAAGCCCTCCTGCCATTCTTCCATCCCTCTTCCGTTGTCATGCACCTCCAATCTTGTATCTTGGTGCCCAAATTTCAAAGAAACGGTGATATCCGTCGCCTGACCGTGACGAACCGCATTCGTAAGCGACTCCTGCAAGCAGCGAATGAACGCCATTTTCGCTTGTCGGGACAGTCGGGACTCCTCTCCGAAAGCACGAAAGCTTACCTCGACCCGGGCATGCTCCTGAAATTCATTTCCAAGCTTTTGCAGAGATTGGACCAAGGAAAGCGACTGCTGTGGGGACTCCATTTGATGCAAGTAGCTCCTCACTTCCTCTATACTTTTGCGGCCCAACTCAAGCAAGGAATCCAGCCTCTTTATACCCTTTTCAGTAGCAAGCTCGGAGCGTAACGCTTCCATTCCCATGATGATGGAAGTATAAGCATGACCGACAGTATCGTGAAGCTCACTCGACAGCCTGTTTCGCTCTTCTGCCAGCGTAATACGCTCGATTTGGGACATATATTGCTCAAGCACCGCGTTTTGCTTGCGAATGGTTTCATTTTGCCGATGGTTGACGGTCAATAAATGATAGGCGAATCCCATCACATAAGCAAGTCCGTAGTAGATTACCATGAACCAATAGCTGTTATTTGGCGAAACAACATAAAAAATTCCGGGTATTACCAAGACTGTTACCGGTGCCGTCCAATGATAAGACAGACGAGCGCTATTCGCTGCGATCAGAAAGACTGATACAAGAAATGAAGGGAAAGCTTCCGGAAACAACGAGGTTAAATGTACGCATAGCCCGCCAAAGAGCAGTATCTCTGTGAATAAATAATATTTGTAGTTGAGCTGCAAGCAAACCCAGGGAATGGATAAAGCGGCAATCTCCCCAAAAATAACGATCCATAAAGGCAGCGCTAGACCTTCCTGAAATCTGATCGTCGTGAGAATGAGCGAAACGCTAGTAATAAGGCGGAGCCCAAGCATAATCCAATCATACCAAAACCATTTTTTGACCATTTCCAACAATTCTTTCAACCCCTAAGCAGCTACTGTTTGTTTGTTTCTTTCTTTCTTTCTTTCTTACTAGTATTATAAACCAAACCTTTGTGCAGTGTAATTGGCTGTTTACACTCCGTCACCTGCACAAAGGTCGGAAAAAAATAGCTATCGGTCTAGCTGTTGAATCATGGTTCGCGTATAACCTCCGAATGTTTTCGCCAACCGGTCACCCAACCTGACGCTTATTGCAGCAAGCACCGCCCCCAGAACCATGATAAGGAGTGATTTCGCAAAAGTATCTACTTGCATGAAAATGACATTCATATCGATGTATCGATACAAAATTGGTGCCAACAGGAATGCTAGAGGTGTTAAATAGAGAACGGCTACACTGACGAGACTGACGAGTCCGATCACCAACTTCTGCATTAACCAAAAGACGGCGAGCCAATTGCGACGATCCGTAAGTTCTAATTTGGCATGAACCCAAATCGATGCATCCGTTGTTATTTTTTTGTCGTAAGGTGCTGTCGTAATATCTGTATAAATTTTCGTCTGCGTACGTTCGAATTGGATGAAGGTTGTCGTAGTTCGCAATACCCGTGTAAATAGTGGAATGCCGATTGCTATAAATGAAAGACTTAAACTGAACGACAGAGCTACCATATAAAAGCAAAAGTAAAACAAGCCTGTAACGAAAGTTAATAATAAAAAATAACCATTTTGGATGAAACCTGATTTCATAAGGTTCATCGCTCCTCTCCGTGTATTAGCGGTATTGTATGGTTTGGCTTGTCTTCCGTCAGCCGCACCAGTGTGAAAATGTTATGTGACATTTTCGGAATATATCCAACCTGCTCAACCTCAGCAAAGAAAGTAAACGCCATAGACGGAAACACTGTTCTGAAGTTGTTAATGATTTGACTACGGTTTTCTATAGGTGAATCAGCTCCTCTTTAAAAAATAGGTTGGTGCGGTTGCCTACTGCTTCATACTAACCGCACAGCTGTCATCTCCACCAGTGACAACATGTCATCTTTTCTTTGTGACATGTTGGTGCTGATCAATACGTTAGCGAGCAGTGCATGTCACATGAAATAGTGAAGATTTGTAACTAGCTTAAATGATAGTGAGTGAGTGACAATTGGATTACTGATGACGACCCAATATGCTTGTATGCAGAAAGTCGTACTTCAAAAAAATCCATGAGGTGAATACCATGAACAAAAGAAGGAAAATGATTTACGGTGGAGTTGCCTTAATGCAAAGTGCAGCGATTCTAACTGTGGGTTGTAGTACGAGACCAGCTGAAAAGTCGGATCTAATAGGAACAACCCAACCAGTTGAGACAGCTCAAATATCATCTCAAATAGTATTGCAAAATCACTTGAATTGCAGGCGAAGCGAATGAAGACGTTAAATCCGAAACAACCATTGGATGATTTAAAACCGCTAAAAGAAATGATAGGGAATGCAAATTATGTTGGTTTAGGGGAGGCTACTCACGGAAGCTCGGAGATTTTTATGATGAAGCATCGCCTCGTGAAGTATTTGGTCACTGAGCTAGGCTTTACCAATTTTGGGAATGAAGAGGATTGGGGCAACGGTTTAAAGCTGAACGAGTATATCCAAACGGGAAAAGGCAACCCTAGGGAGTTTTTGAAGCTGTTGTACCCAATTGATGAGATCGTCGCTATGGTAGAATGGATGCGGAAATACAACTCTGATCCTGTAAATAAAAAGAAAATCCAATTCATCGGACTCGACTTAAAAATGCTGGATCAAAGTGTCTTCGATAAAGTGATCAACTATGTAAAGGAACATCATCCTGATTTACTGCCGGAAGTCGAGCAAAGCTACAACGAGTTGTCATCGGTGGCAGGTAATCTACAGGAATATATGAAGCTGACTACTGAAGTGAAAGAAAAGCATATGGCTAATGCTCAAAAAGTAGTCAAACTACTTGAAGACAAAACGAAGTCGAATAATGAGACTGATTCACACGAGCTAGATTGGGTGAAAGGAACGACTATAGTGATAGAGAATTTTACGAAGATGGGGATTCCTGCTGACTATCCGAGCATGGTGAAGCTGCATGATCAGTATCTAGCCGAGCACGCTGTTTGGGCTCAAGAAAAATTTGGCGGCAAAACGATGGTTTGGGGGCACAATATTCACATAGCTAAAGGTGTTATCACTGAGAAGATGTATCCTAAAGTCGCCGGGGAGTTTCTGATAGAACGTGTAGGTAATCAATATGTAGCAATTGGCTCCTCCACCACGGAAGGCAAATTTACAGCATATAAATCATTCAGTGAAAATAAGATTGCAGCGGATACCATTCAGAAGAACGAGAACAGCTCCAATCATATGTTTGGACAAGTTCATTACGATCAGTTCCTGTTAGATCTTCGCAATTTGAATGGATCCGCGCAGCAATGGGTAAAAGAAAAGCAGCCATTCTTTGATGGCGTTGCACAGATCAATCCTAACGTATCGCAATATGATGATGATGTTTCCCTTCAGGAGCAATTCGACATTATGGTTCATATCCAAAAAACGACCCCTTCGCATATCAAGTAATATGAAATAAAAAAGACAATCCCTAAACATGTTACCAGGATGAGGGATTGTTTGCAGACGTAAAAGTTCACTTTGATGCGACTAAAGGGAAAGCATCAACCGCAATTAATACACAGTGGCATTACCAAATGAAGGAAAAAATCATCGAGTCAGATTAGAGCTTTACAACGACCAAGGAAAGGAAATTCCCTCGTTGTCAGATGGCATTGATTTTGAGACTGAGACTAATAAATCTGAAAATCATATAACTGTAAAAGGAAGAACGATAATTCCTCAGTCTCTAAAAGAAAAAAACAAGTTATTTGGAAATTCACCCAAAAGTAGCACTGCATGAAAAAAATCAGTTCGTTACATTGGAACAGCAAACTCCTATCAAAATACAGTCTGATCGACAAAATCTATCCGTAACAGTGGAAAAATGAAATTAAAGAAAGGTAATTTCAACGTCGATTTCCAAGTTAACCATGGCGATAAGAGAAATTGGAATTTTTCGTTTTTTAAAGATTTTGCACGTAATGATATAACGTTAGTTAAAGAGTCTAAAAAAACCTTGGAAACATTTAATCAAAGTAATAGATGAGAAAGAATTAAGATTCCGAAGCACATTTGATATCGGTACAGTTAGTGATTTAGTAAAGACAATTATGTAATAAGAGTTAATTTAGACTCACTAAGTGCGAATATACCAGAATCTTTAGAATCTATTAAGAAATAAGTGAGTTTTAGGAACTAGAATTATCTTAAAAGTAATAAGAAAATTAATGGTTTAAACGGAAATCCTTTAGTCATGTAAAAAAACCAATAAGTAAGTATTCAGGAGGTTTTTATGAAAAAGAAAGTGATTATTGCACTTAGTGCTTCTGCTATAATACTTGCTAATTTTGTAGGAAGTACTTATGCAGATTCTTCGAAAACAGAAGTTCCTGTTACAGCTCCCTACAATACAAATCAAATAGCGGAATGGTTGGAAGCCCATGCAAAGCCTTTAAAAACAACTAATCCAACTGCATCTCTTAATGATTTAAAACCACTTAAGAATATGGTAGGTTCAGCTTCAATTGTAGGTTTAGGTGAAGCTACGCATGGGGCTCATGAAGTTTTTACAATGAAACACCGCATTGTTAATTATTTAGTATCTGAAAAGGGCTTTATCAATTTAGTTTTAGAAGAGGGATGGGATAGAGCTTTGGAACTTGACCGATATGTTCTTACTGGTAAGGGAAACCCAAGCCAGCATCTATCACCTGCATTTAAGACGAAGGAAATGTTATATCTACTTAGTTGGATTCGGCAATATAATGCTAATCCAAAACATAAATCTAAAGTGCGTGTCATTGGGATGGATATTCAATCAGTAAACGAGAATGTTTACAATAATATAATAGAATATATAAAAAGAAACAATTCAGATCTTGTGCCTAGAGTAGAAGAGAAGACAAAAGGTCTTATACCTGTAACAAAGGATATGGATACCTTTGGCAGCCTTCCGCAAAAAGAAAAAGAAAAGTATATTTCAGATGCTAAACAAATCAGTGCTTTATTAGAACAAAATAAAAGTTCTCTAAATGGAAAATCCAAAGAGTTCGCATGGATAAAACAAAATGCCCGTATTATTGAACAATTTACTACAATGTTAGCGTCACCACCTGATAAACCATCGGACCTTTTTTTGAAACATGATATTGCAATGTATGAAAATGCGAAGTGGACTGAAGAACATTTAGGTAAAACCATTGTTTGGGGACATAATGGACACGTTTCGAAAACAAATATGATTCCTTTTATATACCCTAAGGTAGCTGGGCAGCATTTAGCAGAATATTATGGTAAACGGTATGTATCTATTGGAACATCAGTTTACGAAGGGCAATATAATGTCTATAATACTGACGGTGAATTTGGCCCATATGGAACATTAAAATCAGATGATCCAAACAGTTATAACTACGTCTTTGGACAGGTCAAAAAAGATCAATTTTTTATTGATTTACGTAAGGCGAACGGTGTGACAAAAACTTGGTTAAACGAACAACATCCAATTTTCGCTGGAATAACTATGGAAGGCCCTGATATACCAAAAACTGTTGATATATCATTAGGTAAATCGTTTGATATACTTGTTCAAATTCAAAAAGTGAGTCCATCTCAACTACATCAATAAATTTGTAATAATGTGTCTCAACGGAGTGTAGTATTGATGGTAGTTTTGAGTGTCAATAGAGTTGTTTAAAAATGTCAGTCATGTTATTCCATTAAAGGGTCAGTGGATGGAATAAGTGTTTTCAAATTTAAGGCGATGTGGGTTAGGAACACATCGCCATCAAGATAAGGTTTTGAAGTACCCCCTAAATGAAAATTTTCTGTCTCTACTTTTAGTTATTTTGAGAAGTCAGCTCATTTTTGTTTTGGGGCGTTTCTTTTTTTGCGCTTTCGGGCACAGATGCTCCTTCACCCCTATTATAGAAGCGATTTCGAATGTAAGGAATAGGTAAGGAAAAAGAGTTTTTCATTGTATATGAAAAAAATATAAAGAGGAGTAAAGGGGAAATAGGTATGACCTATATATGAACCAGTAACAAGAGTGTTTTAAGGAAAGAAGTAAATTCTATGGTTAACATGCTTGTGGAAAAAGAGGGATTTACCGTTTGTTAGGACACAATGATGTTTGTGAGAATAATGATTAGTAAGATAATTGCAAATTCAATGTTGACTTTTTGTCATTGGTAGAGTTGATGACTGTGTGGTTATTATGACACAGCTATCAAGCATCTATACAATTTAAATAGAGGAGAGGAATGCCTTATGAAAACACGTGGTCAAATTACATGTGCAAGTCTAGCACTTTTAATAGCTGGAAGTTCCCTGTTATACATAACACCAACCTCAAAAGCAGAACCCACGCGAAATGTATCTAGTTCGTTACAAACAAGTACTCAACGAGATCGTACTTCCGTCAAGGAAGCAATGCGGGATACACTGCAACTTGGATACCCGGGAATACTCGCTAAAATGTCCAAGGGAGGTAAAACTTGGGGTTATGCCGCTGGGATAGCGGATCTGAGAACCAAGAAACCAATGAAAACTGATTTTCGCTTTCGCATTGGCAGTGTGACGAAAACGTTTATTGCAACAGTTCTACTTCAATTATCTGCAGAGAACCGTTTGAATCTAGACGACCCTATTGAAAAATGGTTGCCGGGTTTTATTCAAGGAAACGGATATGATGGTAACCAGATTACTATCCGGCAGATACTGAATCATACAAGTGGTATCGCTGACTATGTAAAGTCAAAAGACTTTGATATTATAGATACAAAAAAATCATATACGGCTGAAGAATTCGTAAAGATGGGGATTTCTCTCCCCCCAGACTTTGCTCCAGGAAAGGGTTGGTCTTATTCAAACACAGGATACGTAGTACTGGGGATCCTTATTGAAAAAGTAACTGGAAACAGCTATGCGGAAGAGGTTGAAAATCGGATTATTGAACCGCTTGATCTGTCAAATACATTCCTACCTGGCAATTCAAGCGTTATTCCCGGCACCAAGCATGCCCGTGGATATTTCCAACCAGACGGAGCAAGTGAGCTAAAAGACGTTACTTATGCCAACCCAGGTAGCTCGGATGGAGATATGATTTCTACTGCTGACGACTTAAACAAATTCTTCTCTTACTTACTTAGTGGCAAATTACTGAAGGAACAGCAACTAAAACAAATGCTTACTACAGTTCCCACAGGAAGAGAAGGAACTGGTTTTGGTCTAGGAATCTTTGAAATTAAGCTTCCAAGCGGCGTCTCGATATGGGGACACAAAGGTGGCGTTCCAGGGTTTTCCACATTTGCGGGTGGCACACTTGGAGGCAAGCATACATTGGCCGTCAATTTGAACAGCCTTAACAATAGCCCTGATCCTTTTAAAAATATTTTACTTGCTGAATTTAGCAAGTAGGCAAAAAGGAAAAACTTTGTCATAGTTTTATAGTTAAAAATATATCTTTGTGGTTCATAAGCCCAACTAACTTTTAAAAACAGTTAGCTATTAGGCAAGAAAAAGTTAACTCCTTCTCAAATAACGATTAATGCATTAAAATGTTGCAAGAACTATAAAATCTTTTAATGAGCGATGAAGCAGATTGGATTACAAGTTAGATTCATTCAGAAGGTGGATTTAAAAGGTAAATACAACAAAAAGGTTCTAGAACCTTTTTGTTGCAGACTGTAGACAAACTCGATGAAAATCGAGTTTGTCTATTTTTATGGCTTGTACAATTTGGACGTTGCTTGGAACGTAGGGCACTTGCTCTCCGCGGGCGGTCGGGGAGCCTCCTCGGCTTTCGCCTGCGGGGTCTTCCCCTAGACGCGCTTTTCTAAGCAGGAGTCTCGTACCTTCCGTTCCAATCAACTTTGTCTTACCTTTAAGATAGAACACTTTTGCCTAGAGTCATTTCTGTTTTAGGCTCTTTTTTTATAGATTGTTGCTTTTAACATAAAAAAAAGGCAGTTTTCGTAAATATTGTTGCTTTTTATTTATATACCCAATTCTTGCTGTTACCCTTATCAAGAATGAGTTAATTAAACAATAAAGGAGACAGTTGAAATGAGTTTATGCAGTTATATCGGTTGCAATGTTGAACTACCTCTTCACGATTATGATTCAGAATCGGAAGATATAGTTAAGATAGGTTGGGGTTTTTCAGATGAAGAGGAAAGAGTTAACGTACAGAAATTTCAATTCACCACACCATATGTTTACGATATATCTAATGATTGGGGAATCGTCATTTCAGAAGAATGGGCGACCAAAGAAGTATGTGAAGAATCCAAAGTGAAACTTACTGAACTTTGCAAGATTATGAACAACTACCTTGAAGAAGGTGATTTTTTCGAACTATATAGCTGCGGGATTGGAGAAGAAGCTGACAAGCGATATGGTGAACTAACTATACAACTAAACAACTTCGATATTAACCAAATAGAAATTGGTGAAAAAACTTTAGTCCGATTTGTAAAATAGTAAACAGTAGGCGAGCTATTAAAGTACTCAACAACAAATAAAGAGGGCTATCGCGAGTATAAATCCCCCAAACACATCTGTGCAACATGCTCATTTTTATCTCGGTGTACAGAAAGCAAAGACTGTCAAAAAGTGGTGACACGGCATATCTGGCAAACACATGTGGAAGAAGCAGATCATCTGCGTGATCATCAAGTTGTAAAACCTATAAATGCGAAGCGTAAAGAAACGATTGAGCGTGTATTTGCAGATGCTAAGGAAAAGTATGGTATGCGTTGGCCTACTTTAAGGTGACTAAAAAATTGTCAATGCAGGTGTTGCTTACTTTCGTTGCCATCAATTAAAGAGAATGGCAAATAGGACATGGCGAGGTCCAAAAATGGCCTAACTTAGTGGGCTCGAAGAGCCCAATCTCTTAACTTTAGGAGAAATTCAGAGGGAATTTCAAAAGGGGTTCAGGATTTTTTAATTCCGAACCCCTTTTGTTTCCCTAGCCCGAACTTATTTGGTGAAGGAATTGATATTTATCTGATGGGGACAATTCGTGATAGTGGGCTCGTTATAAGAACAGCTGAATACAGTATCACTAGGAATTTCAAACTTTTTCATAACCGGGTCCGCCATTTTTTAATGCTTATGAAAACAAAAAGAAGAGGCAAATAAATAACAATGAAGCAAACGCTGTAGGGATTGATTATTTTATTTAATATATATAAGGAATCGATATCATAAAAAAGTATATTCACAAGCAGTATGATTATGGACATTCCCCATAAGGGATACTTTTGCTGGACATTGAATAAGCGCTTGATCCCCCTGCTGGCAGCCCACAAAGGAATGACCATATTGGGTATGATAATGATGGTCCACCAAGAAACAGTTATGTATTCGAACCGTTGAATAAAGGGCAACTCAATAATGCTGGTCAATGTTAGTGTTGGGTATAGAGTAAGGGTCAATTGTTTCTGGGAATAAAAGACTACCGATACAAAATAAAGTAATAAGCTCAATAACGTAGTGAGCACAACTCCTCCGTGAGCATACTTTTGCGATCTTTCAGCATTTTTGATGAATGGATAATACATCAGTATCATTTCAAATCCAAGCATGGATAATGAAATACTTTTAGTTCCATTCATTATTTCGAATAAATTATGATGGAAAATAGGAAGAAAACCGGTGAAATCAGAGTATTTAAAACCATAAAAAGGTACAAATAAAAGCCAGTATGAAATTATTACAGTTAAGAAGGTAATACCCGTAATGGTTCGGAATCCCCCTGTATTTATATAATAAATCAAGATAAGGAAAACCAAAGCAAATGCCCAAGAAGGTACCTCTTCAAACATCCAAACATGAATGACATTTGTATAGCCGATTATGATCGTCATTCCAAGGACAAAAAAGTAAAGAATAAATAAAAGACTGAAGAAACTACCAATCCATTTACCGAATGCATGATTATTAGTGGAGATTATATCGCCAGGAACAATACTAAATATCTTATAGATTAGCCAAATTAATATATGCACAATCAATCCAGCTAGGAGTATGGATAACCAGCCATCGGTTCCCGTCGCTTTAGCCAAATCTCTTTGAAAACTCAATACGCCTAATCCAGTTTGCATGGAATGCACTAAAAAAAACACATAAAATGACGATACCTTATATTTTTCATTAACACCAGCTTGATTCATGTAGGACCCTCATTTGTATCACTCATATATTTTAATAATCTGGCTTTTATAAGTGAAATCTATTCAAAAAGATCGATTAAATTGTGGATGGAATTTTTGTACGGATCCTTGTCGGTAAGTTGAGATTTTTAGTTACATTTAATGGAAACTGATTGAGTGAGGCATTTGACGCGGAACAGAAACATGTGGACGACCCAAGAACTTTGAGGACGGCAATGGGTAAGGCTTACAAAAGGAAGGTTCAAGCGTGTGAGCGGACAAAAAAGCGAAATAGAGAACCGTGATATCCTTTTCCGAAAGATAGGTGGAAAGTCTTATCTTGGAACAACAGAGGGGGGGATAGATGAGTGATAAAAAAGAAATATCAACCAATAGTGAATCTTAAAGACCTTCAGGACAAAGGGTAGATATCGTAATGGTGATCTTTTTCGCACGGGTAATAAAAAGGTTGACGATGAACGTTTAGAGGAACCATTGTCCTTTACTAATAAGATGAAACTGTATTTTAATTTCTTGATGAATGGAAAAAATATATAGAAGGGAATCAAAACTAATGAAATACGAATGGAGAAAACGAGAGAAGAATTTATATATCCCAAAACAAAAACCTGAACTTGTATCAATTCCAGAACAGAAATTTTTTTTGATAAAGGGAAAAGGAAATCCAAATCAGCACGAATTCGCTGAAAAGATAGGTGTCCTTTATTCATTGGCTTATGCGGTCAGGATGATGCCGAAGCAAGGATACACTCCAGCTGGATATTTTGAATATACCGTATTTCCATTAGAAGGGATTTGGGATTTAACGGAAGAGGGAAAGAAATTAGATACATTAAATAAAGATGAATTATTATATACGATCATGATTAGACAACCAGATTTTGTAACAAAGGAAATAGTGGACAGAGCATTTGAACATGTAGAAAAAAAGAAACCACATCGATTTCTAAATGATGTAAAGTTCGGTACATATCATGATGGTTTATCTGTCCAAATGCTTCATGTCGGTCCTTATGATGATGAACCTCAAAGTTTTAAAGTAATGAATGAATTCATTAAAAATAATAATCTTGAAATAAAGTCGTTACAACATAGGGAAATATATCTTTCAGATTTTAGAAAAGTCGAACCTTCAAAATTAAAAACAGTTTTGAGGTATAAGGTTAAGCCGATAGAATAGCATAAACTTAGCTGTTAACATGCATTCATTCATTTAATGTAGCAAAGATTGAAGGAGTTTACATAGAGTAAAAGGTGCATTATTACCATTGGATGCAATTAAGTAGTCCTTATAAGGTTTCTATAATATGGTTTTTATAGTATGGCTCATAGTTTTTATGAGGGTGTAAAAGAGGAACTAACACTACCCTCAATTAACCTATTGAAAAACATTAGCATCGATTATTTTTGGTGCTTTTTTTTGCAGGGAATTGGTCCACTTTGTCAAATTAGTTAAACAAAGGGGATGAAAAAATGAATGATGATGAGAAAATTGGTATTTTATTGTCCAATATGACAAACGAATTAGTGTCGAGTAGAGTAAGGGTTAGGGCTTTAGTGGAATTACTGGAAGAAAAAGGTCTAATAACCCGCGAAGAGTACGAAAACAGGTTTAAAAAAGTTTTTGAACGAGATGCAATTTCGTATAGAAATGATCTATTGAAAGAAGTCAAAATTAATGAATAAAAGGAGAAGGTATCCATTGGTTTGGGTGCTTTTTTATGGCTGTGTGAAAGATGAACCATGATAAGGGAAGAAACCGGTTAAGAATTTTTTGTGAAACTAAGTCGGGGTATCTGTAAGATATAATGAATATGGAATATTTTACTATAAAGATTTTACAATGCGAGATTTAAGCCTAATTTGTAAAAAAAAAGAGCGTTAATCCTTATTTGATCAACACTCCTGTTAGGCGGTAACATTCTATTATTTTTTTAGATTTGATTTCATTAATAATGAAATCTGTTGCTCATCCCTATTCGAAATTCGTTCAGTCGATCAACGATTAACTTTTGTCTTTACAATGGATGATTTTGACATAACATAGCTTTCCCTTCTATTTTGTTGTATTTTGAATCCATATTCATGACTGACGGTTTCTACATCCATTGGAATTCGTTCTAAATGCAGTTAGCTTTTCCTTGATACAGCTTCGTTTTTTGATACTGGAGCATTTTTGCCTATTATTACAGAAAAGACAACAATTACTGCTATTACAATGGTGAAAAATGTGATGGATTCATCTAGAAATACTGTTGCAAATACAATCATCAAAAATGGTTGTAAGTATTGAATCTGACTAACTCTTGCTATCCCTCCCATTGCCATTCCGCTATACCAAGCAACATATGCTAGAAATTGACTAACGACTGCAAGATAAATGAAACTAATCCATGCATGTATTGGGGCATGAAGCATTTCAGTTGTAAGGTTCAGCCCAACTGGAATTATGAAAAATGGAGCACCGATCATAATGGCCCATGCAATCACTTGCCAGCTACCCAACTCTTTAGATAATTCCCCCCCTTCTGCGTAACTAAGTCCAAGTATGATGACAGCTGCCAGTAAAGCTAAATCGGCTAATTGCAATTGGCCGAACCCAAGATGAAGTGCATACATAATAACCGCTAAAGAGCTGATGATACTTGAAATCCAGAATTTGAGAGATGGGATTTCACCTGCTCTAAATATGGCAAATCCTGCTGTTGATAACGGTAAGAGAGCCAATTCCACAGCACCATGAGAAACAGGCAAGGATTCCATTGCCCAAGAAGTGAGGAGAGGAAATCCTAAAACTGCACCAAAAGCAACAATAAGTAGTCGCTTGAATTGGCGAAGGGAAGGTAGTTTTTCTTTTCGAACAATCAGTACCACCGCTACTATAATGGCGGCTACAACTGTTCTTCCTAAACCAACGATCGTAGTCCCAAAATACTCCACTGCAACACTTGTTGAAGGGAGTGTTAAGCTAAAACAAATGACACCCACCAATCCCAAAAATAATCCGAATTTTTCTCTTGTTTCCCCCAGCATCTTTTCCAACCCCAATCTTTATACTTTGTACCACATCTGTACCATTTTTTACTTATCGTAAAAGCAGTTCTGATATAATTAACATACTATGAGTACGTTCAATAAAAATAAACCGTTTTTTTACCTATCTGTCCTGGTACAGTTGGAGGGGGATTAATATATGAACTCAAAATATATAATTATAATGGAAGACATTAAGCTTCGACTAGAAGATGGTTCGCTAATTGCAGGCAGTAAACTTCCTTCTGTTCGTCAATTATCTGAGTATTTTTCATGTAGCAAAAATACGGTAATTAAAGCATATGCAGAACTTGAAAAAGAGCATTTAATTTATTCTGTTCCTAAAAGCGGCTACTATGTTGTGAATGAATATCAAAAAGCGAAGGAAGAAAATGAGGTGATTGATTTTTTGTCTGCCGGTCCAGATAAAAATGTTATGCCCTATGTTGAATTTCAACATTGTATGAATCAAGCAATTGATCAATACAAAGAAGAGCTATTTACATACTCTGATCAACAAGGGCTTTACTCACTGCGAGTGCAGTTGGTGAAATATTTGGAGAATTTACAGGTCTTCACTAAACCAGAAAGATTAGTTGTTGTCTCTGGCTCGCAGCAAGCCCTCCATTTATTAGTTTCGATGCCATTTCCAAATGGGAAAAACAATATTCTAATTGAACAGCCTACTTATTTTGGATTCATCGAGTCCATCAATCTGCATCAAGCGACCACCTTTGGGATCGAGTTATCAATGGAAGGAATAGATCTTGATCGACTGGAATACATTTTTCGAAATAATGAAATAAAGTTTTTCTATATTATCCCGAGATTTCACAATCCACTTGGACATAGTTACACAAATGGCGAAAAGAAAAAAATCGTTGAGTTAGCAGAAAAATACGATGTATATATAGTGGAGGATGATATTTTAGGAGATCTTGATCCAAATCCAAAATCCGATCCTTTATTTTCTTTTGATCCTTCTGGGAGAGTGATTTATATTAAAAGCATTTCGAAAATTTTTCTCCCAGGGTTAAGGATTGGGACTGTCGTTCTTCCTGCATTAATGATGAACAACTTTTTACGGTATAAATTCAGTTCGGATTTTAATAGTTCAGCACTTTCTCAAGGTGCGCTAGAAATCTATTTAAAAAGCGGAATGTTTAATAGTCATCTCAAAAAAGTAAAAGAGGTATACCAAACTAAAATGCAAATCCTTCAAGAAGCATGTGAATTATTGCTGCCGGCTAATACTTCTTTTTCTAAACCGAATTCCGGATTCTATCTTTCCATCAGTTTGCCCGAGAATGTGAAAGCAAAACAGGTGGTTCATATGCTAAACGAGCAGCAAATATATGTTGATGATGCCTCCAGAATGTTTTTAGCAGAATATAAAAAGGAAAATCTCGTTCGTTTATGCATCTCTCAAGTGAACGAGAGTCAAATTAAACTAGGGATAGAGCGATTGGCTCACTGTATTGCTTTAATTGACAGTAGAAAAAAACATATTGCTCCAAATAACTTTTTACTCCTTTAGAAAATGTCGGGTTTTTCCCGTCACAACCTAAATAATCACAAGTTCTTTAAATATTCCATAAATGATTTTAACTTGTCCCTCCCTTAATTCCTTTCTATAAAGTTATTGAAAAATAGAGCTGCTTGTTTATAAGGGTAGGTTCTGATATGAAGGGGTTTAGAGAGGTGAGTCAATTGACTAAAAACCTTAGGCAATTGAAAAATGTTTCGGTGTTCCAAACGCTTCTAACTTAGAATAATAATTTAGAAGCGAGGAATAATTATTTGAAAAATCAAAGAATCTTTAATAAATCATTTCTTTTTTTATTTATAAGCAACTTTTTAGTTTTTATTGGGCTTGAAATGTTGCTTTCTATTTTGCCTGCTCATTTGTTAAGGATGAATGCATCTTCCATTCAAGTTGGTCTAATCACATCATTATTTACGGTAGGTGCTGTTTTAATCAGGCCTTTTGTAGGTTACTATTCTATGGATAACGAGAGGAAAAGCCTGGCCATTTGTGCAAGTGCAGCTTTAATGGTCATTACAATACCATATCCGTTTCTTAATATGATATGGCTTCTTCTATTGTTACGGCTTTTCCATGGTGCAGCATGGGGGTATCAACCACAGCTAACAGTACAATGGTAGTGGATTTTATTCCCAAGACACGCTTAGGAGAAGGGATAGGGTATTTTTCTATATCCACAACGGTCGGGGCTATCGTTGCACCAAGTATAGGTATCCTTATCTATGACTCTTTTTCCTTCGATATATTGATAGGGTCATCAGCCGTATTGAGCTTATTGGCAGTACTTGCGCTTCAATTTGTCTATTCACCTACTATTGTAGAGCGTGAGAAGAAGCCATTTCGCTTTTTAGATATGATTTTTGAAAAAGACGTATGGTTTCAAGCGTTACTTACGGTTATTACAACACTAGGTTTTGGGGCTATCATCACATTTTTGGTTCTTTTTGGGAAGCAAAGGGAAGTAGATCATATTTTTTTATTCTTCCTTATCAATGCAACTGTCTCAACTTTACTACGCCCGTTTACCGGAAAATGGTATGACAAAAAAGGACCTTGGTTTATTATCATTATGGCGGCTGTGTTAGGATTCTTTTCACTTGTTATCTTGTCATATACGATAAATGAATCTCAACTTATCGTTGCGGCGATTTTATTTGGGGCAGGTTATGGCACGGTTATGCCATGTTTACAAACATGGACTGTTCAAAAGGTAAGTGAAGAAAAAAGAGGAGCAGCCAACGCAACCTTTTTTTCCAGTTTTGACGTTGGTGTTGGAGTTAGCGCGTTTGTATTAGGTATTTTAGCAGAATGGATCAGTTTAGAGATGATCTTCAGGTTTGTTAGTCTAAGTTTTATTTTGATTGCTGTTTTAGTCTATAAGGATTATATAAATGAAAAGAAAAGGCATAATAAATCGATTTAAAAACAAATCCACCTCTATTTTAATAGAGGTGGATTTGTTAGCTGGATACCCAAATAGTAGAACTGGAATACAACCAGTTCTACTCGTAGGGAGGTATAAAAAAGCAGCTAATGACCTAATCATCAGGAAAAGTTTGGAAAATCAACGCTTCCTTTTTTAATTGACCGATTCTACAGTATTTTACTTGCCAGTAGAAGTGCTTTGATTCACGAATCGCCAACTTCAAAGCTCCTCTCAAATTTCCCAGGTGCGAAGTTTGAGTTATAATAGTAAAAAACATCTGCCTTCTATAGGGTGGATGCTTCTTGATTGAAATACATATAAAGGATTGGTGAATAAGAATGGCAATAGTTGATGTAACTGTTATTCCTGTCGGTACACAAACTCCAAGTGTTAGCAGCTATGTGGCAGATATTCAAAGAGTATTAAAGCAATATGAAGAGAAGGGGGAAATTCGTTTTCAATTGACACCCATGAATACAATCATTGAAGGCGACCTGCCTAAATTGTTTGAGGTGATCCAAGCGATGCACGAAGTACCTTTTGAAAAAGGTCTTGCTAGAGTTTGTACGAATATCCGAATCGATGACCGTCGTGATAAAGAACGCAGGATGGAAGACAAAGTAGAGCGAGTGAAGGGCATGCTTGAGGAATAACAGGTTTTGTAATTAACAGTGAAATGTAGATAATGCTGTTTTCGGGGATATATCCTGAATTTCGTCGAGATATTGCTGTTCTTCATAGATATATCCCGAGTTTCGTTAATGATCTTTAATTAATGTCAATGTATTAATAGCTTTAAAGCCTTGGTATACTGATTTATCAGTTCCCAAGGCTTTTTTATTTATTATTTCATACATTTCCATTTTATATATTGCTGAGGAGATTAGGTAGTGATAGATATTAGCCGTTATCGGATAATTTATAAACGTTCGCCATAAAGTTCTTTTTCTTCATTTGGATGAAAAAGAGTGAATCCTTTTGAACAAAACACAAACCTTCTATCTATCTCGAATCCAGCCTTATTCAAAATTTCAACTTTCCCCTGTGAATCAGTGCCAGCATACCCGCAACTACAACCAGAAAGGTGTAGCTCATTTCCTTTTTTGTCTATAAGGATGAGATCGCTATCGAGCAAAATATTATCTTTATTAATTTCTTTAGTAATTTTAGCAATTTTAAAACGATCAAAATGATCCTTGACTGCTTCGAATAATGCAATACTTTTATTGGTAATACCGCGGTCTTCACCGTAATCTTTTATGACAAAAACTTCCCGCTCATATGATTTCTTATATAGATGGTACTTTTGGTAAGTGACGTCATTAATTTTACAAATAAGCGGCCTAATATTATCCAGTTTTTGATTAAACATTGCACCCCTCCTAAATAGTTAGTTTATTAAGTTTATTAGGAGAAAAAGAGATTAGTACTAAGAAACTGATAAGAGACAAATTTTTTTCATTTTTGATTCCCGTTTGTTTAATTAATAGGAATGAAATCTGATACCTATAAGGCATGAATGGAGATGTCAGCAAAGAAGTGAAAGTGTGAAGTCAATTAAAAAAAGCACCCAAATAGGTGCTTCCTAGTTATATATCTTCTTAAAATAATGGACAAACATAATATTCATGACAATTTCGACTATAGCATTAATGCTTACATCGATAATATTAGTTTCCTCAAGTAAATGATAAGGAGCAAATAAGACAATGTAAATTAAGCCAATGATAGTTAAAAGAATGGTCCATAAGCTGTTACGTAAAAACAGTGGAATCACTAAGCTAAAAAAGGGCAAGAAGAAATCTAATTCTTTCCTCCTTCTCTTTTTATAAATATTGACTAAAAGATAGATTGCAATCACATTGATAATAAAAAATAAAATTAGATCAATAACATCATATCCATTCATAGATGAAGGGTTATAAACTCCGGGGAGTGAAAACACTGTAAGAGCAACTAGTAACCAAAAAGTTATCCGATATCTTTTCTTTTGTTTGCCGGAAATTGTTCCCGACTGTAACGCCTTGACAAGTTTGTTAATATTCCAAATATACATGGTTGTCTCCTTATGTAGATTACCACACTAATTATAGGGGAGGGTCCACTAAAATCCCCTATCCAATTACATCAAGTTTATACTATAGCTCTTCTTTCTTAACTTGGGTAGAGTAGTTTTGTTCATTTTGTATTTTTCCATAGTGAGAATTCCACTTTGTACTTGGATTAGGTTGCTAAAGCTTTTTCCTTCAAAAATCATAGAACCATCAGCAACCCAGAGCCCTTTAAGAGCGTTTCTTGGAATATAACGTTAATTGTCAATAAAACATAATTCCGAACAAATGAGAAGAAGAGGGTCACATCCGGAGAACCCATTCAATTCGTAAAGGGTTTTAGATTGGTGGAATGAAAGACATTCATATCGACCTTTTATGTGGAGTCGTCACAAAATAGCAGCAAATAAGGTATGTTTTTTAGAAGCTTGTTATGCCCGCCACTAACAAAAATCAGTTTTATTAAATGGTAAAGACAAGATACAGAAGAATATGACAACCCCTCTTTGTCATAACATTTAGAAAAAGATAAGGGTGTGACAATTCTAAGTATGAAGAAAAACGACCAAATCGTTATTTATATAATAAAAGGTTCAACAATAAAAAGGTTTTTAATCCTGGATCTAATTATTGGATCAGGAATTTTTTATGTGGTCAAATTCATTTCTTCAAGCATAATAATAGCTAGTGCGAGCAGTTTTATTGGAACGGAAGGAATTAAAAAGGCACCGAAAGTGCTAAAAAGTGCTATTGGATTAATATCCTAAGAACTGGAAATTAAATGATTCCTTACCTTATTTGTTGCAAGGAAATACACAGCAAATAGCCATTCAAATATGATCAATAAGATCGGTCGTAAGATTAGTCAAACTGGATTTAAACAAGATTGTGTAGGATGAAATGGGCAGTAATGAACGTATACATCAATAATGATTCATATTAATTGGGAGGGGATCATGACAAAACCTCAAAAAGTGAGACCCTATTTAACTACGCGTAGTTTGCTGCCGGAAAATCAGGAGACACCCATTCAATTCATCAATGATGATAGTGTGGTAAACCAATTATTTTTTAGAAGGAACCACTTTACTTATCCGACAATTTCTTATTCAAACTATTGGCTTCCTATAAATGGAGTAGTATCAGTTCCATTACTGCTGTCCATGCAAGATATTCTTCAATATCCATCCAAAACGGTTGAAGTTGTCCTTGAATGCTCGGGAGACAAGCGTAATCTCTTCGAACCTAAAACATTTGGAGAACAATGGGAAAAGGGGGCCATTAGTCAAGGGGAGTGGAAAGGTGTACCATTACGGACGTTGCTTGAAATATCTGGAATAGGAGAAGGGGCACAAGAAGTTGTCGTGGAGGGATATGATTATGGCCTTAGGACCGATCTGGATGAGGTTTACACCTACACGAGGAGTTTGCCTATCGAGAAAGCACTGCATCAGGATACAATCATTGCATATGAGTATAATAACCAGCCAATTCCTTTTAAACATGGTTATCCATTGAGATTAATCGTTCCGCAGTGGTATGCAATGGCATCTGTTAAGTGGATAAAGCAGATAAGTGTTATTAATACTCCTTTCACTGGGCCTTTTCAAACCATTGATTATATGTATTATCCAAATAAAGACAATGATCAAAATGCATTTCCTGTCACTGCAATAAATATCAATTCGACTATCCAAAAACCGCTGGATATGGAAAAAATTAATACAGGTGTGCATTTAATCAAAGGGATTGCATGGACAGGGAAAGGGGTTATTACCAAGGTGGAAATTAGTATTGATGATGGCTATACATGGAGTAATGCCGATATATTACCTGGTAAGAATGTTGGTTATGGATGGGTTAGTTGGTCTTTCGAATGGAGTATATCAGAAAAAGGTGAGTACACGATTAAATCCAAAGCAACAGATTCATTTGGTCAAATTCAACCTAATTTACCTTTTTGGAATAAGAAAGGTTATGGGTATAATGCCATTGATAAAATAAAGGTTAAGGTAGAATAACTTTAATTTTAATTTAAGGAAATGAAAACGGCTGAAAAAACTTTTGGATTTAGCCAAATAACGTTTTTTTGGTATAGAGATAAAACCCTTCCAAAAGAGTTTTGGAAGGTTTTTTGGCATGGAAAAAAGAACTGAATAAGAACGAATATGTATGTGGAAGCCAAACTTCAGTTTCACACCATTTTAGATCAGGTGTTTCCTGAATACAGGAAGGTTTTCGGGGATCTATATTCAAGGGTTTCTTTATTGATATTAAATGAATATCCAACTTCAGAGGCGGTATTAACAGCCGGGGAAAGTAAGCTAGCAGAGAGTCTTATAGAGTTTTGTCCAAGCCGATCGGGTCAATGGGCATGGAAAAAGCAAAAAAAATAATGGACTCCGCATCTCAAAATCCATTTCAAAAAAAAGTGTATGAAAGTCACGTAATCAATCTTCTTATGTATATGGAGTTACTTTTTGATTACCAGGGACACCTTTCTAATTTGGCAGACCGTACAGTTGCCCTGGCAAATGAACTGGAAGAATATAAGATCATCAATCGATTCCCGGTATCGGAGAAAAAATCGCGGCCACGATTATCTCTGAATTTGGTGAAATCGGTCGATTTAATCATCCGAAAAAACTGGATGCCTTCGCTGGAGTAGATCCAAGTGTTCACTCATAGGGTAAGTTTACGGCAACCATTAATCGTATTCGAGCAGATTACGTCATTCTCTGTATCTTGCCGTACTATGCGTCATAAGAAGTTCGGTTCTGGTGCGAAAATTTCAAGACAATTGCCAATAATCTATAAATCTTGGACATACTGATACTATTACTCTAAAAAAGAGGTGTGATTGGTATGAAAAATGCCCAGCCTATCTCGTAGCGATTCAAGAGTTAAAAGAAGGCATACAAATAAGTTCGTTCGATGTTAGGGTTAAAATCATTTCGTACAGCTACTTACATATTGAGTGGTATAGAAGCGAAGCAATGATTAAAATGAAGCAGGTACATCAAGGGGAAAAGTCTGCGCAAAACCAAAAAAAATTCACCCATAAATTATTTGGATTAGCTTCATAAGTTAGAGCCATTCAAAGGAATTGATACTCTAGGTCTGTAGCGAGTAGTTTTTGCACCAGAACCATAAAAAGTATTGTAGATCTTGTGCGAAAAGATTCAGTTCATTTGAAATGATAGGATTCATTATAAAAACACCATCCTTTCTCGTAAACTTCTTACGATTAGCATAGCGTTTTTTCTTTTTGACGGTATAATTTTAACTTAGCTTGATACAGGAACCCCAAGAGGTATGATTTTAAGGGCATGGGGTAATTCCATCGGTAGGACCCCTTAATGTATATATTGAAAAACACCGACCTTTTGAACGTTGTTTTAAGCTTAGACTTTAAAAGGAAACTTTTAAAAAAATTCATCTCTATGCATTAAAAGTTCTCTTCAAGTGACAGGCTAACTCAATTTTCAACATATCTTCAGTGTTATTGAAACTTAGATTTAAGGCTTCTTCAATTTTTTTTAGACGTTGGTACAGTGTATTAATATGAATATGTAATTTTTCGGCTGCCTGTATTGCAGAACGATTTGAATTTGTATAGACTAACAATGTTTTTTCTAATTCATTTTTCTTTGCTTTATGAGACCATAATGGTGAAAATATTTCGTTCAAAAACCTTTCTATTTCTTCGGGCTTTTGATTTAAGAAAAAGCGATTAAGTCCAATTTCTCCATATCTTATCATACCAGGCCTGTTCTGTTCTGTTAAATACGTTAGAGCTTTACCAGCTTCATCATAGCTTTTCCGGATATTTTCAACACCATAATAAGAATTACCGATTCCGGCACTCAATGTCGGTCCGTCTTTTCTGTTCCATTCTTTAATGATTGAATCAAGCAGTTTAGTAATTGAAGAAATATGATCTGCACTTGATAAAGAAATTAGAAGTGTAACTTTATTATGAAAGCCATAAACGATCTTTTCGGTTCTAGCCATTTGTTGTTTAATAATCGAGACCAATCGATGAATAATAGCTTCTAAAACTTGCAAATCTTGATAGGATCTTATTTTAAATAAGGTGACAAACATGATAGAATTCATATTTAAACCAAGTTCTTTCCCTTTTGTTAAAAGTAGTTCTGGCTCTTTATATTCTAATAACTCGGTAAAATATTCATGTGTCTTTTTGTAATACACATCAGTCAATGTATGCTGTTTTGCCAATTCTAATGCAAGGGTTGAGCCTCCTTGCTCAATGGTAATTCGCTCAAGATGTGAAAGAGGTTTAAGAAGAGTAATGATCAAGCAACCTAAGAAAACGGTTCTATTGATGATGGGGTATATAAAATATCTGTATGCTTGTTGATCATATACATCAATATAAACAGGGTACTGACGTTCAAAGAACAAAATTGATATTTCGTCAATGCTTAACGGAGGAATTTGATCTGGCTTATTGAAATAAAACTCATTTCCTAAAAAATCAGCAAAAACAATCTGGGTATCTAACATTCGATTTAATTCCATAATAATAGCTTGTACTCCCTCATTTTGCAGTGAAAGCTTTGTTAACGTTTCGTGAACTTCATTTCTTTTTAAAAGAAATTGATTTCTCTCCTTTAATTGATTACTCAATTTAGTAACTTCTTCTAAACTCATTCTCACTTTTGTGTATAGGCGCGCATTTTCAATGGCGACCGCTGCTTGATCCGCAAATCCTTGTAGTAAATTCAAGTCACGCTCTGTCAATCTTCTTTTTGTATCGTATTGATGAACAATCATTATTCCAATTCGCTTACTCCCAATTGAAACGGGTACACACATGATTGCTCTCACATCCAAGCTTATCGCGGATGAAGAAATGTAGAATAAATTTTCATTTGACATATTGTTAACAAACATTTCGTTTATAACTTCTTCATTAGAGTTGAGAATTCTGGCTTTTCCATCCATAAAGACTTTTCCAGTAATTCCCTCACCAATTTTTGTTTTAAAATATTGAATCTGCTGGTTAAAACCAACCGATGCACTTGGAACTAACCGTTCAATTTCAGCATCATAAAGTTGTAAATATCCTGCATCTACAGCAGTAATAACTGCAAGAGCATTCCCGACTATTTTTGTCAGCAATTCATCCAGATCAAGAGATGAGCTAATAGATTGCATGCCTTCCATTAGTTTTTCAAGTTCGTTCTCTCTTACTTGGAACATCTCATGTGTGAAAAAATAGTAAAAAAGCAGATATAAATGGTCGAGCTCATTAACATTGAAAAAACACTCTTTATCTAACACACAAACGATCACCTGATAATCTTCCAAATAGGAAAATGACAGATAGGTATCTCCCCCTTCATACAAAAGCTTAGATTGCTCATAATCTATTTCAGTTAATGGCAATTTTTCAATATCCTCTTTACCCTGTTTATAAGCTAAATTGAAATTCTCCTCTAGTGGTTTGCGTATCCAAATCTGATAAGAAGTGTCTATATATTTAGTATTGAAAAAGGCAAGTATCTTTTCATATATATTCAATTTATTCCTTCCCTCCTTTTGTGTAAAAATTTACACATATCATAAATATAAACGTTAGAAACCTACATTGTAATAATATTCTGAATAATATAAAATTTCAATACGTGAGTTGTGCTGCGAATTTTTATTTAGCACTTTGTCGCAAATCAACCGTTTCAAAATAGATTCTTCTTAGATTGTAACCAGAGGCTACTATTATTTAAAAAGCAATGGGAGGTCAAAAATGGAACGGTTAGTGGGAAATGGACAAAACAAAATAATAATTCTTGCACTTTTATTTCTTGGTTGGATGGTCTCTTATCTTGATCGAGTTTCAATTAACATTGCAATGGTGCAAATTGGTGAAGAGTTTCAGTTGGGCCCAGAAGCTTACGGGACTGTCCTTAGCATTTTTTTCGCAGGATATGCACTCATGCAAATTCCTGGCGGATGGTTGGCAGATAAGTTCGGTTCTAGGAAAGTGCTCATTTGGTCGGTCGTCTTATGGTCTTTATTCACCATTTTAACAGGATTTGCGTGGTCGATGCTTTCTTTAATCGTGATCCGGTTTCTTTTTGGACTAGGTGAAGGAGGCTATCCTGCTGCCAGTCAAAAGACAGTTGCTGAAGTGTTTCCGAAGGAGCAAAGGGCAAGGGCATCGTCATCGATTATGTCTTCGAATTATTTTGGCGGGGCGCTGGCACCGATTCTTGCGACACCACTAATTGTTGCACATGGCTGGAGAAACATGTTTTTTATTACCGGTGTACTTGGGATTGTCGTTGCTGTTCTATTTTGGTTGTTTATTCGCCCACGCTCTGAAGTAAAAGAATTAAAAGAAGCAAAAGTGGAAAAAGTGCAAATTTCTAAAAATAAAGTAATACCAGTAAGAGACTTATTAAAAATGCAAGTAGTATGGAAGTTAATCGTCATTTGGTTTGGAATCGGTATTGTTAACTGGGGACTTGCTTCCTGGATGCCAACTTATTTAGTTAAAGTACGAAATATTGATTTGATGTCATCAGGTATGCTATTGGCATTGCCTGCCATTGTTGGGGGATTTGCAACTATTATGGGCGGTTGGATTTTAGATAAGATAACTGGGCGTGAAAAAATTTTTTTAGTTGCAAGTTCCGTCTTAACGGCTGTCTTTCTTTATTTTATGTTTAAGGCTCCAACAGTTTCCCTTGTCATTACTTTTTCAATCTTGATAAGTGTCGTTAAATCATTTGTATTAGCGACAGTTTTTGCTCTCCCTCATAAATTGCTTCCAACAGAAGTAATTGGAACGGCGATCGGAACCATTAATTTTGGAGGTCAGATTGCAGGGTTTGTAGCTCCTCTTGCTATTGGATTTTTAATCGGTGCTTTCAATGGTTCCTATGATGCGGCATTCTGGTTCTTGATTGCATCAACTATTTTTGCAGGACTTGTCGGACTAACGCTTAATACCAATAATCATTCGAAACAATACCCAGATAGAAATGCAACAGTCCAATAACTATTATTAAGGAAAAGGGTTAAAGCAAAGTGAAATATACCCCTAGCAAATTGAAAAAATATGCTGGAATAGCATTTTAAGCAAGGGAAAATGGCTTCGATCCAGCCCATTTCATAAATCAGCTTTTTTTAAAACATAATACTTTTTCATTCAAAATGGTAGTTATAAAACCGTCTTATTAATTTTATGATATAAAGGGGTGCTTTTAACATGCTAGAAAACTTATTTGACAGATTGGAAGAACTGTATCCAGACCTAGTGAACTTTAGAAGAGATTTACATATGTATCCTGAACTATCCTTTAAGGAAGAAAACACACCAAAAAAGATTGCTGCCTTTTTATCAACTTTAGGAATAGAAGTAAAAATAGGTGTAGGTGGTAGAGGTGTAGTCGGGTTTCTAAAAGGAGGCAAACGGGGCAAGACAGTAGCATTAAGGGCAGATTTTGATGCTCTTCCAATTCAAGATGAAAAAGAAGTAGAATATAAATCTCGAATTCCCGGCGTCATGCACGCTTGCGGACATGATATTCATACAGCTGCTTTGCTTGGAGTAGCGAAAGTATTAAGTGAAGTGAAGGACAAAATCGAAGGAAATGTTGTATTTATCCATCAATTTGCTGAAGAGCAGCTTCCAGGAGGAGCGAAATTCATGATTGAAGACGATTGTCTGGAAGGGGTGGATGTCATTTATGGGGCTCATGTAGCAGCCACGTTTCCAACAGGATCCGTAGGTGTACGTGAGGGTTATTCGATGGCTGCTTACGATTCTTTTGAAATTGAGATCTATGGAAAAGGCGCACATGGGGCAATGCCGCATTTAAGTGTGGACCCTCTTGTAACAGGCTGCCAGCTAGTGTTGAACTTACAACAAATTGTAAGTCGCCGTGTGAACCCAATAAAACCAGCTGTATTGACTATCGGTTCATTTAATAGTGGGCAAACATTTAATGTTATTCCCGGAACGGGAAAAATTACTGGAACAGTTCGAACATTTGATGAAGATGTTAGAGACTTAATAGAAAAAACGATTGGAGAAATAACTAAAACAACATGTGAAGGGGCTGGTGCAACCTCAAAATATAATTATCGTAGAGGTTATCCTGCCCTTTGGAACCATCCAGAAGAATCGAAAAGAGTGGAGGAACTCGCGAATAATCTTTTTGGCCAAGAAAAAGTAATCCATATTCCACAGGCAATGGGTGGTGAAGATTTTGCTTATTATTTACAAAAAGTGCCGGGTACTTTTTTCCATGTTGGCGGGGGACATGAGTATCCGCATCATCATCCAATGTTTGATGTAGAAGAAAAATCTATTCTGCAAATTGGGAAGTTGTTTATTTCATCTGCATTTCATTATCTCACTGATGGGAAAGTAAAACCTGATCAAGTACAAGTATAAAGGTAGAAACAATTTATCACTTTTCTTCTAGTAAGTTTCCCTACTTTCAGGATATTTTTACTGGTTTAATGATTTTTAAAAATAGTGTTATTGATTTAACATACAGTATCTTAATAACATAGTTTTTTTAGAAAATGAATACTTAGTAAAGAAAATATCTTTTTGGGATTGCTGATTGGAACCAATGAACTTCCAACAGATGGTTCCGGTGCAAATATGACCTGTTAGAATCTCAATATCCTTTTCATCTATGAATTATGAGGCTGCTCGAAATAATTTATGTATGAATTCAACGCTTTGAACAGACTTCACCCCTTGTTGAAGTTGTCCTTTGCATCATCTCCACTCCACAGATGATTTGTTTAGCTGTCGAAACTTTTTTAATCCTAGCATAGAACGGACTCGCTTCTTTATGTGATCTTGTTCCACTAGATTGTTAAGTTACCGAATTCGTCTGATTTTAACACCTTCAGGCATCATCTTTTCCTCTTTTAACTGGCTCATGGCTAAAGGATACGCTGGATTTTTATTTACCCTAACGACACGTGGTGTTGTAGAATGACAAACAGCCAAGGCTTTTTTGAAAAAAGCGCTTGGCTGCTTTGGTATCTCTTGATTTACTTAAATAAAAGTAAATTGTTTTTCCTTCAGAATCCACAGCGCGATACAGGGTTCTGGTGTAAAATGATTTGGACAGCTAACTCAAAATTAATATTACCTAATATGCGAGCAGTTTTTTTTCGAGTAAGAAATATTCAAAATTTTTATGGAATGTAAGACTATAATGTGGTAATTTAACTTATATTTTTGTTTATATTTTGACAATATTAGAGGTTTGCACCAGAGCCGTATTTATTTTAGCTTTGGCAATTAAGGTGCTGCCTTCCACTTCTTGGATTCGGCACTTGGGGAGACTGGTTTTATAAGGGATTCGAACTATTAGTTGTAGCTTGTCCTTGTGCTTTGGTAATTTCTACGCCTGTTGCGATCGTATCAGCCATTGGGAACGCTTGCGGAGAATGGAGTCTTAATTAAAAGTGGCACGTTCTTAGAAAAAGCAGGTGCCATTACTGCCATTGCATTTTCTATAGCCAAAGCGATTGTTGGATATGCAAAGGAAAAAGGAATTCAGCCTAAAAATGGCAAGTTATTCAAAAATATCGTGGGAAAAGGCGTTCAAGCAACAATTCAAGGAGATATCTTTTACGCTGGAAAACTAAAACTATTCGAAGGAAAATGAAATCAATCATGAAACAGAAAACATTAGTTATATGAAATGTATCCTTTTAAAATAGTTAACTTTAATTTTGAATGTTGTCTTATTCGTAGAATATCTACGAAGTAACAGGTTCCTTGAAGGGCACTGTGACCCATCAGGTTAGCATAACTGGCCTTCCACCCCGTGGATAGGCATGACGAAGGAATGAGAGGGCAATTGACCCGTTGAGACATGGAGGGAAAGCCTCCAGGAGTGGCGTGGAGATGTACATTACATAGAAAAATATGGCGTGGAAGCTGGCTCCTTTATTTAACTATGCCTTCACGAAGCCTAACTGATTTGAACTCATTTCATTTACCGTAAGACTAATTACAAGGGTTATGAAATCCTGCGAATAAGTGAGCATTCGAGAAATATTCGTATCAAACTGAGGGAGTTAAAAAGTGCTGTTTGACCTTTGTTCAAAATTGGGCCATATTCTTGAATAAGAGAAGAGATCAATCGTAAGAATATTCAATTAACGGGGGCAGGATAGCGCAATATTTTGCTGGCAGTTATAATGTTCAAAAACGGATATTTAATGGCTCCAATTCATATGATGTATACCAGTGATCTGTGTCGGAATATTCTTAAAAGGGAGGTAAGGTGTGTAATGAAGGATCCTAATAAGATTTACAACACTGCGGTAGAGGCAACTTTGGAGGTGATTGGAGGAAAGTGGAAACCCGCAATTCTCTTTCATCTAACATTTGGAAAGAAACGCAACAATGAATTGAAAAGCTTAATACCCGCAATTACTCAAAAAATGTTAACGCAGCAACTTCGGGAGCTTGAAGAGGAAGACGTCATCTTGCGCATTTCTTACAATCAGGTTCCACCAAAAGTCGAATATGAGTTAACAGACTACGGCTGGAGTCTAAAGGAGATGCTGCATCTGATGTGTAGGTGGGGGGATTCGCATTTAGAGAGAAAGTACGGGGGAAGGGCTACCGTTCTAGCCAATCCACAGCTTGAAGACGTACATAACAAATAAGAAGCCGACCTGATATACTAGGCCGGCTTTTTGTTTATGGGATAACTTTACGTTTGCGGAAGTCGTCGAAGATATTTATAAACATCGCTTCGGTATCGACGTATTCGTGAAAACCTAAGCGACGGGCCTTAGTTCCGTCGGCGAAGAAATCGTAATCCCAAGAGAACACGAAATCACCGAATCGCCAGGAGGATACGTCTTGATAGGAATGCCGAGCAAGCCCATGGTTCTTGACCATTTTGTTCCAAAGTTGCTCTTTGTCCGCCATGACAACGTCCAGTGACATCTGCAGCGGAGGAGCCGTCTCCAAGCCGAAGTAGTGAGCGATTTTCGGCCATAATTCATTCCAACGGAAAAGATCGCCGTTCGTGATGTTAAATGCCTGATTAGCACAACGCTCTTCAGTCGCCGCCCATACTGTTGCCTTCGCGAGAAGCCCCGCATCTGTCATCTCCAAGAGGCTGTCATAGGCACCTGGTTTGCCCGGAAACCGTAGCGGAAGTCCAAGCTCCTTCGAAATTGAGGCGTAGATCGCAATAACCATGGCGAGGTTCATCGGATTTCCAAGCGAGAAACCGCAGACTACAGAAGGACGGAGCGCCGACCAAGTCCAAGCCTTTCCTTTTTGCCTTTGTTCTAAGAATTCTTGCTGATCAATATTGAACTCGGGTGGCATATGGTTAGCGTCTGTCTCACGAGCAGGGGTCTTGAATGGGCCGAGATGTGCGCCGTATACCTTGTATCCCTGCATCAAACTGACATGTTTTAAACCCGGCGCGATTGGTTCTATCGCCTCTACGGTATTCACTAGCATGGAGAGGTTGGGAGGAACAAGTTCGGCCCAAGTTGGACGGTCCTGATATGCGGCATAGAAGATGTGTGTTACCTCAGTTAAACTGTTTAGCTTCTCGCGGGTGTCGTCTATATTGAGTAGATTCGCAGCCACATACCGGACACGGCCGACAGACTCTCCGCCTCGACGCGATACGCCGATTACGTCCCAGTCAGGGAGAGTAATGAGGTGATCAATAAGGTTGCGTCCGATAACACCATTTGCGCCTACGACCAAGGCGACTTTGCGTGTTGATAGAGATTCATTATTCATAGTGTTTCAGCTCCTTCTGTAATATGCTTTGTTCACTGTTATTTTGCATCAAGAAATCACGCTTGAGAAGTACGCACTTTGGAGTACTATAAGCACTTTTTTGTAATCCAGCAGTGCTCTTAAGAAAAATATTTTGTATTAAAACGTCAAAAACTAAATTTTTAAATAATCCTATCACTTCTCTTATTCGTTCTTACGCTAACGGGTGCTTTAGCTGAAGATCGGAGCTGTCATTAAGACAGCTTTTTCTTATGGAACTAACGGGGCAGGATAGTTGAAGAAGGATGCATCTTCTCTAGGCTATATGAGTTTCATTTAATTCTACAAATACAATTTAAAAAATCGGTAAAATATAAACTTCCAATGACAATACATAAATTAGGAGAAAAAATGAAAATCAAATATATTATTTTGCTTGTTTCTATTATCTTAGTAGGATTTATTAGCTTTCGAACCATTTCTTTCTTTACAGAGGGACGAAGCTTTTACTTTAAACATACAAATTCAACGGACCTTTCTAACGAATCCTTCGGGAAGGTACGACTCCACGATAACATTCATAGTCCATCTTTTTTAGAACGATATGGAGTGCCCCTGAACAGGGAAGACAACAATTTGTATGATTATTATCATTGGAGAAACGGAATAGAGACGGCTTCAATCATCACTGGAAAAGAGAAAGGGGAAATTGTTCGTTTAATCATAGGAGAAGTCGAAGAATATGTGAAGAAAAACAATCTCCAGACTGCTAAAGGAATAATAATTGGCAGTACTAAACAGGATGTTCTTTCTGTTTATGGGTCGCATTACTATAAACGAACTGAACAAGGAGTAGATATCATTGGCTATGTTGATCAAAAACAACATGTGACTCTTGAATTCTGGCTCGTAGAAGATGGAAAAGTAGCTGAAATTCGATTGGATGATTCAAACATGGAATAATTAAATTGTTAAAAGTAAGGGTGATTAAATTTCATTCCTTATTAAACTAAAGGGTAGCGATTCTGGAAGAGGTTTCGCTTTTCTTATAGAACTAACGGGTGCGTTAGCTGAAGGTTGGAGCTGTCTTTAAGGCAGCTTTTTCTTATGGAACTATCGGGGCAGGATAGTTGAATAAGAACTTTTGTGTGATTATAGTAAATATATGTAAGAATTAGTATCGATTAGGGGGGGCTTATGATATATGATAATCTAAATAAAACAATTACCACTAAAAGGCTAGTATTAAGACTGTTTCAAAAATCTGATGCAGTAGCTGTTACTAAACTATGTAATAATTATAATATTTATAAAAATACATTGTACCTACCTTATCCATACTCTTTAGATGATGCTTTATCATGGATTGAGCATCATCTTGATAATTTTAATGCTAATAAATCATATGAATTTGCTATAACAGATAAGGAAAGTGGAGAATTATATGGGGCTATAGCGCTATCTAACAACCAAAAGTTTAATAATGGTGAAATAGCCTATTGGATTGGTGAAAAATTTTGGGGAAATGGATATGCTACAGAGGCAGCGCAAGTTATATTACATTTTGCATTTGAAGAAAAGCAATACCATAAAGTATTTGCCCGTTACTTTAATTCAAATTCAGCTTCAGGAAGAGTGATGCAAAAATTAGGCTTGAAAAAAGAAGGGGTATTAATTGACCATGTGAGGAAAGAAAATCGATTTGAAGATCTAGTATATTATGGATTTATTAACTCAGAAGAATTATAGTTTAAACTGCTTATTTTTCGGGTGGAGATATGCTGAATTATTCGCCAATGGTGGACCGACGGTGAATTAATGGGTTCAACCAGAAATATCTGGCTGAACTTATTTTACTAAAGGGTGCTTTACTTCAATAAGGAAGGTTGAGTGAGGCAGCCTTTTTTATGGAACTAAAGGAGGATCTACCTTAGGTGTAGAGTGACAATTTTGTTCATTAATACTTATATTCATTTAAATTTCAGAAGCTTCTGGTTGGAAACCTCCTATATTTCTATCTTCGACTACCATGCGCAATCCACGCTTCGGTCTGAGTGTAATAGACGGAAGTGGCTTTACTTCATGATGGTCAGGCGCCAGCCTTATCCGATATCGTTGAGCAATGCATGCTAGGACAAGCACAGCTTCCATCACTGCAAAATGATTACCGATACAAACTCTCGGACCTCCGCCAAATGGAAAGTAAGCGAACGGAGGTAGGGTTTTCATAAAGTTGTTTTCAAATCGCTCAGGTTTAAAGGAATCTGGATTATCAAAATACTCAGGCTTGTGGTGCATCACATACTGACTCAACAGGATCATATCGCCTTTTTTAAAAAGATACCCTCCAATTACCACATCCTCCGCCACTTCCCGTTGTATGATATAGGCAGGCGGGTATATGCGCATTGATTCATAGATAACATTTTGTGTGAATGTTAATTTCATAAAATCGCCAGTTGTTAGATTACGGTTGCCGATTACGCTATCTATTTCATTGAAAAGTTTAGTTTCCACATCAGGGTGTTGGGAAAGCAAGTATAAGGTCCAGGAAAGCACATTTGCTGTTGTTTCGTGACCGGCAAGGAAAATGGTCATTAACTCATCACGTAACTGCTTGTCTGTCATAGCTAAGCCATCCTCATCATCTCGAGCATCCATTAGAATCCCAAGCATATCCTCATGTCTCTCTGCCTCTGTTCTACGTTTTTCAATAAAGCTATAAATCACCTTATCAAGTCTCTGTTTCGCAATTTTATATTCACGGTTGTTTTTAGTTGGAACCCATAGTGGCATTTGAAGTGTTCGCATTCTTTTAACGGCAATTCTCATGAAGGCTTCTATAGGTTCCCCGAGCATGCCATATCCTTCTTTGAGGTTCATGCTGAACATGGTCTTGCTGATAATACCCAGTGCAAGGCTCATCATATCCTCCGTAATAATCCTTTCTTCTCTGTTTTTCCAAGTGGAAATATAGTCCATTGTTATATCAATCATATCCTGACCATAATTGCTAATATGAGACTTTTTGAAAGAGGGTTGAATAAGCCTTCTTTGGCGCATGTGAATTTCTTTTTCACTTGTAAGAAGGCCTTCTCCGAGTACTGGTTTTAAAGCAGAGAAGTCCTTTGATTTCAAGAAGGATTTTTGTTTTGTTACAAGTACCTGCTTAATTAAATCTGAATTTGAAATAAGGTAAACATTATGGAAAGGTCCAAAACGAATTTTAGCAACTTCTCCATATTCTTTTGCTAAACGGGTAAGAAAACCAAGTGTATCTGAAATAAACTCCTTTGAATGGCCAGTAATTAACTTTCCTTTTGGGCCAGGAGAATCATTTGAAAAATTTGTGTCACTCATTGGTTTGTTTCCTCCATTTCGGTATAATTACATGTATTCATTCTATGAGGAAAGTATTGATTGGTTTGGACAAGTTGTTAATAAGACGACTAACAAATACAATATATTTTTAAAAAGATAGTTAATCAATTTTAATGAAATTATAAGTGTGTATAAAGGAATACTATTAATAAACGAAATCAAAGTGTTTATGAAATTGTAAAGGCACCCATCCCTGGTTGTCACTTTCTTTTACTAATGAAAGCAGGTATGTATGGAACTACCTTACAAAAGTTATTATCTTGTTGAACTAACAAAAATGGGGTTGGAAACAGCTCCATTTCTTATGCAACTACCATGAAAATAGACTT
>NZ_JAGGQV010000028.1:0-23704 GCF_018613135.1 Bacillus sp. ISL-57 | reverse complement strand
AATCCAATGTCATAGCAATAGTTGAAGGCTAGAGCCAATGGCATTACTAATGATAAGTCTATAAAAATGTGAAGGCATACACTTAAATAACAGGTGCGTTAGCGCCATAAAAAGGCCGCCAATTGGCGGCCTTTTTAACGTATGATTCTTATCATTATCATACATTCAAAACACAATATAATCCTTTTCTTCTTCGATAAATATAGTAATAAGAACCTGACAAATAGTTATTTGTCAGGTTCTCCAGGATGTCGACTTTGTCGACAGCTGTTTTTTTATAAATTTTAGCAACAATATGTAGTGCCCTTATTTCGAAAATACAAATATGCTAATTAAAAGAATATACAACCCCCTTTTTCACCAAAAGCTTTTGGTGAAAAAGGGGGTTGTATACACTCTGAAAAGACTGTGGTTTACTAGTCTTTTATTTTTTAAATACCCAAAGAAAAATTAATATAAGGCCACTTTGTTTTGAATACTAACATTCAATTTATACCTCCTAGAACTTCACAACAAAATCATACTTTAAGAAAAAAATAGGGGGCTTGGTTTGCTCAGGATGTTGTAACCTTCATCACACCGAGTCGATTTGATTCTTAGCTGCATCCCTTATAGACTTGTGAACACAAGGAAGCCGAATAGAAGGATTAGCAATGTTTGACCAGATCCTCGAGACGATTAAGACTCTCGCTCCTGTTGGATCGCTTGTTGTTAGCATCCTTGCTTACAAGCAGAGTAAGAAGGAGAAGGGACAGGACGACGAGTAAAGTAAGGCAAAGGGAAACCCCACTTCTAAATGGATCGTTTCTTTGCCATTTCATCAAATGTTTTCACTACAAATGGGTCAACATTTCTTATTTTTATCTCCACGTTTTCGCTCTCCTTTCAAACAAAAACTAAATTCGGGTTCCCCACTATATAAAAGAGAAAGAGCATAAGGAAAAACTGATATCACCGAGGGTGATATCCTAGGCAAAGCCTAGTGTTTTATATGATATCATTGATTTCTTTCAAGTGGGATGACATGGGTCTCCTGATTGGTATAGGTGGGCTCACGTGGGATACATGAACTTTATCAGGTGGGCTGATGTGGGTCCCTCTTTAATTTCACTTTTTATTGGCCTTTTCGACGAAACTTAGCGATGTTTTCCCTTAAAGATTCGCCTGTATTTTGTCCAATTTGGTACGTTCGTTTTACTATTTTTACATATTGACCGTTCCGCACATTATCTGAAATTATGCAACATGACGAGTTTCTCGATCAGTTCTTTTTTCTTATAGTGGCATTGATACGATCTAAAGTCTTTATTAAAAATCACAATCCACGTTCTAGAGGCATTCAGAACAGTTGGAAATTGAAAGGGAATTATACAAGTAGAAAGGAAAGCAAATAGCTAGCATTGAATAATATAGTGTATTACCTAATTTATCATATAAAACAACTTTTAAAATGAAAGTTATGGAGGGATTAAAGTGCTAGTAAGAGATATGGTACAAGCTATTGAAAATAGGGAATTGAAGGTACAAGATCTTGCTAACAAATATAATGTTTCTGACAGAACAATCCAGATTAAGATAAAAGAACTTGGTTTAGTTTGGGTGGCAACCGAAAGCAAATACACCTTTATGGGAAAAGATAAAAGTATCTATGATCTTCCTATAGATGAGGTATTCAAGAAGATTCCACACAAAAAGAAAAGTGAACCCAATAGTAAAAAGGCTAGTAAGGAAGTAGCAAGCACATTGCAAGAAACTATCCAAGTGGCCCCCGAAACCACTAGTGCTAATGCTAGCAAAAAGAGCAGCGACAACATTGATAGATTGCTATCAGGGAAGAAAGCAAAAAAGGTATATCGGGGCTTTTACTTCGATACTGATGTGATTTCAGTTATTGATTCCGTTGAGAGTGGAGTTAAGTCGGAATTAATCAATGAGTGTTTGCGAAGCGTATTTAAGTCGAAGAACTTACTATAAGGTGTTGTTTTAAGGCCCTAGCAAGCCGTATAACAAGTGTTAGCATTTTACTCAATGTTAAAGTCCACTAAACTATTAAACGGCCTGTATGACCGAAATACTTGAGCATTTTGGTTTTCCTTAATGAACTAACGCACCCGTTAGTTGAAACATTCAATATCCTTTAAGATATACTTTACCGAATGTGGTTTGCATAAGGGTCGTATATTCCAGTTAGCAATAGAACACTTGCTGATAAAATTAAAATCCCAGTTATTAACATTCCATAACCAACAATCTTGTTCTTCTTTTTACGTGAAAACACACCAAAAATAACGAAAATTATCGCAATAGGCATTAATATAAGTCCTAAACCAATATTCACCATTTTTTCAACTCCTTTTAAATATATATCCATAATAAGATTGAAATTTTTATTGCATTATTATGGGGTGGGTACCCGGCCTCACCCATAAAATTAAATTACCATCCTAACATTGAGTATTGAAGACAATCACCTAAAAAAACATACCATAATATACCAAATTCTTAATGAACTAACCTGCCCCGTTAGTGCCATAAGAAAAAGCTGCCTTAAAGACAGCTAAAGCACCTATCGGGTCAGGTTAGTTGATTTTTGTTTGGCAAAGATCTTTTTCTCCTTTTTTTGAAGTCAATATCCATAAAAAAATTGCCATTAAAACAAATCCTATTACTAACGGTGTAAAGGTTACAACGGTTAAAATCTGAGGAGTCTGTTCGAACCATAATTTAGTGGCTCCTTCTTGTTCGTAAACAAAGTCAGGATTTTCTATGTTGAAAACGATTCTATTCATAAATAAAAATAGTCCGAATGTGTACAAGGAAACCAAACTTAATATCAAATAAATTGTTACGTTTACTTTTTCCATATTTAAAGTTCCTTTCTTTGATTTTACCAATTTAATAATAATTATGGCAGTACATGCTCATTTTTCTCTCCATGAAACCCGCCCGTCATTTATGCAATAAAAACGGGAAATACGTAAAATGATGTTCCGACAAAAGGCGGTATATCAACGATGTATCAAAACCTGTATCATTGGATAATTCGATGCCATGTTAAAACCATTGATATCACTGACTTTGTGAAACTATTAACTGCCGAGAAGGGCCATTATGTAAACTGAATTTGCATATACAATACACCCATATACACAAAACAGAGTGAACCCCCATACAGCGAATAAAATGGGATCCCCTAGCAGACAATATACATACATCCAAGATTTATCATGCTGTATCTCCAAAAGCCGAAATGAAAATTAGGTTCGGCTTTTAAATATGGATATTTCTATAAATACGACAGATTCTGCAGCCCACATGCGACTTTTTGGATACCATCCTTGCTACGATTCCACCTCCGAGGTGATTAGTAAAGAACCGTAGCAGTATACGTATAACCTATAACTATTCGCATATTCCCGACATTATGCGCAGCAGTATTTACCACCTTGAAAAAGTTGGTACAGGGGTTATTTTTCGTTTACCTCCCGTTTATTTCTAACATAATATTCCTTAGCACGTTCAAGTACACGTTCTTTATTTTCTTGATAATATCTTTTACTAGATTCAATGATTTTACCTTTGTTTTTCTCATAATATCTCTTATCGGACTCTTTCTTAGCTTCAGTACCTTTTCTATTTTTCTCATAGTATCTTTTATCATATTCAGGCTTTTTTTCTCTGTATTTTTTATTATATTCCACAAGACATGGTCTACATTTGCTAACCGTACCGCCTAAACCAGCATTAGACTTAGAATAGTGTTCCAACTCCATCATTTCCTCACAACCACTACAACGCTTTGCGATAATTTCACCATTAGCCTCGATATATTCAGTACCCCTTCTATTTTTCTTTAAGACTTGATTTTCATTCACTCCGACAATCTCTCCCTCACTGTTCTCGCCAATCCCAGAATGGTACATCCTTGATTGGATTTAAAAATTTACGTGCTTCATCCTCACGTTTCTTTCTTAATGCCTTTTGACGATTGTTTTCCATATGTAAGGCTTGACGTTCCATGGACCTGAATACTCTATCAACGTAACTGGATATGTATGTAATGGTGGAACCTTCTTTGATAGCATCTTGTACTCTATTGAAAACGGCCTTCATTATCTTATTATCGTTTATATTATTACTTTCTTGTTTTGTATTACTAGATTCTAAAAGAACAATAGATTCTTTTTCATTATCGGGCTGTTCATCCTTACTCTCACAAGGCTTATCGGCGTTCTCACAATGCGTCAAAATTCTCTTTTTCAATACATCAATTGTGTTGAAGATAAACACATTATGACCCTTTCCACCCTTACGTTTAACCGTGTTCTTTACGGTCAATATACCGAAATCCTTCGCCTTCCTTAGCATACGTTCAAAGGTGGAACGACTGATACCGAATCCATTTAATTTTTCATTGATTGTTTTCAATAACGTTCCGATCTTAGCATTAGCAACACCATAATACTTCGCAGAGTAACGTACTAGGCGTTTAAATGCCACCAGTTCGCCTTTAGTAAAGTCTTTCTTGTGGTCTGCTAGGAACATTTCAATCGTGGTATTGAAGGATTTCAAACTATCAAATTGGCTATATTCTTTAAAGGTCTCAATTCTTCCAGATAACATGATATTTCCTCCTTAGAGGACAATAAAAAAGACACTGATCCCTATAAAGTTAAGGGAAACAGCGTCTTTTAAATGTGGTCTAATGAAAGAAACAACATTTTTTCCTTGAAACTAACAGCAAAATACACTAAAATGAATGTACAATATTGTAAGTTACAAAGAACTTCGACAGGTGTTTTCCCTAGTGTAGGTAGGGGGAACGGTTTAAGGGTATGGGGATACCACTTAGACACGTTGGAGTTCTTTTTTTCGTCCATATTTTATTATGGTTAATTATCCAACAATTGCTACCAAAAAACAAGTAAATTTGATAGTTTATGGGTCAGGGATTGAAACAGAGAAGCTGGATGCTCTTTTCCAGCTTTTAGCTGCCAGCCCGGAGATTTTCTTTAACTTTTGTGATTCTCTTTTTCTAAGGTGGATTTTATCTTGTTTAACCGTGTAGTAATCTCCATAACACTTTGGTCTATTCTGTAGTTTACTTTATCGAAATTTCCTTTTAATTCTTCATCTAACCTGTCAAGTTGCCTAACCATATCTTCAAGACGCCTTTTTATAGTCTCTGTTAATTCTTCCGCATCTACCATTTATAACACCCCTTCTATTTGCCCCATAACCGCCCCATACAGAGTCTTTGTATTTTTAACCCTGCAATATCCTTCTTTCGGGTATTAATAACTGGGCGTAAGACTCTGAGAGGATAAGGAGTTGATAGACTCACTTCACCGAGACCCTCTTGGTATCTCAAAAGGCATCTAACGTAAAAATATAGAAAAAGGAAAAGCCTATAGTCTTTGTCATATTTAATGTTTTAGGCTTCATTGTTCACTTTCCTAAAAGTCGAGCGAAGAAGCCTTTTTCTTTTTCCTTTTCGGCTGATGCTGCGGCTTCTTTTCCTGTTTCGGCAATTTGTTCTAGCTTCTCATTCATTTGCTTCATTTCTTTGTGAAGTTCCTCGTTTTCTTTTTGAAACGCCTTAAGTTGTTCCAACAGCTTATTATCCCTATTCTTTGTAGAGTCTTCTAAATATGTACTATGTTGGTCCAATCTTTCGACCAGGGATATAATAAGCTTGTTTTGGATTTCTACAGTGTTTTTTAGCTCCGTTATATCTTTGCTATGCTGTTCATGTAACGCTATATCAGTTGTGACGGGGACCGTTTCACTAGTTTGTTTGTACATAGAAACGAGCTGTTCTGCTGCCGTTTCAATCGTCATGTCGCTAGTTTTTGTGGCAGCAATTAGTTTTTTAAACGTCATAACGTCTTTTTCTGTATATTGTCTATGTCCTCTATTGTTCTTTGAAAAGCGATACCCCGCATTTTCTAAAATGCCACAATACTTTCTTAAAGTGGAATCTTTTACTTTGAGTGTGTCACTCACTTCTCCAGGAGAATAAAGTATTTCTATTTCGTTTTGTGACGGATCCATAGCGTTAAGCTCCTTTGTATTATTTATAGTTAATTCGCTATGTCAGTGATACGTATTCTTAATGAATTATAACATTCGCAGACTTTCTTGAAATTCCTTAATGAAAAAAAGACCGAAAAATGGTCTTAAATGGATTAGTGAAAAACACTAAAATTTTTCAATACATTGTTTGTTTCTTCTTCGGTAATGCCGATATAACGCAAGGTAACCGAAGGATGAGAATGATGGAGGATTCGTTGCAGCATCGCAATATCCTTGGTCGCTTTGTAAAACCAATAACCAAACGTTTTTCTTAAAGTATGGTTGCCGACATGTTCCACCCCAGCAAACTCTGCGGCCTTATTTAGCTGCCTGTAGGCCTGGGTAGGGGTAATGGGGCGTTCTCCTTTCCTGGACGGGAATAAATAGGGACTCGAGACGCTTTGGGCGTACTCAAAGACCTCTTCGAAGCAATTTGCGATATACATGTCGCGGATCTTTTGCGTTTTGCCTTCCTTAACCCGGAGAATCTTGTGTTGTTTGCCTTTAAGGTCCAGAATCTGCTTCGTGGTGAGCTTGAGTAGGTCCCCGACACGTAGGCCGGTCTCGCAGCCTACGACAAACAGGATGTAATCACGCTCCGAACAATGGCGCTTCAGCGCCCATTTCATATCTTCTAATTGCTGTTGATCACGGATCGGCTGCACATCTTTTGGTTGCGTCATCTTCATCGACCTTTCTTCCTCAAACCCCTTATGTACCAATGATTTGAATGTACGATTTTTTCTATTTTCTCAGTATAAAGAGAAAAAAAGAAAAAAGTCAATGAAATCAAGGATATGAAAGTACGATAATTACACTTATCGTACATTCGAATCGACATGAAAAAGTACCCTAACGGAGCAGGTTAGTTCAAAAATCATAGTTTCTTCAGTAACTACTAACTTTTTAAAAAATGGTATACTTCACTAACTAAGCCTTACTGCTCAAAAGTTATTAAATGTAATAATCCGGGTAAAAATTAATATTCCAACTGAAAGGAGAGTTATATGTTACATCCAGAAGAGGTTTACCTTGTTTTAAGGGATAAAAAACTGCTGCTAGAGTTAAAGGAAACAATAAATAACTCTCATATTTTCTACTTATCAATGATTAATGATCAGCTTTTATTAATTGAAAATGCTCTAAATGAATGTAACATTGATCCTTCACTATATTAAAAAGGGAAATCCGAAGAATAGTTGTTTTTTTGTGTCTTTATATCCTCGTGATGCTGCCTCTTCTAAGTAGTATTTAGATAAATGGACAGCAGACTTCACCGTTCTTACCTTACTTTGTACTAGAGAATTTTCCCTAGAAGTAATGTCCAGAATCTTTGTCGTATTCATTGTCTTTAAGTCTTTAGCCATCCTTTTCACTCCTTATTCATTCAATTTCTGTATCAGTTACCTTATTAACATAAACAGAATATGTATTTGTTTATGTTAATTAATTTAACTTATAATAGAATAAAACTTTTAAGGAGGAACGCCATATTAATTCTGAAATAAGAAAGCCCCTAAACACTTCCCTCAATGCTTATTTAAGTAATAGACTCAATCATTTAGCTGAGAAAAGAAATATACCCATTGAAAGGCTTATGGACAAAGCTGTAGATCTGTTACTTGAATATATGGAGAGCAATGAGACTGTTATTCAACAGGTCAGAGCTCGCAATTCGGATTTGATTGAAAGAAATAATGAAATAATTCAAAAGGGCAGAGATTTTATAAATAAAAAAAATAACTCATAAGTATAAAAAGCACTTACCATTAAGGGTAGAGGTGCTTTTGTCCAACAAACTTCCTGTTGGGACTAGGATTTTTTAGCCAAAGAAAGAGGCGATATTTTAATCGTTGAATCCAATGTCATAGCAATAGTTGAAGGCTAGAGCCAATGGCATTACTAATGATAAGTCTATAAAAATGTGAAGGCATACACTTAAATAACAGGTGCGTTAGCGCCATAAAAAGGCCGCCAATTGGCGGCCTTTTTAACGTATGATTCTTTCAATAATCATACATTCAAATTCAAGTGAAAAAATTCCTTTATTCAGCTAAGGGGGCAGAATAGCCCTATAAAAATATAATTATACTTAGATTGAATAAAAAAATCCCAACCAATAAAGGTCGGAGATATATTTGGGGTGGTCTTAAGTACCTTAATCAAGTACTAGATCAAAGCACTTTCCATTTAACAAACTACCAATTACCCGAAAAGTCATCATCGCAGCGTTTTTTCTTACAACAATCAAAGTGATGGTCATCATCGCAGCGTTTTTTCTTACAACAATCAAAGTGATGGTCATCATCGCAGCGTTTTTTCTTACAACAATCAAAGTGATGGTCATCATTGCAGCATTTTTTCTTACAACCATCATCGTGTTTCCAATGATCCCATTTCTTATGAAGATATGTGGTATCTACAAAAGGTTTATAAGGTTTTATTTTAATCCCTCTTTCTTTTTTCACTTTCGAGTTATTTTATTCATTAATAGAAAAACTGTTTGTACAATATAGTACAAACAGTGAAAATAGGAATGTTCATAGCTATTGTTATTAGTGCTAGGTGGTAACGTCAAGAAAGGTAATTGGCACCTTAACTTTTTACGGGGTCATGATATATCTATTGATTGGACGGGAAAATAAGAAAAAGACCCTTTTATAAGGTTCTTTTATGAGAACTTTTTCTTTACGGGCTATAGGACACGATAGAAGGTCCCTATATAAGACGTAAAAAAATACCCAAAGTTTAAAACCTCCTAATTTTACATGGTCAGGACTTTTTATATTGCTCATTCTAGTCTTTTACTTTGTTTTCATCTTTCCGATTTTGATGCAGATGTACTAAATTTAAATAGCTGAAACCGCCTTAAAGGCAACTAAGTATATAAGAACAAGGGGCAACCTCTCTCGAAGGCGAGAAATCCGGATGCGTTAGCGCCAAGAAGGCCGCCAAATGGCGGCCTTCTAGTTTTTTGAGTAATAGAGGGAGTAAGTTCTTTGTAGTTAGCCTTAACGCAAAATACCCCTGCATCGGCTTCTTTATGGCTGATACAGGGGAGGGCTTCCATGAATACTATCTCACCGAAATGGAGTTTTTATCCAATCCTAATTTTTCCAGGACAAACACAAATGACCCTTGTACCAACTTTTTAGGGTTGATACAAGGGCGCCTCGGAAGCTGTACAAAGCCCACCTGAATGTGTTTCTCACATTGTAACTTACCAGGACAATAAAACTACCCCTGCACCAGGCAGCTGATAACAGGGATAGACAGCATTTAGGTGTATCATTATTATCCCACCGAACGGGAGTTATTATTCAAACTGTTCAATAACTGCCAGGCAAAACGAAAAGCCCTGCAAACCAACCTTGGGAAAATTAAGGCCGGTCACAGAGGCAATCTCAACTAAACATCAATGTAGGTGAAGTTTATCTCATATGTATATTCCTGAACTAAAGCATTTGCATCCAATAAACAAAAAAATAAACCCCCAGCCAACCGGATATTATTCAAACCGTTCACACACGAAAACCCCGCAAGAGTACTGGGGAACTTTAGTACCATTGAGGGGTTCGCAGGAAATAGTTAAACAAATAGGAATATATCCTATGCCCATAGTGAAGATTCTGTTACTCAATATACAAAAAATAGCCCCTGCTACAAAATTAACTGTAAACAGGGGCGTGTTGGTACTATATATAATTTTAATTAGGTTATCTTGCTTACGCTTGTCTTCACTACGTTCGACAACAATCTTTGCCTTTAAGGCTCCTGTTTTTAAAACGTAAAAAAAGATAAAAATAGGGGTTACTAATTCGTGGCCGAATTGCTATTAAACTACTCACTTAAATAAAGGGGCTAGCTAAAAAAGGACAAGCACCCTCTCATCAGTGGACATGCATACTCTACAGAGTAGTCTTTGATGAAAGGAGGGGAACCAGATGAGTGGTTATCATAACAAGGATGATAATAAAAAAATGCAAAAAAAGGCAGCTGAGCTTTTGATTTTTCTCCAAGAACAGCAACAGCAACAACAGCAGGCTCAAGCACAAGCTCAAGCTCAGACAGTGACTGATACTGACACAGTCAATAACAAGGTTAAAAATAATGCTAATCAAACAGTTAATGTCAATGTCGATCTTGATATTTTGTTTGTCATTATCATCCTCATTTTTAGTGACGGATTAGGTGATGGCAAAAAATCTTTTAGTGAAGATACTATTGCCAAGGCTATGGCGATGGTTAAAACACTGAAAAACTAATGAGGTTAAAAATCTAAAATAGCTGGAAGGAGGGGAGTTTGTTCCTCCTTCCAGTTTTTCATTTTAATCAATTATTTATAAAATTACCTTTAACTAATCAACCTATCATGTATTGTTGATAGGAGGTCTTTTAGACTGATTTAGGTTTTTAGGAATATTTAAAAAGCGATAGCTTTTTCGGCGAATCCGATGAAAACTAACGTAATCAATGGACTCATTTTTTCAGGTGAGGTTGCTACAGAAATGGGATGATGGTCTGTCACATTTGTTGGTAGATGAAGCCCCTGAAGAAGGTGGACCAATAACTCTTCAGTTTATAATTATAAATTAATAAATGTAAAAGACCCGCCAATTGGCGGGCTTTTGAAAGTATGATTCTTACACTTATCATACATTCGAAATAGTTTTAAAAAGTAAGTACCCCTTTTACTATAGGGGCAGTTTAGTAATAGAAGGTTGTGTCAAAGATGATATTAAAAGGGAAAGTGAATGAAAATGTTTTTTAATACAATTTTGATATTTGTAATTCCTTGGATTATTGGCATATTCCACCTTTATAAAAAAGATAAACTGTTAATACCTTTAATTGGTTCATTTTTTAGCGTTATTGCTTTTACAATAAACGAATTAGGTTTTTATTTTGGTTTCTGGGAAGTTGCACCATTTCCTAATCAAAAAACTTTATCAGCATCACCTTTTAATTTGGGGATTTATCCTATTTTGGCAAGTTACATGATATTTTTTATAAAGAAAAACAAGAATCTATATTTGGTTGTTTTTTTTATAACTTTATTTACCACTTTTCTTGAAATGATATTTGTTTTTTGGGGGAAAGTAATTTATGGAAATGGATGGAATACCTATTTTACTTTTATTTCTTATTTGTTCCCATATACTTTAACGTATTGGTATTATATATATTTAAAAAAATTAAATGTCTTAACCTAATCTAAAACCTTATTCAACAAACGGGTGCGTTAGCGCCATAAGAAGGCTGCCAATTGGCGGCCTTTTGAACGTATAATCCTTCACATTAGCGTACATTCAAATTATTTATTGCGAAAAATGCCCACCGGCCGTTAAAAATAACATAGCCAAGCTTCCATATGCCCGTCTATTCACCTGACCTTTCATCGCCTTGTATCAAGCCTCATTGGTACGGGGGTTTTACTTTGGTCGATGAATAGCAGATTCTTTAGTTCAGGAATATACATATTGCATGATGTCCAGTTGCCTCTGTTCCCCGCCTCTTTCCCAAGGTTGGTGTGCAGAGTTTTTTTATGTCCTGATAATCATTGACGAATTGAATAAAAACTCCCGTTCGGTGAGATAGTATCCCCCCTAGGTCCTTTAAAAGATTTTTTTCAGTTCAGAATCGTTTAGGCTTATCGCATAAAAAGGTCGCCTAATTGGCGGCCTTATGAATGTGTAATCCTTTACATTATCAGAAAGTAGAAGTGGACTCTTAGGTCAAAACTAAAAAGCATTAACAAATCCAGTAAGAAAAGCTGCCTAGGAAAAGTAGCTACTCTTTTTTAAGCCATCGACATATTTAGATAAGATTTTTGTTTAGCATGTAATATACTATTTTTTATTCAAGTGTGGGGGTATAAGGCTAAATGAGTAAATTGGTAATTGAAAAAAAGAATAATGAGACTGTAGCTTATGTAGTAGATCGATTTATACTGGCAAAACTAGAATATAATCAAATACTAGACCTTTCACATACATTGAAGTCTGCATTTGATGTAAGTTCAGAAGATGAAGCAGAAACGCTGGTTAAGAATTATTTACTATCAATTGGATATGTTTCAACGGTAGACTAATATCTACCGTTTTTTATTTCCAAAATTATTGAATGTGGGTTCATTTTTTTTCTGCTTTTTCATTTCCCTAAAGCGTTAGTCACATACAAAGGATCCAAATTTAGGCCCTTTTTTCTTTTGTTAACTCTCAACATTAATTTTTAAATGAGCCTAAAGTAAAGAACATGTATATATACTCTAAGGGTGTTGAAACAGCCTCAGGCATGTTTTTTAGCTTACTATTATTCTGTAAATCTAAAAAACTTCCAGTCTAGAGGAAGTTTTACTTGTTAATTTTTGAACTTTTTATGTATCGTTTTAATTCTTGGTAAAACTGTTCTCTAGTGCCAGCTAGAATCACTAGTACTTGATTACCCTTTTCATCTTCTTGGATACTATAAGCAACCTCATAATTAGTCCCGTTATGGAAAATATCATAACCATAGATTCCAGCTAGATCACCTTTTTTTTGTTCACCCACAGCGTATGGGTCTAGCTGGATTTCCTTAAATGCTTCTTTAAATTTGTTTTTCAGTGGCTTATCTTTAAGTTTTTTAATAAATTTTTCAGTTGCTGGTGATGGTATCAGACTAAAAATCATCTTCATCTTCTCCGAAGAGATTGTCTATGGTAGTTGGTTTACCATTAGCTATTGTTTCAGCAATTAAAGAATCCACTGCCATTCCAATTTTCCCTTTGCGATTTTTAAATTCCGCGATTAAATCACTACCAACATAACCCTCGGCAACAAGATCAGCTAGTATCTCTTCAGAAAAATCCTCAAAACCTTCGTGTATAGGTTTTATAACTAATTGATTACCATATAATTCTAAGTTTACTTCGTCTCCAATGTTTAGTTTTTCATAGAATTCTTTAGGAATACTAATTTGTCTTTTACTCGAAACAGAAATTCTCTTTACTTTTCTTGGACGTCTATTCGGCATGGTCATTCTCTCCAGTTCTTTTTGTGCCATTACCATAAGTTATGTCCCTCCTTTAGAGTTGTATACCATATTTTAAAAATTCTTTATTTCTTGGTTTCTTTATTTCTTGGTTATAATATTAACACAACTCGGTTCATTTTGTATCCAAATATAATCAGTTAATGTTCCTAATCCACTTTAATTATGGCGTTTTTGCAATGTACCACCAAGCATTTGAACAAATGTCATTTGCTCTGGCAAGATTAGAAATCACTAATGATGTGATTGGTTCTTATATAACTTAATGCAGCGATACTCTGCCCTTTTAATTTCTGCATACTTCAAACAAAGATTAAAACCTTGATAAATCGATAAACTAAAAACCATATATTCATTGTTATTATTGAAATTTTGTACACAAAACGAACGTTTAATAAACAAACGTTTTTATTTATGAAACTTGGATTTTTAATTTATACTTAGATTCATGGCAGGATTTAACCAGGCTCATGAGTAATTAATATATACATAGCTCTTAGAAATAGATAAAATCCTTTGTAAATTTACTTATCAAACCTATTTATCCATCTTACCCATGTTTAGATCCATATTAGAAAGGTGGTAGGAAACTTGAATAAAAGTGAAAATCCAGGTGACGAAAAGCAAGCTGAAAACTTGGATAAAGGTTTTACCGTAAAAGAGGTAGCAAGCTTCATAGATGAAACTCCAAATGTCATTAGAAACTGGTTTAAGGAGCTGCGCCAATATATCCCGCACGAAAAGAGCGACAAAGGTAACGGCTATAACATTTATAAGCGTGAAGGAATAGAACGCTTCAAAGAGATACAAGCTCTTCACCGCGAACAAAACTGGAGTATGAAGCAAATAGAACATTACTTTGCTACTGGTGGAGAATCATTCAAGCCGGAACCTGAAAAGAAAGCCGGGGAATTGATTGCGGAAGAATTAAAAGCCATACGTGAAGAAATGGCGGCACTTAGGGAAGAAAATAAACAAATGAAAGAACAGCTTGATAATCAGGAAACTTTTAATAAAGAGTTTGTTATCCCAGGTATCCAACAAATAAAAGGTGAAGTATCTAGCATTAGAGGAAGTATAGAACGCGATAAAGAACTGGATGAATCCAATAGGGCAGCAAAGGAAGCTAAACAATTAATAGCAGCTGCCAACGAAAACCCGGATACTAACCCGGATAAACAAAAAAAGGGCTTCTTTGCTCGACTTTTCGGAAAGTGAATAAAGAAACAACTGCAATCCCCACAGAGGTACTAATATAAGCTTCGGGAGTGGAAAATACAGATGGAAAAGTAAGAGGTAATTCAGCTGAATTACCTTTTTATTAATGCTAGAACTTCCGGTAAGGTGCTTTATGTTAACTAATTATGCTTTAGAAAATTTGAAATAAATTGTTAATATAGAGTGTTTTCCATGTGAGAAAGTTATTGTTTTTGGGAGGATTTAAGTTTGAATATGTATGAATCAGTAAAAGAGTTTTATTTAACTATTTATTAATGTTTTTAGATTTAAAAATTCGGAAATTCCTCTTGCGTTGCTTCTCCAAGTTCTTTTAAAAACAATTCATCTTGGGTTCACTTTATTTTCTGGGTCTCTTATTTTCTTTTTAAAAATCTCCATTTAAAAAACTTATAGCAGGAACCACATAAAACCAAACAATGAAGGCAAGAAAAATTAGTGAAAAAACAATTCTAAACCTTCCTTTTGTTCCAAATAAAGAAAGTAGTAATCCAGCAATTGGGGCGAGGGAATAAGCATAATATAAGGATGCTGTAATACCTGTACTTTTTACATTTACGAATTCAGTCATGATTAAAATAACAACAACTATTGCTAACATGACAATTGATAGGATTCTTGCTGCTTTTGTATCTCTAGTCATTAAAAATCTCCTCCTGAGTAAGATTTAACCATTTTAACCTTTTTAAACCAGATAAAATACTATCGTGAAAAGTTTGAATTCACGACCCAAGAAGAATTTGATTGTCCAGGACTCCTAGAAAGGGTCGAGGGTGGATCTATTAAAGACCATAAACTATCAAATTTACTTGTTTTTTGGTAGCAATTGTTGGATAATTAACCATAACAAAAAACGGACGAAAAAAAAGAACTCCAACGTGTCTAAGTGGTGGTGGAACACCCTTAAACCGTTCCCCCTAATCGCAGTAGGGAAAACACTTGTCGAAGTCCTTTGTTACTAATAAAGTTATATCACTTATTTTAGTGTATATTACTTTCAGTTTCAAGGAAAAAATATTGTTTCTTTGCTATAGACACAATAAAAAAGACACTGTTTCCCTTAATCTTTATCGGGAGCAGTGTCTTTTTTATTGTCCTCTAAGGAGGAAATACCATGTTAGTAGCAGGCAGAATTGAAAATTTTAAAGACTACAGCAAGTTTAGCAGCATAAAGGAATTTAACAACACGATTGAAATGTTCCTAGCTGAACATAAAAAAGATTTCACTAAAGGAGAACTCGTCGCGTTCAAACGCCTGGTCCGATTCTCCGCAAAATATGCAGGTGTTGCCAACGCCAAGATTGGAACGCTAGTAAAAGCCATCAATGAAAAATTGAATGGGTTTGGGGTTAGCCGATCTACTTTTGAACGGATGCTAAGAAAAGCGAAGGACTTAGGCATCTTATCCATCGAAAACACGGCAAAATCAAAAGGTGGCAAAGGACATAATGTCTATATTTTCAACACAATTGATGTATTAAAAAAGCGAAAATTGACGTATTGCGAGAATCAAGAGAAACCTTGCGGCAGTAAGGCTGAATCCTCCAATTTTGAAAAGGAAACTAGTAATCTTTTAGAAACTAGCAATATTAAAAAATTAAATACACGTAAAGATGTTCCTTTAGATTCAACTTTTACGGCTTCTTATGTGCCTAAAGAATTTGTCCAGGCTGTTAAGCCTTTCTTTGATCATGCAGCCATGATTGAAGATTTTTGGAAAAGTGTTTTCCTTGATACGAAAGCCATTTCACACATAGTCGAACAAGAAACCATTACATATACTGCTATAAACGCCTTTAAACAATCCATTAGAGGCTATAAACAAGGAAAAGTAAAAACCAATCTGGTTCGTTATTTCACAGGAACCTTTAAAAAACTCATGGATCAGGCTTATTCTGCTATGCCTTTAGAGCAGTTTGCACCTCTTCAGTAAAAAGAGCCCAAACAGGACTCTAGCCATTTCTATGTTAAAAAATGATATACATTAACCAATTCCAAACTGGGTGAATATCCTAAAGTAAATGAAGGAGGGATATCTTTAGTGGACTACAATAACAACAACAATCCAATGAATCCTAATCAAGTTCAGGGGGCTTACCAGCCTAACGATATAAAAAACCTATGTAGGAAATATATGAATTACCATGTTATAGGACAATTAAGCGACGGGTCAAAGATTGATGGGATTATTGATGATATGGATGAAGAAAGTGTGACTATGCTAGTTCCTGAAGAATTTGATGGAGACCAAGAAAACAGGCAACAATATGGCTATGGATATGACTACGATGATTACGGACGTCCTCGCAGAAGAAGATATCGCCGATATCGTCGACAAAGATTCCCATATGTTGTTTTTGTATTCCCATATGTTAGACCCTATCCATATTATTACCCGTATGGATACGGAGGATATTAATGAAAGTCACTTTACTAAATTAAAGGCAGCATGTAGCTGCCTTTATCAAAGCAAGAAAGGACTAGATAGTATACTGCATGATAAAAAGGAGGAATCTTTAATATCAAATAAAGTCCCCTTCTTTTAACACTCATTTTTAGTATTCATCGTACCATTTCTTATCACAACAACATTTATCATTGTGTTTATCATTGTGCTTATCATTGTGCTTTTTATAGCATTTATAGTAATATTCTTCACGATAATTATCGTACTTCTTATAACACTTAAAGTAAAAACCGTCTTTTTTATCTTTTTTATTATAGTTATCATAATTATCATAATATCTATAATCATTGTAATCATTGTAATTTCCCATACAAACATCTCCCTTTTCTATTCGCTAAAATAGTATATTCATCACAAATAGAAATGAAACGAGGTTTGTCCCCCTTTATTATAAAATCCGCGATTATCCTATTATGGATGAAAGGGGTTCCTGCATGTCTGGACCCCATTAATAAAAAAAGCCCTAAAAGGACCCTAATGATTTCTATGCAAGTACATAGAGAGAGAACTAATTCCATTAGGCTGCATAGCAAGCCTAATGGAAAAAGAAGAAAACAGGTCTTTTATAAGCTTTACTCGTTCTAAATTATCTCTATTTAGCTTTCTACTGCGTTTTTCAATGGATGGGTAACTAAAATATTAAGGGATCAGGATAAAAACTCTTATGGGCCTATTAGAATCCTTAAAACACTTATGCGTTTTTTTAGCTTTTGACTGAAGCTGTTTCTTTTTCGTAGACAACAGGGACGATATCTAATTCAAGCTGTTGAGCCACGATGTACCGTCTATAACCATCTGTCAGCATATTTGTCTCCCGGTTAATGGTAAGGGGTTCATCTAAATGGCCGTTCTGTTTCACAAAATTGACCACTTGCTGCGTTTTTTCAGGATTCGGATGCGAGTTTAAAAACGCTTCTGGCACCACGATTTCTTTCCGTTCCAGAAAATCCTCGGTTCCTTTTGGAGCTTTGGGTTTTTCTTTTGGCTTTTCTGCTGCTTGGCTCTTTACAGGCTTGGATGTTTCCTGTTTTTCAGGCAGAATCGACACTTGAAAACAGATCAATCCGATTTCCCCTGGACAATCCTCCACGGATACATCCAACGTTGGTTCGCCTTGCACCATGATTTTTTGTTGGTTGATATTCTTGGCCGTAAGGCCGGCTTTTTGGAGCTGTTTCTGATTGAGAAAGACCGTATATGTAATCGTCGAACCTCCTGGAAGCCCTTTTGGGGAAGAGGGGGAACCACTTTCCTCCATGTCAAACGTGTAAAAAGAGCCTTTCTGACATAAGGGGCCTACAGGTTTTCCAGTTACCGTCATTTTATGTGGCATGCTCATTGTCCTCCTTTAGCGTTTTAAATAAACAGGGGGAAACCCCGTTATTTTTTCTGAAGCTCTCTTTCTTTTTCGTTTTTCAACTCTTCTATGGAAAGTTTCAATAGATCCTCTTTTCGATTAGTGACCACTTTTTTTAATCCCCATGCGATTTTTTCAGCTTCCTCCTTGCTTGTAATCTCAAAGTGATGTTCAAAAATGGCCCCGATCTCAATCAATCGTTTCGTCCGTTCTTTTCGTTCTTTTTGTTTGATTCGACTCTCCACTTGCTGTTTTTGCGCCTTCATTTTCTCCATTTTTTCTTCTAACTCTTGTAATCTCTCACTATCCGTTTTACGAGCCATAAAACCAAACCCTCTCTTCATTCCCATAATTTTCTTTAAGTATAGCTAAATAGGTGATAGAATACTAGACAAAAGGCAAGAATCGCCACAATGAGTGTGGCATTGATTCCCTGAGATCGAAGAGCAAAGGGCGCACTTATACAAACTTCGTTTGTGTGCGGTTGCTACGCAACGGAAAAGCATATTCGCTAGGAAGCGAATACAAAAATAAAAAACCTTCATTCGACTATAGGCCGAATGAAAAAGACGTATCCGTCTAGGGGACGGATACAAAAAGTTATCGCCATATCGGCGAAAACGAAATAAAGCAGCAACCATCTTCGATGCTTTCTGTTTTATTTCGTCCCTATCAAACCCATTAAAGGAGGTGCTCAATCATGGCCATTTACCATTTCTCTGCACAAGTAATTTCCAGAAGCAAAGGTCAATCGGCTGTGGCTTCGGCAGCCTATCGTTCCGGTGAACGATTAAAGGACGAACGAACAGATGAAACCAAATTCTATAAAAGAGAAGTCCAACCGGAAAGCATGATTTTGGCGCCTTCCAATTCTCCAGAATGGGTACAAGATCGGGAACAACTTTGGAATGAAGTCGAGAAATCCGAAACAAGAAAAAACTCACAAGTCGCAAGAGAAATTAATATCGCTTTGCCTAGAGAATTATCCCATCAAGAACAAACCGAATTAATTCGTGGCTACGTGCAAAAAGAATTCGTGGATCAAGGCATGATTGCCGATGTAGCGATTCACCGAGACGACAAAGAAAATCCTCATGCCCATGTGATGTTGACCACTCGCGAAATTACAGAAGATGGATTCAGCAAAAAAAATCGGGACTGGAACCAAAAAGAGCTGCTTCAACAATGGCGTGAGCAATGGGCCGTTCATGCCAATCAAGTTTTAGAGCACAAAGGCTTGGAAGACCGCATTACCCATGAATCCCATGAAAAACGAAATCTGATTATTTTTCCAACGGTCCATCTTGGCCATGTGGCTCATGAAATGGAAAAGCGTGGGGTTCAAACGGACCGGGGCGCCATCAATCGTGATCGCCAAGAATACAATCGTCTGGTCGTGGATCTTCAAAAATACCGGGAAGAAAAGAAAGCCCTGGAACAAGAAAAAGCACGGAAGCAAGAACAACGGAAACAATCCGAACGCTTCAACACGCCTGCAGAACGTGTTCACTTACAAGAAGCTTCTAAGCTTTTGAACGTGGATCGTGAATCTACCTTGAAAGAAATCTTTGTAAAACGTAAGGAGCTCGATCAGTGGGAGAATCAAGTACATAACGAGGACCAACAGATTCGATGGAAAGATGAAACCATCCGAGGCGTTTCTGAAACCTACCGTTGGATTCATATTTTTGAAAATCAACGCCAGCAAGCCCAGCAACATTTGGAAACAATCAATTGGATCAATCCCTTTAAACTAAAGGAAAATCGCATGACAAAGGAACAAGCCGAACTAGAGATGTCCAAGGCGGAAGAACAAATAACAGTACGGGATAAAACGCTAGATAGCTACCGTGAAAAGCTTGGCTTCCATACCGAAAAAGAATTTCACCAGATGCAACGTCAACATCAAGCCGAGTATCCTGGGCTCCTGGAGAAAAATCGACAGACACGTGGACAAATCAATCGTGAAAGAGACGTCTTAAAAAAGGCTGAGACAGCCCACCAGAACGCTTTTGTCCGTCAGGTGGCCTCTTTGTATCCTGAACATCCTGAAATGCTCCATATAAACCTTGAAACGGCTAAAAAGCTTATGGACATTAATCAAGGAAACGGAAATCAAGTGATCCCACTGGAGACCATCCAGAAAACGCTCAATAGCCGTAAAGAGGAAATTCAAAGGCTTCAGGGTGAAGTGGATCGTGTGAATCAGCATCGGTCACGCCTGCAGCGTGCTGAAGGCTATCTAAACCATTATGAAAAACAGCATGCCGTTGTTGAAAAAATCGAGAACAATCCTTTCTTGAAAGGAAAATTGCTTGTTTCAAAATCAGCTAAACAAGAATATGAACAGGTTATTTCTACACGGGAAAACTCCCAAGATTCGATGAAGAAAGAAGGCGTTTCTGGAAGAAAGGACCTTGAAAAACAGTTCCATACTTTAGGAAAAATGGAAGCGAGAGTTCCTGCATTTAAAGATCAGATTCAATCACAAGAAAAGGGCCTCGGCCTATTAGAGGGCATTATGAAGGGCGTTGAACAGGCAGGAAGGGACATGCAGAGAGAACAAAAACAGCAGCGACAAAGTCCATTACCTGTTAGGAGAAATGAGAAAAACCGTAAGCGTGGTTGGGAAATGGAGAGATAAAATATTTACTGTACTATTCGTTGTAGTATAGCGCCCTTGTTTGAGGTGGATTGATCGCTGGGTAAATAAAAGGAGAGTCTAATTTAGACTCTCCTTTTGGTAATTTTGTTAATTATTTTTCTTAGTTCTTTCAGTGAATTTTTCTATAAGAAAAAAATAATTAACTTTGTTATAACAGAAACAACCAAGACGTCAATAAAATAAATGTTTTATCGCTTATTCTATTAAACTTATTTACCCATATATCCCATTGTTACTTCTTCTTCTTTTTCTTTATAAATTTATTACACGCATAAAGCCCTGCAACACCAGTTATTTCTGCTGCTAATGATTTAAGAGCAGATCCACCTACTCTCAGTTTTTCCTCCCAAGTTGTCGCTTGTGTAATAAGCTTTGCTGTTTCTTTGAAACCACCTAATGCATTTATATATTTTTTAACTTTAATAAGTTTTGCAGCTACTAAAAGATTAGAACCTACAAACCATGTTAAAGCTGCTGAACATGCCCCAATTGCAACCCAATCAGGGTCTGCTAATACAGGAAACGCTGTATTTTTATTAAATTCAACTACTTGTATTAAAGAATTATCTATAATTTCATAATGAGTTGGTACATCATTACCATTAGCATCTTTAGCCCAAGCTTCTCCAAATATACTTTGAATGATATTATTTTCATCAACTACAAAAACCTCTTCAATATCATCTTCCAGTGCTAATTCTTCTCCAAAATAGTCGGAAGAGAATACTAATTTATGACCTTCTGGTAAATCTAGTTTAAAATCATATTTTTTAGGTGCATTTTCATTATTAATACTAACAACACTTCTTACTCCAACGTCAGTAGGTTGAATTACTAAGTCTACATTTTCATTACCATTATATTGATAGCTGCCATCCTTTGTTACTACTGGATTACCAATCTTCATTTCATTTGGTATACCAATTTTAATATCTGGTTCATTATCAAGATCACTACTTACAATAATTTCATTGAGAAATTGATCTGGTAGTTTAATAGTATTAATATCATTATTAATAGAACCATCATCATCTGCTTTTACTAATTCTTCTGTTCCAGTAATTTCTTCAACTGCCTTTGCTGCATCAATTTCATCAGGTGTTGTTGCTTGTACATTTGAATGAATAAAGACTATAGATGTAAATAATACCAAACTCAGGAATACCATAAAGATTTTATTGAAAATTTTCATTAACTAAATACCTCTTCTCATATATTTGTTATTATTGTATAATAATGTATATTCAGTGTAAATATTTCCCTTCAGAAAAGGTGATGAATATGAATCAAATTTTTAATTACACGACCATATTAACAATCTTTATTTTTATTTTATTTAGTGCAAATATGATTAAACAAACAACGTTTGTATTTCTATTTATTCCTTTGAGTCTTTGTATGTTAGCTGTGGGAGTAATTCAATTTAAAAGAACTATAAAAAAAAGAAATAATATTGATGAAGAAGCAAATACATTCAAGGCTTTGTTAGAAAAAAGAATCAAATAAAGAGAGCCACTTTTTTAGTGGCTCTCTTTATTTGATTCTACTGGTTGGCTATTAGTGTTTTTCAAGGTCTTGGCTATACTTACGTGGGTTGACTCAGGCTTTTTTAGGTTCTTACTGCTTTTACATAGTCTTCAATTATAAAAGCCATAAAATAACATGATGAAAAGCTTAAAATACATAGCAATATTAATTGGATTAATTTTTTTGATTTATTGAAGGAATGTCGGGAAATAAGTTCCTCTATTTCAGAAAAATCTAGAAACAAAACTCATGACAATGAGTATAGTAATTAGCGCAGGCTCTCATTCCACTATGAAATGAGGTATGCCCAATCGGTGTTTTTAATCAAATTATTATAGGTATTATCGTGGGGATTATTGTAGATCTTTTCAATCACTGGATAAGTAAGAAATAGTGCTCGTTGGGTCTGTCGGTTAATTCAGTTGTTTGAATTAATCGGAGCTCAAAACAAGTAAAATTATAAAAAAATCTCAATTTTAGTACCTTTAATACATAAACCACACTCGAACGTTAGTGAAAGACACTAAATGTTTTCAATACGTTATTCGTTTCTTCTTCGGTAATGCCGATATAGCGTAAGGTGACAGAAGGATGGGAATGATGCAGGATTCGTTGTAACATGGCAATATCCTTCGTAGCCTTGTAAAACCAATAACCAAACGTTTTTCTTAAAGTATGGTTGCCGACATGTTCCACCCCAGCGAACTCTGCAGCCTTATTTAACTGTCGGTAGGCCTGAGTAGGGGTAATGGGGCGTTCTCCCTTTCTAGACGGGAATAAATAGGGGCTCTGGACGTTTTTGGCATAGTCGTAGACCTCCTGGAAACAGTTCGCGATATACATATCGCGGATTTTTTGTGTTTTTCCTTCTTTAACCCGGAGAATCTTGTTTTGTTTGCCTTTAAGGTCCAGGATTTGTTTCGTGGTTAGCTTGAGCAGATCTCCGACGCGCAGGCCGGTCTCGCAGCCTACGACAAATAGGATGTAATCACGCTCCGAACAATGGCGCTTCAGCGCCCATTTCATATCTTCTAACTGCTGCTGATCCCGGATCGGCTGCACATCTTTTGGTTGCGTCATCTTCATCGACCTTTCTTCTATCCTCAAAAATCTGGATTCAAAACCCTTATGTACCAATGATTTGAATGTACGATTTTTTTCTCTTATTACAGTATAAAGAGAAAAGACGAAAAAAGTCAATGAAATCAGGGTTTTGAAAGTACGATAATTCACATTATCGTACATTCAAATTGACATGAAAAAGTACCCTAACGGAGCAGGTTAGTTCAAAAATCATAGTTTCTTCAGTAACTACTAACTTTTAAAAAAATGGTATACTTCACTA
>NZ_JAGGQV010000027.1:13890-16265 GCF_018613135.1 Bacillus sp. ISL-57 | reverse complement strand
AGCTAAAGCACCCGTTAGTTCTATAAGGCGATATTATTTTCTCGGTAACTTCCCTTGATGCAACATTTACCTTTTCCTCATTTTTTCTCAAATTTAAAATTTCTTTTTCCAAATCTGTTTCCTTTATCGTTAACGAAATCTTTAAATTAATGCTACGTAACAAATCTTCCAGAGCATCAACCAATCCTTTAATAGATTTTACTAACAACTGATGTTCTTCCATAATGAATTTTGGAGGAATTATTGTTTCAAGAGATTGTAAGTTACTTTGACCTACACTAATTGAATTTTGTAGATCAATACTGAACTGATCATTATTTCTCATTTCTTCATCTAAAAAATCTGGATACATCCTATTAGAAATATAAATTAAAGTCCTACCCACAAGTTGAAGTGTTTGACCATATTGAACTAATGTATTTTTCGATGTTATTCCCTCCTATCGGGTTACTGTATTTAGTACTCTATCCCTTTAAAACTAAGGTATGCCCAAAGAAAAATGTTAATGCTTATGTATGAAATCGTACATTCAAATCCTTATGTATTGTCCGAATCCAATTGAGTGACTCAATTATAAGATTTTGTGTTTAATAAATAGGATTTTACCGGTTCAGCTGTTACAGCTTTTTCAGGGTCATTTGCTCGCTTGGATACTGTCTAGTTTTCACGGGGAATAAACGAAATTAAATTTTATAATAATTGCTGTTTCTGATTTTATATTATCTGTTCTTAACTGTTATTGAACCCAATAGATGGCATTTTATATCTTAATGAAAGTCCCAGCGTTCATAAAAGTATACATTCAACGAACGATATCATTTCTTTACGAAACAGCAAGTTTTAACGTTCGGTTAAGTACAAAAAAAGGTACGAATGTTCATGAACTTGCATTTGCTTTTACGAACGTTCTTTGAACTTTGTATATACAATTGGACTCACATATTTTTTGGAACAAAATAAAATAGATAAATCACTTCATAAAATAACATCCATTTTCCAGAACCACCTTTAACGGGTGGTTCTGTCTATTTATAAGGATAAACAATACATTTTGCAATCGCTCATATTAGAAATAAAGTTATTCTTAATGGATATATTAAGAATGATTACTTAAAAAAAAGAAAAAAGGAGTTAGTGTGATGCGGTTACCTGAAGACTTTAGAAATTTTTTAGGAATAAACCCAGCTAGGCATAAAAAAGAAGAGTTAAGTGATTCATACTTTCCAAACCTCATTATACATAAGGAAATACATGGGGATAAAGTATTCGTACCATTAGATTTAAAGAAAATTTGGAATCGTTTTTAGCAATGAAATATAGCAACCGTTTTATACAAACGGTTGCTATTTATACTTTTAGGAAAAAAGAATAGAACTTCGGATTTACCGTTCCTGGTCGATTCGTAAGAGTTAGTCTTAGGTCATCGATACCAGTTGAGGGATTCTTCTTAGGCGTATTTGAAACATTGTACCACTTTAAAATTTCGAAAACGGCTGTGTAAGCTCTTTTTATTGAAGTCAAAAAACTTGCCTACGCGCCGCCTAACAGGCCGCCTGTCGTCGGAGCAGGAAGAAGTCCTGCGACGTCAACAACTGGTACTCCAGCTTGAGTAAAGATCCCTTCTATTACAAATGGGGATTCTGTTACTATATCCTCAGGGCAAGCATCTGGAAAATCTGTATGCTCCTGGAATGGTATAGAAGTTGTAATGGGGGTATAACAGTACCACCAAGAACAGTTATGGTAATAGTTACAGGAATAAGCCCAATGTTAACTACTTTGTCTCGAATGACTCTGACGTTATGTAATACCAGCTAAATTCGGTACAACAACTATCGAAACAATATCTGCAAGCTCTACTACACCAGCAAACAAGCCAAGTGGAAGTGTTATTTCTGCAACCTTCCCTTAGCTAGTGAAGGTTGCAACCAAGCTTTTTACCACTACCAAAAATCAACTATAAGAAACTGCAAAGTTACTTTTATGGATGGTTCTAGCTATTGGCAAAAGATGATTACTAATGATAAGCGTCTATCGATTAAATCCGAACCAAATAAATTGTATTTGGACGAACAGTGCAGCATTTTAGCTGATGTGACTAGAAAAAAGAAAATACAGGAATGTAATCGAATGGGGTTAATTTAAAGCGTACCACCTAAAACAGATAAAAACATGCAGGATTTTATGCATTTCCTCTAAGCGATAGTTATTGATCGCTATACAAAATTTTTTATCAATATGGACAAGAGTACTTCCTTTTTTATCTGCTTTGCATATATTGATAGCAAATAATAGAAAGTAGTGATATTTCTATGTCTTGTAAGAAGAAAAAACGCTGCGATAACGACCATCACGATGATTGTTGTAAGAAGAAA
>NZ_JAGGQV010000027.1:0-13831 GCF_018613135.1 Bacillus sp. ISL-57 | reverse complement strand
CTGCGATGACGACCATCACAAAGATTGTTGTAAGAAAAAACGCTGCGATAATGACTTTTGGGATAATTGCTTTTGGGGTAATTGGTAGTTTGTTAAATGGAAAGTACTTTGATACCGTACTTGATCAAGGTACTTTTTTTTATTGATCGGGCTTTTTTTATTTAATCTAAGTATAATCAATATTTTATAGGGCTATTCTGCCCCCTTAGCTGAATAAAGGAGTTTTTTTTCTTGAATTTGAATGTACGATAATATAAAAAATCATACATTCAAAAGGCCACCAATTGGCGATCTTCTTACTTTATTTCAATAAGGGTACCCTTTATCACTTTCTTGATTAGAGCATAAGAATATGTAACCCATTTAATTAATTTCCTCCTTAAAACAATAAGGAGATGTTTCTATTGTCAAGTTGTGGTCATGAATCAAATTGTGGTTGTGATAACGGTGTTGGTGGATTTGGTGGCGGTTTCGCTTTTATAATCGTATTGTTTATACTCTTAATCATTGTGGGAGCTGCTTGTTTCGGTGGTGATGATGGAGGTTACGGTGGCGTTCAGGGCGTTCAAGGATATGGCGGCTTCTGCTAAAAATAGTAATAAGAAAAACCCGTCCATTATTGGTCGGGTTTTTTATTTATAGTTGATTAAGGATTTTTGTTATCTTTTTAGCTTTCACTTTTTGAAGTGTATTTTTTAATATGAATAGTGAAATGTTAAAGAAAAAGGGTTAAATATTGAGAATTCAATATTTATATAAGCTATTATTGTAGTTGGTTTTGCTGTCCCATTTGGCCAAATTGTTGTTGCCCTTGTTGATTTCCCATTTGTTGGCCAGACTGTTGTTGCCCTTGTTGATTTCCCATTTGTTGGCCACCTGTCATTTGTTGTAACTGTTGTTGTGCTTGACTTACAGCTTGATTCATTTGAGTTAATGCTCGATTACTTTGAACGTATTGAGAAGCTTGATTTAAAGTTTGAATTGCTTGTTGAATTGATTGTTGAAGTTGTTGATCTGTTTGTTGTAATTGTTGTTGAGTTTGACCACTTAATTGTTGAATTTGTTGAGATAAGTGATTTTGTTGGCCTTGTGGTTGTTGTTGATTTTGTTGCCCCATTTGTTGGCCGGATTGTTGTTGCCTTTGTTGTAGATTAGAAAGTGAACTTTGGAGACTATTTAATTGATTTCTAAAGTCACTTAATTCTTGTGCAATTTCAATATCCACACTTTTTTTAACCTCAGATTCAATTTTTTTCTTAGTGTTATTATCCATAAAAAAATCCCTCCAATTTTAAATTAAACCCAAAAGGCCCTTTAATAAGATGCTCAACCGGGTAACTAAATATGCAATAAAATTCTTCAACTAAACTGCCCTTAGTTCATCAAGGGTAGTTTTTCACTTGAATATGAATGTATGATTTTTGAAATTATCGTACTTTCAAAACCCTGATTTCATTGACTTTATTCGTTTTTTCTCTTTATAATGAAAAAAGAAGAAAAATCGTACATTCAAATTGTTGGTACATAAGGGTTTGAAGGGAGAGAGGTCGATGAAGATGACGCAACCAAAAGATGTGCAGCCGATCCGGGATCAGCAGCAGTTAGAAGATATGAAATGGGCGCTGAAGCGCCATTGTTCGGAACGTGATTACATCCTGTTTGTTGTAGGCTGCGAGACCGGCCTACGTGTCGGGGACCTACTTAAGCTCACCACGAAGCAGATTCTGGACCTTAAAAGCAAACAACACAAGATCCTCCGGGTCAAGGAAGGCAAAACGCAAAAAATCCGCGACATGTATATCGCGAATTGCTTCGAAGAGGTCTTTGAGTACGCCCAAAGCGTCCCAAGTCCCTATTTATTTCCGTCCAGGAAGGGAGAAGGCCCCATTACCCCTACTCAGGCCTACAGGCAGTTAAATAAGGCTGCAGAGTTCGCTGGCGTAGAACATGTGGGCAATCACACCTTACGCAAAACGTTTGGCTATTGGTTTTACAAAGCCACGAAGGATATTGCCATGTTGCAACGGATTCTACATCATTCCCATCCTTCCGTCACCTTAAGCTATATTGGTATTACCGAAGAAGAAACAAATAACGTATTAAAAACATTTAGTGTCTTTCAGTAATTAGAAGTACTCGCTAATTTAAAACGTCTCATTACATTTATGATCGAACTGTAAAAGGTTCTTTTTTTTATGTAGGGGCAAATGTGTAGCCACTGAAGGCACCTTATAGCACACCACTTAATTACCCATATTTTCAAAAATATTTATAGTCAGTCCAGATAAATAAGTAACCGTCCAATCAATCATTTACTTTATTAATAATATAAATTGTAATTACTACTCCGAAAATACTTTTTGTAGCACTTTAGTCCTAATCGATGCTAAAACTCATTTCATTTTCAAAAAAAAAAGTTACAAGAAAGGATTGTGATTTTGTGGGGAATTTCGGTAATCAAAACCCATTAAACAGCCACTGGGGTTCTGTCTGTTTTAACGACAGCGACTGTTTTGGCAAAAAATCAAGAATTGACAATCATTCAAGAGTTAAACAGGAAAATCCATGTAAGTCTTGTGGGTCTTGCGATTCTGCTTGCCAATGCGATTTTAAAGCTCCAGCACGCGAACTCGCTGCACCATTAAACAGCGACTGTTTCCTAGTGAACTCAGTTGTAGGCTCAAAAACGGTACAAAAGGTTGCAGAAGCAACATTTCCTTTTACAGCGTTTACTCCTGTTATACCAGTTGGATCCACTATTGTTTCGGTAGCTGTTGTACCGACTCTATCTGGTGTTGTCCGTAACACGACAATCATTAGGGACAAAGTAGTTAACATCGGGTTTATTCCTGTAACTATTACGGTAACATTTTTGGCACCAGGAACAACCACTCCTGCAACAGCTGTACTTGCAACGAATTTACCATTCCAGGCGCATACAGACTTTCCAGGTGCCTGCCCTGAGGATGCAGTAATAGAACCCGCATTGGTAGTAGAAGGGATCTTTGCTCAACCAGGAGTTTCATTCGTCACGGGCACGGGCGTTGTCACTACTGATGCTATTTTAGTCAAGATTGTACTACGCACTACAATTACAGTGACTCGACAAGTTATTGTGGATTCACATGGTGGTATTTGCGACGTAAATGACCGTCGTTGTGAATCTTCAACTACTCCAACAACTAATACTCTTCCTTCTACGTAACTATCAAAGCCTTCTCTAAATAGAGAAGGCCTTTATTATTTTATTCTAAACGAAATCCCTAGATTTACTTTTACAGAAGCCTTTAAATAATGTGAGTAAAACCAATGCCGACAAGATTAAGGCTCTTATAACGGGAGTTTCGACTAATGGAAATGCAGTGAAATTAACTGATTGCAACACCCGCACTGGCATTACCAACCACGGTAGTAGCGAGAGTACCAACACCAGTTCCCGTTATAGAGAAAACCATCAATAAACGCTCTCCCGGACTTACTGCTATTGACAACCCTGGAGTAAACCCTTGACTAATAGTACCAATAGGAACTATACCTGTGAGGGGGGGGGCTAATACTACAGTAGCACCTGGAATTGCAGTGAAAGTGTTACTTCCTGCTGGTGCTCGAAATAATTGTGCTGTAATCGTTACTGAACCAGCAGGAATAGTTAATCCAACTGTAGTGCTGAAGGATGCAGCTATCGAAGTAATGGTTCCAGCACGCGGAACCGTAAATGCCTCACTAGGAAGTCCTGTTAGGTCTATTGTGCCTCCAAGAATAGAAATACCAGGAACAGAGGTTCCAAACCCAATAGCACTTGAAGTACCCACGAGTCCACCTGCAATAGTAGTTAATACAGCAGGAACAGTACCGGATGCGTATGGAATGATCGCACCAGCCCCTGGCGCTCCTGGTGCCCCCGGCGCTCCTGGTGCCCCTGGAGCTCCTGCGGGTCCTGGAGGTCCTGCGGGTCCTGGAAATCCTTGAGGTCCTCGGGGACCTGGTGCTCCTGGAAATCCTTTATCTCCTTTATCTCCTTTGAACGCTTGATGAACAGGGGGACAACAACAGATCCTATTGAAACAGCGAGGACAGCAAAAATTAGAATTAGATGACATAAAATTCACCTCCTTCTAATAATATATTTTTGTTTTTTAATATTGCGCGACTGTTTGTCCATAAAACTGTAACTAAATAGAAAAAAATCTAAATAATGAAGATATTGCCTAAACAAGAATTCAAATGGTTCCAAATGGGACATCCGAAAAACGAGGTTATTCTTTTGAAGAACTGGCTGTAGTCTTTAAAATTTTCAATTCTTCCAGCTGCCAACATGGCTTTTCTTCCTTTCCGGAAGACAAAAGAAAAAGGCATACTTTACCCTTTTGCCAATCACAACTGGATTAGAAAAGTTAGAATGCTCATCTAGTCCCTATAGAGACGAAAAACAGGGTTAGATCTGGCCCATTTGTTTATAACAGAAATATCAATCCATTTAACGTAATGAAAATTTAAGAAGATAAAGCTCAGAGAATTATACTAATTCAACGAGCTTTATCCAAAATTACAACAAATTCATCTTATAAATAGTACTTGTCCTACTATGCAGGGGAAAGGAGTGAACCAAGTAAATCAATAAGAGCTTGTACAACAGATTGGAAGAATTGGAACAATGCAGTGACTACTCCCTCTAAAACTTCACCAATTATGGGGAATAAGTGAATTAAGAAAAGCAGTGATAGATTGTATCAGAGATTGAAGTAATTGAACTAAATAATTAATTATCTCTTCTAAATTATCAGTAACTATCGCAAGAAGTGAATTCACCAAATTAATTGTACTTTCTAATATATCTTGAATAAATTGAATTAAACTATTGATCATCTTTTCGTGGAGATATTATATTTTATGTAATGAAAATGAAACCGAAATGGACAAACATCTAATCATAATCAAAAGAAGAAATTAGGACTTTGAGCAAACTACTCAAGATGTATTGATGCGCATCAACGGTTCCCCCCTATAAATATAGAAAAACCACTGGGGCCAGTGGTTTTTCTATATTTTAAGTCACAAAGGATATCTCCATGTTGCAACGGATTCTGCATCAGTCTCAGCCATCCGTTCCCCTGCGTTATATCGGCATTACGGAAGAAGAAACGAACAACGTATTGAAACATTTTAGCGTTGTTCACTAATTCAACTTCTTTATTTTCTTCAAGTAATTTTATTCATTTTGATGTAGCAAGAACGTTACTTTTTTTATATTTTAGGGCGGGAGGGACTGTACTACCTTTCATAGTACAGTGAATATTTTATCTCTCCATTTCCCAACCACGATTACGCTTTTTTTCATTAATTTTAACTTTTGATGTCTTTTGCTGTTGACGTTTTTGTTCCATCTGCATGTCCCTTCCTGCCTGTTCAACGCCATTCATAATGCCCTCTAATAGGCCGAGGCCCTTTTCTTGTGATTGAATCTGATCTTTAAATGCAGGAACTCTAGCTTCCATTTTCCCTAAAGTATGGAACTGTTTTTCAAGGTCCTTTCTTCCAGAAACGCCTTCTTTCTTCATCGAATCTTGGGAGTTTTCTCGTGTAGAAATAGCCTGTTCATATTCTTGTTTAGCTGATTTTGAAACAAGCAATTTTCCTTTCAAGAAAGGATTGTTCTCGATTTTTTCAACAACGGCATGCTGCGTTTCATAATTTTCCAGATAGCCTTCAGCACGCTGCAGGCGAGACCGATGCTGATTCACACGATTCAATTCACCCTGGAGCCTTTGAATTTCCTCTTTACGGTTATGTAACGTTTTCTGGATGGTCTCAAGTGGGACCACTTTATTTCCGTTTGCTTGATTAATGTCCATAAGCTTTTTAGCCGTTTCAAGGCTTATATGGAGCATTTCAGGACGTTCAGGATATAAAGAGGCCACTTGACGTACAAAAGCGTTCTGGTGGGCTGTCTCAGCCTTTTTTAAGACGTCTCTTTCCCGATTGATTTGTCCACGTGTCTGTCGATTTTTCTCTAGTAGCCCAGGATAATCCGTTTGATATTGACTTTGCATCTGGTGAAATTCTTTTTCGGTATGGAAGCCAAGCTTTTCACGGTAGCTGTGTAGTGTTTTATCACGCAATGTTATTTGGTCTTCCGCCTTGGACATTTCCAGTTCGGCTTGTTCCTTTGTCATTCGATTTTCCTTTAGTTTAAAGGGATTCATCCAATTGATTGTTTCCAATTGTTGCTGGGCTTGCTGGCGTTGATTTTCAAAAATATGAATCCAACGGTAGGTTTCAGAAGCGCCTCGGATGGTTTCATCTTTCCATCGAATCTGTTGGTCCTCGTTATGTACTTGATTCTCCCACTGATCGAGCTCCTTACGTTTTACAAAGATTTCTTTCAAGGTAGGTTCACGATCCACGTTCAAAAGCTTAGAAGCTTCTTGTAAGTGAACACGTTCGGCAGGCGTGTTGAATCGTTCGGATTTTTGCCGTTGTTCTTGCCTCCATGCTTTTTCTTGTTGCAGGGCTTTCTTTTCTTCCCGGTATTTTTGGAGATTCACGACAAGACGATTATATTCTTGGCGATCACGATTGATCGTTCCTCGGTCCGTTTGGACCCCACGCTTTTCCATTTCGTGAGCCACATGGCCAAGATGGACCGTTGGAAAAATAATCAGGTTTCGTTTTTCATGGGATTCATGGGAGATACGGTCCTGAATACCTTCACGTTCTAAGGATTTATTAGCATGTTCTGCCCACTGTTCACGCCATTGCACCAATAATTCTTTTTTGTTCCAGTCACGATTTTTAACGGTGAATCCGTCTTTGGAAATTTCGCGAGTGGTCAACATCACATGGGCATGGGGATTTTCTTTGTCGTCACGGTGAATCGCTACATCGGCAATCATACCTTGATCCACGAATTCTTTTTGAACATACCCACGAATTAACTCAACCTGTTCTTGATGGGATAATTCCCTAGGTAAAGCGATATTAATTTCTCTAGCCACTTGTGAGTTTTTTCTTGTTTCGGCTTTCTCCACTTCATTCCAAAGTTGTTGCCGATCTTGTACCCATTCTGGAGACTGAGAAGGCGCAAGAATCATGGTTTCTGGTTGCACCTCTCTTTTATAGAACTTGGTTTCATCTGTTCGTTCATCTGTTAATCGTTCACCAGAACGATAGGCAGCCGAAGCAACAGCTGATTGACCTTTGCTTCTTGAAATCACTTGTGCAGAGAAATGGTAAATGGCCATGATCGAGCACCTCCTTTAATGGGTTTGATAGGTACGAAATGAAACAGAAAGCATCGAAGATGGTTCCTGTTTCATTTCGTTTTCGCCGATACGGCGATGACTTTTTGTATCCGTCCCGTAGACGGATACTTCCTTTCCATTCGGCCTGTAGCCGAATGGAGGGTTTGTATTTTTGTATTCGCTCCCTAGCGAATATGCTTTTCCGTTGCGAAGCAACCGCACACAAACGAAGTTTGTATAAGTGCGCCCTTTGCTCTTCGATCTCAGGGAATCATGCCACACTCATTGTGGCGATTCTTGCCTTTTGTCTAGTATTCTATCACCTATTTCGCTATACTTAAAGAAAATTATGGCAATGAAGAGAGGGTTTGGTTTTATGGCTCGTAAAACGGATAGTGAAAGGTTACAAGAGTTAGAAGAAAAAATGGAGAAAATGAAGGCACAAAAACAGCAGATGGAGAGCCGAATCAAACAAAAAGAACGAAAAGAACGGACAAAACGATTGATTGAGATTGGGGCCATTTTTGAACATCATTTTGAGATTACAAGCAAAGAGGAAGCTGAAAAAATCGCATGGGGGTTAAAAAAGGTGGTCACCAATCGAAAAGAGGATTTATTAAAACTTTCCATTGATGAATTGAAAAACCAAAAAGAAAGAGAGCTTCAGAACAAATAAGAGGTTTTCCCCCTATTCATTTAAAACGCTAAAGGAGGACAATGAGCATGCCACATAAAATGACGGTAACTGGAAAACCTGTAGGTCCCTTATGTCAGAAAGGCTCTTTTTACACGTTTGACATGGAGGAAAGTGGTTCCCCCTCTTCCCCAAAAGGGCTTCCAGGAGGTTCAACGATTACGTATACGGTCTTTCTCAATCAGAAACAGCTCCAAAAAGCCGGCCTTACGGCCAAAAATATCAACCAACAAAAAATCATGGTGCAAGGCGAACCAACGTTGGATGTATCCGTGGATGATTGTCCAGGGGAAATCGGATTGATCTGTTTTCAAGTGTCGATTCTGCCTGAAAAACCTGAAAAAAAGGAAACATCCAAGCCTGTAAAGATCCAAGCAGCAGAAAAGCCAAAAGAAAAACCAAAAGCTCCAAAAGGAACCGAGGATTTTCTGGAACGGAAAGCAATCGTGGTTCCAGAAGCGTTTTTAAACTCGCACCCGAATCCTGAAAAAACGCAGCAAGTTGTGAACTTTGTTAAACAGAAAGGCCATTTAGATGAACCCCTTACCATTAACCGGGAGACAAACTTGCTGACAGATGGCTATAGACGGTACATTGTGGCTCAACAGCTTGAATTAGAGATCGTCCCTGTTATCTATGAAAAAGAAACAGTTCTAGCTAAAAGCTAGAAAAGCACACAGGTATTTTAAGTGGTCTCAGAAGTCGAATAAGCACTTTTACACTACGACCTTACTTTTATACTCGAAGAAAATTTTAACACCTGTGAATGCCATTTAAATCGTTCTAACTTTATAAAATCGTACAAAGGGCTTTTAAAACACGCAAAAAATATGTATTGGTGGCTTCTTATTGAGATTTATGAATTGCTGGTTGAAAAAGCGTCTAAAGGAAGCTCCGAATATGTCCGATCCATGAGTCTCTTAAAAGTACCTGTGAAATAACGAACCAGATTGGTTTTTACTTTTCCTCGTTTATAGCCTCTAATGGATTGTTTAAAGGCGTTTATGGCCGTATATGTAATGGTTTCTTGTTCGACTATGTGTGAAATGGCTTTCGTATCAAGGAAAACACTTTTCCAAAAATCTTCAATCATGGCTGCATGATCAAAGAAAGGCTTAACAGCCTGGACAAATTCTTTAGGAACATAAGAAGCCGTAAAAGTAGAATCTAAATTAACATCCTTACGTATATTTAAGTTCTTTTTCTTGCTAGTTTCTAAAAGATTACTAGTTTCCCTTTTAAAATTGGAGGATTCACCCTTACTGCAGCAAGGCTTCTCTTGATTCTCGCAATACGTCAATTTTCTCTTTTTTAATACATCAATTGTGTTGAAAATATAGACATTATGTCCTTTGCCACCTTTAGATTTCTTCGTATTTACGATGGATACGATACCTAAATCTTTTGCTTTTCTTAGCATACGTTCAAAAGTGGATCGGCTTATCCCAAACCCATTCAATTTTTCATTGATAGCTTTTACTAGCGTTCCGATCTTGGCGTTGGCTACACCTGCATATTTTGCAGAGAATCGGACCAGGCGTTTGAACGCAACCAGTTCTCCTTTAGTGAAATCTTTTTTATGTTCGGCTAGGAACATTTCAATCGTGTTGTTAAATTCCTTTATGCTGCTAAACTTGCTGTACTCTTTAAAATTTTCTATTCTGCCTGCGACTAACATGGTATTTCCTCCTTAGAGGACAATAAAAAAGACACTGATCCCGATAAAGATTAAGGGAAACAGCGTCTTTTTTATTGTGTCTAAATAGAAAGAAACAATATTTTTTCCTTGAAACTGAAAGCAATATACACTAAAATAAGTGATATAACTTTATTAGTAACAAGGAACTTCGACAAGTGTTTTCCCTAGGGCTATTAGGGGGAACGGTTTAAGGGTGTTAGCGCACCACTTAGACACGTTGGAGTTCTTTTTTTCGTCCATATTTTGTTATGGTTAATTATCCAACAATTGCTACCAAAAAACAAGTAAATTTGATAGTTTATGAGTCAGGATTGAAACAGAGGAGCTGGATGTTCTTTTCCAAGCTTTTAGCTGCCAGTCCGGAGATTTGTTTTAATTTTTGTGATTCCCTTTTTCTAAGGTGGATTTTATCTTGTTTAAGCGTGTAGTAATCTCCATAACACTTTGGTCTATTCTGTAGTTTACTTTATCGAAATTTCCTTTTAATTCTTCATCTAACCTGTCAAGTTGCCTAACCATATCTTCAAGACGCCTTTTTATAGTCTCTGCTAATTCTTCCGCATCTGCCATTTATAACACCCCTTCTATCTACCTCATAACCGCCCCATACAGAGTCTTTGTATTTAACCCTGCAATATTCCCTCTTTCGGGGATTAATAACCTGGTCAATTGGCGTTTGACTCTGTGTATGAGGGTGTTTTTGAGTTTTTATAATGTGGCCATAGTACTCGTAAAAAGAAGTGTGACCATGGTGTCTGTTAACGGTACCGGACCGAAGGGAGGATAAGGAGTTGATAGACTCACTTCCGAAAACATCTTGGTATCTCAAAAGGCATCTAACGTAAAACTATAGAAAAAGGAAAATCCTATAGTCTTTGTCATATTTAATGATTCAGTTTACATAAAGCACCTTACCGGAAGTTCAACACTAATAAAAAAGGTAATTCAGCTGAATTACCTTTTTATTAGAAATATAATCTACCAAAACTTTAATCGTTTCAAAATACCTTTTCCATCTGTTTTTTCCATTCCCGAAGCAATTTGGAGAGTATTTTCCTCTATCTCTTGAACAACTTGCTTTTTAATTTCTTTTCTTTCTTGTAATAGAGCCATTTTCACTGCTTCATTTACAGCATTTTCAAAACGATCCTGCATCACAGTAGACATTTCTTTAGTTAGGTCATTTTTAAATTGTTCCATGATTTCACTTTGTTTATTAGAGAGTTCTTCAATCAATTCTTTTTTGAAATTTTCCATCTGTTTTTCTTGCGTTATTAATCCGTTTTCTCCCTGTGAAACGCTAGGCGTTATTTCTGTGTTTTTTATCGTTTTATCCTTATTATAAAAGGATTTTTCAATCTTATTAGCTATAGTTTTACTCACATCATTTAGAGGTTGCTGTAAGTCCATTAATTCTTTCATGTTTTCCAAAGCCCTGATGTCTTTTTCATAATAGATTCTTTGATCCCTTGCATTACGTTCAAACTTTACCCCCTCAGCTTCAAGCTTTAAGCTCCAGCTGCGAAGAGTATCTTTGGCGATTCCTAATCTTTCGCTAACAGTTTTAGCAAAATAACCGAAATTGTCCTCAGCGTTATTCATGAATAATCACCCCGTTATTACGTTAATTCTAGATGATAACGCTCTTTTCCTACAAGGGAAACGGTACATTTGTAGATTAAAAAACCTCTGGAATAGTTAGTTCCAGAGGTTTTTTAATCTCACAGACTACATAAACTTTAAATTAATTTCTCTGTAGCAATTTTAATGTTCGATACATTGAATCAAAGAAATGATGAATATCGTCTTTTTTAATTACCCAATCGCAACTCGCATCATCAGGCAAATCTGCGCGCGTTTTTCGCCAAGGATACTCAATATGTGTTAAGTCCTCTAAAAATTTCGCTTCAAATTTACTATATTTATCCCATATCCAATGCAATATACTCAACTGATCAGATGTTAAACCTAAATCCTGAATCGATACACCAAAATCTTTATCAATTCTCTTCGAACCATACGGTTTATAGCGATGGTACAAATCAGGAATTACAGGACCATGTTTCCATGCTTGGAAATTATCTTCAAATAAATCGTGTCCAGTAAAAGCGTGGTTCCATCCCTGAGCGAAATACATTAATTTCTGAAGTTTTAAAGGAGAAACTCTTAAATCGTCTTCATCTTCCTCATTAAATTCTTGCCCTTTTATAATAAAAAACTTTTCTACTGATTCTGTAGAAGCCATGTGCCATTCATCATCTATATCTTCTATATTTAACAAAGTAAGCCTGTCATCTAATCCCTTTAATAACTCACTCGATTTTACTGTATCTAATAAAAAAGATAACCTCTCTTCAAGTTCTCTTTTAGGTTTCTCTTCAAGTTCATCACGATAATTATCAAATGCTCGTTTCATCGCGCGTGGATCTAAATATGTTCTAAAATGAGTATCATGTTTTTTAGTCTGTAAACTTCCATTTTCATACCGAGAGATAGTAGCAGGGCTCCATCCAATTAATTTAGCCATTACGCGCGTACTAACCTGATAAAGTTCGTTACGAACATAACGAAAATCTTCTGCTTTTAACATATCTTTCTTTTCCTGATATTTACGATAAATCGTATTATAGTTTCGATCTGTTAATTCGTCGTTATCTGTGTACTGTCCACATTTTGTACATTCATAACGTTCAGCTTCATATGTGATAGTTTCGCCATTCAATTCAACTTTATCTGTAACAAATTTATGTTCAACCGGAGTTCGTTCAAAACAATGAACACAAAATTTTAATTGTAACGTCATATCTTTTTCCTCCTGTTTTACATACCCCCTCACTCATGATGCCTTAAGGGGGTATGTGATTGTACGATCTGGTTTATGAAAAGAAACACAACAGGTAAAAGGGCCATCATTGTCTTCAATAAAACTGAACTTAATATAAACTTCCATTGTTTCATTTCCAGTAACAACCTTTCCAAATTCCCACATATCACTATTACGCAATCGTGGAGGAACATTACTGCTCCCATTAGGATTGGGTCCTCTGTAATAATCTTCATAAGTTAGTTCTTCTTCAACAATTAGCCTTACATCTGCGGCTCTAAATCCTAATTCCAACAAAGTAGCTTCGTTCTTATCTCTTTGTGCCAAAAGGATAAAATGGTCATTTCCCCGATGAATACAATCAACAATCTTCTTTAAAATGTCTTCAACTTGGGCCTGTGTAGCTCCGTTGAATGCTGCCAATAAAACCACATCCAATATTAAGACTAGTGTTCTCAGTCATACGATATTTTATTCACGGATAACACTTTTTGTTATCCATTAATAACATTTTATCATAATTTATGAATATTCAACATGAAAACAGAACAAAATAACAGAAAAAAACTGCTTTTGAAAATATCGTGTTTCGTTATATATTCACCATGAAACAGTACAGGACTAGAACACGAAGATCATGGAGAGTTTTTTACTTGAGTTCAAATGTACGATTATTGTAAGAATCGCACGTTCAAAAGGCCGCCAATTGGCGGCCTTCTTATGGCGCTAACGCACCCGTTAGTTTAAGTGTATTAAATCACAAACTTAGTTGTTATGCTGCCCCGTTTGTTCCATAAGAAAAAGAGCTGATCGTGATCGTCACAGCTCATTAAAGTTATAGCACCTTTTAGTCAAGTAACCTTCTATTGATAAAAACATATACAATTGTTAATAAAAGCAACATAGCAATTATAAGAACCGTTAATTCATAGGGATAGTCAATAAAACTATTGAAAACTACTAACAATCCTAACGGGAGAAAAAAAGTTCCACCTGTCACTGTACCTAATAAAGACTTATTTTTTATCATTTTTTCATTAAATCCTGCTAACAACCAGGTTTGTTTTTTCACAGCTACTAAGTACGATACAAGTAAAAGAGCTATACCAATAACCAATGATCCATAATCCACCTTTTCACCCCCAAAGGACAATTTTATTTTCTGCTACTTTTAATACGAACTAAAAAGGTAAAAGTTCCCTTTTCCTATTGATTTTACCACAAAAAACCATTTTCTTGATGAACTAACCTGCCCCGTTAGTGCCATAAGAAAAAGGATTGCCTCACAACCCCGATCCAACAAACGTGCCTATTGTTTAACAAGAAGCAGAACTATCTTAGATATCCTCCATTATTAATATCGAATGTTGCGC
>NZ_JAGGQV010000026.1:0-35769 GCF_018613135.1 Bacillus sp. ISL-57 | reverse complement strand
TCCTTTTATGTTTGGTGGCGATAGCGAAGAGGTCACACCCGTTCCCATTCCGAACACGGCAGTTAAGCTCTTCAGCGCCGATGGTAGTTGGGGGTTTCCCCCTGTGAGAGTAGGACGCCGCCAAGCCATTTAAAAAGATCAGCCATCTGGCTGGTCTTTTTTTGAGGTCGTTATCTTTCAGTACTTATTATTTAAACCTGTTAAAGACCCTAAAGAAAGTTATATGCAGGATAAATGGTAGGACATACTATTAATGCATCTGAATTTCTACAGCTAACTGTCTTATCCATATCAGTTTAAGACAAAGGGATAGAATTCTTCGTTTCTGTAGGGATATATGTTAAACTTAACATAGTTCTGAAACTGTCATTGGGGGAATAGCCGATGGATACCTCTGCTAAAGATGAAATGATTTTTTCGTTTGCTGAATGGTTGAGAGACCAAGGCAAATCAGATAATACGATCAAAACGTATACTGGTGTCCTTTCACAGTTTTGTGACCAGACACAAAAGATATTGATGGAAATCCATTCTGAAGATGTTCAGGGTTATCTTGATTATTTAGAAAATTGCAAGAAAAGCTCAGGGACAATCGAAAAACACTATATCGCATTAAATGTCTTCTTTAAATTTTTAGGCAAACCGCAAGTGATGCTTTCTGTTGAACGTAAAGTTAAGGAGCACAAGCTTGAGGTACCTGAAACTTTAAGCCTCAATGAGCAGCAGATACTGTTAAGAGATATAGAAGCAGAAGGAAATCTAAGGAACATTGCCATCGTCTACCTTTTGTTACATACTGGAATTCGAGTCTCCGAATTATGTGACTTAAATGGCCGTGACGTCATCATGGAAACAGAGCGGAATTATATACTTGTCCGGAACGCAAAAGGTGATATCGACAGATCCGTACCCCTTACGAAATCGGCAATTCAACATGTACAAAATTATCTTTTTTCTTTAAAAGAAAAAGCAGATCCGTTATTCATCTCAAGCTATAATCAAAGGATCACTCCGAGGTCAGTTCAATATATATTGAAAAAATACAATGTGCATCCGCATAAACTGCGACATACTTTTTGTCAAAGGTTAGTGGATAATGGAATAGATATACAAACGATATCCAAGCTTGCCGGTCATAAAGATTTAAACGTAACAAAGCGTTATCTAAAAGAAAAATCGCTGGATCTGGCAAATGCGATAGATCAAACTTTCACAAAACACTAACATTAAAAGGGGAAGCGAGATCTTTCCTTTTTTCGTTTAAACAAACAGATTTCCTTGGAAATGACGAATAGGACGTTTTGTCTTAAGGAGTGGGACAATAGTTCAGTCAAAAGGGCCGAACATATTGATTCATTGTTGAATCAAAAAAGAGGGGATTCCTGATATAAGGAATCCCCTCTTCTCTTTCTTCGTTACTTACCTGTTTTTTTCTTCTTTTTACCTATTTTCATTATAACTTCATATACTACCGGCACTATTACAAGTGTTAGCAATGTAGAACTCACAAGTCCGCCGATAACGGTAATTCCCAAACCTTGTGATATTAATCCACTGCCTTCCGCACCGATTGCTAGAGGTATTAAAGCGCCGATTGTGGCAAGGGCAGTCATCAGGATAGGGCGTAGACGGGTGGATCCTGCCTCGAGTAAAGATTCCCTGGTAGATAGCCCGGATTCTTCATTCTTGATAACACGGTCCACTAATACGATGGCATTGGTCACGACGATACCAATTAGCATCAGGACACCCATCATAGCCGAAACGCTGATGGTCTCACCTGCAATGAATAGCCCTGCCAATGCCCCGATTACCGTAAAGGGTAAGGAGAAGAGAATGGCTATTGGTGCTAAACCACCATGGAAAGTAACCACCAGGACAAAGTATACGATAGCCACGGCCGCTAACATAGCGATACCGAGTTGAGTGAATGATTCTTGGATATCTTCCGTCACTCCGCCGTAGTCTATAGATACGCTTGCAGGATGGTCTAATTTATCAACTTCCTTCTGTATCTCAGCCGTCACGGCGGCCACATCATCCGATTTGATTGTTGCAGACACGTCGGCATAAATTTTTCCATCGCGGCGGCTGATTGTATCGGAAGCTTTGCCTTCTTCGATTTTCACAAGCTCTTTCAATGGGATTTCCATTCCCATTGGAGAAGAAATTTTCGTATTCTCTAGATCTTTTTTGTCTTCGAATGTCGTTTCTTTTGTCTCGACATATACTTTGACTTCTTCTCCATCTTTCTTGATGGCAGTTAAAGCATCATCCTTATTCGTATTGGCAATGGACATGCCAATTTGTGCAGCTGTCAGTCCAAGGGCACTTAGCCTTTCTTGGTCTGCCACTAGAGTGTATTGCTCATAAGCATCGGAAAGACTTGTATCAACATCTTTTAAATCTTTATTTTTCTTCATGATATTTTGAATATCATCAATTACCGGTTCAATATCTTTTTGTGTATTTCCGTAAACAAATAGAGTGGTTTCGTTGCTTGATGTTGATGTGAAATCTTGTTGTTTCCATGTTCCAGGTGAATCAAGTTCAGTTAATTCTTTTATGACGGTTTCCTTTTTGTCCCCGAAATTTTCGGTGTCTTCGTCATAGAGTACATAGAAGAGAGCCGAATTACTCGAGCCGCCCATCATGCCGCCGCCCATCATGCTTTCACCAAGTGTGTATTGAACGGTCTTCACATCGTCTTTATCCATGAAGTATTTTTCCACTTTTTCTGTTTGCTTTTCAATATCCTCTTTTAACTCTCCAGGTGAGGGAGTGTAAGTGACGATGATCGTTTTTTCTTCATCTGCAGGCATGAAGCTGACACCGATGCTTGGTATTAGGAATAAGCTGCCAACTAATAATACAATGGCTGTACCGAAAGTGATTAGCTTATGGTTTAACGACCAAACCAGTGATCTTCGATAGAATGCCGATAGTTTGCTTGGTTTTTCTTCATGTGATTTTAATTCTTTTTTAGATAGTCCCTTTTTAAATAAAGTGTCTGCCATTGCGGGAACAAGTGTGATGGCGATTATTAATGAAGCGACTAACGCAAACACCATTGTTAAGGCAAATGGCATGAATAGTTCTCCGACAGGTCCTGTAACGCTTGCTAAAGGCAGGTATACGGCTACAGTAACGATTGTCGATGAAAGGATGGGGATGAACATTTCCTTAGTGGCAGATCGTATTAATTCGCCGCCTTTTAATTGTTCGCCTTTTAAAGCCATTCTTCTATAAATATTTTCTATGACGACAATGGAGTCATCGACGACTCGGCCGATCGCAACGGTCATGGCCCCAAGTGTCATGACATTCAATGAAATATCCATTTGTTTGAGCACCAAAAGGGCTGCTAACAGGGATAATGGAATCGAAATGACGGAAATGAGAGTCGTTTTAAAGTTCCTAAGGAACAGCATGATAACAATGACGGCAAACAGACAGCCGAAGAGTGCCTTGCTGATCATGGTTTCAACGGAATCTTTAATCGGTTTAGCTTGATCGAGAGTAGTGTGTACACTTACCCCATTAAATTCTTCTTTGAAATTCGATGCTTCTTCATTTACTTCGTCGACGATTGCAACTGTATCGGCATCAGGCGATCTTGTAACCTGGATTCCAATCGATTCACTACCGTTTGTTCTTGAAATCGATTCAGCCTTACCGGTGATATTAACATCGGCAATGTCTGATAATTTCACATTTTGCAGTTGGGCAGGATCTGTTGCCATTTCAGGAGATAATTGATTGGTTTCCTGTCCAGTTTGTGCTTGAGCTCCTGGTTGCGGGGCGCCAGTTAAAGGTATCTTTATATTTTTCAGGTCCTTTAATGTGGAAATGTTTCCATCCACAACAATCGTTTTCTCTTTATCATCAAAGTTATATATGCCAAGCGGCATACTGACGTTTGCGGCCTGGATAACCTTCTTTACGGTTTCTTCATCAAGCCCGTATTGAGCCATCTTGTCCTGGTCGAATACAAGGCTGCCTTCATTTACTTGCTGTCCTGATATGGATACGGATGTCACGCCGTCAATTCCCTCAAGTTTAGGAACTAACACCTCTTCGACATTTTTTGTAAGAGCTGGTAAATCAGAAGCCTTATCTGTTACACTGAGTGCGACGACAGGAAAAGCGTTTAATTCTAATTTAGATACGCTCGGGTCATCTACTCCCTCTGGCAGTTCCAATTTCTCTAAAGCTTCTTTCACTTCTTTTACTGCATCGTCCATATCCGTATCATAATCATATTGTAATTGGATGGAAGAGGCATTGGCCATGGACGAAGAACTGACCAATTCGACTCCTGGTAAATTTGTTACTTTTAGCTCAATCTGGTCTGTGAGCTTATCTGCTACTTCTTCAGGTGCAGCTCCAGGATAAACAGTGGAGATGCTTATTAAAGGAGTGGAGATGCTTGGTATAGTTTCTTGTTTCATGTTTAAACCGGAGTATAAACCAGCTGCAACGATGATGATGGTAAGCAACCAGATTGCCAATTTATTCTTTAATGAAAATTTAATTATTGAATTCAAGCTTGTACCCTCCATACATAAAATTGTGACTAGTCGGTCACAAGCTCAAATATATAGTATATGAATTATGATTGCAACAGATAATATCCGGTAGTGCTAACGTTGTGATTTCAAGGGTTTTGGGATACAATTTGGAAGATGTGACCCATTGGTCACCAATGGACAATTTTAAGAGATAGGATGAATTTGATGAAAGAAAAAAATAAGATGATAATAGATAAGTCTGTAGAGCTTTTCGCAGAGAAAGGCTATCATGCAACTTCGGTTCAGGAAATTGTTGAAAAATGCGGGATAGCAAAAGGGTCCTTTTATAATTATTTTAAATCGAAGGAGGAATTACTAGTCTCCATTTTTAAATTTTATTATGAAGCGTTGACAGACTCATTACTTGATCTTGAACTGGATGCTTCATTGTCCAGTAAAGACAAATTCATGAGGCAGATCACCGTTCACATTGAGCATATGACGGGAAATACCAACTTGATTCAAATGATGATGCAGGAACAAATGGTTCATATTAGCAAGGAACTAGATGGATTTTTACATTATATCCATGAAGAGGGCTTGATTTGGTTCAAGCGTAAAATCATTGAATTATACCCGGGACTTTCATCTGATCTTCTGCCAGATTGCACCATTATTTTAGATTCGCTTTTCAAAGGATATATCGGAATATTGATCAGGAAACAAAATGCTTTCGATGTGGAATTGTTACCTAGCTTCATATTGAACCGGATGGATTCCATTGTCGCAAGTCTGGAAAACATGGAAGATCCATTATTGAAACAATTTCCCCTACCAGGTTGCTCGATGCGGGAAATGAGCCCAAAAGAAGAAATCCATTCTATTATCGCCAGGATGCTGGAAGTGGAAACACGTAAAGAAGAGGGAATAGAAACACGAAAAAATACGGAAGCTTTAAAGGCGCTCCAGGAGGAATTTTCGAAAGTTAGGCCAAGCTCCATCATCTTGGAAAGCCTTTTGTTATTTTTGGAAAAAAATGAAAAAAGGAGTCCCTTGTGTTCAAAGCTTATCTTATTGATGAAGGATTATTTGCTGTATATATGAAGGCGTTACTGAAAGGGGCGAATAGCCTCTTTTTCATTTAAATTTTTAATGAGTGTCAAAAATGGAGGTTTAGGAAAAAGTAATGGGAAGAATACAATTCATTTCAATAATATGGGGGTTAGAATCATGCGATGGAAAAAGGGAATGCTGATTTATAATAAAAATGCAGGGAATGATAAGCTCGAAAGGAATCTTGAGGGTTGTCTTCCGGTATTAGCTCCACATATTGATGAGTTTCTCATTCTACAAACCAAGCAAAAAGGCGATGCATGCCGGTATTGTTTGGAATATGGTGAAGAAATGGATGTAGTTTTCGTATTGGGAGGAGATGGAACGGTACATGAGTGTGTAAATGGCCTTTCACCCCTTCAGAGACGGCCGTTGTTTGGGATTTTACCTGGAGGGACTTGCAATGACTTCTCAAGGACATTAAAGATTCCTCAAAATGTTCGTCAAGCTGCGGAAGCACTAGTAAATGGCAAGGTTCGTCCAATTGATATTGGTAAGTCCAATAACGATTATTTTTCCAATTTCTGGGGTGTTGGACTTATTTCAGATGCTTCAAACAATATTGATGAGCAGGAAAAAAACAGGTTCGGAAAGATAGGATATTTATTAAGCGCTGTAAGGACGATTGGTGAGAATGCTCCCTTTCCCTATAATCTAGAATATGATGGGAATTTCATTGAAGGGGAAGCCGTTATGATTTTGGTCTTGAATGGTTGTTTTATCGGCACTAATTTATTGCCCTTTCCCAAGATTAGTCCAGACGATGGGCTCTTTGGCGTTGCCATCTTGGAAAATGCAAACCTTGGTGCATTTTTGGAAATAATAGCGATGAAACGTTCATGGACTCAAAATATGAGTCCTGACTCTGGGGTGACTTATTTACAAGCAGGTACCTTGACTATTGAATCCAAGAGGCCGCTTGATGTGGATATGGATGGAGAGAACTATAGGCAAACTCCTTCGCGCATTAAAGTCCTTGCCCGCCATTTGTCAGTATTAACACCAAATTAGTGTGGGGATTCCATTTAAAGGGAAAGGTTTATGTGTTTTTTTTGTATATTCATCCCTTATTTCTGCAATTGTTTCCAAAATAGGATAAAATGTATGATGATATATCATTTTTTGCAGGAGGACCAATTATGGTGTACCAGGTCGGATTGTTAAAGGGCATTTTAGAGCCTTATCGGTGTCGTTATCAGCTGCAAAATGCAGAGGCAGTCACAAAGGTTGGATTGAAATTAATAGTTTTATATTTTCTTAGTCTAATAGTATTCGCCGTTGAAGGATATTTTGGCATTGGTTCAGAATCATTCTCCAAAGAAATCACGAAGATGAGCGCCAATGAATTCGAAGCAGCAAAGTTGCTGATTTTGAGCGGCAATATAATAACAGGAATAATCGCCCCTTCCATATACATATTTTTAGCAGCTCTATTCTTTTGGATCGTTACTGATATCCCGTATATAAAATTAGTTATCGTTCAAATGATTCTATTTGGCTTGCAATTAGTGGAAAAAACATTAGTGATTCCCTTTTTCGTTTTAATGGATTTAGGCAGCGATGCCAATCCTTTTTCATTGGGGATCATCAGTCAATATTTTCTCAGAAGTGATTATTTCATTCGCTTTTTCAGCGAAATTACCATTTTTCAATTTCTTATTATTGCTCTGCAATATTTTTATTTAAAGGAATTTACAGAACGTAATAATTATTTGGTCCTTTTAATGATTGTTCTATTCTATTTGGCTACATGGTTTGTTAAAGCCTTTTTAGGATACATCCAAGTAGGCGTATTTGTATAAAGCGGGTGAAATGAATGAGCGGTAAATGGAAAATAGCGGCGGTATCCATTGCGTCGATAGTGTTAATAACCGTTAACTTATACCTTATTGAAAAAAAAGAAAGCAAAGTGGAACGGACAGTTTTCGTTGAAAACTGGACTAAGGTAAAAAAAGATACAATTACGGATACTATTCAAACAAATGGGGTAATTAAACCAGTAGAAGAGTATGATATCTACTTTGATGCCAAGAATAATGATTTTAAGAAATTCCTTGTAAAAGAAGGCGATGCGATTACGGCTGGCTCCTCGTTGTTTGAGTACGCGACGACCGAACTTGATGCGCTGAAAGCGAATTTGGAAGCGGAGAAAACGGCCGTTGAGGGGGAAATTGCAGGGATTGAGGAATACATAGGGAAGTTGAGGTCTTATCAGGGGACCGTGACCAGTGAATCTGAAGCGGCAATTGCTGAATCGGTGGATAAAAACTTGAATATTGATATAACGACAAGCTCTTCAGACCTTATTAAAAGTAACATTGAGCAAGAAATGTACAAGCAGGAACTAGAAAAAAACAGGTTGGATGAAAAAGTGAAAATGCTTGATGCTAAATTAAGTTCTATTGAGGAGCAGTCCAGTGCGATTGTGACGACGAGCGAGGCTGATGGTGTCGTTAAAAACATCAATGAAAACCTGAATAATCCCATTATATCCATTGTTTCGACAAATATGGCAATTGAAGGGGATTTCTCCGAAGAGGAAATGAAAAAGGCTGAAGTGGGCATGACTATAAAAGCAAGTTCCTCTGATTCAAAAAAGGCATTGAAGGGGAAGATAGGCCGTATCCATTCCTATCCCGCTGAAGAGCCAACATTAAAAAAAGATAACAGATTTCCATTTCAGGCATTAATCGAACCAAAAGGCGAAGAAACGGAACCTTTGTTGGTGGGATCGAAAGTGAATCTTACTGTAATAACCAATGAGAAAGCCGGTGTACCCTCCATTCCGATAGAGGCGGTACAATACCAGAAGCAGCCTTATATTTACAAGTTGACTAATAAAGGCCATGTGGATAAACATTACATTACAAAAGGTCTTAAGGCTGAAGGGAAGCAAGAAATCATAAAGGGACCGTCTGTAGGTGACGTCATCCTCCTGAAGCCGAATGTGGCAGTGAAGAACCATTCTTATTTTATTACCCCGATTCAATTTGAAAAAGTGAAAGCTGGAACTTATAAAAAATTCACCTCTAGGGAAAAAGTAAGATATCTGTTACTTGGCATTCTGGAAAAATAACCGCTTTTTTCACAAGAGAGGTGATGTTAAAGCATTTATTAATTATATCAATATAACTTAAGTGATTTAAATATCGGGAAGCGTAATTATAAATACAATAGCTATTAATACAGAATATTCAGACATATTGAAAGACTTTTTCTAGAACGGATGCGAATAAATATTTACAGATTATCATTTTTAGTATAATATTTTATTATAAGTTAACTCGCTTAATCTTATTCCAAGAACGGGGGACCCATTTTTGTGGATTTTATCCGCTAGGGGTGAATTCAGAAATGAAAGGGCTTTTTGTGTTTCCAATCCTAACCCGACAGCTAACCTCGTCAGCGTCTTCAAGGGAACATGTGTGAATATTCACGCCTATAAGAAATCGACACATGAAGTGTCTTTTTTTTCGGCGTAAAGACAGAGTTTTTCAAAAAAAGAAAAATTACTTTCTTTTATTAGTATCTTGTTTCCCTTACCGAGACAAAAATGTTTTTGCATCAAAGACTTTATGGAAGGTGAGGAAAGTAAATGAAGAAATTCAAATTAAGTTTAGCTAGCCAAATTTTCATTGGTTTAATTTTAGGGATTATCGTTGGTGCCATTTTTTATGGTAATGAGACGGCCCAAAACTTTTTACAGCCATTCGGGGACATTTTCCTACGAATGATCAAAATGATTGTAGTTCCGATCATCGTTTCAAGCCTTATCGTTGCAGTTGCTGGTGTAGGTGATTTGAAAGCGGTAGGTAAACTAGGTGCTAAATCATTATCATACTTTGTTGTCGTAACTATGATAGCGATTGCTGTTGGTTTAATTTCAGCGAATATCATCCAGCCTGGTGCTGGTGTGAATATGAATAACCTGGAACAAACTGATATCTCCACATATGTTGATACAGCAGAAACTAAGCAGCATGAATCGTTCGTAGATACACTTGTACACATCGTGCCATCCAATCCAGTTAAAGCCATGGTAGAAGGCGATATGCTAGCGATCATTTTCTTCTCCGTGTTGTTTGGACTAAGTATTGCGGCCATCGGTGAAAAGGGTAAACCAGTATTCCGTTTCTTCCAAGGTGTAGCTGATGGAATGTTCTACCTAACCAACATGGTCATGAAATTCGCTCCTATCGGTGTATTTGCACTAATCGGTGTGACGATCTCCAAGTTCGGTTTGGAATCTTTAATTCCGCTAGGAAAGTTAGCGCTTTCTGTATACGGAACAATGATTTTCTTTGTAATAGTCATTCTTGGTCTTATTGCGAAATTTGTCGGATTCAATATCTTTACGTTGATTAAACTTCTAAAAGAAGAATTGATTCTTGCTTTCTCTACTGCAAGTTCAGAAGCGGTTCTTCCGAAAATCATGGAAAAAATGGAGAAAGCGGGATGTCCGAAACATATTGCTACATTTGTTATTCCGACTGGATACTCCTTTAACCTTGATGGTTCTACATTATACCAAGCATTAGCAGCTATCTTCATCGCTCAAATGTATGGAATCGATTTAAGCGCGTATGAGCAAATTACGCTAATGCTAGTGTTAATGATCACGTCCAAAGGGATTGCCGGTGTACCGGGTGTATCTTTCGTAGTTCTTTTAGCGACATTGGGAACTGTCGGTATTCCTATTGAAGGTCTAGCATTTATTGCCGGTATCGACCGTATTCTTGATATGGGACGTACAGTAGTAAACGTTATCGGTAATTCACTTGCAGCAATCGTCATCTCTAAATGGGAAGGTCAATTCAACCCTCCTTCCAAAAAAGAACTAGAACAAGTTTCTTAATACAAAAAATCCAGAGTGAAATGTCACTCTGGATTTTTTTTTTGAATGAAAAAGCGCTTTCTTATTTTTTTCTCGATGACTGTAAACTCTGTTTCCTTCAGATACTCAAGCACTTCAAGGTGAATTGTTTTATGGAGGAAAATACCTTCTTGACTCGTCTTCCCGGATGTCAAAATACCCCCAAATTCATAAAGCCTTTCATCTTGTTTACATTTCCTCTCGGCCCAGAAGGTCATCTGTTGTGAAACGAAACTACCTTCAGGCTTTAAAAATACGGTTGAATTGTTTTCAAGCTAATGTCGGGCGCTGGGGAAGCATCAGCAAACAGGGAAGTGGCCCCCTGAAATGAGTGAATGAATGATGAAACCTTTCATGATCCATTCTTCCAATTCTGTATTTTTTCCTTTGGTTAATATGGATTTTGTTTCATGTTATTTACACGATGCAGATTAATATTGGGGTTATATAACTTACGTGAAACTCCAAAAGTTTGATAAAATAACATTATTGATTGAGAGCTCGGAGGGGGTCAGGTTATGAAGAATGATAGCAATGATATCTTATACATGTATATGCAGGCTTCCGAACGGTTTGTCCTTTTTAATGGACTCAATTTTCGTGAATTCGTCAATTCGCTTCCGTATACATTGAATTCGATCTTATTATTGAAACATCAATTCGATGGTGGGGAATACAATTTGAATGTCCTGCTTGAGAGCGCTTCATCTGAAGCTATTGCGAAGCTCGTTAAAGAAAATGTCCGGGCATATGGAGATTTCTGTTGGATCGATTTTGAAGAAGCGGAAGGGTTGGATGAATTGGATGGAAGGGAATTAGCGGAACTTTTATATTTAGGACACGCTAAAACCCATCTCGATCCCCCGTTTTTCCGTAAATTGAATAACCAATTTGTTTACCTTGCCCAGGATGATGGCTGGTTCAATAAAATTTATTTTCGTTCTCTTTCGACATATTATATGATGTTAGGAAGTCTGATTCCGCTAAAGCTGGAGCCATTAAAAGTAGAGAGGACGTGGCTTGGAATCAGAAAGAAAAAAGAGCTGACGGCGATTCCTGCAGAAATCATTGCTTCCTTGGCTCATATTCTGGCAGAGGGGCTCGTTTTTTCCATTCGGGATGTTAAGTATACTAGAACGAAGATTGAGATACCGGCATGGGTCGTAGGGGATTATTTAAACATGGATGAGATGCATGATTCCTTTTCGGATAGAGATATTAAGGAGCCCGATGCCTTTATTATCTTCAATCGAAAAGAGAAGATTTGGGAAAGTGTTATTAAAAATACACCACCCTCCTAATTTTTGTTTGAAGTCCTTGAACTTTTTAGGTGTAAGACTTACCGTCTCATGCATAAAAGATAAGAGAGGGAAACATAGAGGTGTCCACAGGATGTGGCGGTTTTATCCTGTGCTCTGCAAAATAGTAATCACTGGAAAAGCCTCAATGATGGAAGTTTCGCTTTACCCCGCATTAACAGTCTGTAAGGAAGCCTGATGATAAATGTAATGAAAAAGAAATGTGGTGAGCCAACAGCCTGTAAATGCCCGATTGCAACGCACAGGATGTGCTAGCACAGGAGTTGCCACAGGATGTGGCGGTTTTATCCTGTGTTCTGCAAAATAGTAATCACTGGAAAAGCCTCAATGATGGAAGTTTCGCTTACCCCGCATTAACAGTCTGTAAGGAAGCCTGATGATAAATGTAATGAAAAAGAAATGTGGTGAGCTAACAGCCTGTAAATGCCCGATTGCGACGCACAGGATGTGCTAGCACAGGGGTTGCCACAGGATGTGGCGGTTTTATCCTGTGTTCTGCAAAATAGTAATCTTTGGAAAAGCCTCAATGATGGAAGTTTCGCTTTATCCGTTTTAGTGTAAAGTGATACAATGAACATGGTTAAAAGAATATTGGAGGGTAATAACTCATGAAAACTAAACTTGGTTTGCTTTATGGTGGAAAATCTGCGGAGCACGAGGTTTCTATGCAGACGGCTTTAGCGGTCATTAAAGCTCTCGATTTAGCAAAGTTTGATATATATCCGATTTACATAACAAAAGATGGTTCATGGATTAATGGACCAATGTTAACAGGTCCTGCCGAGAACGTGGAGGCATTGACATTTTCACCGGAAAAATCGAGCTCGCCTCTTGCCTTGCAAGCACATTCAACTGATGAAAATAGTGAATCAACAGGGTATGACGTAATTTTCCCATTACTTCACGGACCGAATGGAGAAGATGGAACCGTACAAGGGATGCTGGAACTGTTGAACCTTCCTTATGTAGGAAATGGCGTTTTAGCTTCTTCAGCAGGAATGGATAAGGTCATCATGAAAAACATTTTTGCCCAGGCGGGACTTCCTCAAGTGAAATACACTTGGTTCATTCGTTCTGAATGGGAGAAGAATACTGAAAGTGCCATCAAAAAGGTAGCGGATGAATTGGGGTACCCTTGTTTTGTCAAACCTGCCAATTTAGGTTCAAGTGTCGGTATCAGCAAATGTAATGATGCTGATGAACTGGAAAAAGCGGTAGCGGAAGCTTTTCAATTCGATCGGAAGGTCATCATTGAAGAAGGGGTCGTTGCTCGTGAACTCGAGTTTGGCATTCTTGGTAATGATGAACCGTCTTGTTCAGTGGCAGGCGAAATCATCCCTAAGAAAGATTTTGCCTTCTATGATTATTCAGCAAAATATGTAGATGGCAATTCAGCTATGGTCATTCCAGCGGAGATAACGGAAAGCGAGTATGCGGCTTTATCCGAAATGGCCATTACTGCCTTTAAGTCATTGGACTGCTCTGGATTGGTTCGGGCAGATTTCTTCTTGACGGATGAGGGGCAAATCTATATTAATGAAGTGAATACAATGCCTGGGTTTACTCCTTTCAGCATGTTTCCGCTATTGTGGAAGCACACAGGTGTCGACTATCCAGCGTTAATTGAAACGCTCGTGAAACTTGCCCTGGAACGTCATCAGGAAAAACAACAAATCAAATATACAGTTTGATCATGCAGGTAAAGTATCAGTAAACCCCACAATCCATCAAGGCTTGATTTGATGGTTTCCAATCAGCAGGAACCGGTGCGATTTAAACTGGTTTCTGCTTCATTTGGTTAACGGAGAGCGATTAACGGTTCGATGAATGTAGGAGGAACAAAATGATAAAGAGAACGTTAAAACAAGTACATGAAATGGCAGAGGGATTGAATGATATCAGTCCATTCCAGTCCAAAGGAATTAATGGGGTTACCATCGATTCAAGAACGGTTAAGGAAGGATGTTTGTTCATTCCGCTTAAGGGTGAGCAGGTTGACGGCCATCAGTATGTCAAGCAGGCTTTAGCGCAAGGGGCTGCAGCTTCTTTTTGGCAAAGGGATGTTCCGAATCCTCCTGATGATTTACCGATAATCATTGTTGAAAACACTGAGAAAGCACTTCAGCAATTGGCGCGTTCTTACCGCCAGGAGTTGAATATAAAAGTCATTGGGATAACAGGGAGCAATGGTAAGACCACTACGAAAGATATGACCGCTGCGCTGCTGGCCACCACCTATAAGGTTCATAAAACAAATGGAAACTTCAATAATCATTTAGGTTTGCCGCTAACGGTGCTTTCTATGGCAGAGGATACTGAAGCGGCAGTTTTGGAAATGGGGATGAGCAGCCGCGGTGAAATCGAGTTCTTATCCAAAATGGCAAAGCCTGATGTGGCGATCATTACCAATATCGGTGAATCACACTTATTGGATTTAGGATCACGCGAGGAAATCGCAAATGCGAAGTTGGAAATTGTCGAAGGTTTGTCGAAAGATGGAACGCTGGTATATCATGGTGATGAACCATTGCTTCGCAACCGGATCAAAAAGGATTTTCCTGATTTAAACGTAATATCTTTTGGACGTACTGAACAAAATGATTTATATCCACAGGCCATTAGCCAAGGGGCAGACAGTACCACATTTACAATCGCAAGCGGTGATAAGGAGATCAGTTATGAGATACCTGTGTTAGGTCATCATAATGTTCTTAATGCGTTGGCGGCCATCTTGGTTGCTAAAGAATTCAATGTGGATGATTCGGCGATCCGTAAAGGCCTATCGACCATTCAGTTAACTAATATGAGGATGGAATTGGTTGAAGGCGCAAAAGGGCAGAAAATCATCAATGATGCATATAATGCCAGTCCAACTTCAGTCAAGGCAGCAGTGGAGCTGGTTGAGGGCTTATCTGGATTCGAGAATAAGATCCTTGTATTGGGGGATATGTTGGAGTTAGGGCCGCAGGAAAAAGACTTTCATACGAAAATTGGTGAATTGATTTCCAATGAACGGATTGATAGGATCTTTACATATGGTCCTTTAGCCGAGTTTATTGCCAAGGGAGCGAGCAAGTCTTTTTCATCGGAGCAAGTTCGCCCTTTTCAAGATAAGCAGGAGCTTATAGAGGAACTTAAGTCGTCCACAAAGGAAAATGACATCATACTTGTTAAAGCTTCCAGGGGCATGAAGCTGGAGGAAGTCGTTCAAGCTCTACAAAAATAAAAAACATAGGAAAGGCCGTTTCTTTTTTGAAACGGCCTTTTTATTGTGTTTAAAACAGTGTCCCGGCTATAATGCAGATGTCATCGTTAATCACTGAATGCCTCATCCTTGAGATTAATAGCTCCTGAAGAAGGTCATTTGTATCGAGATGGACATTTTCAATGAATTCCCTCTCGATATTGTCAGATCGGTCAATCGCGGAAGGTGTGGGCGTTTTAGACAGTCCGTCTGTATAGATGATGAAACGGCTTCCTGGGTCATAATGAAAGACTATTTTTTTTATGGGCAATTCGGGGATCAGTCCGCTTGGGGTGGCCCCTTCGTTTAAATTGAGAATTTGATTGGTGCATGGGGAATACAAAAAGGCTGAAGGAAGTCCGTAGTTCACATATTCGATGAGTCGATCCTTTGTATTCACGTATGCGATGAAGGCTGTAATGCGAGCGTGTTTTTTGTTTTCCCGATTAACTCCTTGAAATAGGTCCCGAATATGTTTGCCCAGTTCCTCTGTTATGTAAATGGGGTCTTTGACCCGTTTGATAAGGTCGGGCATCAAAGTCCTTATGGACATGTTTATAAGTGCTGTGTGGATGCCTTTTCCAAATACATCGATCATGATAAAGCCGTATATCCTGTCATCAACCTCCGCCCAGTAAAATAAATCCCCAGAAAGCTCGCTTGAAGGCTGAAAAAGGCCTTTGACCTCTATATCTTCATTATTGATCGACAAAGGTAACCTTGAAAGTTGAATGCCCTTTGCAATTCGCAGGCTCCTTGCTGATTTTTGGTGTAACTTTTCAAGCTCTTGCCCCTTCATTTTTGCCGAAAACAATTGCATGCTGATGTTTTTGAGTGACTTTAATTTAATCCGGACTTCTACTGAATCGGCAGGGACTGCCATGGTTTCATAAAAGGTCTTTTCCGGTAAGGCCTGAGGGGGCTCCATTCCCATAGCGCGTTTATAAATGAATAAGATAGGGATTTCGTGAGATTCAGCTAAGGCGAATAAAGAAGTTTGCTGCCAAGAATCTTTTGATATGTGTAAAGGCAAAATAAATAATGATTTCATTAAGTCCGATGAATCTTCGAATAGATGACTTTGATTAAGTGGATCCTCCAAAAAAGTGACTTTCTTGTTCATTTTCTTTAAGATTCGACCAAAATCCTTACATAAAGGAACATCTATTGTGAATATGTTCATATAACCCCCCATTGATTTGTTGATAGGTCAATCATACTGCATTTAGACTTATTTACTATAATTTTCACATAAAAAGATGTAATTTTCGAAAAATAATGATCCCATATACCTGAATTTCATTCGTGATAAGCTCTTTCCTCCAACGGGGGTAATCGTGGAAGGGTGTTTTCATTAGATTTAATCCTTCCTGAAAAATGTTTGTTGAAACTATTTGATTTAAACTCATATCATATATAAATGGATGTTCGTTTTGAAAAACATTTAACTGGTTACAGTAAGGAGACAAGAGGCCAGAATGCTCTCATCCCAAACCATGATTTTCTCCATCATGTTACTTAATTATCGAATGAAACCCTCATTTAACTGGATTTCTGAAATCAACCCGAACGTTTTTAAAATAGGCTCTTTTCGTAAAGATTGTTGTTTTTAAAACAAAACGATTTAAGGTTGATTGGAGCGGAAGTGCGAGACTCCTGCGGGAGCAGCGGGACAGGTGAGACCCCACAGGCGTTTACGCCGAGGAGGCTCACCGCCCGCCCCGCGGAAAGCGAGCATCTGGAGGGGAAATCAACCAAACCTCACTATTTGGTAAATAGCAACAAAGTATGTGAAAACAGCCTTAAAATAAAATAACTATAGGCAATAAATTTATCTACAGGCGGAATCCACTTGCGCATGAATCATATCTAAAACGGTAATCCGATATTGATAAAAAATAATCAGTCCATGGGTCGTTATAACCCTTAATTGAATGATTAAGCCATATCATTACACAATGGTGTCACGGCTGCATATTTCGCAGGCAGGGATATCCAATTTCACCGTTTTTGAAACGATCTAAAGTTTCAGTAACTCTGAATGGGGCGATATCCTTTATTGCATTAACAGTTTGAAAATGGTAATATGAGTATGAGTTTAAATGTCTTATCATTGATGATTATTTAAATTAATCAGGTTGAGGCAACAAAATTGTATGTTCTTACATGTTTCATGAGTTCATTCTTGAGATTATTTTAGATTAAATAGGCCGCGCGTCTGGTCATATATAAAAGCTGCATCTCTTGGCGGCTTTAGTAGCTATTAGGGAATCAAGCCGCATTTTAGCGCTTTTCCACTTCTGCAAATCCTCAACGCACCGGGCCTGTTTTGTATAAGAATCTTGGCTCTCGTCAAGTTTTGTTCATACAGCCTTTTTAAGTCTGATGAATAATAGGTGCAGCAGCCCTCACCTGAATAAAACGGCGAAACACCCGTTTATGCTACTTTTAATTTTCCATATTGAATTTAATTTTGGTTACATGTACTTTTAAAAAGATGAGCGTATGTAAATGATAAGTCTACACGTGCGCGAAGTTAAAAATGCCAGTGAATGTCCGTACTGGTATATTTCCTTTTTAAAAAATCATATTGAGTTCATTTGAACTAAAAGGCAGACATACTTTTAGGTGATAATGATAAACTTTTTATAAGAGATAAAGAAGAACATCCGTCATGATGAGGATTTGAACTAAAACATCTGTGCATGATCCATGAATGCACGTGTAAATTTACGATATAAAAAGGAGTACGAAAACATTGACATTGTTTAGCGAATTAGGATTAGATAGAACGTCCATGAAATCAATAGAAAAAATGGGATTTGAGGAAGCGAGCCCGATTCAATCCCAAACGATACCACTAGCACTTGAAGGTAAAGATATCATTGGTCAAGCGCAAACGGGAACAGGTAAAACGGCAGCATTCGGTATTCCATTGATGGAAAACATCGATATTAATAACGAAAACGTGCAAGGGATTGTCATTGCACCCACACGTGAGCTTGCGATTCAAGTTTCCGAGGAGCTTTTCAAGCTTGGTTACGGAAAACGCGCTCGTGTACTTGCAGTTTATGGTGGACAAGACATCGACCGTCAAATCCGTGCTTTAAAGAAAAAACCACATATTATCGTTGGTACGCCTGGTCGTCTCTTAGACCATATCAAACGTAAAAACATTAAATTAGGCGGAGTTCACACTGTAGTTCTTGATGAAGCGGATGAAATGCTTAACATGGGATTCATTGAGGATATCGAATTGATCCTTTCAACGGTTCCTGACGAAAGGCAAACATTGCTTTTCTCAGCTACAATGCCTGATCCAATCCGTAAAATTGCTGAAAGATTCATGCAGGAACCCGTTCTTGTACGTGTAAAAGCAAAAGAAATGACAGTGGATCGTATCGAACAATATTACTTGGAGTTAAAAGAAAGTGAAAAATTCGATACACTTGCACGCCTTTTCGATATTCAAACACCGGATCTTGCCATCGTCTTCGGACGTACGAAACGCCGTGTAGATGAATTGGCATCTGCATTGAATATCCGCGGTTACATGGCTGAAGGCATTCATGGTGACCTTAGCCAGGCTAAACGTCTATCCGTTTTGAAAAAATTCAAAGATGGAAACATCGACGTACTTGTCGCTACTGATGTTGCTGCACGTGGACTGGATATTTCCGGCGTAACCCACGTATATAACTTTGATATCCCTCAAGATCCGGAAAGCTACGTTCACCGTATTGGACGTACAGGACGTGCGGGTAAACATGGTATAGCCATTACGTTTGTAACACCAAGAGAAAGAGGTCAACTGCATGCAGTTGAGCATACAACGAAAAAACGTATGGAGAAGCTTAAGACTCCTACGTTAACTGAAGCGTTGGAAGGTCAACAAAAAGCGGTAACGGAAAAAATCCTTAATACAATCGAGAACGAGGATTTAACTTTATACCTTGGTCAAGCGGAAGAGTTATTGCAAAAACATAGCGCAGCGGATTTAGTTGCAGCCATGCTTAAATCAATGACAAAAGAACCGGATCAAACGCCTATCAAGTTGACGGAAGAATCTCCATCTCCTATGCGTCGCAATCGCGGAGGAAGCGGATCTTCTGGCAACAGACAGCGCAATGGCCGCAGTTCTTCAGGCAGAAAAGATTACGGCAGCGGATCAGGGAAACGCCCAAGCGCGAACCGTAAATCGAATGGTTACGGAAACCGCAGCACGAGCCAAAAAAGAGAAAAAACTAATAAGATATAATTGAATTGGGAATGCCGCTCATTTGAGCGGCATTTTTTTATGTGCATCTCCAACACTTCATGAAGGTATCCGCGGTTTTTGGATGGAATGCTCACAGTCTTTGTTTGAAAAAAGGGGTTAATTTCCAGTATTTAAATATAGTATAATGGATGAAAGCAAGGATGAATGATGATGATTCAATTAGCATTATCTGTCCGGAAGAGGAGAAGCACATGGAACCTGAGAATCGTATATCGAATAAGGCCTTAACCGTATGGAAAATCAGTGGTCTTTTAAGCTGTTCAATAACCTGGATCATTAGCATCGCCGTACTCGTGCTTACAATCATTTTTGAATGGACATATTGGGTGATTGGCGCGTTGGTCCTAATTTCGATAATCCAATCCTATCTGGCCATCTTTATGATTCCATCGGTTAAATGGAAGAGATGGCGTTACGAAGTAAGAAGTACAGAAATTGATATCCAAAGTGGTATTTTCGTCATTAAAAGAACACTCATACCCATGATAAGAGTTCAGCATGTTGAAACGAAGCAAGGGCCATTATTAAGAAAATACGATTTAGCTTCCGTTGAAATTTCCACTGCGGCGACTCTTCATGTTATCCCTGCCTTGGACCTTGCAGAGGCAGATGAATTGCGGCAATATATTTCGAGAATGGCAAGTGTGGAGGAAGAAGATGTTTGATCCTAAAAGGCTTCACCCCATTGCTGTATTGCTTAACATCATTAAATCGATTAAGGAGTTAGTCATCCCTTTTTTATTAGTGGTCGTCATTCCTGGGAAGAATGAAGGAATGCCCGGATGGATCCAACCGCTGGTCATTGCCATTATTATACTTTTGATTATAGGAAATGCATTCTTACAATGGTTACGCTTTACATATCGGATAGAAGCGGGCGAATTCAGAATTGAGTCCGGGGTATTCGTAAGGAAGAAACGGTATATTAAGTTTGATCGGATTCATAGCATAGATATATCAGAGGGCATCATCCAGAGGGTATTCAGCCTGGTGAAGGTGAATATTGAAACGGCAGGCGGGTCTCAGGCGGATGCCGTATTATCGGCCATAAGCAAAAGTGATGCGAATCGAATCAATGCTTTTATAAGTGAGGAAAAAAATGCGTATGAACCATCTGATAGTGATGAAGATGAAGTCGCGGATAAAGAATTTGCGGCAAAATCAACTTCCGTTTTTAAGCAGACGCTGCCGCAACTATTCATTATGGCTGGCACTTCGGGAGCGGTAGGTGTCTTCCTATCCGGGGCAGTCGCTTTTATTTCACAGTTCGATGAAATGATACCTTTTGAAAGGATATTTAAGGATTATGAAGATTTTATTGAAATGGGGACCTTCATTCTGACCTTGTTTGCTCTTGTGGCTTTGTTGGCGGTTTATGTGCTGGCCACATTAAGTATGGTAATAAAATACGCTTCATTTACCGTGATAAAAACGGATGAGGAGATCGTTATTTCCAGGGGGCTTCTCGAGAAAAGACGACTGACAATCCCTATCCATAAAATTCAAGGTATCCGGATCATGGAGAATTTGATTCGAAAGCCATTGGGATTGGCGACGGTTTATATTGAATATGCGGGAGGGAGCATGGAAGATAAAGAAAGTCTTACCATCATGCTGTTCCCTTTAATCAGGAAGAAGCATTTACAGAAAAAAATCCTGGAAATTTTACCGGTTTATGAAACGGATACGGAGATGACACCAATACCCAAGCGTGCACTTTCCCGGTATGTGTTTCGTAAGTTACTATACCTCATCCCGATCATCGGTGCCTTGGTATGGTTTTTCAGACCTTGGGGTTATCTTTCCTTCTTGCTTGTACCGTTGGCGATTTTTTTGGCATACATGCAATACAGAGATGCAGGTTGGAGCATAGAAGGGGATTTATTGCTATTAAGCAGCCGTTTTTTCTCAAAGCAAACATTGATCATGCAGAGAAGCAGAATTCAATCAATCACATATAAAAAGAGCTGGTTTCAGAATCGAAAAGAATTAGCCACCATTTCAGCATCGATTAAATCAGGAGTTACCTCCCGGGTCGGCATGGTCGCTGATGTGGAAGAAAAGGATTGCCTGATAATTAAATCATGGTATTCACCTAAAAAAGCAGTCGACTCCCAATGATTGAAAGGAAGAGTCGGCTGTTTGGCCTACCATTTTTTTCTTAAGAATAATGGGGCTGTTAAAAAGCCGGTTGCCATTCCAGCCAAATGACCGACAACGTTGATCTGAGGTTGAATGAAAGTCATGATAATGGCAATTCCGGTCAATGTATAGACTGTATTTCTTTCATTGTTCGTAAAATTGGTTTTATTGAACAGTACAAGATATAGAAAGAATCCGAGTAAACCAAAAATTGCTCCGCTAGCACCTACGTGGTTATATGTCAGTGGGTTAATCAGGAAGGTTGCGATATTGGCAAGGATCCCTGCCGATAAAAAGAAGATTGAAAACTTGAAGGCTCCAAGTAATTTCTCCAGGAATGGACCAAAGATGGCAAGTGAGAATCCATTAAACAGTAAATGTGTAAACGTGCTATGCAAAAAGATGGGGGTGATCAAACGCCACCACTGTCCATCAGCGATGTATAAATTCACACCTGTGCCATAATAAAAGAGTACATTGCCGGGAAGTACGGGGAAAAGGACGAGAACGAATACAAGCATCATAATGAGTATGAGCACAGTTACAGCTCGATAAGAATTTGCATATTCGCGGAAGCTTTCTGTTCTTGTAAACATAAATTCCTCCTTATATCGTTTTTAATTAGATACAATATTATCATTTTCAGGTAAAAGAGTCCTCCTAATGATATGCAACTTATTAAATTAATAGAAGAGGTGTCAAAGTGATTAAAGGTATAGGCGTGGACATTACTGAGTTGGATAGAATGGAAACATTGATTAATCGGCAACCCCGTTTAAAGGAGCGTATATTGACGGAAAGTGAAATCTTGATTTTCGAAAAGTTAAATGGAAGAAGGAAGGTCGAGTATTTTGCTGGCCGGTTTGCGGCAAAGGAGGCTTTTTCAAAAGCGAACGGTACAGGGATCGGTAAGCACTTATCTTTTTTGGATATTGAAATCACCTCGGATGATAAAGGAAAGCCGGTGATTTCAAAGCCGTTTTCTGAAGGGGTCCATCTTTCGATTAGCCATAGCCGGGATTATGCGGTTGCTCAAGTCGTAATTGAAGGGTGAATGGAGTTTTGTCCAATCGGGTCATAAACCTTAAGGTTGTCTCATATACATTTAGTGCTATAGGGAGACAAGGCCCGGTAAAAGGTACATGGCAGAGTAGGTGCTCTCGAAAAGTTTTTAGCCGGATCGAAATGGTCCGTGTCTAAAATACTGAGGAGTCTAAGACATCAGTCGAGCCAATGTCCGGATCCTGCCTTTTCCTCTCCCTTTTACGTTCAAATGACAAAAAGGGGTTGAAAAGATGAAGAAGATGGTAATGCTTTTTGCAGGGATCATGCTCTTGCTTGCTCTTTCTGCTTGCGGCCAAAAATCGCAGAGTGACGTAGTGAGTGAATTGAATGAGAAGCTTGGTGAAATGAAAGGATATAAAGCTAACGCGAAGATGACATTAAAGATGGGGACGGAACCTCAAGTGTATAATGTGGAGATCTGGCATAAGGACCCTTCTTTTTACCGCGTGAATCTGAAAAATGAAGAGAAGGATCAAAGCCAGATGATTTTAAAAAATGATGATGGTGTATATGTTTTGACGCCTGCTTTGAATAAAAGTTTTAAATTTCAAAGCGAGTGGCCCGAGAACAGCAGCCAGGCCTATTTGTTCGAGTCGTTGGTGAAAGACATTACGGAAGATAAAAGTGCGACATATAAAGAAACGGATAAACATTATGTCTTTGAAACGAAAACGCGCTACCAAAACAATAAAATGTTGCCATATCAAGAGATTACTATAAACAAAAAGGATTTATCCCCAGTCAGTGTAAAAGTCATGGACCCTGATAGGACCGCATTGGTTCTTGTTGAATTCTCAAAAGTGAAATTCGATACGAGTTTTGATAAAGATTCATTTGACATGAAGAAAAACATGACAAGTGCACAACTTGAAGCTCCCGTTATGGCAGAAGTCCAAAATGAGGGGTTTGCAGTGAAATACCCTGAAAATATTGGTGATATGAATCTAACGGAAGAAAAAGAAATTACGACGGAAAAGGGAGAACGTGTCGTTTTGACCTATGAGGGTACAAAAAGTTTTACATTAGTTCAGGAAAAAGCTGAGGTGGTCCAAACTTCCGTTTCGACGAATGTTAATGGAGAACCTGTTGATTTGGGTTATACTGTCGGGGCCATGACGGGAAATACGATTGCATGGACTTTCGAAGGTGTCGATTACATGATAGCATCAAAGGATTTGACACAGGAAGAGATGATAGATGTCGCCCGTTCGGTTGGGGAAGATCCAGTCAAATAGGATTACATAACAAGCTGATGTTTCCCGTCTCCTTACGAAGGTTTCTTCTCGGTAGGATAGGCGGGGAAGCGGCTTGTTGACATTTTTAACCCATTATTTGATTTAGGCTGGCAGCTGGGAAATGAGGCTCAAGGTGAAAAAGCACTTTATCTTTCTAGCGGTTGGTTATAGAATGGTCCTATAAATGAAACGAAAACTTCCTACTGGGAAGAATCTTATGGTGAGTGTAGGAAAGAAGGAAAAGGTCTTGGAAACGAAAATATTTCATCGAGATACGTGGGCAGAAGTAAATTTGGATAATATTTTTGAAAATATCTCTTCAATGAAAAAAAGTCTGAGAAAGGGCGTTAGTCTTTTCGCTGTCGTTAAAGCGAATGCTTATGGCCACGGGGACTATGAAGTGGCTAAAACGGCGCTTGATGCGGGGGCGGATTTTTTAAGTGTAGCTTTTTTGGATGAGGCTCTTGCCTTGCGGAAAAAAGGTATATTGGCTCCGATTCTTGTCCTTGGGGCTTCTAGGCCTGAAAGTGCAGCGCTTGCTGCCGAGCATGGGATTTCCGTGACGGTTTTCGATGTAGCATGGTTGGAGAAGGCAAAGGATTTGTTGAAACCGGGACAAGTTTTGCAAATCCATGTAAAAGTGGATAGCGGCATGGGAAGAATCGGCATTCGAGATGAAGGTCAACTCAAGAAAGTGGAAAGTTTGCTTAAGAGGGAAGCTTGTTTCAATTTCCAAGGGATATTCACTCATTTCGCGACTGCGGATGAAATGAAAACGGACTTATATGAAAAGCAGCTTGCTTTCTTTAAAGGGATGCTTTCCGAATTGACGGGAAAGCCGGAATATGTTCATGCAGCCAATAGTGCAGCTTCTTTAAGGTTCACCGATTCAGAATGGAATGCAATAAGAATGGGGATTTCCATGTATGGTTTGAGTCCTTCCATGGAGATGAAGCCGATATTGCCATTTCCATTAAAACAGGCTATATCATTGAGAACGGAGATGGTCGCGGTTAAGCAGCTTGCTAAGGGTGAAAGCGTTAGCTATGGAGCGACTTATACGGCTGAAGGTGATGAATGGATTGGAACTTTGCCAATCGGGTATGCTGACGGCTGGATCCGTAAGCTGCAAGGTCAGGAAGTTCTTGTGAATGGAAAAAGAATGCCCATAGTCGGAAGGATTTGCATGGATCAATGCATGATCAAGCTGCCTGGACCATACCCTGTAGGAACAGTGGTCACACTAATCGGGAATGATGGGGATGAATCGATTACTGTCGATGAGATAGCGGCAAAACTGGAAACGATCAACTATGAGGTGACATGCATGATAGGAGCAAGAGTGCCCCGCATATACATGAAAGATAATCAGATGAATCATGTACGCAACTTCATTTTGGAATGAGCGGATTGTAAAAAAATCCTAAGATTGTGAATAAGATTTCCTTTATTATGCTGATAATAGGATTGAGAATAGAATATACTCTTTGCAGATAGGCATTTTAATGGTAATATTAAAAAGGATATATAATAAAGGTGTGTAGTGATGGTGGAGGTGTATGTTTGTGTCTGAATCCAGCGCAACAAGAGAGATATTAATTCGATTACCTCAAAATTTTTTAACAGAGTTAGATGGGTATGCGAGTGAGGAAAATGTGAATCGCAGTGAATTTATTTATCGTGCCACAAAAATGTATCTTCGCGAACGTAAAAAGAAAGAGTTTCGTGAATCGATGAAACGCGGTTATATTGAAATGGCGGCCATTAATTTAACGATTGCTTCTGAAGCCTTCCAGGCTGAATTCGAGGCTGGTCATTGCGTTGAACGATTAGTTAGCGGAGGCTGAGCCATTGATTGTTGTTAAGCGTGGTGACGTATACTTCGCAGACCTTTCCCCGGTAGTCGGTTCAGAGCAGGGTGGGACCCGTCCGGTACTAATTTTACAAAACGATATTGGCAATCGCTTTAGTCCGACTGTGATCGTGGCAGCCATTACAGCTCAAATTCAAAAAGCGAAATTGCCTACACATGTTGAGATTAATGCAAAAAAGTACGGATTCGAACGGGATTCCGTCATTTTATTAGAACAGATCCGGACTATCGATAAGCAGCGTTTAACTGATAAAATTACGCATCTTGACGAACCGATGATGCAAAAAGTCAATGAAGCTTTGCAAATTAGTTTAGGCCTCATTGAGTTTTAAAGAAAATTTTTCCCGTTAAACCGGGCGTTATTATAATACAAATCATTCTTGATATTAATTAGATGGCACGATTCCTGCTACTGTGGGAATCGTGTTTTTTTTATGAAATAACATAAACATGTGTCCAAAAAGTAAACAGGGAGGAAATATGAAAAATTTGACGAATAAAAACATTATACAGTTAGATATTGGATGGAATGTCATTGTTTTTTTATGGTTTCTCCCTAACTTTTCATTAATTTATGTTTTTCTTACCTGAATTTCGGGTATGTAGTTATGTTGTAAATACCTAAAAAAAGCAATAGTGCAGTGGGGAAACTCGAAGGAAATCCAAATGGAAATAACATTACATTTAGTTAACATCCTTGTGACGTGGACAGGGAAACATAGCAATTGTGTTAGAATGGGAGGATATTATGAATCAATTGGTTTACGATTTTATTAAGCAAAATCAAGATTACATCCTTACTGAGTGGATGGGCATCATGAAGGAAAGTACGGACGAAAGATTAATTAAAATTGTCTCAGATCGAATGTTCACGCAAACGAGCAGTGAATTTATAGATATGATCATCACGAACGTTGATAGTAAAAACAAGGAATTCACATTGAAGCTTTCAGATTTTGCCGAGAAAGTCGTCCAATTGGGATGGCCTCTTACTTTCGTCAATGAAGGACTTCATAAGTTCACGTTAATTGTCATTAATGGAATGGTTGAAAAGGGTCTCGTTACTCCTGATAATCAAGTCAATCTCGTTAACCATTTGGATAAATGGGCGACACCGATAAATAATGAAATAGTCAATATATATACTCAAACTTGGGAAAGAACCGTTTCCATGCAGAAAATAGCGTTGCAAGAACTTTCGGCACCGCTCATTCCTGTATTGGAAGGAATTACGGTAATGCCGCTAATTGGTACGATTGATACGGAACGTGCCAAACAGATAATGGAAAACCTGCTGACTGGCGTGGTTAAGCATAGATCTGAAGTCGTTCTTATTGATATTACGGGTGTGCCGGTCGTGGATACCATGGTTGCCCACCATATCATTCAAGCTGCGGAAGCAGTCCGATTAGTGGGCGCCAAATGTATACTATGCGGCATCCGCCCTGAAATAGCTCAAACCATCGTTAATCTTGGCATTAATTTAAATGAAGTGATTACAAAAAATACGTTGAAAAAAGGGATAGAAGTTGCGTTGGAATTAACGAGCCGTAAGATCGTAAAGGTGGAGGGATAAGAATGAGAATTCCGATATTAAAGCTTTATGACTGCTTGTTAGTCTCTATACAGTGGGAATTGGATGATGTGACAGCCCTTCAATTTCAAGAGGATTTACTGCATAAGATTCATGAAACAAGCGCGAATGGCGTGGTTATAGATATTACCTCAATAGATTTTATTGATTCTTTTATCGCAAAGGTATTAGGCGATGTCTTTAGCATGTCTAAGCTTATGGGGGCCAAAGTTGTAATTACGGGAATCCAGCCTGCTGTTGCAATAACTTTGATTGAACTAGGAATTAGTCTCGATGATGTTCTGACAGCATTAGACTTAGAGAAAGGCCTGGAGAAATTACAACAGGAATTGGGGGATTAAAGAATGGAGTTCCAATCCTGCGTAAAAATCATAAATGAATGGGACATCGTAGCTGCAAGGCAGCTCGGAAGAAATGTCGCTAAAGAGTTGGGGTTCGGTATTGTAGACCAGGCCAGAATCACAACGGCCATTAGCGAATTGGCCCGAAACATATACCTATATGCTGGACAAGGCAGTGTTAGCATAGAAAAGCTAAATATAAATGGGAAGTCAGGATTGAAAATCATTGCAGAAGACCAAGGGCCGGGAATTGAGGATATCCGCAGAGTCATGGAAGATGGATATACCACCTCAGGGGGGCTGGGGGCAGGCCTTCCTGGAGCCAAACGTTTAATGGATGACTTTGATATTGAATCGATACCAGGTGAAGGGACCAAGATTATCGCGACGAAATGGCTCCGTTAGGGGGGGACTATGGATATTAGGGAGAACATGGAGAAAAAGTATCATGAGGCGCTTTCTACTTATCTTAAAGACCAAAATGAGCAGGCACTCTATCAAGGGCAGAAGATTAGCCGCCTACATATCAAATACAATATATCTCCAGAAGAAATCATAAGTATGCATAAAAATAACTTAATGGAACTTTACCCGGATTTACCGGGAAAAGTATTGGATTCTTTCGATTTTCTGCTAGAAGTCATGATGGGCTACGGCATTGCATACCGTGAACATCAAAGCCTCAGACATCAACAGCAGGAACTGAAAACGGAAATCGAGATAGCGGCAAACGTTCAACATACTCTTTTGGAAACGGAAATTCCTGATATCAAAGCTCTTGAAATTGGGGCAATCAGTGTTCCTGCGAGGCAGATGAACGGGGATTACTATCACTTCGTCCAGGATGAAAATGAGCGTATAGGTGTTGGGATAGCCGATGTCATAGGAAAAGGGATCCCTGCTGCGCTGTGCATGTCGATGATCAAATATGCGATGGACAGTCTTCCGGAGCATCGTCATGAACCGAAAAGTGTACTTGAGAGTTTGAACCGGGTTGTGGAGCATAATGTTGATCCAAGCATGTTCATAACCATGTTCTATGGTTTATATGATCCGCATGACAGGCAATTTTCCTATGCTTCAGCCGGACATGAACCTGGATTTTACTATGACGCAGCTACAGGTACTTTTAGCGATTTGGATGCAAAGGGCTTGTTGCTTGGCGTTGATAAAAAAACAAGGTATCGCCAATATGAAAAAACGGTGAATCGTGGCGACATGATCATTTTATTATCTGACGGAGTAACGGAGTGCCGCACGAATGATGGGTTCATAGAAAGGGAAACGCTTATTGGTTTGATTAAAAAGAATATGCATTTGCAAGCCCAGGAAATGGTGAATAATATATATAAACAATTGGAGAAAATGCAGAACTTTCAACTTAGGGATGATTTTACATTAATAATTTTAAAATCAAATGTTTAGTATTGTTTCTGCTGGGTATAGATATAGGAATGAAGAGGATTTGAAGAGGTGGGTCAAGGATGAATATAACAGTGGATGTTAATGAATTGAATACTGAATTTAATGTAAAACTAAAAGGTGAAATCGATGCTTATACTGCACCGAAACTAAGAGAATCACTATTTCCAATTTCAGAGCAGGAAAATGTTTCGATCACTATTGATCTAACTGAAGTTTCGTATATGGATAGTACGGGACTTGGGGTATTTGTCGGTGCTTTTAAAAGTGTTAGGGCAAATAATGGCGAGTTCACGTTAGTTGGATTATCGGAACGGTTACGACGTTTATTTGATATAACAGGTCTTGCAGATATCATTGATATAAAAAGTGGTACAGAGGGTGGGTTAGAATGAGTCAAGTATATGATTACATCGAAATGAAAATACCTGCAAAACCAGAATTCATCGGTGTCATTCGTTTAACGCTTTCTGGAATTGGAAGCCGGATGGGATTTGCGTATGATGAAATAGAGGATTTGAAAATCGCTACCAGTGAGGCTTGTACAAATGCGGTACAGCATGCATACAAGGACTCTGAAAAAGGTGAAGTGAAAGTGAGTTTCGGCCTTTATCCTGACCGTTTGGAGGTCATGGTTTCCGATAGTGGCAAGAGCTGTAATTTCGAGGAGGTTCGTCAAGGGCTAGGTCCATACGAAAATGGTCAAAAAGTCGAACTTTTGAGAGAAGGAGGCTTGGGTCTTTACCTTATTGAAACTCTGATGGATGATGTAAAAATTCATCAGCATGATGGGGTTACAGTATTTATGACTAAGTTTTTAGAAGGAGAGCAGGTGGAGATGGATGCAAAAACAGTCTCAACCTAATCAGGCACAAAGAGAACAGGTAAATGAATGGATCAGAGCTTACCAGCAGAATCAAGATGAAGAAGCGCAGAGTAACCTCGTCATCCATTATAAAAGTTTGGTTGAAACAATCTCCCGCAAGTACGCGAAAGGGAAATCATTTCAGGAGGATATCTCCCAAGTCGGCATGATTGGTCTATTAGGTGCCATTCGACGATATGATGAATCTTTCGGTAAGAGCTTTGAGGCATTTGCCGTCCCCACTATTATCGGGGAAATCAAAAGGTTCCTTCGTGACAAAACATGGAGTGTCCATGTGCCAAGGCGAATTAAGGAACTAGGTCCGAAAATCAGGGTGACTGTCGAGGAGTTAACGACAACTCTGCACCGTTCACCAAGAATAGATGAAATAGCCGATAGTATAGGCGTGACCGAGGAAGAAGTTTTAGAGGCGATGGAAATGGGAAAAAGCTATCAAGCTTTATCCGTGGATCATTCTATTGAGGCGGATTCTGATGGCGGCACTGTCACATTGCTTGATATATTCGGGAATGTCGATGAAGGTTTTGAAAAGGTCAATCAGCGTCTTGTGCTTGAAAAGGTGCTTCATGTGCTGAGCGACCGTGAAAAGATGATTATTCAACATACTTATTTAGAGAATTTAAGCCAGAAAGAAGCTGGCGATAAATTGGGGATTTCCCAAATGCATGTGTCAAGGCTCCAACGCCGCGCGATCAAGAAACTTCAAGAAGCCATTAATGCTGAAAACTCGGAGTTAATTCAGTGATAAAAGATATTCTGAGGGGAGAAAAAATAGAAGTCCTTGTCTCTCAATCGTCTAAAAATGGGATGGTTTACTGTGGTGATGATTACTTTTTTCTTCATACGGAAGAATACTTTGTATGTGTCCTGGCAGATGGGCTAGGCAGCGGGAAAAATGCATACGATTCCTCCCATGCCGTCATCGAGGAAGTTAAACGTAATCATGAGTTGGATGTAGAATCATTAATGGCAGTATGTAACCAGGTTTTAGTCGATAAGCGGGGGGCAGCCGTTTCGATTTTGAAGATATTTTATGACAGGAATGAATTTGTATACAGTTCAGTGGGTAACATCCGCTTTTTCCTGTATAATCCAAGCGATGATAAACTCGTTTACCCTTTACCTGTTACAGGGTATTTATCCGGAAGGAAACAAACATACAGGACGCAGAGATACAAATATGAACCAAATGCAAAATTCATTCTTCATTCCGATGGTTTGGAACTTAAGGGAGCAAAGTCTTTTTTAAAAAGGCTGATCCCTATCGATAAGAACGCCCAATGCATATTAAAAAGCAGTCCATTAACTGCAGATGATACAACTTTCATTTTAGGAAGCTTACTTTCGCCATGATTCGGAAGTGAGCTTTTTTGTATGGAATTCGCAACTTCATCGCTCATTTGCTAGACTATATATATTAGATCAAAAGGTTGGGGGTATACAAAATGACCGTTGTGGAAGATAAATTAAAAGAATTGATAAAACAAATATCCAATGAGCTGACTTTGAAAAATCATCAGGTCCAAAACGTCATACAGATGCTGCAAGAGGGGAATACTGTACCTTTTATCGCACGTTATAGAAAAGAAATGACGGGTTCACTTGATGAAGTGCAGATACGTTCCATTATGGAAAGATGGAACTATCTAGAAAACCTTGGCCAGAGGAAAGCGGAAGTTACGCGTTCGATTGGTGAACAGGGGAAATTGACGGAAGAATTAACAAAACAAATCGAGAAGGCAACAAAACTGCAGGAAGTCGAGGATTTATACAGGCCATTCAAACAAAAAAGGAGAACGAAAGCGACAGTTGCTAAAGAAAAGGGTCTTGAACCACTGGCCAATTGGCTTTTGGAATGTCAAATGCATCCTCGAGTCAGTGAAAAAGCAGCTGAATTCATATCGGCAGAAAAAGAAGTTCCTTCTATTGAAGAGGCTATTGCAGGTGCGCAGGATATCATAGCTGAATATATTTCCGATGATGCGGAATTAAGGAAGTGGATAAGGGCTGAAATTTTCAAAGCTGGAAAAGTGGTTTCAACTGTGAAAAATGAAGAGAAGGACGAGAAAAAAATCTTCGAAATGTACTATGAATATGAGGAACCGGTTCAAAGAATCGTACCACATCGGGTATTGGCGCTGAATAGAGGTGAAAAGGAAGAGGTTTTGCGAATCTCCATCCAGCCTCGGACTGAAGTCATCATTGGTCATCTGGAACGTAAAACCATTAAAAATAACAAATCTGAAGCCCAAGTTGTTCTTAAACCTGCGATTGAGGATGGACTTAAGCGTTTGATCATGCCTTCTGTAGAGCGGGAGATCAGAAAAGAGCTGACGGAAAAAGCTGAGGATCAAGCTATCCACATTTTCTCTGAAAACCTCCGGAACCTGCTCTTGCAGCCTCCGCTTAAAGGAAAAGTGGTCCTCGCCTTAGATCCGGCATATCGGACTGGCTGTAAGTTGGCTGTCATTGATGAAACCGGAAAGGTACTCGATATCAGTGTAATCTATCCGCATCCTCCTGCTGCGAAACTTCATGCTGCCCGTGAAAAAACGATCGATATACTCCAGCGGTTCTCGGTTGAGATCGTGGCAATCGGCAATGGAACGGCATCACGTGAATCAGAGCAATTCATTGCAGATATTCTAAAAGAAGTGAAAGGGAACATTTCATATATCATTGTTAATGAAGCGGGAGCCAGTGTGTATTCAGCTTCGGATATTGCCCGTGAAGAGTTTCCGGATCTTCAAGTTGAACAGAGAAGCGCAGTTTCGATAGGCAGAAGGCTTCAAGATCCTCTTGCTGAACTTGTTAAAATTGATCCGCAATCTGTGGGGGTAGGCCAGTATCAACATGATGTGTCTCAGAAAAAGTTAACGGAATCCCTCACCTTTGTAGTGGAAACAGCTGTTAACCAGGTGGGTGTTAATGTCAATACCGCTTCATCGTCTCTCTTACAATATGTAGCTGGTTTATCAAAGTCTGTTGCCCAAAATATCGTGAAGAAAAGGGAAGTGGAAGGGAAATTTCAAAGCAGGAAGGAATTAAAGAAGATTCCCCGGCTTGGTGCCAAAACATATGAACAATGTATAGGATTCTTACGTATCATTAATGGAGATGAACCTTTAGATCAAACCGCGATACATCCTGAGAACTACAGTGCCGTGAATAAATTATTGAAGAAAATGGGATTCACATCTGAGGATTTAGGCAGTGATGCACTGAATGAAGAGTTAGGTAAGTTAAATCCTGCTGATTTGGTCAATGAATTGGAAATTGGGGAAATTACGATCAAAGATATCATCGATGATTTAATGAAACCGGGAAGAGATCCTCGGGATGAGTTATCAAAACCGCTGCTTAAGCAGGATGTACTAAAAATGGAGGATCTGCAAACTGGGATGGAGTTACAAGGTACAGTGAGGAATGTTGTGGATTTTGGTGCATTTGTGGACATCGGTGTTAAACAGGATGGACTGGTGCATATTTCTAAACTGAGCAACCGGTTTGTAAAGCACCCATTGGATGTAGTTGCCGTTGGGGATGTTGTCACAGTTTGGGTCGAACTTGTTGACTCCCAAAAGCAAAGGGTATCTTTAACGATGCTCGAGCCGAAGGATCAAAACTAGCCTATGTTAAGCTCCTTCTATATTAGAAGGGGTTTTTTTTATTTGGAACAGCGTCGAATCTATAACCTGAGACTTTCTTTCTTTTGATAAAAAAACCAACATTGATTCAACATCTTCACTTGATAATAATCCTTTTCATAAAAGGCTTTGCGGATTTGATTCTGGAACCAATTAGGCATAGCTTTTCCTCCCTTAGTTTCCTATTGTATTATTAGTCTATGTTATAATGGGTTGTCATGTTACCAAGGAAAGGGAGGGGGAAATGGATAATCGTCAATTGCAAAAACTAGTAGAAGAAATTTCGTTGAAAGACTTTAAAAGAGCCTTTAGACACCAAGCGAGTTTTAATCCGCGTCTCCGGACAACAGGAGGACGATACTTGCTCCGTTCACACAATATAGAAATCAATAAGAAGTATCTTGATGAACGCGGTGTGGAAGAAATGATTGGAATCATTAAGCATGAATTGTGCCATTACCATCTGCACATCGAGAAGAAGGGGTACCAGCATCGTGATGCGGACTTTAAGCATTTACTCAAAAAAGTGGGGGCACCGAGATTTTGCGAGCCACTGCCATCCAACCAATTAAAGAAAAAGATGAATACAATTCAATATAAATGTGAAGACTGTCAGCAGGTATATATAAGAAAAAAACGAATCGACACTACCCGTTTCGTTTGTGGTAAATGTCGTGGAACATTGATTTACCAAGGGTTCAAGGAGCAAAAAACAAAAAAATAAAAAAACACAAAAGAACTCTTGACTTTAGGTTGCAACCTCTTTATAATCATAAGAGTCGACAAGATAACAACTTGTCCTTAACGACAAACACTAAGGTCCTTGAGCGTGAAAAAGGAACCCAATTTTCATTATTCCGCAGTAGCTCAGTGGTAGAGCATTCGGCTGTTAACCGAACGGTCGTAGGTTCGAGTCCTACCTGCGGAGCCATTTTTTTTGGGGAAGTACTCAAGAGGCTGAAGAGGCGCCCCTGCTAAGGGTGTAGGTCGCGTAAGCGGCGCGAGGGTTCAAATCCCTCCTTCTCCGCCAGTCACATATTTAATATCAAGGCCCATTGGTCAAGCGGTTAAGACACCGCCCTTTCACGGCGGTAACACGGGTTCGAATCCCGTATGGGTCACTTTCTTATGCATAATCAAAATACTGGTCCCGTGGTGTAGCGGTTAACATGCCTGCCTGTCACGCAGGAGATCGCGGGTTCGATTCCCGTCGGGACCGCCATTTTTTAAAAAAACACTTGCCAAACTGATATTATCTTGATATAATATTATCCTGGCCGTTAATTAGTATTTGATTATTGGGCTATAGCCAAGCGGTAAGGCAACGGATTTTGATTCCGTCATGCGAAGGTTCGATCCCTTCTAGCCCAGCCATTTTTATTTAGAGCCATTAGCTCAGTTGGTAGAGCATCTGACTTTTAATCAGAGGGTCGAAGGTTCGAATCCTTCATGGCTCACCATTTATTTTCGCGGGTGTGGCGGAATTGGCAGACGCACCAGACTTAGGATCTGGCGCCGCAAGGCGTGGGGGTTCAAGTCCCTTCACCCGCACTGATATTTTTCTTCTTGACATCAAGTTGAAAAGGTGTTAAACTTACAAAGTCGCTTTCGCGGTCGTGGCGGAATGGCAGACGCGCTAGGTTGAGGGCCTAGTGGGGGAAACCCCGTGGAGGTTCGACTCCTCTCGGCCGCACCAATAACATCATAGAAATTAGCGCCCGTAGCTCAATTGGATAGAGCATCTGACTACGAATCAGAAGGTTGTAGGTTCGACTCCCGCCGGGCGCACCATATTTTACGGGAAGTAGCTCAGCTTGGTAGAGCACTTGGTTTGGGACCAAGGGGTCGCAGGTTCGAATCCTGTCTTCCCGACCATTCTTTCCATTAAAAATACTTTAAAATCAAATGCGGGTGTAGTTTAGTGGTAAAACCTCAGCCTTCCAAGCTGATGATGAGAGTTCGATTCTCTTCACCCGCTCCATTATTGCTCTTTGAAAACTGAACAAAACAAAGCGCCAACGTTAAATTTTAAGTGAGCACACACTATCAAAAAAGCAAATGAGCAAGTCAAACATTTCTTCGGAGAGTTTGATCCTGGCTCAGGACGAACGCTGGCGGCGTGCCTAATACATGCAAGTCGAGCGAATCGATGGGAGCTTGCTCCCTGAGATTAGCGGCGGACGGGTGAGTAACACGTGGGCAACCTGCCTATAAGACTGGGATAA
>NZ_JAGGQV010000025.1:0-13431 GCF_018613135.1 Bacillus sp. ISL-57 | reverse complement strand
TGCTGAAAGCATCTAAGCATGAAGCCCCCCTCAAGATGAGATTTCCCATGGCGCAAGCTAGTAAGATCCCTGAAAGATGATCAGGTTGATAGGTCAGAGGTGGAAGCATGGTGACATGTGGAGCTGACTGATACTAATAGATCGAGGACTTAACCAACGCTTTTTAAAAAATGAAATACCTTCTTATTATCTAGTTTTGAAGGAACAACGTTCCTTTTATGTTTGGTGGCGATAGCGAAGAGGTCACACCCGTTCCCATTCCGAACACGGCAGTTAAGCTCTTCAGCGCCGATGGTAGTTGGGGGTTTCCCCCTGTGAGAGTAGGACGCCGCCAAGCCATTTGAAAAGATCAGCCATCCGGCTGGTCTTTTTTGTCGTTTCAGGACAGATCAATTCACATAGGGTGTTGGAAGTATCAGTTGTGGAACCTTTCCGACTTAATCCATTCAAATATTAAAAATGGCACCTTAGCTTGGCTTATTTTAAGGAATTGCACAATGCAAGGGTAATCGTCATTAGGCATGGTTTTCATCAGCTCTGCCCACCATTCTGTTTCATACCGAGCTATTATGCTAAGGTTATAAGAAATCAAATAATGGATCAAAAGTTCAGGTAATGAAAAAGCGGATGAATCTTTATTTAGAGATAGCATAAATTGTCCTTCCGCCAAATTATACCGTATTGGAGAAGTGGCATTATGTATAGGAACACCCTCTGTTTTTAAATGCAGTGTTCCAGGAGCTTCCGAAATACTGTAAATTTGATTTGTTTTAGCTTTCAAAAATTCTTCCAATCGACTGCTGGACATTTGATAGCTATCCAATATGGTTGAAGGCAATTGAAAACCATTGGAACAGGGTAGCAGGGCGACGAAATTTTTCTTGGAAATGGACCATGTAAAGTTTTGCATATCCGGGATTTCTTTCATAAGTGTACCCATGGAAAATTTTTCACCTTCCAGATGCTTGATATGAAATAATTTCTCGGCGATGCAGGTAAAAAGTCCATTTTTTTGCGTTTTCACTTCATCCTTCAGAAATTCATATTGTTGCTTTTTCTTTTTCCTTGTAGTTACCCCATGGGCAAGCATCGAAGTTGATTCCGGATAGTTTGGATCAATCGTGAGCAGACAAGCCTTTAATAATTGGGCGAATCCGTAAAATGTAAGGATTGGTTGAATGGAAAGTGGTGCAATGGCTGCCTGATTATAATAAGTTTTAGCATGTTCAAGATGGTAAATAAATGGATAACAATTATCATAACTTTTGATTTCCGCTTCTGCTATTTTTTCTTGTGTGTAACATTTTTGTAAAAAAAGTTGAGAGGAAGATGCGGAAAAAAAAGGTGTATATTTATCGAAATTATCATTGTTTTCAGGCATTGCAGCTGTCCTCCAAATTAATAGAATAATCAAACATTTATTTCTCTTCTTGACAGTAGTATGTCCTATTGATAACCTACAAATAATATTTTTAAGCAGGAGGGGAAAATAATGTGGGAAAATAAATTTGCAAAAGAAGGTTTAACTTTTGATGATGTCCTATTAATTCCAGCGAAATCAGAGGTTTTGCCGAAAGATGTCAACCTTCAAGTCAACTTAGCTGAAAACTTAAAGCTCAACCTTCCTATCATCAGTGCAGGAATGGATACCGTGACAGAAGCAGAGATGGCGATTGCCATGGCTCGTCAAGGCGGATTGGGTATCATTCATAAAAATATGTCCATTGAAGCACAAGCTGAACTGGTGGATAAAGTAAAGCGTTCAGAAAGCGGTGTAATTACCGATCCATTTTTCTTGACGCCAGATCACCAGGTATTCGATGCAGAGCATTTAATGGGTAAATATCGCATTTCGGGTGTTCCTGTAGTCAACAATATTGAAGATCAAAAACTTGTGGGTATCATTACAAACCGTGATTTGCGATTTATTTCCGATTTTTCCTTGAAGATTTCCAGTGTCATGACTGTTGAGAATCTCGTCACAGCGCCAGTAGGAACTAACTTGGAGCAAGCAGAGAAAATTCTTCAAAAGTACAAAATCGAAAAGCTTCCCCTTGTAGACGATAATGGAGTTCTTAAAGGACTTATTACGATCAAGGATATCGAGAAAGTCATTGAGTTCCCGAATTCGGCGAAAGATAAGCAAGGTAGATTGCTTGCAGGTGCTGCAGTCGGAGTCACTAAGGATACAATGAAGCGTGTTGAAATGCTAGTTAAGTCCCATGTCGATGCAATTGTACTTGATACTGCTCACGGTCATTCAGAAGGCGTCCTTGAAATGGTGAAGGAAATCCGCGCGACATATCCTGAATTGACGATCATTGCAGGTAATGTGGCAACAGCTGAAGGGACGAAAGCATTGATTGAAGCGGGGGCCGATGTAGTGAAAGTGGGAATCGGACCAGGATCAATCTGTACGACAAGGGTTGTAGCCGGTGTAGGTGTTCCACAAATCACGGCAGTCTTCGATTGTGCAACAGAAGCAAGAAAGCATGGTAAAACGATTATCGCTGATGGCGGAATTAAATATTCAGGTGATATCGTTAAAGCCCTGGCTGCAGGCGGACATGCAGTAATGCTTGGCAGTATGCTTGCAGGTGTAACTGAAAGCCCTGGCGAAACGGAAATTTTCCAAGGTCGCCGTTTTAAAGTGTATCGGGGTATGGGATCCGTTGCTGCAATGGAAAAAGGATCTAAAGATCGTTACTTCCAGGAAGATAACAAGAAATTCGTTCCGGAAGGCATCGAAGGGCGCCTTCCATACAAAGGACCTCTATCAGATACCATTTTCCAACTGATTGGCGGCATTCGTTCAGGTATGGGATATTGCGGTACAGCCACATTGGAAGAGTTGAGAGAAAACTCTCAATTTGTCAAAATGACCGGTGCCGGATTAAGGGAGAGCCATCCTCATGATGTCCAAATCACTAAAGAAGCACCGAACTACTCCATGTAATGAATTTAACATATAATCGTCATTAAAATTTATTTAAAATAGACAGAGTCTGCGATTACTCTGTCTATTTTTTTTATTTTTTCTGTGATAAACTAGACAAGGTGTCAAGGGATTTACATAAAGTTTCTTCTTTGTTATAGAGATTAGCTTAAAAGTTGGAGGTATTGGAAATTGAAAAAAATCAGCAAGATGACCCTCATTTTCACTTTTGTTTTTGTTCTTGTTATGTCGCAATTTGCCTATCAACCGGGGGAAGCTGTTGCTGAATCTGATAATTTAGGTTTAAAAGCAGAGGCAGCCATCATAATCGATGGTGAAACGGGACAAATCGTGTATGAAAAAAATGCCGATAAAGTATTAGGAATTGCATCCATGTCTAAAATGATGACCGAGTACATCATAATGGAGTCAATTGAAAATGGGAAAATCAGTTGGGATCAAAAAGTAAAAATAAATAAATATGTACATGACCTTTCAAAAGCACCCAATTTGTCGAATGTTGGGTTAACGGAAGGTGAAGATTATACAGTTAAGGAACTATATCAAGCTATGGCCGTCTATTCAGGAAATGCGGCAACAGTAGCTTTAGCACAGCTAGTTTCCGGAAGTGAAAAGAGCTTCGTTAAGTTAATGAACGAAAAAGCAAAGGAATTAGGCTTGAAAAATCATAAATTCGTTAACGCCAGCGGGTTGAATAACTCTGATTTGTTAGGGCAATATCCTTCAGGTGATGAAGATGATGAAAATATCATGACAGCAAAAGATACTGCACTTCTTGCTTATCGTTTAATAAATGATTATCCGGAAGTTTTAAAAATCGCCAGCATTCCTAAATTGAAGTTCCGTGATGGAAAAGAATATCCGAACTTCAACTGGATGCTTCCTGGCCTGATTTTTGAATATAAAGGCGTAGACGGACTAAAGACGGGATCTACCGACTTTGCCGGTTATGGCCATACAGGGACGGTTATCCGGGACGGTCAGCGTTATATCACGGTGGTCATGAAGTCCACTAATAAAAACCAACGTTTTGCAGATAGCACTAAGCTTATGAACTATGCTTATGCAACATTTAAAAAGGAAAAAGTCCTTCCAGCCAACTACCAGGTGAAAGGGAAAGAAACACTTCCAGTAGTGAAAGGCAAGGAAAAAGACGTTAAGATTCAATCTGAAAAAGCAATCGAGCTACTTGTTGAAAATGGTGGGAAAGACAACTATAAAACAGATTTAGTGATCGATAAAAACAAATTGAATGATGATGGTAAGCTGACTGCACCAATCAAAAAAGGTGAAAAGCTAGGCTACATCACAGTCACTCCTAAAAAAGGAGAAGATTACGGGTACATCAACGGCGATCCAGTAAAGGTTAACGTCGTAGCTGCCGAATCCGTTGAAAAGGCAAACTGGTTCGTATTATCAATGCGGGCGGTTGGCGGATTCTTTGGAGACGTTTGGAGCAGTGTAGCTTCCACTGTTAAAGGCTGGTTTTAAGTTTACTGTATAAAACGGTTGCGTAATGTATAAAATTATAGTACATTATGGAAAACAATTTGATTATATAAGAAAGCAATGACAGGAAATAGTAACAAGTATTTCTTTCTACAGAGAGCCGATGGCTGGTGGAAATCGGTGTGAGAGTTTTGTGAATCCCTCCTGGAGCAGAGTATGGAAAGCCTTTTGGGTCAGTAAATACTTTCGGTTAAAAGCCGTTATCGTGATAAGTGGTAGGCGTTTTTCATAGGCCTTCAACTAGGGTGGCAACGCGGGTTAACTCTCGTCCCTTCTTCAGGGGACGGGAGTTTTTTGCGTTCTTTGATAAATCATCAAAAACATTAAGGAGGAATTGAAATGTTGGATTTGAAATATGTAAGAAATAATTTTGAAGAAGTGAAGCGTGTATTGCAATTCAGGGGGGAAGATTTAACCGATTTAGGAAAATTCGAGGAACTGGATGTAAAGCGCCGGACCTTGATTGCTGAAACGGAAAAGTTGAAAAGCCAAAGAAATGAAGTTTCACAGCAAGTGGCCATATTGAAACGGGAGAAAAAAGATGCAGATCAGTTGATTGCGGAAATGCGTGAAGTCGGTGACCGTATAAAAGGTTTCGATGATGAGCTTCGTGAAGTGGAAGCACAATTAGAAACATTACTTCTTTCCATTCCTAATATACCGCATGAAAGCGTGCCTGTTGGTGAGACGGAAGACGATAATGTCGAAATCCGTAAATGGGGGGAGTTACCTGAATTCAAGTTTGAACCGAAACCACACTGGGATGTGGCTGGAGATCTAGGCATCCTGGATTTTGAACGGGCAGCAAAAGTGACCGGAAGCCGATTTGTATTTTATCGGGGTCTTGGTGCTCGATTGGAGCGTGCACTAATTAGCTTTATGTTAGACCTTCATGTTGAGGAACACGGATATGAAGAAATGCTGCCACCATATATGGTGAACCGTGCAAGCATGACCGGGACAGGTCAATTGCCTAAATTCGAAGAGGATGCTTTCCGTATTGAAAGTGATGATTACTTCTTGATTCCTACAGCTGAAGTGCCGGTGACAAACTTCCATCGTGATGAAATCATGAGCACGGACGACCTGCCGATTAGCTATGCGGCATACAGCGCTTCATTCCGTTCAGAGGCAGGATCTGCGGGTCGTGATACGCGAGGGTTAATTCGTCAGCACCAGTTCAATAAAGTTGAACTAGTGAAGTTCGTGAAGCCGGAAGATTCATATGCAGAGTTGGAAAACCTCACAGGTCATGCCGAAAAGGTCCTCCAATTGCTGGGTCTTCCATACCGAGTGCTAAGCATGTGTACAGGAGATCTTGGTTTCACAGCTGCTAAAAAGTATGATATCGAGGTTTGGATCCCGAGCTATGGAACGTACCGTGAAATTTCTTCTTGCAGTAACTTTGAAGCATTCCAGGCTAGACGGGCCAATATTCGCTTCAGACGTGATGCAAAAGGCAAACCGGAACACGTCCATACCCTAAATGGATCAGGTTTGGCAATCGGCCGTACAGTCGCTGCACTTTTGGAGAATTACCAGCAGGAAGATGGCAGTGTTATCATTCCTGAAGTATTACGTCCATATATGCGCGGTGCGGAAGTCATTAAACCGTAAGTCAAAGGGAATCAGCTTCTGGTTAAAGAGGCTGATTCCCCTTTTTATCAAAGTTTGAAAATTATTTTAAAAAAACTTTATAGAGGGCTTGACTTTGATTTTGATTCCATGTAATATAATAAATGTTGATACGGAGGTATACCCAAGTCCGGCTGAAGGGATCGGTCTTGAAAACCGACAGGGGAGTCAAATCCCGCGGGGGTTCGAATCCCTCTACCTCCTCCATAACTTATTAATAACCACAGCGCATAAATTGGATATCGATGAATTCCGTTACAGTTATGTAACGGAATTTTTGTTTTCTAATATATTAAAAAACCACCGGATAACCGGTGGTTTTTCTGTTTACACATTTCGCAACAACTTGGTTTGCTCCATATATTCGGCAATCCGTTTTATAAGAGGTTCGATATTTGCTTCATCCTGCATAAGATCATATTCGTTTATATTTAATCGAAGGACAGGGCAGGCGTTGAATTGATCAATCCATTCTTCGTAACGGCCGTGCATTTCCTGCCAATATTCAATTGGGGTATGCTGTTCCATTGGACGGCCGCGCTCTTGGATCCGGTTGAGGATATCATCGAGCGAACCTTCGAGATAGATAAGTAAATCAGGGTGCGGGAAGTATGGCGTCATTACCATGGCATTGAAAAGGCTTGTATACGTTTCGTAGTCCACGTCATTCATCGTGCCTTTTTCATAATGCATTTTTGCAAATATCCCGGTGTCTTCATAAATGGAACGGTCTTGGATAAAACCGCCGCCATATTCGAAGATTTTTTTTTGCTCTTTAAAACGTTCAGCGAGGAAATAGATTTGCAGGTGGAAACTCCAACGATTAAAATCATCGTAAAACTTATCCAGGTAGGGGTTCGTATCAACCTTCTCAAACGATGTCCTGAATTGAAGGGCATCGGCTAACGCATTGGTCATGGTCGATTTTCCTACGCCAACCGTCCCTGCTATCGTAATGACGGCGTTGTTTGGAATATTATATTTCTTTCGTAAGTTCATTTGACTTTACTCCTTTGTGCAGGGCATTCTCTATTTGGCTGATTATCGTTTTCAAATCATCCTTGTTCCCGACAAAATCCAGCTCATCCCCGTTGAATGTAAGAACAGGGATGTCAGGGTGCTGTTTCTCGAATGTTTCCATGAATGTTCGATAATCCGCGGATAATTGCTCTAAATAAATGGAGGATATATTTTCTTCGATTTCACGACCTCTTTTACCGATTCGGGAGAGAAGAGTATCAAGGCTTGCGTTTAAATAAATCACCATGTTAGGTTCAGGCATATCCCGTGTTAAAATATTGAATATCTCAATGTATTTATTGTATTGTTCGTTCTTTAACGTTCTTTCGGCAAATATCAAGTTCTTGAATATATGATAATCAGCCACTACGGCTTGGTCATTAGTAAGATACTTTTTTTCGATATCTTCCAATTGTTTATAACGGTTACACAGAAAAAACATTTCTGTTTGAAAGCTCCACTCATCAATATCTTTATAGAATTTCCCGAGAAATGGATTTTCATCGACAATTTCCCTTAATAATGAAATTTGAAAATGATCTGCGATAGCTTTTGCGAGTGATGTTTTTCCTACGCCGATTGGACCTTCGACAGTGATAAATGGGGTGGATTTCATCCAATCTGTCCTCCTTCATGAGGTACCAAGCTAAAATTCCCGGTCATAGGATTTTCGCCAAGAGATATTGTATCACAGACTTGGGACTTTAGTGACATTTTTGTCAGGTTGATAAAGAAAGAGGATGAAAGAGTGGGGAGGTATGTATATTAATGCCTTGTTCGATTGAATGCTTACAGGTTCTCACCTTGTTTTATGGATGCCTTGAGAACATGGTTCATCATTTTTAATGCGTAATGATTATCTTCCTTTGATGCAGAAGCTATGCAATCTTTCGGAATCCATAATTTATATTCCCGCATATAGGCATCATTGGCCGTGAATAGCACGCAGATGTTGCCAGCTATGCCAGTAATGATCAGGGTATCCACGTTTAATTGTTTAAGCAGTGTATTGAGTGCCGTCCCATAAAATGCTGAATGCTTCGGCTTGATGAGAAAAAATTCGTCCTGTTGAGGTTTTATTCTTTCGATTAATGAGGCATTACCTTCATTTTTACATTTATGAATGATTTTATCGAAGTCAGCCTGCCATAAATCATAATGATCATTGATATAAATGATTGGAAAACCTTTTTCTTTCATTTGCTTCTTTAATTTCAAGATCGGATCGACGATAAGTTTCGTATGTGCAAGGAGCATATTCCCGTATTTGAAGTCAAAGTCATTGATCATATCAATGATAAGCAATGCAAAGGAAGGCGATTCAGGTCGATTCATGGTATATCCTCCTGTATTGTGAGAATTTACTTGCAGCACATATGCCGCATGCGTTACTATTCATTAGAACAAGTAGTAATGACCTTTATTTTGTCTTATATTTGTCTGTTTACTCCTATTTAATATGAGGGGGTTTTTTTTTGAAGGATGATGTTCATTACATGAATTTAGCCTTAGAGGAAGCAAAAAAGGCGCGGCAATTGAATGAAGTGCCGATTGGCGCTTTAATCGTAATAGATGATCAAGTTATTTCGACGGGGCATAACTTGAGGGAAACGGAACAGAATGCGACGGCACACGCGGAGCTCCTTGCAATCAATGAGGCTTGCCGTGCCACTGGCAGTTGGCGTCTTGAAGATGCGACATTATATGTAACGCTGGAACCTTGCCCGATGTGTGCCGGTGCCATCTTGCAATCAAGGGTGAAAAGGGTTGTTTTTGGAGCGCATGATCCAAAGGCTGGCTGTGCAGGCACATTCATGGATTTACTTCGAGATGAACGCTTTAACCATCAATGTGATGTAACCAGCGGTGTATTGGGGGAAGAGTGCGGCTGGATTTTGACTTCTTTTTTTAAGGAGCTAAGGGATAGAAAGAAAATGTTGAAAAGAGAGCAGGCACTCAAGATTGCCGAAGAAAATAAATAAGTGAAAAACGAATGTTGAAGATGAGTCTTTGCTTCATATGATAAAATTGGAATTGAACTGTCCAAGAACAACACTTGCGTTTTTTTTGTTACCTTAGTATAATGAATTATGCGTCGTAATGACGCTGTGAAATTGGTATTACTTTTGCCGTGCTAGACGGGGAGGTAGCGGTGCCCTGTACTCGCAATCCGCTCTAGCGAGGTTGAATCCCTTCTCGAGGTTAGCATTCTGTAGGGCCTGCCTTAAGTAAGTGGTGTTGACGCCCGGGTCCTGCGCAATGGGACTCCATGAACCATGTCAGGTCCGGAAGGAAGCAGCATTAAGTGGAAGTTCTCATGTGCCGCAGGGTTGCCTGGGCCGAGCTAACTGCTTAAGTAACGCTTATGGTTGCTAATCGACAGAAGGTGCACGGCAGTTATTTTACATAAACAAAAAACTCATTCGTATCGGGTGGGTTTTTTTTTATGCCAAGAAGGTAAAGTGCTTGGTATTTTTGAAAAAAATGAGTCGATGATGAAATTTCATTTTAGACTTTGATATTAAGGAAATCAGTAATGTATAATAAACAAGATGGAGAAAAGAAGGAGGGATTTCCGTGGGGTATCAAGCATTATACCGGGTATGGCGGCCGCAACAATTCATTGATGTAGTCGGGCAGGAACATGTGACGAAAACGTTGCAGAATGCTTTGGTCGGGCAAAAGGTTTCACATGCATATTTATTTTCCGGTCCACGTGGAACAGGGAAAACAAGTGCTGCCAAAATTCTAGCAAAAGCAGTGAATTGTGAGCATGCCCCTACAAGTGAACCCTGTAACGAATGTGCTACCTGCCGCGGAATCACCGATGGCTCCATATCAGATGTTATAGAAATTGATGCAGCATCCAATAATGGTGTCGAGGAAATCCGTGACATTCGTGATAAGGTCAAATATGCACCTAACGCGGTTACATATAAAGTTTATATAATTGATGAGGTACATATGCTTTCACAAGGGGCGTTCAATGCGCTTTTAAAGACATTGGAAGAACCTCCGAAGCACGTGATTTTCATATTGGCCACAACTGAGCCTCATAAGATTCCACTAACGATCATTTCCCGTTGCCAAAGGTTTGATTTTAAACGGATCCAGCCTCAAGATATAGTTGGTCGGATGTCACAAATCATTGCAGAAACAGGCGTTTCTTGTGATGAACAAGCTCTGCATATCATTGCGAGGGCAGCCGAAGGCGGGATGCGGGATGCACTAAGCCTTCTTGATCAAGCGATATCCTTCAGTTCGGAGACGGTTTCAGTGGAAGATGCATTGACTGTCACCGGATCTGTTTCGCAAGCGTTTTTAAGCCGGCTGGCAAAAGCTATATATGATAAAGAAGTAGCGGTGGCACTTGAAGTCCTTGAAGAGTTGCTGGCCATGGGAAAAGACCCGGCCAGGTTCATAGAAGACATGATTTATTATTTCCGTGACATGCTTTTGTTTCAAACGGCACCAGCACTGGCAGAATCCTTCGAGCGTGTTTTGATAGATCCCCAATTCAAGGAATTGGCAGAAGTGATTCCTTCTGAATCGATTTACTCCATAATTGAAAGCTTCAATCAAACACAGCAGGATATGAAATGGACAAACCATCCAAGGATTTTCCTTGAGGTGGCACTTGTGAAGTTATGTAATGAGCAAAGGCCAAATCAAATTGATAGCGGGCAGCTTCAACAGCTGCAGCAGAAAATAGAAGATTTAGAGAAGAAATTACTCGAAATGCAGAAAAACGGCATTCCGGCAGCCATGGCAGAAAAACCTGCAGAGCAGGCTAAGGTGCAAAGGGCCGTTAAAAAGTCATATAAAGCACCTGCAGGAAAGATCAATCAAGTTTTGAAACAAGCTACAAAGCCAGATCTTAATGCTGTGAAAAGTAAGTGGGGGGAAGTGCTTGAACAGTTAGGTCTGCAAAACCAAAAGTCATTGGCAGCTTTATTGACGGAGGCAGAACCTGTTGCTGCGTCAACTGAAGCTTTTGTGGTAAAATTCAAATATGATATTCATTGTCAAATGGCAATGGAAAATAACCGTTTCGTGGAAGTGATAGCCTCGATCATGCAGCAATTGACCGGACACCGAATGGAGATAGCTGGAGTTCCGGAAAGCCAGTGGCAAAGGTTGCGGGAGGACTTCATCTCAACACAGCAGTTCGACGGTCCAGAAGAAACGGAATCAAAAGAAGAAGACCCCTTTATAGCAGAGGCTAGAAAATTAGTCGGCGATGATTTACTTGAAATTAAAGAATAATTGGAGGTAAGGAAAATGGGTATGCGCGGCGGTAATATGCAGAACATGATGAAACAAATGCAAAAGATGCAAAAGAAGATGGCAGAGGCACAAGAAGAATTAGGTGAAAAAAGGATTGAAGGAACTGCCGGCGGCGGAATGGTAACGGTCATCGTGACTGGACATAAAGAAATAGTCGATGTAGTCATCAAACCGGAAGTTGTCGATCCGGACGATATCGATATGCTTCAGGATTTAGTGTTGGCTGCCACTAACGATGCTTTGAAAAAGGCGGAAGAACTGACAAACCAAACGATGGGACAATTCACTAAGGGAATGAACCTTCCGGGTATGTTTTAAGCAAGTTCAAAAGAAACTTCCTTTCAGGGGGTTTCTTTTGAAATTTTTAGGAGGAATTCGATGCATTATCCAGAACCAATTTCCAAGCTCATTGACAGTTTTATGAAATTGCCGGGGATTGGTCCTAAAACGGCTGCTCGATTAGCCTTTCATGTATTAAGCATGAAGGAAGATACTGTTTTGGATTTTGCAAAAGCGCTTGTTAATGCTAAGCGGAATCTTATGTATTGCTCAGTCTGTGGTCATATTACGGATCAAGATCCCTGCTATATTTGCGAAGATCAAAAGAGGGACAGAAGTTTGATCTGTGTGGTTCAGGACCCGAAAGATGTTATAGCTATGGAAAAGATGAGAGAGTTCAATGGTTTATACCATGTACTGCATGGCAGTATTTCCCCGATGGACGGAATCGGTCCGGAAGATATAAATATTCCTGATTTATTAAAGCGCCTGCAAGATGAAACAGTGCTGGAGGTAATTTTGGCTACTAATCCTAACATTGAAGGTGAAGCGACAGCCATGTATATTTCCCGGTTGCTTAGACCATCAGGCATCAAAGTGACCCGAATTGCCCACGGACTTCCTGTTGGCGGAGATTTGGAGTATGCGGATGAAGTGACGCTATCAAAAGCAATTGAAGGAAGAAGAGAAATATAAGATAGCTGGGAGGACTTCACTTGTTCTTTCGTAAAAAAAAGAAACTTCGGAATGAATTCAATGATTCATTAATCGAAGAGCTTGAACAATTGAAATGGAATTGGCATAATCAAAAATCATTACTTGAAAAAAGCGTTGATCCATCTGATGAAGTAATCGCCCAAACGAGACTGGCGGAAGTGAAATATTTCTACTTATTCAGGGAAGTTAAAAGAAGGAATGTTCGCTTAAAAAGATGATAAGGAAATGGCTGTGAAGGATTGTTTGTTCCTCATGGCCATTTTTTCGGTTCTTAATCCAGCGTTTCTTTCATATAAGTTTAGTACAAGCTTGCGGGGAGGAATGAGTTTGGAACCAGTTGTCTTTGTTGCAATAGTTGGCGGCTTGATTTTAATGCTCCTCATTATCGGGGCGCCATTAAGACCTGTCCGGTTCATAGGGCAGGGGATTATAAAGGTCATTATCGGTGCAGCATTTTTGTTCTTTTTGAATACACTTGGGAATCAGGCGGGCATTCATGTCCCCATCAACCCTGTTACCTCGGCAGTCGCCGGCCTGCTTGGAATACCGGGAGTTGCCGCATTGGCGGCCATTGGTTATTGGATCATTTAAAGGATAGTGCGTCGAAGTCATCTTATGAAAACCTCATGGATATCTCCTTGGGGTTTTTATCATGCTATAGTTTTTTTAAAAAAAACTAATTTAACCATTGACGATTACTGATCAACCTGATAATATATTAGGAGTCGCCAATAACGACATCATACATTGCTTAACCGAAAAACAACATGAAAAAAGTTGTTGACATCAGGTTTTGTAAATGATAAGATAATAAAGTCGCTTACGAAGTAACGACGAAAAATCGCTCTTTGAAAACTGAACAAAACAAAGCGCCAACGTTAAATTTTAAGTGAGCACACACTATCAAAAAAGCAAATGAGCAAGTCAAACATTTCTTCGGAGAGTTTGATCCTGGCTCAGGACGAACGCTGGCGGCGTGCCTAATACATGCAAGTCGAGCGAATCGGTGGGAGCTTGCTCCCTGAGAT
>NZ_JAGGQV010000024.1:0-17494 GCF_018613135.1 Bacillus sp. ISL-57 | reverse complement strand
AGAAATTCAACGGCCTTTCCCCAATTGAATATCGAGAAAAGGCCGCAGCTTAAAAAATACTCTTTTTTTATTGTCTACTTGACAGGGTTATGTGCATATCGCCTTCTCCTTTCGTTTAATCTATGAATTGGAGTTCTGTTATCGTACATCTTTTCCTGAATTTATATTTCCCACTCAAATCACTGAATTGATAATCATTTAGGGATTTTCCCAGTTGTTCCTTTAGTTTATCCGCCGTGATGGATTCCTCAACTGTCTCTTTCCAATTTTCATTTCCCATTATTTCTTCGAACGGAATGGTAGTCAGGACTTCATCATATATCTGGATGCTTTGATCGATGCCGAAGCTGCCATAGATACTGCCATTTTCATCAGCAAAGATATGCTCCGATTCCAAATCTTCCACCAATACTTCCAGATATCCCTTTGACTTAACAGGCTTGATGGCAATCTCTGCTTCTGCCTTTACAGGTCCCAATCTCTTATCGATGATCTCTATCGTCAATTTAACGTGAACGGGCGGATAACCAAACCCTTCACAAATTTCTGCTGCCGAGTTATATACCATCTGAAACATCCTCCTTTTGTCACTATCATTATATAATATAAATACTCCATTCCCTTACCAAAAACCCTTATTCAATATCACTTGGCACTGCATCTCTCCTTCATCATCGGAAGGGTAATCGTCACTTTCCCGGAATCCCCTTTAAACGGCATCATAGTAAAAAAACAGTGTAACCCCGATTTCCTCAGTTCACGTGTATGATGATCATTTATCAAGCGTCATTTATACGTTTATCGATCATGCACCATACACTTTGATCTATTTATGAACTCAACTAAAAAATCCAATGCAGCTCAGGGGCATTGGATTTTTTATGTAGCTCACATTATGGCTTTAGCACCACTTTAATACATCCATCTTCGTGATCGTTAAAGATTCGATAAGCCTCACTCGCTTTTTCGAGAGGGACTTTATGGGATATGATTTCCGTAGGGTCGATCTCTCCAGCCGTGATTTTTTCAAAAAGTTTGGGCATGTAGTGAATGACCGGTGCTTGTCCCATTTTCAGGTTAATGTTCCTCTCAAATATATTGCCTAATGGGAACATATTATATTTCGAACCATATACGCCCGTCAGTTGAATCGTGCCGAATTTACGTACGGCGTTAAGTGCAATCTCGATCGCACTTAACGTTCCACCCTGAAGTTTCAGCTTTTGCTCAACGGCCTCAAGCGGCGATTTCTTGCCATCCATTCCCACACAATCTATGACCACATCGACACCGCCAGATGTGATTTCCTTAATGTAGCTGCCCATATCGTTATACTCATCGAAGTTATATGCCTCCACCTTATTCATCTGTTTAGCCTTATTTAGTCGATAAGGAAGATTGTCGATGGAAATGACCCTTTTTGCTCCTTTCATCCAAGCGAACTTCTGAGCCATCAAGCCAATCGGCCCACAGCCCAATACCGCTACCGTATCATCTTTCTTGACGCCAGCGTTCTCTACACTCCAATATGCGGTTGGCAGCACATCGGACATGAACAATAGCGCCTCATCTTCTAGTTCACATGACTCTGGGATGACAAACGGCATGAAGTTTCCATATGGTACCCTTAAATATTCTGCCTGCCCGCCTGGATAGTTCCCATATCGTTCCGTAAAACCAAAGTACCCGCCTGTATCCACCGCTTCATTAGGGTTGGAATTATCACATTGACTCTCCATATCATGTTCACAATAATAACAGTGCCCGCAAGAAATGTTGAAAGGCAGGACAACCCTTTCCCCTTTCTTCACCTTTGTCACTTCCGGACCCACTTCTTCGACGATGCCCATCGGTTCATGGCCAATGACATAATCTTTATGCGTCGGCAAAGCACCCTGATATATATGGAGGTCGGACCCGCATATAGCTGTTGAAGTCACTCGGACGATGATATCATCCTTTTGCTGAAGTTTCGGATCTTCAACTTGTTTTACCTGTATATCTTTTGCTCCTTGAAAAGTTACAGCCTTCATAATCAACCTCCTAAAATTTTCTTTTATTTTATATACCCGTCCGAAAGACCACTAAGCCTATGGACATCTAATTTCCCCAAGAATTAATCGCCCATTATGCTGCACCTGGATGACAAAAAAAAGCCCCGGAAACCGGAACTCACATTTGAAACCATTTATTTAGTAACTTTATTTCCATTATCATTGTGCTTATACTCACTTAGTACCTCGTTGAACACATCGGGATAATTCGTAAACAGCCCCGTTGCACCCCATTCAAGCGCCTTTTTCATATCGGCTCTTTCATTTACTGTATATGGATGGAATTGGAGGTCATGGTTTCGAACCATCTTCACATATTGTCCGTCAACTTTACTGAAGTTCGGGCCAACGCCAACTGCATATTCCTTTATGGATTCCAATTCTTCATCGGAAATGGTTGCTTGGGTCTTGTAAGAAAAAAGTTGCACAAGAGGTAACTTTGGATTCAAGTCATGAACCTTTATAAGGCTTTCTTTACTGAATGACTGTATTAATACATTCTTTGTACGGCCCTTCGAATCCACCATTTTATATTCTGCCAGAACCTGCAGAAGCTCTTCTTCCATACCTGGATACACATCAGGGGACTTTGTTTCGATATAGTAATTGGCCTTCTTTCCAAACTTCTTAAAGACTTCTTCAAGAGTAGGAACCTTTAACCCTTCATATACCTCTTTTGCCAATTGTGGATATTTTTCATTGAACCAAGTACCGGCGTCCAGTTTCTTGATTTCTGCCAGCGTTAAATCCTTCACAAGGCCAGTACCATTCGTTGTACGATCCACTTTTTCATCATGCATTGCTATCAATCTACCATCCTTGGTCATTTGAAGATCGATTTCTATGTAGTCGCCTTTCATTTGTTCTCCCATTTGATAAGCCGGAATGGTATGTTCAGGTGCATAACCAGAAGCTCCCCTATGTGCGACATTCACAATTTTCTTCTCATAAATAGATGAATTGGAATGATTTCCATTTGCAGCGGAGGCCCCCATTGAAGTAGCCTGCAATATAAAGGCCGCACTCATCATACAAAAACTGAATTTCTTTAGATTCGTTCTCATTTCCCTCTCTCCCTCCCATTATTACCATTATTTTAAAAGGGGAATGTGAATCTACAGCGAATATAATGTAAAGAAATAATATAGTAGTTAAAATGGTTAAAATAACCTATCAAAAACAGGGCAATCATGCAGTTCGTTCTACCCAACCAAAAAGTTGAATGAAACTTTATTGTTTGATTAATGATAAGAAGCCTCCAAAAAGCCTCTTTTTCCAAAAAAAGCGCATATGAAAAATGTGCTATATATGGATACTGGTAATCAACGGTCATCCAAATGAGCATAACTAAATATTCCCAATCCCCCGCATTTCTTAACTCCTTACTCCGCTTTTATGCAAGTCATGCTTCTTATTCAAAAAATGTAAGTCTCCCATATCTACGATAAACTCTAGATATTGGAAAGGAGATGTTTTCCTCAAAATCCTTTTCCTTTCCACAATATAGATAGAAAGGTTATCAATGACAAAATCTATCTTTTTCTGATTTACAAAAAACTAGTATCATATTACTATTAAGCAAACAGAATATTAATACTAAGGGGAATTATGTTAAAAGATTACCAATATTATCAAAATAAAAACCGATTTATACTGAAGGCTTTCATGGCAATGATATCCTTTTTACTATTGGTTGGGATTTCTGTATCACCTATAAGTTGGAAAGATAATCCCTACGAGATGACAATACAGGTCATTTTAATATCGGGGATGATAATTTCTCTGTTATTTTTCTTAAAAACAGAAGTCAATTTTTATAAAACCCTATTCATTTTCTTAATTACTGTTTATTTTTATAGCAAATTTTGGATATTCCCAGATACTTCCATCATGCTGGCCATATTTGCTATAGCACCCTTGTTTCCCATTTTTCTCTTTGATAAAATCGGGTTTTATATTGTGGCCACTTTAAATATCATATTAGGTCCCGCTTCCATCTTGATCATTTCAAAAACGGATCTTCAACACACTTATGAATATGTCGCTTTGGATAGTTTCGGCAACATGCTTAATTTCATCGCTATACAAATCATATTGGTATTCGTATTCATAGGAACCAATAATAGGATGGAATCCAATAATGCATTTCATAAGGAAATACAGCAGGCCAAGCAATTGAACTCAGTCGGACAGCTAGCTGCCACCATTGCACATGAGATACGTAATCCGATTACGGTCGTTAAAGGGTTTGCCCAGCTATTAGATCAAGAGAAGGAACTGAATGAAACGGAAAAATTTTATGTACAGACCATGCTTACGGAACTTGAATATACACAAGTGATTATCAATGACTATTTGTCTTTAGCAAAACCGCAAACGGATAATGTACAGGTCATTCCTTTAAATGATGAAATCCAAAAGATTTCCGACCTATTAACCAGTTTTGCCAATAATCGCAACATCGGATTTCTTCTCGATTTCCGTGACGACCTGCACATTAACATGAATCCCATCGAGCTGAAACAGATACTGGTCAATATCATGAAAAATGGAATTGAGTCAATGAACAAACCCGGATTCATGAAGGTGGAAACAGAGCAGGAACGCACTATGGCAAAAATACGAATAACGGATACAGGAATAGGCCTATCAAAAGAACATCTTGAAATACTCGGCACCCCATTTTACTCGCTTAAAGATAGGGGAACCGGTATCGGTCTGACCGTTTGTTATTCCATCGTTCAAAAATACAAAGGGAAAATCGTGGTACAGAGCGAAGTGAACAAAGGAACATCGTTCACCATTTATTTGCCCTTATATAAAGAAATAGATTAAACATACATACCTAATAAGAAAAAGGATGCCCCCCCATCACCGGGCGGTCATCCTTTTTCAATTAGGCTTTAAAACTATCTTGCCATTTCAGCAAATGATTTTCTAAGAAGCGGACGAATGAGTCTGAAATTTTACCAGCGAGGGCAAAAATGATGATGCCTACGAATACGACGTCCGTTTTCATGAATGAACGGGCATCCTGGATCATGAAGCCCACCCCTCTATCCGCACCAAGCAATTCAGCGACGACCAGGCACATCCAAGCCGCACTTAAGGCTAAACGGATACCAAGTAATATGTTAGGCAAAGCTGCAGGAATCATGAGCTTCGTTATTTGTTCCCGACGGCTAAACTCCAAGATTAGGGCAACATCGTAGAGTTTTTTATCCACATTCCGAAGGCCCAAAAAAGTTTGTAGATATAGTGGAAAAAAAGCACCTAAAGCAATAAGCAGCACTTTGGATAGTTCACCAAACCCGAACCACATAATGAATAAAGGCGTGATCGCGAGTAAAGGAACCGTTCGTAACATTTGAATGCTTGGGTTAAGATACTCTTCGGATTTTTTTTGCATCCCAACGATGACTCCAAACAATAAGCCTAAAAACCCACCTAGGGCAAAGCCAATAAAAGCCCGCATTAAACTGATCTGTAAATGCATGCCCATTTCCCCCGACTGGACGAGATCAATGAACGTCATGACGATCAATAAAGGGGATGAGAACAATTGGGCAGGCAGGATGCCAACCGAACCTAATGCTTGCCATGCAATCAACACGACAACGGGAAGGACCGAACCCCGCAATGCCGATTTGGCAAGTTTGGATTGTTTTGTCGTATCCCTTATGACAAGGTGCTTGTTTTGTGCAACGGTCTGTGTAGACATAATTTCCATCCATCCTTCCTTTTTCAAAAATTCAATTAAATGCTCCAATCTTCCACCTCTACTGGATGATGTTCAAGTTGGGTTAATATGACGGACCTGAATTCCTGGAACGCTTTGCTTGTTCGGGTTCTTGGGTATGGCAAATCAATCGGAACGATAGCTTTAATCCGTCCAGGCTTTGCATCCATGATGACCACCTTCTTCGATAAAAAGATGGATTCATCAATATCATGGGTGACAAGCACCATCGTTGTCTTATTCCTCTCCCATATTTCCAGTAAAGCCTCTTGAAGATGAGTTCGCGTGAATGCGTCCAATGCACCGAATGGCTCATCCAGCAATAAAACTTCAGGATTACGCAATAAGGCCCTGGCAATGGCAACACGCTGCGACATTCCACCGGATAATTGGCGTGGATACGCCTTTTCAAACCCTTTTAGTTTAACAAGTGTAATCAAATCATCCACCCTTCTTCGTATGTCCGGTTTCTTTAATGGAAGGTTACCTGCAATATTCTTCTCCACGTTTAGCCAGGGAAATAAGCGATGCTCCTGAAAAATGAAACCACGGTCTTTAGAAGGGCCGCTAACCGTAAGATCCCCTGCCATGATCGTGCCATCAAAGTCTGAATCAAGTCCTGCAATCAACTTTAATAATGTGCTTTTCCCGCAGCCGCTTGGACCAATGATGGTAACGAACTCACCATTGTTGACGGTCAGATTTAAATGATCCAAAACATGGACACTTTCATTTTCATTCTTAAATGTTTTGCTTACCTGATTAATTTCTAACGTCGCAACCAATCCCCTCACCCTTTCTCAATTAAAAAAATAGAGATCCAGCAATAAGGCACATATTGTCCCTTTGCTGAATCTCCAGTTAACTAGTCGATTCAATATTTCATTTTATATTAACTTATCGATTATTTAGAATCAACACCTAATACCAATTTATTTTATCGGATTAATCAATAAAGTATTTGACAGATAATTCTAACAGCTGTTAAGATGCATTCATACACAAACCCACTTCACACTGGAGCCAATTTAATAAAGGTCATGTGAATCAACTGGACTACCGGAGATTCAATGAAGAGTAACCAAGCAAACTCTTCGTTGAATCTCTTTTTGTCATTATTCTGACTATCCAGATGTGTATAACTGTAAAAAAGGAGGGAATTCATGAAGGAATATCGTAAACATCTAACCGCAGTACTACTTGCCATCATTAGTATCGCTGTATTGTCGGGCTGTAATTCCGATGACGGCAAAGCTGCCGGGAAAAGTGCTCCACTGAAAGTTCATATTGCCTTAAATGGCAAGATGGGGCCATTGGTCATAGCAAAGGAAAAGGGATTGTTCAACGAAGAGTTTTCTAAATTGGATGCCCAAATCGAATGGAGTGAATTCCAGAGTGGTCCCCCGCTTTTGGAATCCCTTGCTTCCAATCGGGTTGACCTGTCTTTTTTAGGGGATGGTGCACTGATTGCCGGCATTGATAAGAATCTTCCATTCGAAGTGATTGCACAAACAGGCCGGGGTGAGTCATCTGTCCGGATCCTGGCTCAAGCGGAAGGTAATATAAAGCAGATTGAAGACTTAAAGGGAAAAACGGTCGGTGTTGCTTCGGGGACAACGGGTCATGTGTATTTAATCAAGGCGTTGAAAGCCCATGGTTTAACGACTGATGATATTAAACTCATCAATTTGCAACCGGATGATGCTCAGGCGGCTTTTGAAACGAAACAATTGGACGCCTGGGCGATATGGAACCCCTATTACCTTAATAATATTGAAAAAGGGAATGCTGTCGCACTTAAAGTAAAAGGAAAAATATTAGCTCCAGGTGCAATCATTGCACGTAACGGCTTTGCCGAAGAGCATCCTGAAATTGTCGAGGCCTATTTAAAGGTTTATAAAAAAGCTGCCGATTGGCAAATTGAGAATCCAGATGAAGCATCTGAAATTTATTCCAAAGAAACGAAGTTGCCTGTGAGCACGGTAAAGACAATAATAACGGCCGAAGAACCAAATATCTTCTTTACTGAAGATGCCATCAAAGCACAACAAGAATCCATCGATACTTTAGCTGGTGTGGGCTATATCAAGAAATCATTTAATTTTAAAGATCACATCAACAATGAATACATTGATGAAGCCTTTAAAAAATAAAAAACTAACCTTACAGGAGGAGATTGATTATGACGGAAACTAAAACACAACAATTGAAAGTGGTACCGGTAGCAGGAAGGATTGGAGCGGAAATTCAAGGAGTGCAATTAAGCGGGGACTTGGATTTAACTATTTTCAATGAAATCAAACAAGCGTTAAACGACCATAAAGTCATATTCTTCAAAGGTCAAAATCATTTGGACGATGCCAGCCAAGAAGCATTTGCCAAACTATTGGGTGAACCTTATGCACATCCTACAGTACCCGTCAAAGACAATACTAATTATATTTTCGAGCTTGACTCTGAACGCGGTGCTAAAGCAAACCATTGGCACACTGATGTCACTTTCGTTCCAGAGGTTCCTAAATATTCTGTTTTAAGGGGGGTAACCATCCCTGATGTCGGCGGAGATACAGTTTGGGCCAATACGAATGAAGCATATGAGGACCTGCCGGATGGATTGAAGAAATTAGCGGACGGACTATGGGCAATCCATACAAATGAATATGATTATGCTCAATTCAAACCAGCCGAAAACATTGATGATGAGGTTAAAAAGAAGTATCGTGATATATTCGAATCGACCATTTATAAAACAAGGCACCCAGTCGTTCATGTGCACGCCGAAACCGGAAAAAGGCATTTGTTATTAGGTGGCTTTGCTGGTAGAGTGGAAGGCTATACAACAAGTGAATCCGAAAGATTATTAAGCATCTTCGATTCGTACGTCACGCGCTTAGAAAATACAGTGCGTTGGCAATGGAGTGAAGGCGACGTGGCCATTTGGGATAACCTAGCCACGCAGCATTACGCTATTGCCGATTACGGGGACCAGCACCGCGTCGTTCGCAGGGTCACAGTAGGAAAAGACGTTCCCGTAAACAAGGAGAACGAGTCCAGCAGACTAATTATTAAGAAATAAAACTCCTGTATCGAAGGTAAGCTTCCATTACTTGAATGCCCCATAAGCTAATGAAAACATTCAAACGGCCTTATTGCAGGAAGTTTGAGTGTTTTCTTTATTGAGCAGACTTTGCCAACTCGCCCTTTGGCATATCATTACTTTCCCCTCATTTAAAATTAACTTCAATGAATTCAACCTCTTCTGCCCGACTTAATGTTCCATGGGCTTTTCCAACGGTGCCTTCTTTGTCTTCCCAAAAGAAGTTATGGTCCTGAACGATCGTGCTAAAATCAAAGTCTCGCCACGCGGCAGCGATGGACAGCAATCTATCTCTATGCTGAAAATCACTTGAATCCACTATTTTATAAACTTCTTCTATAATCTTAGGGGACATCGGTATAGCTCCCCGTTTATCTTGCGAGCGAACCTTTTGATGAGTCATTTTATGCATGACGTCCATGACTTCCGTTTCAGTTGAGCCTTCATCAAGTCCTGTTTCAAATTCAATCCCATCATATATCGCTGTTTTCGCTTCAAGTTCCGCAGCTTTCGCTTTCGCTTCCCTTTGGGCTTCGATTTTTTCATCTTCTCTTTCTCTTTCAATCTGTTCCTTGGCTTCCCTGGCTTCCATTGCCAGTTGAGCTTTTTCGTACTCATTGGAGTTCTCCATGATTTTTAAGGAAGCAACCCCCAACCCGAATAATGCAAAAGCAGAGATACCGCTAATAAGTAAAACCTTTTGCGTTTTCTTCATAAAAACTTCCTCCAAGATTGATAATGTCAGATAATATTTATTTTAACATATTGAATGGAATAACTATCCAAAAAAAGGAAGACGTCCAACCCTCTCATCCCTTCAATAAGAATTACAGTCGTTTCAGATCGATAATTACCCAACATTCCATTTTTTCAAGAAGATTCATTCGTCACTTATTGCATACTGGATGACACATATAATGCAGCAACAGTGGACAATGAAAAATTGATAATATCGGGCAGGATGTAGTTAAGGTAGTGGATTGGAATAGTATTAAGAACAAGGTCTGGGGTTTGTCGATAAATAGATGGAGTAATTTATAAATGTAAAAAAGAAACTGCCAATCTAAAATCGGCAGTTTCTTTTCGTTTTCGTACAGCCGGCGTCTTTATCAGAATTAATTGTCCTGAACGATTATTTCATCGATTATACCGTAATCCTTCGCTTCATTTGCACTTAAGAAGTAATCGCGATCTGTGTCCTTTGCCACCTTTTCGATAGGCTGACCGGTCCTTTCGGAGATGATTTGATTGATATGATCCTTTAGCTTCAAAATCCTTCGGGCAGAAATTTCGATCTCCGTTGCTTGCCCCCTCGCCCCACCAAGTGGTTGATGAAGCATGATTTCACTATTTGGCAAAGCGCACCTTTTCCCTTTCGTACCCGCCAATAAAAGCATGGCACCGAATGATGCGGCCATCCCCGTACATACAGTCCTGATATCAGGCTTAATATATTGCATCGTATCATAAATGGCGAAACCGGCACTGGTTGATCCCCCTGGACTGTTTATGAAGATGGTAATTTCTTTGTCAGGTGCATCTGCTGCCAAGAATAACAATTGGGCAACCACACTATTGGCTAAATGATCGGTGATCTCTTCCCCAATCATGATGATACGGTCTTTTAGAAGTCTGGAATAAATATCGTACGAGCGCTCACCTTTGCTGGATTGCTCAATTACATATGGAATGGTGGTCATATCTCTTCTTCCTCCTAACAATAATGTTGGCTATGCAGCCATTGAGAGTGTGTTTGAAGGAGTGAAGCTTGATTTGGAAAGATTCGAACGATTCATCAGTTTAGGAATCATCGACTCACTGTTCAGGGATTTGAAAGATGGGATGCTTCTAATGAGGATATCTGGATTTTGGGCTTTTAAAGCCTGTGTCATCAGCGACATGAGCCGCTGTTCCTCCTCATCCTGCCAATCTTCCACGCAAGTCAACCTGCGATCTTCAACGTCATTCTCAAAACGCTTCTTCACGCGGTTCAGGATTGCCTTTACAGCCGTTTCCGTGGTGTTCAAGTATTCTGAGATTTCTTTTGACCGGTAGAGGAATCCTTCCTTTAATATGAACACTACAGCTTGTTTCGGGGTAAGGGATTTTATTATATATTCAACCGTTTCAAAGACATTTTCCCCAACTGCCCCCAGTTGTTCGGCATCCAACAGATTGTCTAAAGATTCTTTTTTCCTTTTTCGTATCGTATCAATCCAGGAATGCCGGGCTATCGTCTTCAATAAAGCTTTGGTTATCACCGTTTTTTTCCCATAGCCCTGCATTGCCTTCAATATCGTTTCCTGAGCCAAATCATCCCCATCCCAATTATTTTGGGTCAGAAATCGGCAAAACCGATTCAATTCAGGATAAACTTCACGCAAAATTGCAACGTTATCCTTTTCTTCAGAAATATCTTCCCTCAACTTATTTATCATTTTTCTCACTCCTTCAACACCCTCTATCCTCTAAACGTTTCAGAAAGAGAAAAAGATATGGGGGTGAAAAATTTTCCTTCATGCCTCATTATATTCTATTCCATTTTTTCCATTGGATTTCCTTTCATACTAAAAACCTGTTTGGTTAAGATCCAAACAGGTTAATATATACCTCCACCGCTGTGTACCCTGTTCGTCACCAATCATTTCAGTGCAGACCTTATTTTCCAAAACATTTATTATTCTGCTCCATTCCATTAAGCCAGCCAGACGCTTGGATGTGACGTACCTAATGTCCTTGGTGTGAATCCTGAATTCGATCCCATAGGAGAACTCTACTGCTATTCCAAATGTTCAATGCATTCGACCGTGTATTCGCTAGGTTCCATTTCGTTTACTTCCATACCAAACCAACTGGAGGAGCGACTCTCATTAGCGCTTTCTTTACAATAGTTCACCATAGAACCTGCTGGCTTTTCTTCAGACTCTTGATCGCTCATCTCTTCAAAATTCACCGACCGCACGTTATGACGCCCGCTGTCTGACTTTTCATTATCCAGGTCTGCGAACATGAACATGCAGTAAAAAACCAAAACCATAATTGCCATGGTAATCAACCTTGACAGCATAGGCAGTAATTTTTTCAAAATAGCCAAATCTCTCTTCATGGTGGTTTCCCCAATCCTGCTAAAGCATATTAAATTCAGAATGAATTCATCTATATAAATATCCCATCAAAAACACTAGTTTAGAAAAATATTACTATTTTTATTATATCAAGTCCCAGAAGTTTTTAACGATTATTATCCAATAAATAACTTAAAATACTCCGAACCCTTTATAAAATGGACAGCCCCAAAAATATCAATATACCCCTCAAATTGACTTCCCTCCTTTTTCAGTGTTACTCTTAAAAGTATACATTCAAAATACTGATTCCATTGGCGTGAATTAAGGGTGATCACTTTTGCCAAAAGAACATTTAATAGACGTTCAACCAATCAGATCATCGGAAAAATTAGATGATATGAAATGGTCATTGAAAAGACATTGCAGCGAGAGAGACTACATATTGTTCTTGTTAGGCATCAATACCGGCTTACGGGTGACTGATCTATTATCGCTGAAGATAAAGGACATTGAAGGCAAGATGGAGGTCATCATCAAGGAAGGGAAAACAAAAAAGCCAAGAATGATACAGCTTAATACTATATGTAATGAATTGGCTGCCTATATAGCCACCATTGATGGTGAATGGCTATTCCCCTCACGCAAGGGCGATAAGCCGATAAGTAAGATCCAAGCTTACAGACAGCTTAATAAAGCAGCGGACATGGTGGACATCGAGGGCATCGGTACACATACCATGCGGAAAACATTCGGGTACTGGCACTATAAACGAAGTAAGAACCTCGCTGAGTTACAAATGATCCTTAACCATTCACACCCTGTAATTACACTTAAGTACATTGGGGTGAATGGTTAAGGAATAGAGGAAAGCTTATATGACTTTACACTATGGGAGGACCGAAGAAATGTCATTGACTGAATACAATGCAAAATATGAATCTATCATTCGCAGCAATATTTCCGACAGACAAAAGGCATTGAAGTTAGCTGATCTGATGACCGATATGGAAGGGCAGCTAAAAAATGAAATAGGGGAACACCGAAATAAAGAGGTAAATGCTTTATATAAAAAAGTATCTCTTTTCTCCAACTTGTTATGAAATAGTCCTAAGACCTTGCCCTTATGTGCAGAGGTCTTTTTTTGCCTTGAAAGTAAATGATTTGTTTCCTTAAGGCTTTACACTGCACTCATTTAACATCCGACTGACGGTACTGGTTTCAATGTCTACAAATTAAACATACTTAAGGAATACTTTTTCGCCATCATTTCCAAGATTTTTATCCCGGCAACGCTGTTCCCCTTCTCATCCAGCGCTGCACCATAAATTCCAATCCCGCATTTTCCGGGGACGGCCCCCATGATTCCCCCTGACACACCGCTTTTAGCCGGTATGCCAACATTAATGGCAAATTCACCTGATGCGTTATACATGCCGCAGGTAACCATGAATGTCTTGCAAATACGGGCAATATCCCCGGGGATGATTTGCCTTCCCGTCAGCAAATCTTTCCCATTCATGGCCAGCACACAGCCTATCCTCGCTAAATCCTGACTGTCCATTTCAATGGCACACTGCTTCGAATACAATTCGATTAAATCCTCCACATCCTCATTTATTACATGATGCTGCTTTAAAAAATAGCTTAACGACCTATTCAAGTCTGCTGTATTATATTCTGACCGGGCAACTTCTTCATTAAAGCCGATATTCGGATTTTGCGTCAACTCCCGGATAAAATGTAAAACACGTTCAAATCGCTCGGTTACACTGTTACCTGCAATCATGTGGGTCACAGTCAATGCTCCTGCATTGATCATGGGGTTTAACGGTTTGGATGGCTTGTTTGTCTCTAGCTTGGCAATCGAATTAAAAGGATCGCCAGTGGGTTCTTTTCCTACATAGGAAAAGACATAATCCTCCCCTTTTTCCATTAACACAAGTGCAAGTGTCAAAACTTTTGATATGCTTTGCAGGGTCATTTTACCGCTTACATCACCCGCACAATATCCTTTCCCGTCAGGATAGTAAATAGCAACAGATAAATCCCCAGGATTCGCCTTTTCAAGAGCCGGTATATAGTCTGCCACTGTCCCGTTACCCGTATATTTTTTTGCCTCATCAACCAGTTGCTGTAATTCGTCATTGGACCTGCATTGACATCCCATATTGTTCACAATTTTCCGCCCCTTAGAAAATATGTTTTGTGAAGTGTTCCTACATAGTGTTTTTTTATTTATTGCCATATTCCACCGATATTATTTAAAAAACTGCAAAGCGGCTACTTTCCTGGTCTTGGATTTCTTAAATAATGATTCTTTAAAGAAATTTTTAAATGCTCCTCCATTTATTATTTACTGATTTTAATTCACCCTTTATAAGATCCTGATATACCTCCCCCCTGTTTAATGCACAGGTTGCTTTTTAAAGACTAAGGAAAACAACAACATATATAACAAAGGTCAACTGTAAGACAGGTGAGCTAATGCCTTGTAAAAAATCAGGAGCAACTTCTCTGTTCTTTAAAGATTTAATTGAAAAAAGAAGGAATTAGAAGCGATTAGACGGAAATATAGACCATAAGAATATTATCATAAGCTTTTATATGTATTCATACTTGATGGAAAGTAGGAAAAGTCATGGAAAAATCAAAAAGTTTACAAGAAATCTATAACGCAAACCGTCCAGAAAATAATGAACTTTTCCGAGCGATACAACAGCAGCTACAAATGAAGCATCCAGACAAACGAATGACAACTACGAGAACCATGCAAATAATTGTGGCTGATAGTGTTTCATCTGGAGAGTTGCGTAATGTGGAAGCCCGCCTTCTTTACAGTTTATAAGGATCTATGCCCTTTTAAAATTTCGAACACAGAACGAATTCATCATTGAAAGAATTTATAAAAAAATGGCCCCTTTTGTAGAATAAAGTAAATGGATGAAGTATATAATCAAACTGGTTAAGATCGAGCCTGAATGAACATGTTATATATAATTTAGTTCGTTTCGTAAACAAACTTCATTCTTTCGCCTACTTCGTGCGCTTCGGTGCAATGATTTTGTCTTTGGAAAATCTCAGGTATTCTATTACTCAATTTGAATATATACCCACTTTCAACTGGTGAGTAAAAATGCTCAAAAGATAAAGATTGACAACATTTTTAGAGTGACTCATACTAAAAGTGACTCGGGTGACAGAATATTATGAATAGTGGAGGGGTAATTATGAATAAGATTTTCGTTCCTAACGCAATCGCCACTTTAACAAGGCTTTTCTACAGTTCGACTACAATGAATGAGTATTTAGCGATGAGAACCGCCCAATTCTACATTGAAGACCTGAAGTTACTGCAAGACGTGGAGGCTGTTGCCTTGGCGATCGAAAATCAAAATGCTTTCGCATTAATGTCTAAATTCAAATTATTTGATTATAAGGCTGCTGAAAAAATTGAAATCGCACTATCCGCTTCTGGCTATACGGAAGCAGACTTGAATACTATGAATATTGAAATCTAAATCATTTACAAATTTTACGAAACGAATGGTAGAGTTAATACTCTTTGACCCATTCGTTTTTATTTTTAATCGTAGTTACAAACGTGCTCCTTAATGGAGAATTCATGTATCGTTTTGTAAGCAATAGGCGTCTGCCTCAGTGTTCACATGATATCCTAATACCTTTAATCACTTCCATGATGTTTGTTTGCTCCTTCGTTTCACTTCTTCTTCATTCTTGAGTGATAAACAATCATTGCATAATCCCCCACATTACTTGTACATTTTTTGTTGTGTCATGAACATAAAAAAGCTTCACACAATTAAGTGTGAAGCTTTTTGTAATAGCGATCCTTCGCTATTCGTGATACCGGTGGCCGGGGTCGAACCGGCACTCCAGAGGAACACGATTTTGAGTCGTGCGCGTCTGCCAATTCCGCCACACCGGCATGTATGTTGGAGGCGGCAACCGGAATCGAACCGGTGGTAAAGGTTTTGCAGACCTCTGCCTTACCGCTTGGCTATGCCGCCAACGTTTTTTGGAGCGAAAGACGGGATTCGAACCCGCGACCCCAACCTTGGCAAGGTTGTATTCTACCACTGAACTACTTTCGCATATGGCTGGGCTAGAAGGGATCGAACCTTCGCATGACGGAATCAAAATCCGTTGCCTTACCGCTTGGCTATAGCCCATTAACGTTGTAATCATTATATCATATTTTTTAAAATGGGGCGACTGATGGGAATCGAACCCACGAATGCCTGAACCACAATCAGGTGCGTTAACCACTTCGCCACAATCGCCATTATAGAATTTAAATTGGCAGGGGTAGTAGGACTCGAACCCACACTGGAGGTTTTGGAGACCTCTGTTCTACCTTTAAACTATACCCCTGTAATAAAAATGGTGGAGGGGGGCAGATTCGAACTGCCGAACCCGAAGGAGCGGATTTACAGTCCGCCGCGTTTAGCCACTTCGCTACCCCTCCGCATATGGATGAAACATGGTGCCGGCAAGAGGACTTGAACCCCCAACCTACTGATTACAAGTCAGTTGCTCTACCAGTTGAGCTACACCGGCACTACTATGGTGGCTCAGGACGGAATCGAACCGCCGACACAAGGATTTTCAGTCCTTTGCTCTACCGACTGAGCTACTGAGCCAAACAATAAAAATGGCGGTCCCGACGGGAATCGAACCCGCGATCTCCTGCGTGACAGGCAGGCATGTTAACCGCTACACCACGGGACCATAGATTGCGGGGACAGGATTTGAACCTGCGACCTTCGGGTTATGAGCCCGACGAGCTACCGGACTGCTCCACCCCGCGACGGTAATAATGTTGCTATTATACATCAAGTTTTCGTGTTAAGCGTTTCAATGGTCTGATTAATCAATCCTTTATGCAGAAACAACCTGATCTTATTGAAAAATGGTGGAGGATGACGGGATCGAACCGCCGACCCTCTGCTTGTAAGGCAGATGCTCTCCCAGCTGAGCTAATCCTCCAATATGTTGTCTAAATGGTGACCCGTACGGGATTCGAACCCGTGTTACCGCCGTGAAAGGGCGGTGTCTTAACCGCTTGACCAACGGGCCAGGTATAAATGGCGGAGAGCAAGGGATTTGAACCCTTGAGACAGGGTTACCCGTCTACACGATTTCCAATCGTGCTCCTTCGGCCACTCGGACAGCTCTCCAATAATGGCTCCGCAGGTAGGACTCGAACCTACGACCGTTCGGTTAACAGCCGAATGCTCTACCACTGAGCTACTGCGGAACAATATAAGCTTGGCGACGTCCTACTCTCACAGGGGGAAACCCCCAACTACCATCGGCGCTGAAGAGCTTAACTGCCGTGTTCGGAATGGGAACGGGTGTGACCTCTTCGCTATCGTCACCAAACAATGTTAACATTTTTTCAAGACATATATTATTATAACGTCTTTTTGAGAAAATGCAAGAAGAAATTTTCATTCCTTCAAAACTAGATAATAAGAAGGTATTTCATTTTTTAAAAAGCGTTGGTAAAGTCTTC
>NZ_JAGGQV010000023.1:46679-78938 GCF_018613135.1 Bacillus sp. ISL-57 | reverse complement strand
AGGTCAGAGGTGGAAGCATGGCGACATGTGGAGCTGACTGATACTAATAGATCGAGGACTTAACCAACGCTTTTTAAAAAAATGAAATACCTTCTTATTATCTAGTTTTGAAGGAATGAAAATTTCTTCTTGCATTTTCTCAAAAAGACGTTATAATAATATATGTCTTGAAAAAATGTTAACATTGTTTGGTGACGATAGCGAAGAGGTCACACCCGTTCCCATTCCGAACACGGCAGTTAAGCTCTTCAGCGCCGATGGTAGTTGGGGGTTTCCCCCTGTGAGAGTAGGACGTCGCCAAGCAGGTTTCATATGGAGGATTAGCTCAGCTGGGAGAGCATCTGCCTTACAAGCAGAGGGTCGGCGGTTCGATCCCGTCATCCTCCACCATTTTACACCTGCCGGTGTAGCTCAACTGGTAGAGCAACTGACTTGTAATCAGTAGGTTGGGGGTTCAAGTCCTCTTGCCGGCACCATTTTTAAGATAGTACAAGCACGAGCCATTAGCTCAGTTGGTAGAGCATCTGACTTTTAATCAGAGGGTCGAAGGTTCGAATCCTTCATGGCTCACCATTTATATGCGGGTGTGGCGGAATTGGCAGACGCACCAGACTTAGGATCTGGCGCCGCAAGGCGTGGGGGTTCAAGTCCCTTCACCCGCATCTTTCATGCGGAAGTAGTTCAGTGGTAGAATACAACCTTGCCAAGGTTGGGGTCGCGGGTTCGAATCCCGTCTTCCGCTCCACTATTTATTTATGCCGGGGTGGCGGAACTGGCAGACGCACAGGACTTAAAATCCTGCGGTAGGTGACTACCGTACCGGTTCGATTCCGGTCCTCGGCACCATCTTAAATATGCGCCCGTAGCTCAATTGGATAGAGCATCTGACTACGAATCAGAAGGTTGTAGGTTCGACTCCCGCCGGGCGCACCATGTTTTTATTGCGGGAAGTAGCTCAGCTTGGTAGAGCACTTGGTTTGGGACCAAGGGGTCGCAGGTTCGAATCCTGTCTTCCCGACCACGTGATTTTTAATGAATGGGGCCTTAGCTCAGCTGGGAGAGCGCCTGCCTTGCACGCAGGAGGTCAGCGGTTCGATCCCGCTAGGCTCCACCATTTTTCAATCAGAAACTTATATTATATTGGCGGTGTAGCTCAGCTGGCTAGAGCGTACGGTTCATACCCGTGAGGTCGGGGGTTCGATCCCCTCCGCCGCTACCAATAAATATAAGGACCTTTAGCTCAGCTGGTTAGAGCAGACGGCTCATAACCGTCCGGTCGTAGGTTCGAGTCCTACAAGGTCCACCATATTCATTTTTTAAAAGCCGTGGAGGTATACCCAAGTTCGGCTGAAGGGATCGGTCTTGAAAACCGACAGGGGAGTCAAATCCCGCGGGGGTTCGAATCCCTCTACCTCCTCCATTTTTCTCTAAAAGCAGCGAGTTGTTTTAAAACAACCTTACATAAAGGATGCGGACGAAACAATATTCACGAAAACTTGATGCGAATCGTTTCATTATTACCGTCGCGGGGTGGAGCAGTCCGGTAGCTCGTCGGGCTCATAACCCGAAGGTCGCAGGTTCAAATCCTGTCCCCGCAATTATTAGGTCCCGTGGTGTAGCGGTTAACATGCCTGCCTGTCACGCAGGAGATCGCGGGTTCGATTCCCGTCGGGACCGCCATTATTTAAATTGAATACATATGTGGCTCAGTAGCTCAGTCGGTAGAGCAAAGGACTGAAAATCCTTGTGTCGGCGGTTCGATTCCGTCCTGAGCCACCATATCTTACAAAATTACGGCGATTGTGGCGAAGTGGTTAACGCACCTGATTGTGGTTCAGGCATTCGTGGGTTCGATTCCCATCAGTCGCCCCATTTCGCGGGTGTAGTTTAGTGGTAAAACCTCAGCCTTCCAAGCTGATGATGAGGGTTCGATTCCCTTCACCCGCTCCAAATATGGGCCTATAGCTCAGCTGGTTAGAGCGCACGCCTGATAAGCGTGAGGTCGATGGTTCGAGTCCATTTAGGCCCACCATATTCATATTGTTCCGCAGTAGCTCAGTGGTAGAGCATTCGGCTGTTAACCGAACGGTCGTAGGTTCGAGTCCTACCTGCGGAGCCATGGGGAAGTACTCAAGAGGCTGAAGAGGCGCCCCTGCTAAGGGTGTAGGTCGCGCGAGCGGCGCGAGGGTTCAAATCCCTCCTTCTCCGCCAGTTGGCCCGTTGGTCAAGCGGTTAAGACACCGCCCTTTCACGGCGGTAACACGGGTTCGAATCCCGTACGGGTCATAACAAAAAAGGAAGCATACATTCATGTATGCTTCTTTTTTTCATTTCTTTTCCTTGATATAACCATCTTTTTGTTTATAGGGAATGTCTCCAAGTAGGGATTCTATATTTTCTTCTTTCAGGGTTTCTTCATATGCCTTTTGCTTTTTGTTCGGTATATCCACTCTCGCTTTTCCTTCGATATCATTTGCGGCAAATCCTTCATAGTCTTCAGGAAATCCATCCGTTTCATCCTCGTTTTTATAAAGATCATTGTAATTGTCATGATCGCCGGTATAATCAGATGGCGTTTCTGATGTACCAAATTTGGCCACTTCACCAAAGCTATCTTCTTTAGCCGCCGTTTCGATTCCATGACGATTTTCAAAATGATCACCCTTGGATGGAATCAGTATATCCTCTTCCACTGGCCTGTCTTGTGAAAGCTTTCGTTCTGGGGCATGCTCGACACAGTAGAGGGTGCTTGGGATCGCTTCAAGCCTCTCGATGGGGATTTCCTTATTGCAGGTTTTACAATGGCCATATGCTCCTTCTTCCATGGCCTTCAAAGCTTCATCGATTTTCTCCATTTCGGATTGTGCATGCTCATCGAGTGCTTGATTCCGTTCCATCTCAAATAATTCCGTCCCTAGGTCAGCAGGATGATTATCATAGGATGATAATTCACCTACGGATTCCGTCTGGCTTTTATCCAGAACGGATTGTTCATCATTTTGAATTCTATTACATAGCTCATTTTTTTCCTGAAGCAGTTCTTTTTTGAATTTTTGCGTTTGTTGTTCCGTTGCCATATCCGATTCACTCCTTTTAAAGTCCAAATCTCTTTTTATTGGTAAGGTGGTTGTATTATCTATTACCCGAATCTGAGGGTAGGAAAACAATATGGTGCGGAAGATAGAAAAAAGGACTGAGCGGATGGCTCAGTCCCCGGAGATTATATAAGATAGCTGATGAATAATCCAATGGCCATGAGTAAGCCAAAGAAGGTGTTCGTTTGGGCAGTGGCTTTCATTGCCGGCACCATCGTGATCGGCTGTGTTTTACCTACGAAGCCTTTTATTGCGGCCATGGCCTTCGGTATGCTAAGGAAGGCAAGGAGAATCCAAGCCGTAACGTTTCCGGTAAGAACGAGCCCAACAAGCCATAGATAAGAGAAAGCGAACATGATTGCCATGAATGTCAGGGCGTTTTTCCTGCCCATCACGACTGGCATCGTTTTGCGGCCATGTGCCTTATCCCCATCATGATCACGAAGGTTATTGGATAAGTTGATCAGCCCTACCAGTATCCCACTTGGAATGGCAATTAAGATGGCTGTTGAAGAAACATCACCGGTTTGAATGAAAAAGGCGATCAGGATTATCAAAAAGCCCATGAACAATCCAGAAAAAAGTTCCCCGAACGGTGTATATGATATGGGAAGGGGACCGCCTGTATATAGGTAGCCGACAAGCATGCAAACGAGGCCTACTGCAGCAAGCCACCAAGATGATGCGGCACAGATATAGATTCCGATGATCAAGGCGATGGCATACATGCCAAGGGCCAAGTTCATGATTAGTCTGGGGGTCATCCCATGACGGACGATCCCGCCTCCGATGCCTACGGATTCCTCCGTATCCAGGCCTCTCTTGAAATCATAGTATTCATTGAATAAATTGGTTGCAGCTTGAATCAGGATACTTGCAATCATCATGGCAGCAAATAGTAACCAATTCACTCCATCTTCCAAAAGTGCAATCACAGTTCCAAGTAAGACTGGGACAAAAGCTGCGGTTAGTGTATGTGGACGAATTAACTCCCACCAAATCTTCCAGGTCCGTTTAAGGGGAAGTCCGTCGTATTCTGTTTGCATTATTTCTCTCCTCAAAATCATTATTGGTTCTCTCGAAATTATAACAAATATTGAAATGTTGCACAAAAGGTTATCCTAATAAATGCAGGAAAAGTGGGTATTGGTGTAATTGAAACTCATGGGTGATGCATTTCCAAAATCAAGGGTATTTCTCTACATTCGCTAAGATTCATATAATAAGGAAAAAAGCAGGGAAGAATCGTTCGGTAAAGGGGCGTTTTATTGACATGAGGTTCAAGGGAGGTGTATCTTTAAATAGGTTAAATAGCTTTTAAAATGTACACTTGGGGGGATTTTTTTGGCTATCTCAGAGGAAACTGTACAGTTTCAGGGACTGGCTTCAGCTATAAAAAAGGCGAAGGACTTGAATGATCAAGTTCTATTCAGTCATATTAAGAAGATTAAATGTAACAACCCCCTTTCATTTTATCAAGCTGGAAGAGAACGGTATGCAGGTGAACGCTTTTTCTGGGAGGACCCTGCAAAGGAAATAACCATCACCGGTTTAGGCAATGTTAAGAAACTCAAAGCGGCATCGAATGCCGAACGTTATAGAGAAGTCGAAAAGAGCTGGATCAAACTGCAGAATGATGCTGTCAAAACAGGAGTGACCGATGTAGAAGCGACAGGTCCTTTACTGTTTGGGGGCTTTTCTTTTGATTATGAAACTGACAGTACGCTCCTTTGGAATCAGTTCGGGGACAACCTGTTTTATATACCTGCCTTCATGCTGTCAATAGTGGGGAAACAAGCTTACTTAACGACAAACTTACTTTGTTCGCCTGATGATTCAGAAAAACTCTTCATAGATATGATAAATGAACGGGAAGCTTTCCTCTTCGAAAGCTTGGATGGCAATGGATTGAATGCAAATTCCCTTGTTATGCAGAGGGAAGTCGAACCAGAGGAATGGAAGCGGACGGTCGCAGAGGCTGTTCAGGAAATCAAGACGACAGATCTTGACAAGATTGTTTTGGCAAGGGAGCTTCGACTTGGTTTTGAACGTTCCATCGATTCAGGGAAAGTGCTTGAACAATTGATTGCTGAGCAGCCATTGAGTTATATTTTCAGTTTGGAGGCTGGTGGTGACTGTTTTGTCGGTGCCACTCCCGAACGTTTGATTAAGAAACAGGGAAATGAAGTTTTTTCTACCTGTCTTGCCGGATCGATGCGGCGAGGGAAAGATGAGCAAGAAGATGTTTGTCTTGGTGAAGAATTGCTTCATGACCAAAAGAATTTACAAGAGCATCAATATGTCGTGTCGATGATATCCAATGCTTTTGATTCTGTATGCGAAAAGGTGATGGTCCCGGCCGAACCGACACTTATGAAAAACCGTCATATCCAGCATTTGTACACACCGGTTTGCGGTATATCCAAGGAAGGTGTCACGATTTTTGAATTTGTCGAGAACCTCCATCCCACACCTGCCATGGGCGGACTTCCAAAAGAAAAGGCTGTTGTCCGGATTCGGGAATTGGAAGGTCTGGAACGCGGGTTTTATGCGGGTCCTTTAGGCTGGGTGGATACGTATGGGAACGGGGAATTCGCTGTAGGGATACGTTCTGCCCTGATACAGAACAATGAGGCATCGCTCTTTGCCGGATGCGGAGTTGTGGAAGATTCGACACCCGAAAGTGAATTCCGGGAAACGGGGATTAAATTCAATCCGATGTTAAGTGCTTTAGGAGGAAATCTTAATGAATGACCGAGATGCATTGACAGCGTATGCTGCTTCATTCGTCGATGAGCTTGCACAAAATGAGGTGGGACATGTGGTGGTGAGCCCAGGTTCACGATCCACGCCCCTGGCTTTGCTGCTAGCGGAACATCCTGATATCGAAATTCATATTAATGTGGATGAGCGTTCGGCTGCTTTTTTTGCCCTTGGTTTGGCTAAGGCTTTAAAAGAACCTGTCGGACTTCTTTGTACGTCCGGTACAGCCGCTGCAAACTATTACCCAGCCGTCATCGAGGCTTTCTATTCAAGAGTGCCGCTTATTGTACTTACCGCTGACCGTCCGCATGAATTGCGTGATGTCGGAGCCCCGCAGGCAATCGATCAGATACACCTTTACGGGAGACATGTAAAATGGTTTGTCGAAATGGCACTTCCTGAAAGCACGGATGGGATGATGCGGTATGCCAGAACGGTCGGTGCAAGGGCAGTGGCTACAGCGGCCGCTGAACCGGCAGGGCCTGTACATTTGAATTTCCCGCTTCGGGAACCATTGATTCCGGACCTGGACCAAGCAAAGGAGTACCGGCAAAATAAAAGGAAGCCTTCAGTGTTGATTGACAGTGGAGAACGGTCATTGTCCGCATCACAAGTAGAAGCGGTTGCAACTACATTGTCAAAAGCTAAGCAAGGTATCATTGTATGTGGCGAATTACCGCATCCAGAGATGAAGGAAGCCATTGTCGCATTAGCGAAAAAACTTGCTTTTCCGGTACTGGCTGATCCCCTTTCACAGTTAAGGAGCGGAAGGCATGATAAAGCCGTCATCATTGATGCGTACGATACGTTTCTGCGCGATGAAACGGCAAAAGCGGCGTTCAGGCCGGAAGTGATCTTGCGATTTGGGGCAATGCCTGTTTCTAAACCGTTATTGTTATTCATGAAAAAGCAAAAACAGGCGATTACTTTGGTCGTCGATGGCGGAGCAGGCTGGCGCGAACCAGCCGGTTTGGCAACGAATATGATTTACAGCGAAGAGAAAGATTTTTGTCTGCGAATAGCTGAAAGCATTACTTCTTCCCCTGATGATGAATGGCTTCGCTTATGGCAAACCGTCAACGGAGCGACGAAGGATGCCTTAGCCTCCGTAAGGGATGAAGCGGAGTTAAGCGAAGGCAAGCTGTTCGCCTTGCTTGCTGATATGATGCCATTGGAGTCGACGTTATTTGTCGGGAATAGTATGCCTATACGAGATTTGGACACTTTCTTTTTGAATAATGAAAAAGGAATCCAAACCATTGCCAATCGCGGGGCGAATGGTATCGATGGTGTCGTTTCCACTGCACTTGGCGTGAGCACGGTATCGAAAAATACGGTGCTGGCAATCGGGGATTTAAGCTTTTTCCATGATATGAATGGCTTGCTTGCAGCAAAACTTCAAAAACAAAATATCACGATTTTGCTGGTTAATAATGATGGCGGCGGCATTTTTTCCTTCTTGCCGCAGTCAAATGAGAGGGAACATTTCGAAACGCTATTCGGCACGCCTCATGGGCTTGATTTTTCACATACTGCCCAGCTTTATGGCGGTAAATACAACAAGGTGCAAAATTGGGATGAGTTCAAGAAGGTATTTACAGAGTCGTTCGAAATCCAAGGTCTGAAAATCATCGAAGTACCGACAGAAAGAGAGTCCAATTTACAAAAGCATCGAAATTTGTGGAGCTTTGTTTCCCAGGAAATAAAAATGGTGTTAGACAGGGAAATATCATGAATATTGTCAGCAAGGATGTCAATTATGCTGTTGAAATAACGGGAAATGGGGATCCTCTTGTACTTTTGCATGGATTTACGGGAAATCGGGATACATGGAAATTTCTCATCCCGCTACTGAGTGACAGGTATACGCTGATCATGGTCGACATCATCGGACATGGCATGTCTGCGTCACCAGCCGATCATCGAAGGTATGAGCTGGAAAATGTGGCTGAGGATATCAAGTATATTTTGGATGTGTTACATTTCCCGAAAGCCCATATTCTTGGATACTCGATGGGCGGAAGGCTCGGATTGGGATTTGCCTGTTTGTATCCTGAATATGTTGATACACTGATACTGGAGAGTGCATCACCAGGTCTTTTAACAGAAGAGGAACGGGAAATCCGAAGGGGAAATGATCGGAAGCTTGCCGAACGGATTCTTGCAAATGGCATGGAAGCGTTTGTGGATCAATGGGAAAACATCCCGCTGTTTGAAAGCCAAAAACGGTTGTCGGCCAAAACCAGGTCAGCCATTCGGGAGCAGCGGTTGGCCAATGACCCTGCCGGCCTTTCCAATAGCCTCCTTGGCATGGGGACCGGCAGTCAGGCTTCTTACTGGGAACAACTGCAAACCCTTGATTTCCCGGTGCTCCTTTTAACCGGTGAACTTGACCATAAGTTTTGTCGAATAGCGGACTCGATGAAAAAAAAGCTGAAGCGCGCCGAATGGAAAATAATAAATGATGCGGGACATGCGATTCATGTGGAAGTTGGAGAAAAGTTTGGTAAAATAATAAGTGAGTTTTTAAAGCGAAATATAGGGAGGAATTAATGTGACGATTCAATGGGAAACAATACGTGAATATGATGAGATTTTATATGAAAAATATAACGGGATTGCGAAAGTGTCCATCAATCGACCGCATGTACATAATGCATTCACGCCAAAAACGACTGCTGAGATGATTGATGCATTCGCAAGGGCGCGTGATGATTCCAGCATTGGTGTCATTATTTTAACAGGAGTAGGCGGCAAAGCATTCTGTTCAGGCGGAGACCAAAAAGTTCGCGGAAATGGCGGATATGTGGGTGAAGATAACATTCCGCGTCTAAATGTTCTTGATTTGCAACGTTTGATCCGCGTCATTCCAAAACCGGTCGTAGCCATGGTGGCAGGATATGCAATTGGCGGAGGTAATGTCTTGAACGTGGTATGTGACTTGACGATTGCTGCTGACAATGCAATTTTCGGACAAACTGGACCGAATGTTGGAAGCTTTGATGCTGGTTATGGTTCTGGCTACCTTGCACGTATCGTGGGTCATAAAAAGGCGCGTGAAATCTGGTACCTATGCCGTCAATACAATGCACAGGAAGCATTGGATATGGGATTGGTAAACACGGTCGTGCCTTTAGACCAATTAGAAGCGGAAACGGTTAAATGGTGTGAAGAAATGCTTGAGAAGAGCCCGACTGCACTTCGTTTCTTGAAAGCGGCAATGAACGCCGATACGGATGGCCTTGCAGGTCTTCAACAATTGGCTGGTGACGCTACACTTCTATACTATACAACAGAAGAAGCAAAAGAAGGCCGCGATGCATTCAAAGAAAAACGCACTCCGGACTTTGGGCAATTCCCTCGTTTCCCTTAATGAAACGCGAGAATCGATGAGACTGACAGCTTGGCGGAAAATCGCCGGGCTGTTTTCTATATCAAAAAGGAAGAGGGGAAGCAGAAATGGTAGAAGAAAAGTTGCCGAACTGGCTGAAAAATCGGGCGCATCTTTCACCGGATCGCCCGGCAATTGAGTTTGAAGGTCATACGTATAGCTTTCTTGAACTGTATACTTTATCGGAGAAGATGGCTGGCAGGCTGGCAAGCATTGGTCTGGGCGCTGGCGATTCATGCGCGGTTTTGCTCCGTAACCATATCGATGGTGTTGTCGTTATCCATGCACTATTTCATCTCGGTGTGAAGATTGTGATGCTGAATAATAAGCTAACGGCAAAAGAGCTGTCCTGGCAGATCGAGGACAGCAAAACTGCCTATCTGGTTTCGGAAGGGTCCTTCTCTGTCAAACTCGCTGATATTGGTGAGACTCTCCCGGATTTGAAGCTTCACTTAATGGAAGAATTGCCGGATGAAGGAACAGCAGGGATACTTCAAGAGTTTTACCTTGAGGATACCGCTACGATCATGTATACATCCGGTACGACAGGAAATCCAAAAGGGGTCATCCAAACATTCGGCAACCATTGGTGGAGTGCCGTTGGGTCTGTTCTGAACCTTGGATTGCATGAAGAGGATTCTTGGTATTGTGCGGTTCCGATCTTTCATATTAGCGGTTTATCCATCTTGATGAAAAATGTGATTTATGGCATGAAAGTCGTTTTGGCAGAACGTTTCGATGAACGGGAAGCAAACCGGAGCATCCAGGAAAATGGCGTGACGATCATTTCGGTCGTGACGGCGATGCTGAATAGGATGGTGCAGGATATGAAAGGAACAAGCTATCCAAAAACCTTCCGCTGTTTCCTGTTGGGCGGCGGCCCTGCACCCGTCCATTTGCTTGAGGTATGTAAGGAGAAAGGGATTCCCGTCTATCAAACATATGGGATGACCGAAACGTCTTCACAGATTGTGACACTGGCACCGGAATATAGCATGACAAAAATCGGCTCTGCGGGAAAGCCTTTGTTTCCTTCGCAGTTACGGATTGAGAAAGATGGCACGATGTGTGAACCGGGTGCAGTGGGGGAAATCGTGGTTTCAGGTCCGAATGTGACGAAAGGCTATTTTAATCGGATGGATGCTACACAGCAGGCCATTACCGATGGATGGCTTTATACTGGGGACCTTGGTTATCTCGATGAGGAAGGTTTTTTATATGTGCTTGACCGACGCTCGGATTTAATCATTTCCGGCGGTGAAAATGTCTACCCAGCAGAGATTGAAAATATCCTTAGTAAGCACCCGGATGTGTTCGAAGCGGGAGTGACGGGGACAGAAGATGAAAAATGGGGACAGGTCCCGCTTGCTTTTGTTGTCCTGCATCAAGGTGCAGAGCTAGGTGAGAGTGAACTGCTGGAATATTGCAGGGAGTTTTTGGCATCCTATAAGATTCCCCGGAACGTGATATTTTGTAAGGAGCTTCCTCGGAATGGCGCAAGCAAGCTTCTGAGAAGGGAACTGAAGAAGGAGATGGGGGAATGGCAATGAAGTTATCCTCCATTTCCCTAAAGCTCATCAAGGCCCCTTTAAAGCGGCCATTCAAAACGCATCTCGAAACGGTAAGCGACCGGGAAGTGATAGTTGTCGAAGCCATGGATGAAGACGGAATGATTGGATACGGGGAAGCTGTTCCTTTTACAAGTCCTTGGTATACCGAGGAAACGATCAAAACATGCTTTCATATGTTGGATGACTTCCTAATCCCGCTGACATTGGCCAGTCAGATCGGGCATCCTGAAGAGCTGCCGAATTTATGGAGCGGAATCAGGCGGAATGCAATGGCGAAGTCGGCTTTAGAGCAGGCAATCCTCGATTTATATGCGAAGCAGAAAGGAGTCTACCTTGGACGGCTGTTTGGCGGCGAACGAAGTGAAGTGGCCGCTGGCGTAGTCATTGCATCGAATGATATAGAAGATGCGATGCGCCAGATCGAGGATTTTACCGGATCCGGTTATCAGCGATATAAAATAAAAATAAATCCTCAAAATGATCTGAAGTTTTTAGCGGAAATCCGTCGGGCCTATCCCGATATCCCGCTAATGGCAGATGCCAATTCAGCGTACACTCTTGATGACATCCCTCATTTGCAGAAGCTTGATGACTTTAAGCTGATGATGATTGAGCAGCCGCTGGGGCATGATGACATTGTGGAACATTCATTTTTGCAGAAACAGCTGCAGACACCCATTTGCCTTGACGAAAGCATAAATTCATTTCATGATGCCAAAAGTGCACTGTCGCTCCAGAGCTGTGGGGTCATCAGCATTAAGATGGCTAAAGTCGGCGGCTGGATGGAAGCTGTGAGAATCCATGATCTATGCCTGGGAAATGATGTGCCCGTTTGGTGCGGCGGTATGATTGAATTTGGCATTTCACGTGCACATAATATTGCACTTGCCTCATTAAAAGGGTTCACGATTCCCGGGGATATATCATCTTCTTCCCGTTATTGGGATGGAGATATAATCGACCCTGAAGTCATCGTCGAAAATGGCATGATCCAAGTTCCCGATAAAGCTGGAATCGGTTTTGCCATCAATGAAAAGCGGCTAAAGGAATTGACTACATATAGTAAAGTGTACAAGTGAAACATCAAAGGAGGTGCACGGCCCACCTCTTTTGATCAATTATTGATCCTATCTCCTTTTACCCCCACGATCTATGTAACTTACCCAATTAGTACTTTATTGGACGAAAACCCCACCCTTTTGGAACATGACTTTAATAGGATACTAACAGTCGGCGGAGAGGGAACGACTGACAGAAATCAACCTGAACATTTTTTATTTGACTGCAGATACTTTACAAAAACCATTTAAATGGCCGATAAACCATAATTTTTTCGGAAAATGGGGATTTGTCTATTTTTCCTTTATTGGATTATTTTGTATAATGAAGGAAAAGAATGACAACCAAAGGGAAAAGGGGGGAAGAGTGTATGAAAAAACCGTACCTTATTGCGGAAATTCTACTAAGAAGGGGCATGCCTGACTATGTCATAAAAGAAGTGACGGCTTTGAAGGAGTGCGAGCTGTTTCTTTTGAAGAGAAAGTGGGGCCTATATGACCGGAAGACGGGTGCGTAAATAATGAAATCAAAAAGGGAACCGTTTTCAAGCCGGTCCCCATGCGTTTAAGGTTTTTTTAGCCGGTACCTATTGACTGGACGGCCTATGCTGCCATATTGTACGTCAAGCTGAAGAACTTCTTCGCCATGCAAGTATTCAAGATAACGCCTAGCTGTAACTCTGGCGATTCCAATCCCATCAGCCACTTCTTCTGCAGATAGTGACCCAGGCTGGGTCTTTATGAATTTCGTCACTTGCTCAAGAGTCGCGCCATTCAATCCTTTCGGAACATCATATTTCGGACTCGCTCCAGAATGTGTCTTATTTTGAAAGAGGATTCGGTCGAGCTGATTTTGGGAAATTTGATGATCAGGTTCAACCTCCATCCGAAAAGCATAGTATTGTTCCAGCGTATGTTTTAGCCTATCGAATTTAAATGGCTTGATTAAATAGTCAAAAGCCCCGTTCTGTATCATTTTTCGTATCGTTTTCTGATCATTTGCCGCAGAAATGATGATGACATCCACATCAATTTGCTCTTTTCTAATTTGATAAAGTGTATCAACCCCGTTTAAAGATGGCATGAAGATGTCCAAAATGACAAGATCGGGTTTAGACTGCCTGATTTTTTCCAGACCTTCAAGCCCATTGGAAGCTGTATCAACGACTTTAAAGGCAGGCAGGCGCTCGATGAACTGTTTGTTGACCTCTTGGACCATTGGGTCATCTTCAATTAAAAGTACACGAATTTCGTTAGTCATTTTGGTTCTCCTCTATATCATGCATCGGAAAAGAAAGAAAAAAGCTTGTTCCCTCATTAGGGCGTGTCGTGAATTTCATTTCGCCGTTCGCTTTTTTTACAATTTGGTCTATTAGATAAAGACCAATTCCTGATCCTTCCGCACCTTTTGTTGTAAAACCATACTCGAATATATCTTTATGAATGTCCTCGGGAATGCCGGGTCCATTATCCTCAAGCACGATTTGACAATGACGTTCATCCTGGTAGATGGATAGATAAACCTGTTTTGTTTCCTCTGAACAATGCTTTAACGCTGCGAATGAGTTTTCGATCAGGTTTCCGATTATCAAAACAAAATCGTGATGATCCAAACCAGCGGGGAAGCGGTCCAATTTTGTGTGTTTGTCCATGATGAGCTCGATCCCGAGTTCCCGTCCCAAGGAGATCTTACTTAATATCAACCCCACTAAATTATCATCGTGAATGTGCTTCGTTAAAAACCTGGTCAATTCCTCTTGTTCTTCCGTGATCTGAAAAATGTAATGCAGCGCTTCGTCAAGATTACCTAGCTGGATCAATCCTGCTATCGTATGAAGTTTGTTCATATGTTCATGGTTTTGAACGCGCAGGGCTTCAACGAATGCTTTGACACTAGTCAACTCTTCAGCTAGCTTCGTCACATCGGTGCGGTCCTGGAAAATGGCCACGGCACCGATCGTTTTATCCGCAATCTTTATCGGTACCCGGTTGCTTACAATATTCCTGTTTTGAACGGAGATTTCCTGATTGAAGATGGGAGATGTCCGATCGAGCACTTCCGGGAGACGGGTATCGTGTATGATATCATTGATATCCTTGCCTATGACGGCACCGTCGATCTTGAATATCTGCTTAGCCTTTTCATTGAAAATCGTGATGGCCTGATTATTATCTATGGCGATGACCCCTTCATGCATGGCATTGAAAGCGGCTGTCCTTTCAACCAACATCCGTGAAATTTCATGGGGTTCCAGTTGGAAGGTTTCTTTTTTTATCCTTTTTGCCATGAGCCAAGAGCCGCAAACACCGAATAGAAGGGTAAGCACCAGGATAATCGCGATTTCGCCTTTCAGGTCCTTGATTAATTCCGGTATCGTAGGCAGGATATTCCCGACCAACACGACGCCGATTTGCTCTCTATCTCCATCAAGGATCGGGACAAAGGCACGCACGGAAATGCCAAGCTCGCCAGCAGCCTTTGAAAGGTATTCGTGTTCAGCGAACGCAGCGCTTTCATCACTGCTGCTGGATGGGGTCCCCAATTGACTGAATACCGGGTGGGAATAGCGTATATGCTGATTGTTGAGTACAACTATATAATCCGCTTGATGGATTTTCCTTAAGTTTTCAATAATCGGATTAAGCTGCGTCCATCCTTCAGGCTCATGGACCAATTTCTGTACTTCAGGGAGTTCGGCAATGGTATGGGCTGTGATCATGGATCGTTTGCCGATTTCATCTTCCCTGACCGAAACGATATTTCCGAATATAAAAATCCCGCCTATTAGTATCGAAAAAGCGACGATTACGAATGATAGCAGGGTGATTTTAATTTGAATGGGCATATGAAAGGATTTATCCATTGGTTTTCCTCCATTACTTCTATACTTAATAGTAACAGAATTTCTATCACTTTTCGCTATTTTTCGCGCAGTGTATTACGACAGTAAAAAGCTGTGATAGAATAGTGATAATGTGAAGTGAGCGGTGAGGAGTTGTCGGTATGCGTGCATTATGGGGGTATTTATTGTTAATTGGCTTGGGGCTGCTGATAGCCGTGTATATATCGTTTCAATCGTTCTTTACAAGCTTCGGTTTCAATTTGCCGAAGGATGAGGAGCAGGTCGGGATGAAGGATCAAATCGTGATCAAGTTCAGTCATGTCGTTGCCGAAAATACACCTAAAGGGCTAGCTGCTAACCGGTTAGCCCAACTTGTTGATGAATATACAGACCATCGTGTCAAAATAGAAGTTTATCCTAATCAGTCATTATATAGTGATCAGGAAGAAATCGAGGCATTACGAGAAAATAAGGTGCAGATGATTGCACCGACTGCATCTAAAATTACGAGCATCTCAAAGAAATGGATGCTATTGGACCTACCTTACGTCTTTCCAACGGATGCTGCCTTGCAGGAAGCGCTGAATGGGGAAGTGGGGGAAGAGCTGCTTAACCAACTGAACACTATCGATATCGAAGGACTCGCATTTTGGTCGAATAACTATAAACAGATTACAAGCAGTAAACCGATACGGCATCCAAGTGATTTTGCAGGAAAGCATTTCAGAATCATGCCAAGTGCAGTCCTGGAAAGCCAATTCAAGCATTTTGGGGCGACAACTTCTGTCCTGGAGTTTAATGAAACGTTCAAAAGCCTTGAAATCAATGAAACGGACAGCCAGGAAAATACGATTTCGAATATCTATTCCAAGAAATTATATGAAGTGCAAAAATATTTAACGATCAGTGATCATGGCTATTTAGGGTATGTAGTCATGATAAACGAGCAATTTTGGAACAAGCTTCCATTTGATATTCAGCATCAAATCCAACGGGCGATGGATGATACAACGAAATGGCTATGGATCAAATCAAATGAATTGAATCAGGAACAGCTAAAGGAAATCCAGCAAAAATCGAATATCGACATCTATACACTGTCAGATGAGGAAAAGAAAGAATGGATGGATGAGATGACCGTCATCTATCCGGAATTCGAATCAACGATTGGAACCGAATTGATGACGAAAATGGAAAAGATCCGTGAGAAGTACTTAAAGGATAACTAACGTATGGGAATCCCATTGAAAGGGGTTCCCTTCTTCTTTATCGTTCCCGATAGAATGACTCCTCTGGATTTTGTAAAAAATCAATCATCTCTTCATAATCATATGTTTTTAAAACCAAACCATTTTCATCAAACACGATGAATGCAGGTTCTTTCTTTAATTCAAGTTTTGGATATTGCTCATTCAATGACTTGTAAGATGCTTCATTTGTAATTGGGCCCACATTGGTTATATTACTCTCTTCTAGTAAATCAAATGTAATTTCTTTACCAACGGCTTGGAGCGAATACGTATGACCCTCACTAGGCAAAAGATTCGGATAGATTCTAGCGTAATCATCTTTTTCATCCGTGCAAGCAACTAGCATCGGTAGGAGTAGAAACGTTAAACTTCCATTTATGATCTTTTTCATATTTTCCCCACTCTATGCTTACATTTAATTATTCCATAAATTGTAATAATTAAAGTTTAACATAGGTTGCTTAAGAACAGGAGGCCATCATGCTTTGTCAGGGCTGACAAAATGAAATAGAACTTTTTAGAGTACCGAGGCACAAAAAAGAAGCGGATCCAAAGGGAGCCGCTTCTTTCTCGTCTATTGCAAGGCAGTTTGCAGTGTCTTGATGTTTTTTTCCATTAAACTGAAGTAATCTTCGCCAGCTTCGATATCTTTATCCGTCAACACGGAAAGGTTATGGAGCTCAAGTGATTTCGCTCCCATTTCCTTTTGGATGATTTCAGTAAGTTTAGAACTGATATTCTGCTCAAAGATGACGTAGTTCAAGTCTTCTTTTTCAGCCATGGTTACGATTTTCCCCAGTTCCTTTTGAGAAGGTTCGTTTGAAGAAGTTAGTCCTGTGACGCCAATTTGTTCCAATCCGTAGCGTTCCTCCCAATAACCATATGCAGAATGGGAAACGATGATCTTATTGGTACGGCCCGACTCGATCGTCGTCGCGAATTTTTCATCAAGTGCCTCAAGCTTTTCGGAAAGCTCATTGAAATGGCTGTTGAAGTATTCTTCCTTTTCCGGCATTTTTTTCGTTAATTCGTCCTTGATGGTTTTAGCCATGTCAATGGAATAGACGGGATCTAACCACAAATGGGGATTAACGCCCCCATGGTCATGACCATCTTCTTCATGTGCATGTTCCTCTTCATGTTCATGCTCATGCTCATGCTCCTCTTCATCAAGATGAACCGTTTCGCCCACCGCAATTGTGCTGACGCCTTCTTTGCTTAGAATTGGTTCAGCCTTGGTTACAAAGCCTTCAAGATTATAGCCAATATAGAAAAACAGGTCTGACTCAGCCATTTTAACAATATCTTTTTGAGAGGGTTCGAATGAGTGTTCATCCGTTCCTGGAGGATAAACCGTCTCGACATTCACGTACTCCCCGCCAATGGCTTCAGTGAAGTATTGTAAAGGGTAAACCGTCGTATATATATCCAAGGCATCCTTGTTTTCTTCTTTACCCGATTCTCCCTTTGAGTTGCCGCAGGCTGACAGAAATACTGCAGTAACAAGGAAAAGGGAGAGCAATGCTCGAATTTTCATATGATATGCTCCTTTATAATTCGTATTGATTACGATTTGAATTTTATATGGTAAAAACGAAATGATTACGATTTGACTTCTGTATGATACAAAAGATTGCAAAGGAAAGCAAGGTTTTTTTTATTGGTCCCCACTTTTTTCTTTTTTTTCGGGAACAAGGTCAATGCCCCCTGGATGAAACGGATGACATTTAAGAATCCGGATGAGTGCTAACCAGCTTCCTTTTATAGGTCCGAAACGATTGACCGCTTCCAAACCATAATGGGAACAAGTTGGATAAAAACGGCAGGTGGGCGGTTTTAATGGAGAAATGGCAACTTGGTAAAAACGGATGATTCCCATTACTATTTTTTTCAGCACGATGCTTTCAGCTCTTTTCGAGTAAATTGACTACCCTCAATTATAGCATATTTTCTAAATTTCCAAAAAGGGTAAAAAAGGAATGAGCCTATTGCTAATCCGATTGATATAATGAGAATTAATTTTAAAGGATGAAATATATTGTTATTCAAGGTAAAATAGAAATGACATACAATTAAGGAGTGAATTAAATGCCTTCAGTTGAAAGCTTTGAATTAGATCATAACGCTGTTAAAGCCCCATATGTTAGACATTGCGGTGTCCATAAGGTAGGAACAGACGGTGTTGTTAATAAATTTGATATCCGTTTTTGCCAGCCGAATAAACAAGCGATGAAGCCGGACACGATCCATACCCTGGAACATTTGCTTGCATTCAATATCCGTAAGCATTCCGAACGCTTCGATCACTTTGATATTATCGACATTTCGCCAATGGGATGTCAAACAGGATATTACCTTGTGGTCAGCGGCGAGCCGACTGTGACGGAAATCATCGATGTTCTTGAAGATACATTCAAGGATGCTGTTACAATTACCGAAATTCCTGCTGCAAACGAAAAACAATGCGGCCAAGCAAAATTGCATGATCTTGAGGGAGCTAAGAAATTAATGAATTTCTGGCTTGCACAAGATAAAGAAGATCTTCATAAAGTTTTCGGTTAATAAAAAAGTTCCTGTCCATTTGTGACAGGAACTTTTTTCATTTTTCGGGTTCTTCTTTTTTCACCTCATCCTCTGGCAAAGGTTTGACCGGATCCACTGTATGCTTGTAGCTGTAACCTTTTCCGATTGTTAAGACCGATAGTGCCAATACAATCAGAATCACAATAATGGAGATAACTAAAACCGTAATCATACTTTACAGCTCCTAACGTTCACAATTTAGATTCATTTTAGCATAAGAACCGGGTCAGATAATGTTTCAATTTTCGAATAGAGGGAATTATAAAGGTATAACCAACTTACGGAGGTAGATATTTATGGCTCAGAAAAAATTAGGAACTTTAGTGAATAAGGAAATTGCAAACTTCAGTGTTCTTTATACGAAAATTCATAATTACCATTGGTTCGTGAATGGACCGCACTTCTTTGAATTGCACCAAAAATTGGAAGAGTTATATAAAGAGGTGACATCCAACTATGACGAATTGGCTGAAAGATTATTGGCCATTGGTGAAAAGCCGGTTGCTACCCTTAAAGAGTACATGGAATTAACGACGATCGAAGAAGCGACAGGTAATGAAAATACAGAAGATATGGTCCAAAGCGTCATAAGTGATTTTGAAAAGCTTTCCGAAGAGTTCCTGGAAATCATCGAAGTTGCCGAACAAGAAGATCCGGTTACGGCCGATATGCTGACAGGCATGAAGAAAAGCTTAAACAAACATGCTTGGATGCTGCGTGCGTATTTAGGACATTAAGATTTAGGAAAAGCCCTGCTTCGGCAGGGCCTTTTTTTTGTTAACCAATAAAAAAGGCATCCATCAAAAGAGGGACACCTGACATGGTATGTATTTAATGAATATTCCTAGGCGGAAAATGTGTAGGTTTCGTGTCGCTCATACTATTTTGAGCAAACTTCCCTTTTAACGTTTCAATAATGTAAAGGCCCATTAAATTGGTTAGTTCCTGATCATCCATCTCTTGAAGCAATTCGAAAATTTCCTTGCGGTCAAGCTGTTCCAGAACCGCAAACGTAAGCATATCAATATCTTCTTCATCACCAGTCATCTTATCACGGTACATATTGTATAATTCTTCAATTAACTTCAAAACTTTCACCTCACATTTATTAGAAATCCGTTATCTCTTTATATGTAGGTTATCAAAAAAACCTCTGGGTGCATATAAAAATCTTAAGGGATGCTTGGGCTTATTATATGTTTTACCCTTTGAAAGATACTTTAATCTATTATTTAACATCTTTGTTCTTCTGTAAACAAAATTTTCCATTGTATGAAGTGGGGAAATACGTGAAAAATAAGCGTAGGATATATGGAAAGGGTGGATGAATGTGTCTGAAAACAGGAAAAAATATTACATTTGGCTTCCGAATGGGCAGATAACACAAGATAGGGAAAGTTCTCCATGGAACTTCGAAATCGAGGCGACAGATAATGAAATCATCAAATTGCGTGAATTATTTGATTACAATTATTCAATAGGGGAAGAAAATTTTTATCGGGCACATGTCCCATACCTTCAATATCATTTTGACCGTGAAAATGATAAGCAGGATATCACTCTCCAAAAAATTTACGAAATGATTTACGCCCTGGGTAATGAAGAAGGAAGACGGCATATAGAAAGCATGGGGATACTACAGGCAAAACCAACAGACGATGGCCTCGAATATTGAGGGTCCATCGTTTTTTTGATGTAATGCAGATTCCCGCTGGATAGTGATTTTTTTTACCCATATAATGAAACAAGGGGCATAGCACCATTTCTTATACGGAGAGAAGGGGAAAAATGAAACGATTTCTTGATAAGAACGGATATAAGGTCGAATTCTCCGAGAATCCTGTCTTTGGAGAGCCTTGGCATGTTTTTGTGCTAAGCCGATATAAGGGCAGGTGGGTATTGACCAAACACAGAGAAAGGGGATTCGAGTTCCCTGGTGGTAAACGGGAAGCAGGGGAATCCATTGAAGAAACGGCCATACGGGAAGTTTATGAAGAAACAGGAGGCTTAGTGGGCCAGTTGCAATTTTTGGGACAATATAAAGTGCATGATCCTGTGAAGCCATTCGTTAAATCAATATTCTATGCCGAATTGCTGGAAATAGAGAAGAAACAGAATTACCTGGAAACGGAAGGCCCGATCTTTATGGAATCATTGCCGGATGTACTCGGTGAGGAGTTTAGCTTCATCATGAAAGATGAGATTGTACCGTTGAGTTTGTCGAGACTTGATGAAGGCACTTTGCAAAGAAACGAGTGAATGGTTGGAATTCACGAGTAAATCAGCGGAATTCACGAGTAAATCGCGAAAACTCACGAGTAAATCATCAAAACTCACGAGTAAATCGCCGAAACCAACTAAATTCATGTTTTAACTCAGCATGAGTGAAAAACTGCCGAGGGTTATCGGCAGTTTGGTCAGTCTTTGATTAATTTTCGCTCGAGCAGTTCGACTAGTTGATACATGATTGTGGCAAAGACGGCAATGATCATCAAGGCAAGCATTACGAGGGTGAAATTGAAGACTTGAAAGCCATAAATGATTAGGTAGCCGAGTCCTTTGGCCGAAACAAGGAATTCCCCTACGATGACGCCGACCCAGGAGAGGCCGACATTCACTTTCAATGTCGAGATGATCGTTGGGAAGGATGCGGGTAATATGGCTTCCCGAAAAGCTTGTGTTCTTGTGGCGCCAAAAGTTTGGAGCACTTTCAGGTAGTTCGGGTCCACTTCGCGAAATGCGGTGTAGACGACGATGGTGGTGATGATGATAGAGATGATCGCCCCCATCGAGATGATGGATGGAAATCCAGGGCCGAATGCTACGATGATGATGGGGCCGAGTGCCACTTTCGGCATCGCATTTAAAATGACGAGATAAGGGTCAAGTATTTTGGATAATCTTGGCGACCACCAAAGCAGGGATGCCAGGATCGTTCCAAGCAGTGTTCCTATGATAAAGCCGAGAACGGTCTCGAATAGCGTCACTCCGGAATGGGATAGCAGGGTTCCGTCACCCAGTTTCTGTATGAAAAGATGCCACACTTTAGTCGGGGAGCTGAAGATGAGCGGATCGATCAGTTCCTTCCTGGATAAAAGTTCCCAACTGCTGAAAAAAACGATGAAAATCAGGATCTGATAAAAGCGAATGAGCCTGTTTTCTTTTTTTAACGAGGTTTTATATTGGTTATGAAGCTGTTCAATATTCAAGGCTCTCAAGCTCCTTCCAGATCGTTTGGAATAGCATCGGATACTGCGGATGGTTGCGTGCATGGAAAGGCGTGAGTTCACGCAATTCATCGGGAACCTTGAAGGTTTTGTGCACGCTTCCCGGGTTCGCTGAAAACAGAAAGATGCGGTCACTCATTGCAATGGCTTCACCGATATCATGGGTGACGAGCACGGCTGTCTTTCCGAATGCTTTCAGGGTTTCAAAAACAAGGTCTTCCAGCTTCAACTTGGTTTGGTAATCAAGAGCTGAAAACGGTTCATCAAGCAATAGGATTTTTGGGTCGACCGCCAGTGTACGTGCCAGTGCTGCCCTTTGCCTCATTCCTCCCGATAGTTCGCGCGGATATAATTTTCCGGTGTCTCCCAATCCAACGTCACTTAAAAGTTTAAGCGTTTTTATTCTCTCGAGTCCTTCATCTTTTTTAATCAGTTTCAATCCTAATAATATATTTTCTTCTATCGTCTTCCATGGAAATAGATAATCCTGCTGCAGCATATAGCCGATTGAAAGGTCGCTGTTGGCTTTCAGCGGTTTGTTTTCGAGCAGGATCTTTCCTGAAGTGGGCGGAAAGAGCCCGGCGATGATGGAAAGCAGGGTGGTTTTTCCGCAGCCGCTCGGACCTAGAAAAGAGACGAATTCACCTTTTTCAATGTCGAGGGAAATGTCCGCAAGTGCGGTCGCTGCCGTCTGATTTGAAAAATAAGTATGGTGAATGTCTTGGATTTTTAAAAAGCTCATCGGACATCCTCCTTACCTTTTGCTATGTTATTTTGTGACTTCTTCAGCAAAGTCGGTATTGACCAGCTCTTCATGGCTAATGCGTGTTGGAAGCTCGCCTGCTTCATCCATGATGTTTTGAAGATTGTTCCATTCTTCTTCATCTAGAATCGGATCGGTGGCAAACGATCCTTGTTCTTTGTAGCGGTTGATGACTGTTTCCATCGTCTCGAGATTGGTATCCTCAAAATACGGCTGAATGACTTCGGCAATTTCGGCAGCATCGTTTTCCTGAACCCAATCTTGTGCTTTCTTCAAGGCTCTCGTGAACTTTTCGACAGTCTCTCTGTCTTCTTTCAAATAGCTTTCTTTAGCCATATAAACTGTATATGGAAGATGACCGGACTCGGTGCCGAAAGAAGCGACAATATAGCCTTTTCCTTCTTTTTCAAACACACTGGCCGTTGGTTCGAACAGTTGAACGAAATCGCCGGTTCCGGAAGCGAAGGCAGTTGCGACATTCGCGAAATCAATGTTCTGGATGAGGTTCAAATCTTTCTTCGGGTCTATGTTATGTTTTTTCAATACGAACTCGCCGGCCATTTGCGGCATCCCGCCTTTGCGCTGGCCTAGGAATGTAGAGTTTTTCAGCATATCCCAATTGAAGTTGTCAATTTTTTCACGTGAAACAAGAAACGTTCCATCCGTCTGTGTTAATTGAGCGAAGTTGATGACGGGGTCATTCGAGCCTTGTGCCTGAACGTAAATCGATGTTTCGGAGCCAACGAGAGCAATATCCGCACCATCGGAAAGAAGCGTGGTCATCGTCTTGTCGCCGCCTGCCGTCGTTTTCAAATCAATGCTGAGGCCCTCATCTTTAAAAAAACCTTTTTCGATCGCTACATATTGCGGTGTATAGAAAAGGGAGCGGGTTACTTCGGCAACCCTGACCTTCGTTGTTTCCTGTTCTTTGTTGCCGCATGCGCCAAGCGGGATCACCAGCACGCACAGAAGTAAAAATACGACACCTGCTTTACACCATTTTTTCAAAATTCCTTCCTCCTTGATATATGGGTATTTTGCCTACATTATCGTATGAACGGAAGAAAAAAATGTGAATGCCTCTCAGGGGATAAAAACAAGCGGATGTTTTACAATAAGAATAAAGAGAAAGGAGAGTGGAAATTGGAGAACGGAACGATTATTTCAAAGCAGCGGTTTCCATCACCGCATCCACGAATCCATCTTTATTCAGTTACGTACATATCACAAGGCCTGAAGGTAAAAGGTTTGCTGGCTGAACCGGTTGATGGCGAAATACATGATGCCTTCTTATATTTACGCGGCGGGATTAAAAATGTCGGCAAGGTGAGGCCTGCAAGGATCGTGCAGTATGCTGTAGAAGGTTTCATCGTTTTTGCTCCTTTTTACCGTGGAAATCAAGGCGGGGAGGGAGATGAGGATTTTGGAGGCGAAGATCGATACGATGCGATATCAGGGTTCAACCTTCTTGAACAGCACCCCCGGGTGAACAAAGATCACATTCATATCCTTGGATTCTCCCGTGGCGGCATCATGGCCCTTTGGACTGGGATATATTGCAGGAATGCAGCATCGATCGTCACATGGGGAGGTGTATCGGATATGTTTTTAACATATGTCGAACGGGTCGATATGCGTCGGATGATGAAGCGTGTCATCGGCGGAACACCTAAAAAATGCCCCGATCAATATGAATACCGTACTCCATTGTTTGCGATTGAAGATTTGAATGTACCCGTCCTGATCATACATGGTGAAAAAGATGACAATGTCGCCATAGAACACGCATACCGGCTGGAAAAAAGGTTGAAAATGCATGACAAAGAGGTCGAAAGTTGGTATTTCCCTCAATTCACGCATTACTTCCCGCCTGCCGTGAATAGAAAAGTAGTCGAAGATTTAACATCTTGGATGAAAAGTAAAACCGAATAATGGTAGAATGAAGGATATACTAAGTATATTGGCAAGAGGAGGAGATACACATGGGCATGCCTATGGAGCTAAATACCATGATCGTTACAAAAGGGAACGAAACCCGTGAAGAAGAAAACATTTTTCGGCTGGCGAAAGCTGGTTACAGGTTATACCCTATCGATATTCCAATCGATGTCCGCAAAACGATCCAATCTGATTCAAGCGGAACAGCCGTTATCCAAAAAATTGAATGGACCAGTGAAAAGACCATCATTACGTACCAACTGCTATCACTGAATTCAACTAACTAAATAGACAAGCGCTTGCCGGGAATCGCCTCCGCTGCAAGCGCCTTTTTTGTTTTGGCGGAATTCGGCAGATGAGCGGATAATTCGGCCCAGGCAAACCGGGATTTTATCAGCGTAGAATCCCTGGTGGATATTCAATCTTCGAATTGTTTGTCACGAAAAGAGTGGTAAAATGGTGTAAAATGCATGAGGCGGGGTGGTTTGGTGATTTTGGTGAGTTCTTGTTTAGCGGGCCTTGAGGTAAGATACAATGGTACTCACAGCTTGGATGATGGAATTATGGCATTGATGAGGGAGAAAAAGGCTATAGCTGTTTGCCCTGAGTTGCTTGGCGGTTTTTCGACACCGAGGGAACCTGCCGAGATAGTTGGCGGTGAAGGTGGGGATGTCCTTGATGGAAAAGCGAAGATCATCGAAAAGTCGGGCAGGGATGTAACGGAATTGTACATAAAGGGAGCGAATCTCACATTATTGAAAGCCCAGGAGGTAGGGGCGACGTTAGTCGTTTTAAAAGAAAATAGTCCATCCTGCGGGAGTGCCACGATTTATAATGGGGAATTCAAGGGGAAGAAGAAGGTCGGGAATGGAGTGACCGCTGCTTTGCTTAGGAGGCATGGGTTCACGGTCATTTCAGAAGAAAGGTTATTCGATTATCTGGGTGAAAAATGAGTAATGGCATTTTAGATTGTGCTTTTGAAAGAAGGGGAATACATGGAGGACATCAATCTCTATACTTTGCTATTTTTAGTACTTGCGGGTTTTATTGCCGCATTCATCGATTCCGTAGTGGGCGGGGGCGGGTTAATTTCCATTCCTGCTTTATTGTTCACGGGAATATCGCCTTCAGCGGCACTTGCCACTAACAAGCTGGCGGGTACCATGGGGTCTTTAACGAGTACGATTTCATTCATTCGGGCTGGAAAAGTGGATTTCAAATTCGTCATCAAGCTGTTTCCGATCACCGTGATTGGAGCGGCGTTAGGAGCATACGTTGTACATTTCGTTTCCGCAGAGATATTGAAGCCCCTCATTTTGATCTTGCTGGTCATTGTCGCGATTTATACGTTGGTAAAAAAGGATTGGGGTAAAGATGCAAAGTATAAAGGGCTGACAAGGAAGAAAATGATTCTCTTGATAGTCATAATATTTGCGATTGGTTTTTATGATGGTTTTCTTGGACCGGGCACAGGTTCCTTTTTATTATTTTCATTTCTGATCATCGGGTTTGATTTTGTCCAGGCTGCCGGGAACGCAAGAATATTGAATTTTGGAAGCAATATAGCCGCACTTATCATTTTTTTATCTATGGGGACCGTCAATTTTGCCTATGGAATTCCAATGGGTCTTGCAATGGTTGCGGGAGCATTGGTAGGAACGAACTTCGCCATTAAGAAAGGTGCTTCCTATGTCCGTATATTATTCATTTGCGTCACGATTTTATTGATTGGAAAAAATGTCCTTAATTATTTTCATATTTTTTGATGGAGTGTTCAGCGAATGAATTCCTATTAAAAATGGGCGGAATACAAGGCGTATTTTCGGCCATTTTTAAACAAGGTCATTCGCTTCTTCAGATGATGGGAAAAGATCTGCAGTTCGGTAATCTCTGCATAAAAGGCCAATGCGTCCATTGCTGTCCATCAAAAATTAAATAGGGGGAAACTTGATCCTCCTGTTTCGTGTTGACTATCCATTCGACAGAATTAAATTTTCTTTCAAAACAAGCTTCGCAGATGAAACTTCCTTCATTTTTTAAATATGCTTTTATCTCAGTCATCCCTATACGCTTAAGATAACGCATTTTCACAAGAACGACTTCGTCCCCCTTGATTTCTTTACCACACTTGGGATCTTTCCCGAATATTAAAACACCTCCAAGGTAATACGATTGACTTCAATGAAACGTTAAATCTCCCCTAACTATCACATATTTTTTAAACTTTACAAATCTAAATTGGATTTTGCTTTAATCCTTAGCTAATGAAAATGGGAAGCAGCCGTTTCATATCTGGCTTAATAGAAAAAGCCTGCCGCTTACGTGACAGGCTTTTCTCTCTATTTTATTTTTTATAATGGAAGGGGGGATTTCACTTCGCAATGCGTTAATAGGATATCGACAATCCGCTTTGAAGCGAATCCATCTCCATATGGGTTGGAAGCTGTCGCCATTTTTTTATAGGTTTCTTCATTAGTAAGTAATTCCGAGGCTAGCTGATAAATTCGTTCTTCCTCAATTCCTGCCAATAAAAGGGTACCCGCATCGATTCCTTCCGGCCGTTCTGTTGTATCGCGTAACACAAGGACAGGAACGCCAAGTGAGGGAGCTTCTTCTTGCACCCCTCCGGAATCTGTCAATATGAGATGGGCGTGCGCTGCAAAATTATGAAAATCAAGCACCTCAAGCGGCTCTATTAAGTGAAGCCTTTTCGTTTCACCGAAAATCCGGTAAGCAATTTCACGGACAACCGGGTTTTTATGAAGCGGGAAAACAACTTGGATATCCGTGTAATCTTCAAGCAGCCGTTTGACGGAACGGAATATTTCTTCCATTGGTTTTCCGATATTTTCCCGTCTGTGCGCTGTCATCAATAACATGCGATCTCCATTCAATCCAGATAGAATCGGATGTTCATAGTCTTTACGTACTGTCGTTTTCAAAGCATCAATAGCCGTATTGCCAGTAATATGGATGCAATCACTCTTCTTATTTTCCAAAATTAGATTCTCCGCCGCCTGATTTGTAGGGGCAAAGTGCAAATCAGCCATCACGCCTGTCAGCTGCCGATTCATCTCTTCAGGATATGGAGAATACTTATTACCAGTCCGCAGACCAGCTTCAACGTGACCAATCTGTATCTTATTATAGAAAGCTGCCAGGCTGGCGATGAAAGTTGTCGTTGTATCCCCATGTACGAGGACGATATCCGGTTTTATATCTTTCATGAGCGAACTCAATTTTTCAAGCCCTCGAGTTGTAATCTCTTCTAATGTTTGTCTATCCTTCATCATATCCAAATCGTGATCTGGATTTATTTGAAAACATTGCAAGACTTGGTCGAGCATTTCCCTATGCTGGGCGGTGACCACCACGATGGTTTCTATTTCTTCTGGATGCTTTTTCAGTTCCAAAACGACTGGTGCCATTTTGATAGCCTCTGGTCTTGTACCAAATACGGTCATGACCTTTATACGTTGTTTAGGCATGCTCATTTCCTCCCCTTCTGAATGTCTCCCCCATTATAACGGGAAGTTCATGGGAAATAGAAAAATGAAACAATTATTAACAGAATTTTTACAATATTAATAATGACTTTATACTTCTTTAACCTTAAGTTAATATCTGGCATTTACAATATAAAGCAGGAAGTAAGCTAAGCAGAATAGAGGTGATAGGCGAATATGAAAAGCGTCCTGATGATCGTGCAAAACTTTTATCCGGAAATCGGAAGTGCGGGGAATAGAATGAAAAATATCTATCTCCATTTGAAAAGAAACGGATTCGAGGTAACGGTCATCACATTGAAGCCGAGTTATCCTAATCAAAGTTTATATCAAGATACAAAGTTTTGGGATGAAGATAGCATTGAAGAAGATGTCATCAGGATTAAGCCGGACAAAGTGAAGAGGTATACAAGCAATATGGGGAAGCGGTTGCTTCATTATCTTGAAGCGATGTGGCTTTTCATTTATACAATCATCCGTCTCGAAAAAAAATATGATTATGTGTTTGCCACGACCCCGCCGATCTTCCCTACATTGGCAGCGTTGATCGCCAAGAAAAAGATGAAGGCGAAACTCATTACCGATGTCAGGGATTTATGGCCGGAATCGTTGATAGGTGTAGGCGTATTCAATAATAAGTGGGTTTTGAAAATCGCTTTCTTCCTGGAAAGGAAGCTATATAGGCATTCAGATTTTATTATCATCAATAGTCCTGGTTTCAAGGATTATATCGTTGCAAAGGGAGTCAAGGAAGAGGCCATCCAATTCATACCTAATTCGCTTACAGCGGATGAGCTGACGTTAAAGAACTTGCTTACACCCGTATCGGAAAAGGTAATCAAGGTCGTTTATGCGGGGAATATCGGACTGGCCCAGGACTTGAAAAAACTGATAGCCGTAGCTGAAAGGCTAAGGGAACATAAACAAATCGAGTTCTCGATGATTGGATATGGTTATCGGATATCCGAAGTGGAGAAGGAGATAAGCTCTAGAGGGCTGGCTAATATTAAGATGATTAATGCGATGAATCGAAGAGTGACTCTTCATGAAGTTTCAACGTCCCATATTGCCTATGTGAGCTTGGTTGAAAAAGAAGTCTTCAATAAGGTCCTGCCTGGTAAAATCATCGATTATATGTGTGTCGGAAAACCCATTGTCGGTGATGTGGACGGCAGGGCCAAGAAGATGCTCATAGAGGCGAAATGCGGGTTGGTGGCAGAGAGCAGAAATGTTGATGAAATCTGTCAGCATATATTGACAATGGCCTCAGATCCGGCCCTTCGTGAAGAACTGGGAGAAAACGGTCATCGGTATGCTAAACAACATTTTCAATGGTCTAAAAATATTAAAGGTCTCATCAACGTGATGGAAGCGTCAGGCTGAAAAATCCGGAAGTGGAGGACAACATGGCGAAGAAAGTATGTATGTTCGTGTGGAATCACTTTACGAACGATGCGAGGGTTCTAAGAGAATGCACAGCACTTACAGAAGCGGGTTATGAAGTCGATTTAATTGCCATTCATAACTGGAAAATCGAGGGTTTGGCCAAAAAGGAGAAACACCAAAATGGTTTCTCGGTCACTAGGGTGAATAACCGCTGGGAGGCGCTTAATAAGATTCTCAGGATCGTAGGCAAATTGAAGAAAAAGAAGTTTGAAATCGTTCTATTTGCCTTATTGGTCTGGAATACATTGTGGAATTTGAACTTGATCAACGGCTGGGTGGGATCGGGAATACTGTTCGGTGCATTTGCACTCCTTGCGCTGGGCACCCTGTTCATCACGAAAACGAAGCTGCCGACATTATTAACGAGGAGCTACATTTTTGGTCAAATGATCTATCATGGCCGGAAAAGGAAATATGATTTTTATCATTCAAATGACTTGAATACGCTCATGCAGGGAGCGATCAGCAGTAAATGGCTGAGAAGGAAAAAGCTGATTTATGACTCGCATGAAGTTCAAACGAGCAGAACGGGATATAATAGCCGGATTTACGGGATGATGGAGAAATTCCTATTAATGTTCGTCGATGAAATGATCGCCGAAAACCATACGAGAGCTAAGTATAACGAAGACTTATATGGTTTGTATCCCAAGGTTGTCCATAACTACCCGATTCCAACCAATCCGGAAGAAAGTACGGCCGTGAATTTGCATGAGCTGCTCGATTTGCCAGAGAATGAACCGATTTTGTTATACCAAGGCGGCGTCCAAATGGGAAGAGGGTTAGAGCAATTGGTTGATGCTGTACCGATGATTGAGGGCGGAACGGTAGTATTTATCGGGGATGGAAGGATCAAGGATGAATTAATGAAGAAAGTGAGCGACATGAAGCTGGAGCATCGCGTGAAGTTCCTGCCGAAGGTTCCGGTCGACGAGCTGCTCCATTATACAAAAAATGCGTATTTAGGTTTTCAGATATTGAATAATGTTTGTTTTAATCACTACTCCGCTTCTTCAAATAAATTGTTTGAATATATGATGAGCGGTGTGCCAGTGGTTGCCTGCAGCTTTCCTGAAATTCAAAAGGTTGTCGATACGGAAAAAATCGGCGTATGTGTCGATTCGCATGATCCCAAATCAATTGCCGAAGGTGTCAATTACTTATTGAAGCATCCAGAAAAAAGGGCGGAAATGAGCCAAAACTGCCTGAAGGCGCGACAAAAATACAATTGGAAACAAGAGAAGGAAATCTTTATCGAAATCTATCAAACAGCCTGACAAATTTGAATGCAGCAGAAAAATAGATAGGAGTGGTTTATATGAAACTTTGTACAATCGGACTTGGTTATATCGGACTTCCAACTTCTTTAATGTTTGCGAAACACGGTGCCGATGTTGTCGGCGTGGATATCCATCCTGAGATTATTTCCAACTTGAATAGCGGCAGGCTCCATATCGAAGAACCTGGATTGGAGGAGGTATTAGAAGAAGTGCTAACTTCCAATAAGTTCCGGGCTACGTTAAGCCCGGAACATGCGGATGTTTTCATCATCGCGGTGCCTACACCAAATAAAAAGGACATGCACCAATCCTGTGATTTAACACATGTCTTGAAAGCCACCTCAAACATTCTTCCTTTTATCAAAAAAGGGAATGTCATCATTATCGAATCGACGATAGCGCCAAGAAGCATGGATGATCATATTAAACCGATGATCGAGAGGACGGGCCTTACCATAGGAAAAGACATTTTCCTCGTACATTGTCCGGAACGCGTTTTACCTGGAAGGATTCTTGAAGAGTTGGTTCATAATAACCGTATCGTCGGGGGCATCACCGAAACATGCTCATATAAAGGAAGTCTTGTTTACAAAACATTCGTTCAAGGGGAGATCATTCAGACCGATGCGAAAACGGCTGAAATGTCCAAACTGATGGAAAACACCTTCAGGGATGTCAATATCGCTCTTGCGAATGAGCTGACGAAAATCTGTTTCGAGCTGGACATCAATGTTTTGGATGTCATATCGATGGCAAACAAACACCCTCGTGTCAATATACACCAACCAGGACCGGGAGTTGGCGGCCACTGTTTAGCGGTCGATCCGTATTTCGTCGTTGCAAAGGCACCAGAGTATGCGAGAATCATTAAATTGGCCCGTGATACCAACGTATCGATGCCTTATTACATCGTTAATTCCGTAAGGATGATGCTAGAGGGGATCCGGAAGCCAAAAGTAGCTGTTTTCGGTCTTGCATATAAAGGAAATGTAGATGATATTCGTGAAAGTCCCGCCATTGATGTCGTCAATATCTTGATGGGAATGGAAAACATGGATGTAGCCTTGCATGACCCGCATGTCAAATCTGGAAAGATGCCAGTCGTATCAGTGAAAGACGCTGTAAATGATGCCGACTTGATACTTATCCTGACTGACCATGATGAATTTAAACAGATGGATTATGATAAACTATCGAATCTCATGAGCAATAAATTGATTCTGGATACACGCAATTGCATTGATGCAACTAAAACAGATGTCCCGGTTGCCAACCTGGGCAATATATATCAATACAAAACGGTGTCCATGAAAAAAGACAGGAATAAAGCGATCATCTAAAAACTTGGACAACATCGATAATGGAATAACGATTAAGGGGGCACTGACTATCACAGTGCCCTTTTTCCACTGAAAAAAAGGACCATGCAAGAACGTGGAAACGATCCAGTTGGTTTCAGAACCGATTCCTATACGTCAAGCCTCCTCACTTTAAGCATCCTAGCAGAGTCTCGGCTAGCCAATTATTCGAGCGCAGCCGCCATAT
>NZ_JAGGQV010000023.1:31207-46604 GCF_018613135.1 Bacillus sp. ISL-57 | reverse complement strand
AGTAAATTCGACCACAGATGGCGTATTTCGAGCTGAAAGGCAGTAATTCGAGGGTAGAAACGTAAATTCGAAGGTAGATGTGTATTCGGGTGCAAGGCAGTAAATTCGAGCGCAGCCGCCGTATTTCGGGGTGTATGGCAGTAAGTTGGAGCGAAGATGCCGTATTACGTGCTATAAGGCAGTAAATTCGACCACAGATGGCGTATTTCGAGCTGAAAGGCAGTGAATTCGACGGTAGACGCGTATTCGTACTGTAAGGCAGTAAATTCGACGGTAGACGTGTATTCGGGTGTAAGGCAGTAAATTCGAGCGAAGTGCCGTATTTCGGGTTACTTGGTACTTTATTCGACAGTAGACGAGGTATTTCCCTTTCCATGGCACTTAATAAAGTAATCCATAATCATGGTTCGGAAAGTGACGTTTCTTACCGACAAACTGAAAGGACCAAGCAAGAGCTTGGTCCTTTTGTGTACAATTTATTAAGCTGTCGGGCCGCCAAGTTCTTCGATTTCACTTGGAACGCTTTTGAATTTCTTGAAGTTTGCACGGAATTGTGCGGCAAGGTCCGTTGCTGCTGCTTTGTAAGCGGCAGGGTCTGCCCAAGTCTTGATTGGTTGAAGCACTTCATCAGGAACACCAGGAACATGTAGCGGGATATCCAAACCGAAGATATCATCTTTGATCGTTTCGATGTTCGCTAATTCACCTTCAAGCGCCGCTTGTACCATTGCACGGGTGTAAGCAAGTTTCATACGGCTTCCAGTTCCGTATGCACCGCCAGTCCATCCTGTGTTGACAAGGTACACCTTTGCATTGTGCTCGTCAATTTTATCACCAAGCATCTCAGCATAGCGTGTAGCTGGAAGCGGTAAGAATGGTGAACCGAAGCAAGTGGAGAATGTAGCTTCCGGTGAAGTTACGCCTCTTTCAGTACCAGCCAATTTACTAGTGTATCCGCTTAGGAAGTGGAACATTGCCTGTTCTTTGGAAAGCTTGCTGATTGGAGGCAGAACGCCTGAAGCATCAGCCGTTAAGAAAATGATTGTATTTGGATGTCCTGCAATACTTGGGTTCACGATGTTATCGATCGCTTGCATTTGGTAAGCAGCACGAGTGTTTTCAGTCAATGAACTGTCATCATAGTTCGCTTCACGCGTATCCGGATCAACAACAACATTTTCCAATACAGCACCAAAACGGATTGCATCGAAAATTTGCGGTTCTTTTTCACGTGAAAGATTGATCGTTTTTGCATAGCAGCCGCCTTCGATGTTGAATACGCCGTTAGAAGACCAGCCGTGCTCGTCATCGCCAATCAATTTACGGCTAGTGTCTGCTGATAAAGTTGTCTTGCCTGTACCGGACAGTCCGAAGAATAAAGCGACGTCCCCTTCACGTCCTACGTTAGCAGAGCAATGCATTGGAAGGATTCCAGCCTCTGGAAGTAAGTAGTTCATGATCGAGAAGATCGATTTTTTCATTTCTCCTGCATATTCCGTTCCGCCGATCAGGATCGTACGGCGTTCAAATGAAACGATGATGAACGTTTCGGATGTAGTTCCGTCCACTTCTGGGTCCGCTTTGAAGTTAGGTGCAGAAAGGATCGTGAATTCAGCTTCGTGGCCTCTCAATTCCTCTTCGTTTGGACGGATGAACAATGTATGGGCGAAAAGGTTATGCCAAGCATATTCATTAACAACACGGATGGGAAGACGTGATGATTCGTCTGCACCAGCGAAACCTTTAAAAACAAAAATCTCTTCTTTTGCTTTTAAGTAGTCAACTACTTTATTATATAGTTTATTGAACACATCTTCGGAAATCGGCCGGTTCACGGGACCCCAATCGATTTTATCTTTAACGGATGCTTCTTCCACGATAAATTTATCTTTAGGTGAACGACCGGTATATTTGCCAGTTTCAGCTTTTACCGCGCCGGTTGATGTTAAAACGCCTTCATTTCTGCTTAGTACTTTTTCGACCAATTGAGGAACTGATAGTTGAGTTTGCACATTGTTTCCTGTTAATAATTGGTGTAACTCATTAGAAACGTCTACAGAATTCATATATGAGGTACCTTCCTTTGTTTGAGTTTTTAGATTATAATTAGTATAACACATTCATTTAATTAGTCTATACTATTTCTTTCAATTTGTGATTATTTTCAGCTGGCCGCATTAATCATTTTAATCCGGCAGGAACCGAGTCACGATGATCGCATATACTTTCATGAGGGAAAATTTATTTAAATAGGAAGTAAGTAAACAATATATGTTTAAAGGGAAAGTCTGGATGTCGTTCCTTTTCGATATTCAGTCCTTTATTATTAATGGCAATTTACAACATTTCTATTCGTATATTGCGTTGTAAACCCCTCTAGGACGTTGTATCAACATGTTTTTTCAAATGAACGCCATTCTGGGTGGAAATGTTCTTTTTAGAAAAGCATTGACAAATTCCAGCCAGATACGATAATATCTTAAATTGTACGGATTCTCTTATCCCGAGTTGGTGGAGGGACAGGCCCTTTGAAACCCAGCAACCTGCCATATTGAACTTGACTCCAAGATCGATCGCCGAAAATAAAGCGAAGGTCTTCAAGGAATAGTGGTGATGGTGCTAACCTGAGCAAGGTAAAAAACCCTTGAACGATAAGAGTGAAAGGATAGAAGACAGAGTTTTAAACCTTTCCTCATTTGCCAGGGAAGGTTTTTGTGTTTTTTATAAGTAATTCTGTGTCTATAGTTGAAACTAATGAGGGAAACGAGTTCCGTAAAAATCAGGCTTATGCCTACAACATACTAACTTCCAAGGAGGAAATATGATGTCAAAGAAACGTCTATTTACTTCTGAATCTGTTACAGAGGGCCATCCGGACAAAATTTGTGATCAGATTTCAGATTCCATTTTAGATGCTATCCTAGCTAAGGATGCAAATGCACGTGTTGCGTGTGAAACTAGTGTAACAACAGGTCTTGTACTTGTTGCTGGTGAAATTACAACGTCCGCTTACGTGGATATTCCGCGTATCGTTCGTGATACGATTAAAGGAATTGGTTACACACGTGCGAAATACGGTTTCGATGCTGAAACTTGTGCCGTTTTGAGTTCCATTGATGAGCAGTCTGCCGATATCGCAGCTGGTGTCGATAAAGCATTGGAAGCTCGTGAAGGAAACATGTCAGATGAAGAAATCGATGCAATCGGTGCAGGGGACCAAGGTCTTATGTTCGGATTCGCTTGTAATGAAACAGAAGAGCTTATGCCGCTTCCGATTTCATTGGCGCATAAACTTTCATTCCGCTTGGCTCAAGTTCGTAAAGATGAAACTCTTGCTTACCTACGCCCTGATGGCAAAACACAGGTAACCGTGGAATATGATGAGAATAACCGTCCTGTACGTGTAGATACAATCGTCATCTCTACACAGCATGATGCAGAAATTACGCTTGAACAAATTCAAGCCGATCTAAAAGAACATGTAATCAAAGCTGTCGTTCCAGCCGAGTTGATCGATGCAGATACTAAGTACTTCATCAACCCGACTGGCCGTTTCGTAATCGGCGGACCTCAAGGGGATGCTGGTCTTACTGGACGTAAAATCATCGTTGATACTTACGGCGGATACGCTCGTCACGGCGGCGGTGCATTCTCTGGTAAAGATGCTACTAAAGTTGACCGTTCTGCTGCATACGCTGCACGTTACGTTGCGAAAAACATCGTGGCAGCCGGCCTTGCCGACAAAGCGGAAGTTCAATTGGCATACGCAATTGGTGTGGCAGAGCCTGTATCGATCTCCATTGATACGTTCGGAACTGGTACAGTTAGCGAAGAAGTCCTTGTTGACCTAGTTCGCGCAAACTTCGACCTTCGTCCAGCTGGTATCATCAAAATGCTTGACCTTCGTCGCCCGATCTACAAACAAACAGCTGCATACGGACACTTCGGCCGTACAGATGTCGATCTTCCATGGGAACGCACGGACAAAGCAGAAACATTAAAAGCACAAGCGTAATTCATATAAAGAAAGGTGTCCCGCAATTAGCGGGGCACCTTTTTTTTGTGGATTAATTTTGCCATCAGCGGGAATAATTCAAGAAATCGCAAAGGCAACTTTAAGGGCGATACTCGTGAAAAATGAGCGTTTACTCGTGAGATAGGAGCAAATACTCGTGAGTTAGAGCGTTTTACTCGTAAGTTGGTGCGATACTCATGAATAATGAGCGTTTACTCGTGAGTTAGGAGCAAATACTCGTGAATTAGAGCGTTTTACTCATAAGTTGGTGCGATACTCATGAATAATGAGCGTTTACTCGTGAGTTAGGAGCAGATACTCGTGAATTAGAGCGTTTTACTCGTAAGTTGGTGCGATATTCATGAATAATGAGCGTTACTCGTGAGATAGGAGCAAATACTCGTGAGTTTCAGCGATTTACTCGTGAATTTGAAGCAAATACTCGTGAATTAGAGCATTTTACTCGTAAGTTGGTGCGATACTCATGAATAATGAGCGTTTACTCGTGAGTTAGGAGTGAATACTCGTAATTTTCAGTTAAGTGCTTGTGCATTACTTTATTCGTTCCGCCGTTTTATAGTATTGGCCTTTTTCGGCGTATTCGCGTACGATGCGTTCCATATCCTGACGATCTTCTTCGTTGATTTCGCGGATGACTTTAGCTGGACGTCCGAATGCCAACATGTTCGGTGGAATGACTTTGCCTTGGGGAACGAGACTGCCGGCACCGATGAAAGCCCCTTCGCCGATTTCGGCTTCATCCAGTACAATCGATCCCATGCCGATTAAAGCTCCTTTGCGGATTTTACAGCTATGTAATATGACCTGATGGCCAATGGTTACTTCATCCTCGATGATCAATGGATTATTTGGGCTTTGGTGCAGGACGCTGTTATCCTGTATACTGACTTTTTTTCCGATGATGGTTGGGGATACATCACCGCGAATGACGGAATTGAACCAGATTGATGTTTCTTCGCCAATTTTGACATCACCTGTGACGACAGCATTTTCAGCAATATAAGCGCTTTCAGCAATTTCAGGTTCTTTGCCTTTATACGGATAAATAATCATTTTCAATCATTTCCTTTCCGAAGTGAATGTTTTTATGTATTATTTTAATATACCGTATGCAAATACACTTGGCTATTTATAATAGCAATGTACAACTTGTTAGATTTCTTTTTTGTCGAAAATCACGAATATGGTTATAATTTATATATATTATTTCAACTATCATGGATCGTACACAACAAGTGAAAAGTGAAAGGGGGATTTCGAATGTGGAAATGGGAGACAGAAGGAGACGCAAAGGGCGTCATTGTCATCATTCATGGGGCAATGGAACATCACGGACGTTATAAGTGGGTAACACAAATGTGGCTTTCAGCTGGATACCATGTCGTCATGGGCGACCTTCCTGGGCAGGGGATGACTACTCGCGCCTACCGGGGACATATCGATTCCTTTGATGAGTATTTGGACGAAGTGAAAAGCTGGATAGAAGAGGCTTATGAATATTCGTTGCCGGTCTTTTTACTTGGACACAGCATGGGCGGTTTGATTTCGATACGCCTTCTTCAGGAAGAGGAATGGGACATTGCAGGGGTGATTCTTTCTTCACCTTGCTTGGGCCTCGTGACGAAGCCGCGGAAGTTCCTTACAATGCTCTCGCATGGTTTGAACATCGTTATGCCTCAGTTCAGGGTGGATTCCGGATTGACACCTGAAATGGCGACGAGAAGTGCGGAAATTCGTGAATCCGATAGAAACGATACATTATATATCACAAAGGTTTCGGTTCGCTGGTATCGCGAGCTTGCACAGGCTATGAAGGATGCTTTTGAAGAGATTCCTGAATTTCAGGATGTGCCGCTTTTGGTGATGCAGGGCGGAGATGACCGAATCGTGAACAAGAAGGCGGTTCGTGAGTGGTTCAATTATAATTTGGCCAGTGAAAAGCAATATAAGGAATGGCCGAAGCTTTATCATGAAATCTTCAATGAACCAGAGCGTGATGATGTATTTCAATATGCGCTGAGTTTTGTTGTAAACCGTTTAAAGATATTAGGGTATGTCGTTTGATCCGTACATACGATAAATGAAAAACTGCCGAGGTTAGCCTTCGGCAGTTTTTTTGGATTAAGCAATTCGTTCGACTTGATGACCGGTGCCCAGAAAGTAACCGGGTACATAAATTGGTTCAAATGAGTAAGTTCCTTTTTGTTTGATAATGCAGTGGATGGAGATGAATGGATTTGAAGGTCAAGTCATTGGCGAATAGGTCCAAAAGCGTCGCTTTCATATTCATGATCGCTTCATGGTTTTGGGTGGAAATCGGTTTTTTGTTCTTCTGTCAACGAGTTGGCGAGCTGATAACATCCCCGTATTGATCACTTGAATCCCTTTTGACTTTTTCAGTCAATATATTCGTCAGTAATGAAGTAGGCAAATGTTCCATTATCTGCACCTCTTATCTATTTTCTATCATTGTAATCATTATAAAAATTCAAAAATTTTGGTAATTCTGCTGCCTGAGCTGGGATTGAAAAGTCAGACTGTAGACAAACTCGATGGAAATCAAGTTGGTCTACAGTTTTTATGAGGTTTTGTAAAATCTCGAACTTCGATTTCCACTCGAGGCACTCGCTTTTCGCGGGCGGTCCGGGAGACTCCTGCGGGTCTCCCCTGGACGTGCTTTCTCTGCTGGAGTTTTATACACCCGCCCTAATCAAAATTTAGATAAAACCCCTTTTGTCTACAAATGAACACCGTTCTTATCGAACGGTGTCAAAAGTGATCATCTCTTTTCAATCGCGATAATGAATGGCGGATTGTTTGCTTGGTTGATGAACCCGTATCTCAGGATATGGGCTTTCTGTTGAGGGAAGTTCTCTACATAATCCATCAATGCATCCCTTTCAGCCGATCCTCCTGGATGACCATGGTATATGACAAGGATGATGATGCCTTCCGGCGCCAGCAGTTCGAACAGCTGTTCAATGGCTGATATCGTTGTCTCGGCTTGGGTGATGATTGATTTGTCTCCTCCAGGAAGATAGCCGAGGTTGAAGATGGCACCTGTGACCTTTCCGGAATGTTCTTTGCCGATATATTTGCTTAAAAGTTCATGCCCGGAGTGAATGAGTGTACAGCGCTCTTGTAAATTCTCGGCGTTCAGTTTTGCCGTTGTGGCTTCGATCGCTTCTTTCTGAATATCAAAACTATAGACATGTCCGTCTGCACCTGTAAGCCCTGCAAGAAAGACGGTATCAAAGCCGTTGCCCATCGTGCCATCTATGGTTATATCCCCGGGGCGAACCGCTTTTTCCAGGAGAATCCTGGCGAATGGCAAAATTCGATCTAGCTTCATGATGATTGTACCTCCGTGTGATGATTTTTCCCCTGCCAGCTGTTGCGGCGTTTCAGTTCGGCGTCAATGGCATTCAGGACATCCCATTTATTGACGCTCCACATTGGACCGATCATCAAATCGATCGGACCGTCACCCGTAATGCGGTGAACGATCATTTCTGGAGGGATTATTTCCAGCTGGTCACATACAAGGCTGACATAATCGTCACGGTCAAGAAACTCGAGCAGGCCTTTTTCATATTGCTTGACCATCGGTGTCCCTTTTAATAGATGAAGTAAATGGATCTTTATCCCCTGCACATCGAGTTTGGCGACTTCACGGGCTGTTTCCATCATCATGCCGTAATCTTCCTGGGGCAGGCCATTGATGATATGGGAGCAGACGCGGATGCCATGTTTGCGCAGTTTATCGACGCCTTCTTTGTAGCAATCGAAGTCATGGGCGCGGTTGATCATCATTGCGGTCTTTTCATGGACCGTCTGGAGACCCAGCTCGACCCAAAGGTAAGTGCGTTCGTTCAATTCCGCTAAATACTCGACTACATCATCTGGAAGGCAATCCGGGCGTGTCGCGATGGAGAGTCCGACGACACCTTCCTGGGTCAATACACTTTCATATTTTTCGCGAAGCTCTGCCACGGGTGCATGCGTATTCGTGAATGCTTGGAAATAGGCCATATATTTCCCATCTTTCCATTTATGGTGCATCCGTTCGCTGATTTTCTTAAACTGGACGTCGAGGGGTTCAACCCTGCTGCCAGCGAAGTCACCAGAGCCTGAGGCGCTGCAAAAGGTACAGCCGCCATGTGCGACGGTGCCATCACGGTTCGGACAGTCAAAACCGCCATCCAGGGCAACTTTAAAGACCTTATGTCCAAAATGTTCTCTCAGGTGGTAATTCCATGTATGATATCGTTTGTTGTCCGTTGCATATATAAACGGGTTTGCTTGATTCAAATCAGCAACCTCCTAAATAAAATAAGCGCAACATATATTATACAACATTCTCGCAGCTAGGTCTTTTTTTGCAAAATAAGCGTATACTGTATACTTGAAGGCTAAATATTTTGCTGCTATTCCCAGTTTATCTTTGAATGACTATATCCAATCGGGAGCTGATGGACATGACCGGTCAAGTTGAAGAAGCGATCAAACAAATGAAAAAGAAATTAGCCGAAAATAATCAGGTGATCGAAGTAAATGAAGATGGGTTCACATACAAAGCCACTTGTACCTTCAATTCACCTGCTTCGGATGAACAAATTCATTCCTTTGAAAAGGAAACCGGACTGCTTCTGCCTGAGGATTATAAGGAGTTTTTAAAAATAACCAATGGATGCCGTCTGTTTGATAATGTGGAATCAGGCGGGGAAAACGATTTATACAGCCTGGATGATATTATTAATTACACATATGAAAATTCCTACGAGGGATGCTATAAAGTGGCTTGCATTTATCAAGATAATATTGTGATCGATGGGGAAGCCGTCGCCAAAGGCGATAAGGAGTATTTAATGGTAAAAGGCCATATCGATGATTTTGAAGAAGGCGAGAAGCTCCATATGGGCTTTGCCGAATGGATCGAGCAGTTCATTTCCCATCAAGGTGAGAAGTTTTGGGATAAAGGTTGATTGCCCAAAAAAAAATGATAATCCTCCCGTTATTTGCTCAAACTAGAAAAGATGATTCCGAATCATCCAAATGAGATGCGAAGGAGAGGGTTTGAAATGGCAACCAGACAATCCGTCGATCATTTTTTAGAGCAATGTGAAGGTGCTCTCCATTTTGCAGAGTTTGAATTTAACGAGGCCTCACGGCAGGAGCATTATGATGATGAACAATTTCAAAATTCGCAAAGGTATATCGAAGAGGCTTTGACGGATATGGAACGATTGTATGCCAGTTCGAATGACCAGCAACGGGAAATGCTTTCGCGGATGAAGCAGCAGTTGAACCAATTGAGGAATGAAATGGTTTTACTTCGACATTAAATGGAAACAGGGGAGCTATGAATGAATAGCTCCCTTTTTTGCACGAATTTTCCTGAATTCGCATATATAATGAAAAACCTGTCGATAATGTTTATGTACGGCTATTGCAATTATCGGTGAAATTGACTAGAATGAAATAAAATCAATATTCTCATAAAGACTATGATGAGGAATAGTAGCGGTTTAAACCAGTAAAGAGAGTTGACGGATGGTGCAAGTCATCCTGGGACGGTCGCGAACTCGCCTTGGAGTCCCGGGTGTGAATGAATAAGTAATGCCTGGCGTTTTAATCCATGTTACGGATGTTTTAAGCTGGGCGGATTTTAGCTATCGCCAATGTGGGTGGTACCGCGGGAAGATATACATAATCCTCTCGTCCCTATTTTGGGATGAGGGGTTTTTTATTGTTTTTTAAACGGAAATTAGGAGGAAATCATATGAGTTTTGACCATAGAAGCATAGAAACGAAATGGCAAAAGTATTGGGAAGGCAATAAGACATTCAAAACGGGTGAAGAAAGCGGCAAACGCAAATTCTACGCGCTGGATATGTTCCCATATCCTTCAGGGGCCGGTCTTCATGTGGGGCACCCGGAAGGTTATACGGCAAGCGACATCCTGGCACGGATGAAACGGGCACAGGGGTATAATGTATTGCATCCGATCGGCTGGGACGCCTTTGGACTTCCGGCAGAGCAATATGCGATCGATACGGGAAATGATCCAGCTGAATTCACGGAGCACAACATCAACACGTTCCGCCGCCAAATTAAAGCCCTTGGTTTTTCTTATGACTGGGATCGTGAAATAAACACGACAGATCCCGACTATTACAAATGGACGCAATGGATTTTCTTGAAGTTATATGAAAAGGGCCTTGCCTATATTGATGAAGTGGCCGTTAACTGGTGTCCGGCACTTGGCACGGTATTGGCGAATGAAGAAGTCATCGATGGGAAAAGTGAGCGCGGAGGCCATCCTGTTGAGCGCCGCCCAATGAAACAGTGGATGCTTCGCATCACGGCGTATGCAGATCGTTTAATCGACGATCTGAATGATGTGGATTGGCCGGAAAACATCAAGGATATGCAGCGTAACTGGATTGGCCGTTCCGAGGGAGCGGAGGTTACATTCAATATCGATGGCTTTGATGAAACATTCACGGTGTTCACGACTCGTCCGGATACGTTATTCGGTGCAACATATGCCGTATTGGCACCTGAACATCCGTTTGTCGATAAAATTACGACGGCTGATCAAAGGTCGGCAGTTGAAGCCTATTTGGATGAAGTGAAACATAAAAGCGACTTGGAAAGAACAGACTTGGCAAAGGATAAATCAGGCGTGTTCACGGGGGCTTATGCGATCAACCCGGTAAACGGCGAAAAAATGCCGATCTGGATTGCCGATTACGTGTTGATCAGCTACGGAACAGGAGCAATCATGGCCGTTCCTGCCCATGATGAGCGTGATTATGAATTTGCAGTCAAGTTCGAATTGCCGATCAAGGAAGTCGTAGCTGGCGGAGACGTGACAAGTGAAGCATATACAGGCGATGGGCTTCATGTGAATTCGGAATTCCTTGATGGGCTGAATAAGGAAGAAGCCATTTCGACAATGATCAAATGGCTGGAAGAAAAAGAAATCGGCACGAAGAAAATAACATACCGACTTCGTGACTGGTTATTCAGCCGTCAGCGTTACTGGGGTGAACCGATTCCAATCATCCATTGGGAAGACGGCACGATGTCTCCAGTGAAGGAAGAAGAACTTCCATTGATTTTACCGAAAACTACGGACATCAAGCCTTCGGGTACAGGCGAATCACCACTTGCGAACATTTCGGAATGGGTGAATGTAACGGATGAAAACGGACGAAAAGGACGCCGTGAGACGAACACGATGCCACAGTGGGCAGGAAGCAGCTGGTACTTCCTTCGTTATATCGATCCGGATAACAAAGAAGCACTTGCAGATCCTGAAAAATTAAAAGAATGGATGCCGGTCGACATTTATATTGGCGGCGCCGAGCATGCGGTGCTGCACTTGCTTTACGCTCGTTTCTGGCATAAATTCCTGTATGATATCGGTGTCGTGCCAACGAAGGAACCGTTCCAAAACCTATTTAACCAAGGAATGATCCTTGGTGAGAATAATGAAAAAATGAGTAAATCCAAAGGGAACGTCGTGAACCCGGATGATATCGTGGAAAGCCATGGTGCCGACACGCTTCGCATGTACGAAATGTTCATGGGGCCATTGGATGCTTCGATTGCCTGGTCCACAAACGGGTTGGACGGTTCTCGCAGATTCCTTGACCGTATCTGGCGTTTATTGGTCAACGATGACGGGACGATCACAGATAAGATGACAGAGACGGATGACACGGGCAAGCTCGAAAAAGTCTATCATCAAACGGTTAAAAAAGTGACCGAGAACTATGAGGAATTGAAATTCAATACGGCGATTTCACAATTGATGGTATTCATTAATGATGCTTATAAAGTGGATTCGCTTCCTAAGGTGTATATAGAAGGCTTCATAAAGCTGCTTGCACCAGTTGCACCGCACATCGCCGAGGAGCTTTGGTCTAAACTGGGCCATTCCGAGAGCATCACATACGGAACATGGCCGGCTTTCGACGAAGCGAAGTTAGTGGATAACGAAGTCGAAATCGTCATCCAAATCAACGGAAAAGTCAAAGCTAAATTAATGGTGCCGACTGACACAACGAGAGAAAAACTGGAAGAAATCGCGATGGGTGATGATTCCATCAAAGAACAAATCGATGGGAAAACCATACGTAAAGTGATTGCCGTACCAGGCAAATTAGTCAATATCGTCGCAAACTAAATAAAAATGATTGGAAGCTGTCCCGCATATTTTTACTGCTGGGACAGCTTTTTTTCGTGGCATTGGCTGACCATAGGAATTAGGTCATGTTAGGATTCTCACCGATTTAACTTTATTGGCGATCAATCTGCCAAATGGACATCTACTATCGTCATGAGAGGACATCGGAACGTAAATATCTTGCTTAATTGGTTCATGCGAATCATTTTTCAGCTCTATCGCCAAATAAATCAAGCATTTGACATAAAAAAGGGAAAAAACTGGTTGATAAAATTTTACAGTGTGATAGTTTGGTATAGTACTGAATTTTTTAACCAATTATTGGAGGGAAAACCGTGAAATTTAAGAATGTGAGTCGAATTACGGCATGTGCATTAATTTTTGCACTGATTTTCAGCTTGATGGTTCCACTGAATTCTCAAGCAGCAGCTGCAGCACCCATTGAAAATGTAAAAACGATTAAAAATGGGGACACCTTGGACGGAAAGTTTGAAAAACCGGATGTTCAATGGTACCAAATCAGTCCCACAACAGAAGAAGTACAAAAGTTCTCCCATATTGAGTTCGAAGTCAATTCGGACAAAATCTTGAATATCTCCGTATATCAAGATAAAGAAAAAGCAGAAAAAGATCAGAGCAATTATATGGTCTCTTCTTATCCTGATGAAAAAGCTGTAGTCGATTTCCCATATGCATGGGAAGGCACATATTATGTTAAAGTTGAATATTTCGGCGATACGGATGATGAAGGAAATCCCATCCCGGATGCGGAAAATGTAGCTGAATACTCCATCAATGCGCATTCAGTAACATTGCCGCCATCTGCGGGGGACGAAGGGGAGGAGCTTGAATCTTGCCCGGTTGAAGTGAGTGTAAACGATAAGAAAACGGGAGAATCCATGTTGAATACACTCCGCGTGTTTAGAGATGAAGTTCTCATGAAGTCGTCTGAGGGACGCAGCCTGTCTTCTTTATACTATAAGGCTTCGCCATTCCTTGCCTATCATCTGGCTAGCAATAAAAAAGCGAGGGATGCCGCGTATAAATATTTAGTCGAGATTAAACCGCTTTTTGATGACATTAATGAAAACGGAGCAAGCAGCACCGAAGACATTGACAAAGATCAGCAAAAAGCGATTAAAGAATTATTCACTATGGCTGCAGATGCAGCACCGGCTGGATTGAAAAAGGATATGGACAGCCTGGCAAAGAAAATCGATCTTGATAATCTTTTAGGTGAGGATATCGTCGATATCGCAAGCAAAGCGGGAATTGAACTTCCAGCATCGAAGAATATAAAGAACAAATATATCGTCAAACTTAAACCTGGGAAATCATTAAGCACTGTCCTAAAAGGAAAAGGATATGGAACATTATCGGCACCTAAGCAACAAGAGGTTCTGTATGATGATATGTATGTTGTCGAGTTAAAGAACCAAGCTAAAATGAGCACAGCAGCTCTATCCGGTATCGAAAAACTTCCGGAAGTGGAATATATCGAACCGGTAAAAACGTACAAAGCACTTTCTGCCGACATTCAGTCACCGTATCAATGGTCTTTAGCTAACGCCGGCGGGGAAGAAGGCATAAAGGGAGCGGACATCGATAACGAAAAACTGCAGAACCTTATTAAGAAACGTAATTTAAAAGATACATTGGTAGCGGTCATCGACACAGGAGTCGATGATTCACTGGCAGATCTACAGGGTGTCGTTAAAATGGAGTCAGGTAAGAACTTCATCGATAAGAAAGAAAAGGCAATCGATGACAATGGCCATGGCACACATGTATCCGGAATCATCGCTGCCAAAGCGGATAATGGATATTCCATGCAAGGAATCAATCCAGCAGCTAAAATCATGCCTGTGAAGGTCTTGGACTCTTCAGGATATGGAGACAATGAGAAAATTGCACTAGGCATTAAATATGCCGTGGATCATGGTGCAAAGGTCATAAACCTTAGCTTGGGCGGAGAATATAGCAGGACAATTGAATATGCCTTGAAACATGCCGCTGCCAAGAATGTAATGGTTATCGTAGCAAGCGGTAATGATGGGATGGAAGGTCTTTCTTATCCTGCATCATCAAAATACGCCATATCCGTCGGTGCAACCAATGCCCTGGATTTAGTATCCGATTATTCCAATTATGGATCGAAGTTGGACATGGTCGCTCCGGGGACAGCCATCCCGAGCCTTGTGCCTAATGGGAATGTTACCTACATGGATGGTACATCAATGGCAGCTCCTCATGTTGCGGCAGCTACAGCCTTATTATTATCCGGAAACCCTGGGTTGAAAGTGAATGAAGTAAGGGAAATCCTTCATGAGACATCGGAATATGTCGCTTTTGAAGAAGAAGATAATATAGACCCGTATGAGGACTATGAACCGGAGGATGGAGAAATCATCATACCGGAAGAAGAACTTCCTGTTGGAAAAGATTTAGTCTCTGGATACGGAAGGTTGAATGCGTACAGTGCACTTAGTGCAGTGGATTTACAAGCTAGAGTCAATCTTGTGATGGATACGCAAACAAAACTAACTGGTTCAGCTAAAAAGGGTTCAGTGATCGAAGTGAAAAGCGGAAGCAAAACGCTCGGTAAAGGAACGGCGGCAGCTAACGGAATGTTCACCGTTACGATTCCGGTCCAAAAAGCTGAGCAGCAGCTTACTGTGAATATCTCTGATTCTTCCAAACTAGCAGTATCTTCAATCAAAGTATTCGTGAATAAGGGTGCAACCCCTAACAAGCCAACTGTCAAAGCTTTAAGTGACAAAGATACGTATGTTACGGGTCAATCGCAAGCGGACATGAAAATCACGATCAAAAATAGCGCGAAAAAAGTGATTGGTTCAGGTAACACGGACAGCAAAGGGAATTTCAAAGTGAAAATCAGCAAGCAAAAGGCTGGCAATAAACTTTCAGTCACAGCTACAGACTTAGCAAAACGTGAAAGCAAGGCGGCAACCGTGACTGTTCTCGATAAAACAGCTCCGGATGCACCGAAAGTGAATGAAGTAAGCGACAGCGCCACCAAAGTAACAGGTAGAGCGGAAATCGGTTCGACCGTTACCGTGAAGCACAGCAATAAAAACATCGGAACGGCAAAAGCTGATAGTAAGGGGAACTTCTCCATTAAGATCAGCAAGAAAAAAGCAGGC
>NZ_JAGGQV010000023.1:0-31131 GCF_018613135.1 Bacillus sp. ISL-57 | reverse complement strand
CAGGAAAAGCAGCAAAAGTAACCGTAAAGAAAGCTAAATAGCAACAAGGGAAGGCCGTTTAACTTACATGTTAAACGGCCTTTTTTATGAGAAGCCCTTGCCGGTGGAAAGTACTTCAAGGGGAGTTTGATGAGAAAAGTTTCAAATGTATTCAGGATATCGGTATTTCTGGTAGTGATTACACTACTTTTAGGAACAATCGCACGAATAAGGGTGATTTGGTATTAGAGAGAAATAATGAGGATAGTGAGTAATTTAAGGGGATTTAATACTAGTTTAATTGAGTGATAAGTTTGCCCAAATTCATGATGTTTCTTAATAATGATAATATTTATTTACTAACGAAATGATAAGGAATCAAGCGCAAAAGCGGATTCCTTATTTCAAATGTATATACCTAGGGCGGGATTTACGAGGGTCCATATATCCGCCGGTTATTTGATGCCCTAGAGAGCTAGCGATGACTGCTGCTGCAAAGAGGAGGATGATTTTCTTCAAATTAATGATCTTCTTTCCGTTTTTTTATTTTTAAAGAGTACACCCAAATACCTCTTCCTTCAACCCCTTTTTAAAATTAGAAAAATTTACTTCATTAAAATCTTCCACCCTATAATTTGGACTTGCTCATCTATCGAATGAGCAAAATCACCCATTAGATGACACCCCTTTTTTGATTCTTAAACTGCCTCATTTATTTTTCCCAAAGTCATAAAGTTGAACGATCCCACCTCTGCATTTGTCAGCTCATTTAGTGAATTCACTTCTCAGGAGATAGACTACATCGTATTCCTTCAACTCGTCCATATGGCCTCCCATATCACCATAAAAATCAGTGGAAAGTGAACGTATGCCTTCATTTCCGCTTGAGTAACATATACTCGCCAATGCCAGCTTGTTTGTGCTGTTTATTTTGAGTTTGCCAGCACTTCCCCATACGCTGGAATCCATTTCATCAATGGCTTCAGGATAAGTTAACGTATCCGTACCATCATCGTTTTGAATGCTGACGTTGAACATCGATCGTTTTTGATCACCATCCGTTTTCGATGTCGTAAAGATGATTGTCCCATTCTTTTCAATCCCCGTTGTCATGCGTCCCATTTCAGGTTCGACGAGTTTGCCAAATTCATATTTTTCGACCCAGACGGACATCTCCTTGTATGTATCATCAACATTGAAATCGATAAGAAAGGAATGTTCACTTGAATTCTCCAGGATGGCCTTTTCCCTTTCGGTCAGCTCAGGAACTGAAAAGTTATTCTCGGATTTTGAATCATCGGCCTTACAGGCAACTAAAGAAAATGAGAGCAGGGATAGGATGATGGAGAAATAGATCTTTTTCATGATTTTCACCTCTTGAATGCTATTACCCTAATTAAATCCAATTCTTATATATTATAACATTATAGTGAAATCGGAACGCGGCAAAAAAGGCAAACAATCGGTATGCTTGCCTTTTTTATTTAGAAAGGTTGGGAAAGAGCCTTATTGGCAACATCGACGTCATTTTGAAGCAATTGGTTCAAATCGTAAGCAGGATAGAGGTTTCTTTCATAAAGGTAGTTGAATATCTTGGCATGGGTATCGATGGCTCCATTTAAATGTTTCTTAAATACCTTTCGAAGCGATGGAGTGGCTGTTTCCGTAATCGCCAGTGCGTAATTTTTGATCGATGATTTGGCAAAGCCCAGCAATTCCCCGGCAGCGGCGGCCGATGCGTCATCCCTTGATACATCGTCTTCCCTGCCCGTTTTAGGCGTCAACGGGTAAAATTGCAGTAGCTCCATGATATTTTGGGTAAGGGTGTCGATCGTTTGCTTATAAATCGTTTTTAGAATGGGGTCTTTTATTTTTGGATAAGCTTTTTTAAATTTCATAAGAGCATTGGACTGGGCGGCGACCAACTCATGAAGCTCGAGTGTTTCATGCCAAGCAAGATGCGAATGGGTGGGTTGCATGTAAATTCCTCCTGAACGAATAATCTTGATACATTATTCGTTCAGTGGGCTGTAGGTAAGTTGTCTAGTGAAATATTTATGGGAAGTGCTGTCCCCTCTTCGGTTTTAGAAGGCCATGTTTTATTGATATTGTTCGAGAACAGAGAAGAACTTTTTGGCGAATTGGTAAAAAAGTTTTTCTGATGGAGCCAAGTCCCTGTTTTTAGGAGTGATGATGCCGACCGTCCGTTTGACTTCGGGTGTATCGATCGGGATCTTGACAGTGAGTCTTGGAATGACTTCATAAAAGGTACTGTCAGGGAGCAGACTGACTCCGATTCCGGCAGAAACGAGCCCTTTTATGGAATCCATGTCTTCACCTTCCGAGGCGATGTTCGGTGTGAAACCGGCTGCTTTGCACGCTTCGAGAGCGATAGTGTGAAAGATATATCCTTTTGGAAACAAGACGAAGGGATCATTTCTTAAATCACTTAGGCGCACACTCTTCCTGTCAGCCAGTGGGTGAGTAATTGGCAATAATGCGGATATGTTTTCCGTGAACAGGATATGACCTTCGATATCTGGATCGTTTGTCGGGATCGGTCCAAGGAAGGCTAATCCAATTTCGCGATTTTTGACAGCTTCCTTTAAAGAGGAATAAGATCCCTGTCTTAAGTGGAAGCCGATATTCGGCTGCTCATCTTTAAAAGCGGAAATGACGGTAGGCAGTAAATGGGTGGAAAGGCTGGTCGGGAACCCGATTTTAATGCTTCCGTGTTCAGGGTCCAAAAACTCCTCAATTTGATATTTGGCATATTCAATCGCCTGTATCGCCGTTTTGGCATGGATCAAGAAAATTTTACCGATTGGGGTTAACTGGATATTCCGGCCGATTTTTTCGAATAAAAGTACGCCAAGCTCATCTTCCAGTCTGGAGATTTGCCGGCTGATTGCTGATTGCGCGATATGCAGGTGTTCTGCGGCTTCTGAGACGTGTTCCCTCTCGGCGACTTCAACAAAATAACGTAATTGTCGTAGTTCCATTTATTCATCCTCCTGCCATTCATCTCAAATTGAGATGGATTCTACTAGAATTATATATTGTTTATATCGATTTGAAAACCTAGAATAAATGTAAGTGACATAACGGTGTAAGAATACGATGGGGGCGATTAATATGACATACAATCAAATACCAAAAGCACAAGGGCTCTACCATCCTGAATTTGAACATGATGCATGTGGGATCGGTTTATACGCTCATTTAAAAGGGCTTGCTACACATGACATCGTCAAACAAGGACTGAATATGCTGTGCCAATTAGATCATCGCGGCGGACAAGGCAGCGATCCCCTTACAGGAGATGGCGCAGGATTAATGGTACAGATTCCTGATGAATATTTCAGGCTGGCATGCCCGGAAATGAATTTGCCGGCAAAAGGACGCTATGGTGTAGGCATGCTCTTTTTCTCTGACAATGATGATGAACGGAATGAAATCGAAGCTCGTTTGAATGCATTTATCGAACAAGAGGGCCAAACGTTATTAGGCTGGAGGACGGTTCCTGTTGATGCAACGAAAATCGGGGAGGTCGGCAAGGAGACATGTCCGACGATCCGCCAAGTATTCATCGGGGCAAGCGTAGAGATGACCGATGATTTAGCTTTTGAGCGTAAATTGTTCGTTATCAGAAAACAAGCTGAAAACTGGGCTCGTGAACGCGGCAATCGTTTTTATTTTGCCAGCCTTTCAAGTGCTACGATCGTATACAAAGGATTATTGACGCCAGAGCAGGTCGATGCTTTTTATCTTGACCTTCAACAGGAGTCTTTCGTTTCCGCTTTCGCTTTAGTGCATTCCCGCTTCAGCACGAATACTTTTCCTAGCTGGGAACGGGCACATCCAAACCGTTACCTGATCCATAATGGAGAAATCAATACGCTTAGAGGTAATGTGAATTGGATGAAGGCGCGTGAGCAGCAGTTTGTTTCGGAAGCATTCGGGGATGACCTGCAAAAGGTCCTGCCTATTCTGGATATAGACGGCAGTGATTCCTCGATTCTTGATAATGCACTTGAATTCTTCGTGCTTGCCGGGCGTAAACCGGCACATGCGGCGATGATGCTCATTCCTGAACCGTGGACGGAAAATCCGCATATGACGAAGGAAAAGAAAGCATTTTACGAATATCATAGCATGCTCATGGAGCCATGGGATGGACCGACGGCCATATCCTTTACGAATGGTAAGCAAATCGGTGCCATCCTTGATCGAAATGGTTTAAGGCCGGCAAGGTATTATGTAACAAAAGATGATTACATCATTTTCTCCTCTGAAGTCGGTGTGATCGATGTGGAGCCGGAGAATGTATTATATAAAGATCGTTTAAGCCCAGGCAGAATGCTTTTAATAGATTTAGAGGAAGGCCGTATTGTTTCCGATGATGAGATCAAGTCGGAAATGGCACAGGAAAATCCATACCAGCAATGGCTGGACGAACAGCTTGTTCAATTAAGTGACGAAGAACCTGTGCTCGAAGGGGAGCCATTGAGTGATTTATTATTCAGGCAAAAAGCGTTCGGATACACGTATGAAGATGTCCAAAAGTATTTACTGCCGGTCATTAACGAAGGCAAAGATCCACTGGGCAGCATGGGCAATGACATTCCGTTAGCGGTCTTATCAGATCGCCCGCAATCGCTTTTCAACTATTTCAAGCAATCTTTTGCACAGGTAACCAATCCGCCGATCGATTCGCTGCGTGAACAGATTGTCACGTCAACGATGACATTTCTCGGTGCGGAAGGAGATTTGCTGAAGCCGGATGAAACGAACAGCCGCCGCATTCAATTGGATTCACCTGTTTTGACGCCGGGCCAAATGCAGCAGTTGAAAGAAAATGCCTATCCTGAATTCAGGAGCAAAGTCATTCACACTTTATTTTCAGAAGATTTAGAGAGTGAACTCGATCGCATCTGCCGTGAAGCGGAACAAGCAATCGCTGATGGTGTTACCCTTTTGATATTATCCGACAAGGATATGGGCAAAGAAAAAGCTGCGATTCCTTCCCTGCTGGCTGCGAGCGCCCTTCATCAAGAGCTGATCCGCCATGGTAACCGTACGAAGGTGAGCATTATCGTTGAATCGGGGGAAGCAAGGGAAGTCCATCATTATGCATCCCTAATCGGGTATGGAGTGGATGCGATTTACCCGTACCTTGCCTATGAAACATATAAGCAGGCGGTATTGGAGGGCAGTTTAGCCACCAGCTACGAAGAAACGGTAAGGAAATATGTAAGTTCTGTGACAGAAGGCATCGTAAAAGTGATGTCGAAAATGGGGATTTCAACGATTCAAAGTTATCGCGGCGCACAAATTTTCGAAGCGGTCGGAATCGGTGCTGATGTGATCGAACGCTATTTCAGCGGTACGGCATCACAGCTTAGTGGGATCGATTTTGAAACGATCGCAGATGAAGCGTTGATGCGCCATAGGAAAGCCGCAGCCGATTACCTTGATGAAACGCTTGAAAGCGGAAGTGATTTTCAATGGAGGAAAACAGGGGAACATCATGCTTTCAATCCTAAAACGATCCATACATTGCAATGGGCGTGCCGGAAAGGCGATTATAATTTATTTAAGCAATATTCAAACTTGGCGAATGAAGAAAGACTCGGGTTTTTACGGAATTTATTCTCGTTCGATCAAAAACGCCAAAGCATTTCAATAGATGAAGTGGAATCCGTGGAATCCATCGTCAGCCGATTCAAAACGGGTGCGATGTCATTCGGTTCATTGAGTCAGGAAGCACATGAAACATTAGCGATCGCTATGAACCGTTTAGGCGGAAAAAGCAATAGCGGTGAAGGCGGGGAGCACCCTAGCCGTTACGAACTGGATGAAAACGGCGATGATCGCCGCAGCGGCATTAAACAAATTGCATCCGGCCGTTTTGGAGTGAAAAGCCATTACCTTGTTAATGCCGATGAACTTCAAATCAAAATGGCGCAAGGTGCTAAGCCGGGTGAAGGCGGACAGCTGCCTGGAAACAAAGTATATCCTTGGGTTGCAGAAGTCCGCGGTTCCACACCGGGTGTCGGCCTGATTTCACCGCCTCCGCATCACGATATCTATTCGATTGAAGATTTGGCACAGCTGATCCATGATTTGAAAAATGCGAACCGTGATGCCAGGATCAGCGTCAAGCTTGTGTCAAAAGCAGGCGTAGGCACGATCGCAGCCGGCGTGGCCAAAGGAGCCGCAGATGTCATCGTTATCAGCGGGTATGATGGCGGTACGGGTGCATCACCAAAAACGAGTATCAAACATACTGGGCTTCCTTGGGAGCTGGGTCTTGCCGAAGCACACCAAACATTGATGCTGAATGGCCTGCGCAGCCGTGTCGTCCTTGAAACGGATGGAAAGTTAATGACGGGACGCGATGTGGTCATGGCAGCTATCCTTGGAGCGGAAGAATTCGGCTTTGCTACAGCACCGCTTGTGGTCCTGGGATGTGTCATGATGCGTGCTTGCCATTTGGATACATGTCCCGTCGGGGTAGCTACCCAAAACCCTGAGCTTCGCAGCAAATTCACTGGAGATGCGGATCATGTTGTGAACTTCATGCGCTTCATCGCTGAGGAAGTCCGGGAAACGATGGCTGAGCTTGGCTTTAGAACACTGGAAGAAATGGTCGGCCGCACTGATGTTTTACAAGTGAGCGAGCGGGCGCAAAACCATTGGAAAGCGAAGCATCTGGACTTGACGACACTTCTATTCCAACCGGAGGGGATTCGTACGTATCAACTTCCCCAAAGCCATAAAATAGAAGAATCTTTGGATATCCGTGAGATTTTACCTGTTGTGGAGCCTGCTTTAAATGACCAAACCCAGGTGGATGTCAGCTTCCCGATTACCAATGTGAACCGTGTGGTCGGAACGATTGTCGGAAGTGAAGTATCCAAACGCTACGGAGAGGAAGGGTTGCCTGAAGATACGATCACACTTCGTTTTACGGGATCGGCGGGCCAGAGCTTCGGTGCGTTCATACCAAAAGGGATGTCGATGTATTTGACTGGTGATGTGAATGACTATGTCGGGAAAGGATTATCTGGCGGGAAGATCATAGTCACGGCTCCTTCTGGCAATCAGATCGAGGCCGGGGACAATGTAATTGCCGGAAATATCGCCTTATATGGTGCAACAAGCGGCGAGGCCTACATTAATGGGCGTGCAGGAGAACGATTTGCCGTACGGAACAGTGGAGTCAATGTCGTCGTTGAAGGAATTGGAGACCATGGCTGTGAGTATATGACAGGCGGACGCGTGGTCATTCTGGGCGACGTCGGCAAAAACTTTGCGGCAGGCATGTCAGGCGGCATCGCTTATGTACTTGCTGATGATGCAGAAGAATTCAAGGAATTATGCAATGGTGAAATGATAGAATTCGAGACGCTTGATGATATGGATGATGCCAACGAGGTAAAAGAAATGCTTTACAGCCACCTTCATTATACAGAAAGTGCCAAAGCATCGTATGTACTGGAGAACTGGGAGGATTTCGCCAAGAAATTCGTAAAAGTCATTCCGAAAGATTACAAACGGATGATCAAAAGCATCAATGAGCAGAAGCGTGCAGGGCTAACGGATGAAGAAGCGATCATGAGTGCATTCCAAGCAAATGCCGTTCAAGATAAAAAAATCACTAAACAAGCTGTGATGCAGTAAGGAAGGGGAGAGAAAGATGGGAAAAGCAACAGGATTTATGGATTATCCGCGAGAAAAACCAAAAGACCGGAATCCTCTCACTCGTTTAAACGACTGGAGAGAATATACAGCTCCTTTCTCTGATGAAAAGTTAAGTAAACAGGGAGCGCGGTGTATGGACTGCGCCACCCCTTTCTGCCATATGGGCATGGAATTGAACCGAGTCACTACGGGCTGTCCGATTCATAATCTGATTCCGGAGTGGAATGATTTGGTGTACCGCGGCAGATGGAAAGAAGCATTGGACCGTTTATCTAAAACGAATAATTTCCCTGAATTCACCGGGCGCGTCTGCCCGGCCCCTTGTGAAGGGTCTTGTACGGTAGCGATAAGCGATCCTGCCGTTACCATCAAGAATATAGAACGGACGATCATCGATAAAGGATTTGAAAATGGCTGGATAACGCCTCGCATCCCTGAAAGCAGGACCGGCAAGAAAATTGCCATCATCGGTTCAGGACCGGCAGGATTGGCGAGTGCCGACCAGTTGAATCAAGCAGGTCATTCGGTCACGGTTTATGAGCGCTCAGACCGTGCAGGCGGGCTGTTGACATACGGAATCCCGAACATGAAACTTGAAAAGGATATCGTTGCACGCCGAATCAATTTATTGACCCAGGAAGGCATAGATTTCATTACCAATACAGAAGTAGGCAAAGATATAACGGCCGAAGAACTGCAAGATCAGTATGATGCAGTCATCCTTTGCACAGGTGCCCAAAAGCAGCGTGACCTGGTAATTGAAGGGCGCGGGGCATCAGGCATTCACCTTGCAATGGATTATTTGACGACATCGACTAAAAGCCTGTTGGACTCCAATTTTGAAGACGGCAAGTTCATCGACACAAAGGGGAAGGATGTCATCGTCATCGGCGGCGGGGATACAGGAGCTGACTGTGTCGCAACTGCCCTTCGCCAGGGATGTAAGAGCGTCGTACAATTCGGGAAGCATCCAATCCTTCCGACGGCCCGTACATCCGATAATATGTGGCCAGCCTACCCGAATGTCTTTTCCCTTGATTATGCGTATGAAGAAGCGGAAGCGAAATTCGGTGCAGATCCGCGTCAATATTCAATCCAAACAAAAAAAATCGTTGCCGATGAAAATGGCAACGTTAAAGAACTGCACACAATCTCCATGGAAAAAATCAAAGGCGATGACGGAATGTACATTTTCAGAGAAGTTCCAGGAACTGAAAAAGTATGGCCTGCACAATTCGTTTTCATCGCAATCGGATTTGAAGGAACGGAAATGCCGCTATTAACTCAATTTGGCGTAGAAACAGTCAATCAAAAAATTGATGCCGTCTATGGCGAATACAGAACGAATGTCGAAGGGGTTTTCGCTGCCGGAGATGCAAGAAGAGGGCAAAGCCTCATCGTTTGGGCAATCAATGAAGGCCGAGAAGTGGCAAGAGAAGTGGACCGCTACTTGATGGGCGCAACCGTATTGCCTTAAATTCAAAAAAAGAAGTGCCATTATGGCGCTTCTTTTTTTCTGTGGTGGAAAATATGTACTCACGAGTAAATGCGCCGAATTCACGAGTAAAACGCCGAAACTCACGAGTAAAAGCGCCGAATTCACGAGTAAAACGCCAAAACTCACGAGTAAAACGCTGAAACTCACGAGTAAAAGCGCCGAAACTCACGAGTAAAAGCGCCGAATTCACGAGTAAAGCGCCGAATTCACGAGTAAAAGCGCCGAATTCACGAGTAAAACGCCGAAACTCACGAGTAAATGCCCGAAATTCAAGAGTAAAGCGCCGAATCACGAGTAAGAGTGCCGAATTCACCAGTAAGACGCCGAATCACGAGTAAGTGCCGAATTCACGAGTAAAACGTCGAATCACGAGTAAAAGCGCCGAATTCACGAGTAAAACGCCGAAACTCACGAGTAAAAGCGCCGAATTCACGAGTAAAACGCCGAATTACGAGTAAAGCACAAAACTCAAAGAGTAACTAACTAAAAAATTATCCATTAGCGTCCATTTCAATATAGGAATAAAGTACATGACATTTGATAGGCAGGAACAATGAGAATTTCAAGGACAAAAAGCAATCCTTCGTCATTGAAGGATTGCTTTTCCGTTTTATTTCAGCCGCTCGATCAGGTCGGTCATTTTATCCAAGGTGGTTATGTTCTGGTTGCATTTCATGCTGTCCAGACAAATATAATTCCCTTTTTTAATGAATGTCCCTTGGATGGTTCCTTTTGTTTCAGACATGAACATCCCTACTTCTTCAAAGCGGCTGCATATGGCACAGATCCCTTTTTTGTTGGCAGGTTTAATGGTTCCATGCAATCCGGTGAGTTTATTATGATGGGGGGCAATGATGAATTTCTTTCCGGATCCGACATCATCCCATCCCAGGTATGAAATCTCTCTCATATCGATGTTTTCCAACAAAGGGGTTTTTAATTTCTTTGCTTTAGGAAATAGTTTTTTTATCGTTTTTTCGGTTACTTCTTTAAATGGGATCACAAATGGCTTCACCTGTAAGAGAAAGGCTTCGGCTTGTGCGGAATCTTTGATGGTATCCACTGGGTCGAGCAGTTGTTTTTGCTCTTCATTCAAGTCACTGAATAAACTTAGTACTCTTTCCTTGGCGACTGTTTTCAGGGTGTTGATCACATCCTTATCGTTGGCAGTCGCGTGTCCATTTATGAGAATTTGTGTTTGGGATTTTATGAAGTTATACTGCTCGCTCCTGATAAAAGGTTCCATTTTCTTCACTCCTGTTTCTGACGTGTTACCGTTTCTCTTTACTTTACATAAATTACATCTGTTTTAAAAGGGGGAAAACGACTAAGAAACATTCTCGGCATACAAATAGCACTGATATCATTATCAGTGCTACCCTTGTAATCTTTACTTAGAATAAACGATTTTCTTGATGGTTTCCGCGGAGAGAAAATGGTCCTCGGCTAATTGATGGATGGAATGCCCGTCTTTGAATGCATATTTTATAGAGGCATTTCGGTCATCGATCAATTCCCGTGATCCCGAACGGGTTCCCCATTTGTGATGGGCTTTTTCGGGTTTAGGGATATATATGGTTTCACCTTGCACATACTTTTGAATTTCGACGATCAGCTTTTCAGGTAAAACGGCCGTCGCTTTTACATACTTCATTTCTGCCAGCCCCTTATTCTTTATTAAGAATGAAATAAGGTGCAAAGCCGAATATTAGAAATGATAAGGCGGGCGATTAGATTTAGCTTAATTCAACCCCATGCAAAGTATCGCCTCCAATACTAGGCTTTGCATGAGACGCTGCAGAAGGTGGCATTAACATTCGTATTGCCATCTTTACACCTCCCCTTTGTGTTTCTGAGGAACACGAGTTGTTATTATTATAAAATAGATTAGGGTGGTTGCCAAACATTTTCCAATGTTAAAGCTGAATCGGCGGGCTGATTGTTTGATAATGTTCTGAGTCCATGAAATAATTTGGAGGGAAACCAAACTAACCATTATGGGAGCTGACTTTATGAAAGTATTCGTAGTTGGGGCAAATGGGCAGATCGGTAAACATCTTGTAGATTTATTAAAAGACAGCCCGGATCATAGTGTACGGGCAATGGTTCGCAAAGAAGAACAAAGTGAGCATTTGAAGAAAAATGGAATTGAATCTGCAGTCGTCAGTTTAACTGGATCAGTGGATGAGATTGCGAATGCGGCAAAAGGCTGCGATGCCATTGTGTTCACAGCAGGGTCCGGAGGTAGCACCGGTGCTGATCAAACGCTGTTGATTGATCTGGATGGTGCAGTTAAAACGATTGAAGCGGCAGAAAACCTGGGAATCGAACGATTCATCATGGTGAGTGCTTTTCAGGCCAATAATCGCGAAAACTGGAATGAAGCCATCAAACCGTATTATGTGGCCAAACACTATGCGGATAGGGCATTGTTACAAAGCGATTTAAATTATACGATCATTCGGCCTGGCGGTCTGGTTAATGAACCGGGAACGGGCAAAGTGACCGCCGCCGAGGAATTGGAAAGAGGCTCGATTGCCCGTGAAGATGTGGCTCGAACGATCCTTGCTTCATTGACCGATGAAAATACCTATAAGCGTTCATTTGATTTAATCTCTGGCGATACTGCAATCGCGGAAGCCTTGAGGAAAATTTAACGTAAAACAGGGGCAGAGCCACTCAGGGGGAGTGGACTCTGCTTATTTAATTCCTTCGATATGCTTGATGACCTTCGCTGGGTTTCCACCGACAACAACGCCTTCAGGAACATCCTTTGTTACGACTGCCCCTGAGGCGACGACGGAATGACTCCCTATTGTAACGCCAGGATTGATGATGGCCCTTCCGCCAATCCATACATGATCCCCTATCGTAACCGGTTTTCCGTATTCCACTCCAGAACTGCGTTCAAAGGGATCCAGCGGATGTGTGGCTGTATAGATATGCACTCCGGGAGCCAACATGCAGTCCCTGCCAATTTTCACTTCGCAAACATCCAAAATGACACAATCAAAATTAGCATAAAAGTTTTCCCCGACAGAAATATTGTATCCATAGTCACAACGGAAAGTGGGTTCAATATATACATTTAGCCCAGTGGAACCTAAAAGCCGTTTCAGCAGTGCAGTCCGTTCATCTCCTTCGCTTTCCGTTGTCTGATTGTATAACCGGGTCAACTTTCTGGCATTTTCCCTATCTCTGATCAATTCCGGATCAGCGGCGATGTAAGGTTTCCCGCTCACCATCTTTTCTTTTTCAGTATTCATGTGTGCGCCTCCTGTTTCTCTTAGTTTTAAAAAATATCTGAATATTAAAACATTTTTCCCGCAAAATAAATTGCAGTACTTTTTACTCAACTATTCTGTTGAATCTAAATGCCTCTCTCGTTTTTTGAAAAGAAGTAAGAAAAGAAAGATTTTTCCGAATAATGAATGAAATAGCTTTGACAAACGTTCCGCCGGATTTTATAGTAAGAAGAGTTATGGATGATTCATAGTTTCAAGAAGGTCCATTTTAACAGATAAGTAGAGTGGTTCGAAGTCATGTCATTTTTTTCGGAAATTGTGGACAACTCTTTTCTTGGTTAAGATAATCACAAAACAATGGAGGGCTCTATATGTCACAGAAAGCACCGCTGTCTTTTGTCATTGTAACAGGGTTAATGCTTTTTGCTTTATTTTTTGGTGCAGGAAACTTAATTTTCCCTGCCATGCTCGGTCAATCCGCGGGGACCAATTTATGGTCGGCCAGTTTAGGATTCATCATTACTGGTGTTGGGCTGCCATTCATTACAATATTGGCCTTTGGTTTTTCAGGCAAAAATGATGTTCAATCCCTTGCAAGCAGGGCACACCCGTTATTCGGCATCATTTTCACCGTCGTTCTTTATTTATCTTTGGGACCGCTTTTCGCGCTTCCAAGAACGGGGAGCGTATCCTACGAAATAGGGATTAAACCTTTCCTATCTAATGATGTCGGTTTTTTACCATTGCTGATATTCACGATCATATACTTTGGGATTGCCTGTTTATTATCCATCAATCCATCAAAAATGCTCGATATCGTCGGAAAAATATTAACACCTTTATTATTGATTTTCATCGGGATTCTTATTGTGGTCGCAATTATTAACCCAATGGGTGAAATCCAGTCACCAGCGGCTAATTATTCAGATAATTCTTTCTTTAAGGGATTTAAAGAAGGATATTTGACCATGGATACGCTCGCCGGATTTGCATTTGGGATCATCGTCATCAACGCGATCAAAGATAGAGGGATAACATCAAGAAAAGAAGTGTTGGGCTTCTGTCTGAAAGCCGGCTTAATAGCTGCCACCTTGTTGGTTATCGTTTATGCGTCTATAACTTATGTCGGGGCAACAAGTGTGGAAAAACTCGGTCAACTGGGTAATGGCGGAGACGTTTTGGCTCAAGCCTCGAACCATTTTTTCGGACCGGCTGGTGCCGTGTTGTTAGGGTTGATTGTGATCGCTGCTTGCCTGACTACAAGCATCGGTTTGATAACCGCTTGTGCTACGTATTTCAATAAAATACTGCCTGCCGTATCGTATAAATCATATGTCGTCATCTTCTCCGTTTTCAGTGCGGCTGTTGCCAATGTAGGTTTGACCAAGCTGATTTCCATTACAGTGCCTGTGTTAACTGCGCTTTATCCCGTGGCGATCGTTTTGATTGTTCTTACGTTCTTCCATTCCTTATTCAAAGGGAAATCGGAGGTATATTTAGGAAGCTTATTATTAACGGCCATCATCAGCATAATGGATGGAATAGTGGCATCAGGCATTAAACTGGATACCGTTTCTGACCTTTTCACTCAATACCTTCCACTATATAGTGTAGGGGTGGGATGGGTGATTCCTGCCATCATCGGCGGTGTATTGGGCTATATGGTATACCTGTTGAAAGGTGATCCTAAGGAAGCCTATTAAGGGATATCGGAATGAACCTCGAATAACGTTGATTTCCACTCCAGGCACTCGCTTTCCGCGGGAGGTCCGGGAGCCTCCTCGGCGCTCTTTGCGCATGTGGGGTCTCCCTTGGCCGCGCTTTTCCGCAGGAGTCTCGTACCTTCCGTTCCAATCAACTGGATTGTCTTTAAAGAAAACTGTAGTCGGTTTCATCTTTAAGCTTGATTAAGACAGGGTTACACTTTCGGTTTTTATTGTTTTATGAACCCTTGTTAGATTGAAGAAATTCGCCACACTCCTGCCGAATTTCTGGCTAGCCAAGACCCCACAGCCGCATGCGGTGAGGAGGCTTGGCAGACAGTCGGAGGATTTCAGAATTCAAGCTGGAACGTCTTTTTTTAAAAAACTGAGGTAAACTAGTTCTATATGGTTTTTTTATTGTTTTATGAAACTCTTATTGGATTGAAGAAATCTGTGACACGCAATTTGCTTTGATGAGTCTTGGCTTCGGAGTTAGGGAGCGGATTTCAGAATGAAAAACTGAAGGGGAAAATCGCTTTATCCGAGTTTATCTATTGTCGGGGAGCTGTCTTGATGACAGCTCCTTTTCTTAGTGTTTGTTTTTAATGGGAAAGAGCCTTAAAATGTTCAGAAAGGGGTGTAGGAACATAATGATCAATCGATTACCAACAGAAATAGCAAATATATTACAAACAAGCAAAAAGAATCCTGCTCAATTTGAGGAATTGATCAGGAGCGGCGGATATCTCCCTCCCGAGATGGAGTTGATGGTGGATGCCATCACGGCCTTGAGCATGGGGAAGAATATCCTTTTGAAGGGTCCGACAGGGGCTGGAAAGACAAAGTTTGCCGAGACTTTATCGAACTTATTCAATCAGCCGATGTTCAGCGTCAACTGCTCAGTCGACTTGGATGCAGAAAGCTTATTGGGCTTCAAGACGCTGGCTTACAAAGAGGAAAAACAAGTGATAGAATTCGTACCTGGACCAGTGACCAATTCGATGAATCACGGTCACTTCTTATATATAGATGAAATCAACATGGCAAAGCCGGAGACTCTGCCGCTTATCAATGGTGTGCTTGATTATAGAAGGACGATAACGAATCCGTTCACGAATGAAGTGATAACGGCAAAAGAAGGCTTTAATGTGATTGCTGCAATCAACGAAGGGTATGTCGGGACAGTGCCGCTGAACGAAGCGCTAAAAAATAGGTTTGTCATCATTGAAGTTCCTTATATCGAAGGGGAGCAGTTAAAGCAATTGATAGAAACGAATACAAAGCTGAAGGACCCAAGAAGTATTGATTTGTTCGTTAAACTGTCGAGTGATTTGATAAATGCCGTAAATCAAGGGAAGGTGGCCGAAGATGCGGCGTCGATCAGGGCTTTGCTTGATGCTTGCGATCTGAGTGTGTTGATCCCGCCGAAACGGGCGATTCTTCGTTCCATTGTGGATAAGTTGGACGAGGAACGGGAGCGTGAGTTCGTGAAGAACTTGGCTGACACATTATTCTAACTAGGAGAATGCCTCATGAAGTATATCCGGTTCAATGATTCAATAATAGATACGGCACTTTTTTTACAGCTTCAGGATCTTTCGACTGTTTTATCCGGCATTCCTGAGCTGGAATTCGAATACAATTACGGCTCCTTCATTGATCTGATCGAGAATAAGGTCACTGCCAGCCACTTTTGGGAAAATGGCAATAAGGAAGTGAAGGAAGCGGGGCTGAAAACGGACGTGCTCCTTAGAACGATAGGCACGCTGCATCATACAACAATCCGGAGCATGAAGGAGTACCAGGACAGCATCGGGGAAAGTTCACTTCCGAAGTTTGCAGCCCAATTATTCGCTTTGCTGGAAGATTTGCGATTGGAAGAATTGGTGAAGAAAGAAAGACCAGGCACGAAAAAATGGTTTTCGGTAAGGGGGGCTTACCTTAAACAATATTTCGAAAGCCAATTGGCGACGAATGTCACAAGAAGTTTTGCACTGGATGAATTATATTGCCTCATATATTTACTGCTTCAATCTGACAGGCCGGATCCGATTTTTCCTAGAGCCAATGAAAGGCAGCTGGAAGAACTGGAGAAACTCAAACCGTTCATCCATGCGGTCTTTGATGCCACTAAAACAAGTGATATCACGAGGATTTGCGAGCAAATCGTTTTCCGTGTGAACGATGGGTACGAAGATACGATGAATGAATATTTCATTTTCCCCATTGCAAGTGTGGAAAAGTATAAAGCAAATACCTTATTTGATGAACTGACTAGAAATGATGAACTGTTGAACGATGATACAGATGATGCAGACGAAGAAAAAAGTGAGTTCATTGATGAAAAATTCTCGACTTGGCATCGGGAGAACAAGAACAGCGAAAGTAATTCGACGTTTCTCCAATTTGAATTGGAGCAGGGAACGAAAACAAGCCTGATGGGCGGAGGTGCCCGGGAAGCGGAAGACGCCGACCAAGCACTGGCTTCGATCCAGGGTTCATCAGGGGAAAGTCAACAAAAGGAATACAAACAGCAAGAAACGCTGGAGAAGAAACAAACCAATATGGGCAAAAGCGGTGAACACCCATTTGGTGAAGAAAATAAAGACGTCGTTCAGGTAATCAAAGAAGCGAAGGTTCCAACACTTACGGAAGAGAAACGCTACCGAGAGTTTGTTGCGGATATCGAACCGTTCAAGAGAAAACTCTCCAGTACCATTGAAAAGACGCTGGAAAATAAAAAGAACGCACCAAGAAAAGATTTGGTTTTTGGCCGTTTATCAAAGAAATTACTGCCGCTTGTATTTGAAGAAAATCCTAGGGTCTTTTATAAAAAGAACCAGGATTCTAATGAAATGGATGCGGTATTCACATTGCTTATCGATTGCTCGGCTTCCATGCATAACAAAATGGATGAAACGAAACGAGGGGTCGTCCTGTTTCATGAAGTGCTGAAGAAATTAAGGATCCCCCACTCGATCGTGGGATTTTGGGAAGATGCCAATGAAGTGAGGGAAGGATATCAGCCGAACTACTTCCATGTAATCCAATCCCATTCCGATTCTCTTTATCTAAACTCAGGAGCTAAAATCATGCAGCTTGAGCCAGAGGAAGATAACCGGGACGGATACAGTATCAGGGTTGCCGCAATGGAATTGGAAAAAAGACGCGAAAAAAACCGTTTCTTGCTCGTATTTTCCGATGGTGAGCCGGCAGCAAGCGATTATGATCAAAATGGCATTGTCGATACACACCTTGCTGTTTCTGAAGCCAGGAAGAAAGGCATCGAAGTCATCGGCCTGTTTTTAGCGGATGGAGGCATCGATGAGAGTGAAGAGAAGACGATGAAAAACATCTATGGCAAAGAACGCCTGATGATTCCGAGTGTAGCTGAATTGCCAGAGCAATTTACACCGCTGTTAAAAAAATTGCTGCTGAAGACCATTTAAGAAATATATAGATAAAAACGCAGTAGGATTCAATTTTGGATCTTACTGTTTTTTTTTGCTTTGTCAGCTATTGATGGAAATTTAAAATGAACGTCGAATGAGATTTCTTTTGTCTTGATTGGGGTAAACCATAGATGAGGAAGTGATCATTTTGATGAATTTACTTTTTATGGTGCTTTATTTTATAATCATCGCTCTTGTTATTGAAATATCGGTCACCTTGATGAAATTGACTGGATTAAAAAGCACAGTGGCAAGATTTCAGGTTATCTCCATGCTGACGGGTACTGGTTTTACAACTGACGAGTCAAAATCCATTATCGATCACCCCGTTCGAAGGAAGATAAGCATGTTCTTAATTTTATTTGGTGCATTCTCGCTTGCTGTCATCATTTCATCGATCAGTACATTGCTTACAGATGATCTGCGTTTGATGGAGTTAAGCATCATTATTGGGATCCTGCTGGTTTTAACCGTTATAGTGAAGGTTCCATTCCTGAATAATAGATTATCGAATAAGATGAAAAGTGAAATGTACAATCATTATGAATTATGGGAACACCCGATAGAAGAGGTCTTATTTTTAGAAGATGAAGACGTGGTCATGGAGATCGATATTTATGAGGACTCGGAGTTCATCGATGTCAAAGCCTTTGATGTCATTTCACATGGAGCGGACATCAATATTTTATTTATAGAAAGTGGAGAAGTGAAAATCAGAAAAGAGCTATATGAGTATAAAATCAAATTAGGGGATAATATCTTTTTATATGGCAATAAAAAAGAGATAGAAGAAACATTCTCAAAAGAAATCGAAGAGATGAAGAAAAAAAGTGCATCGGAGTGAAAGGGATCCCAGCCTTAAATTTAGGGCTGGGATCTTTTGAGGAATGTCTTAATTAATGTTTTTTATTCGGTAATTTCTGAGCGGGATTCCCTTTACCTTGACGGCGCATGTTGCCTTCTTCCTTTTTTTGCTGCTCTTGAATGCTTTCAACAAACTCTTTTGAACTTTTCATGGAATGTACCTCCTCCGTTATTTTCTTTTTTACTATAACCAGAAGAGGTGGAATTCATGAGTATGCAAAAAGGACGTAAAGTGGTAACTTTGTTCCACAAGTGAGTTGAAAAGAATATGGGTCGATCGTTTTAAATATCGCTATCTAATGTTAGAATACGTTACATTAGAATATTTTGAATATTGACAAAAATAGGGTCGATATCTATAATAATCAATAATAATATCCATGAATAAACGTTTATTGGGGTTTTGCCTATGGAACGGACAATGACCGTCCGGGATTTATGTGCGTTGCATACTCATTTATTGGACAGTGATATTCAAATTCTTGAAAACCTATCAACGAATTTATCGTTGATAGCCGATTTGAATAAAGCGAATGTGTTTATTGATTGTCCGGTGCGTGAAGGGAAGCATGCCATTGTCGTTGCAGAGGCATGCGGACATTCCGTAAAATCGGTTTACGATCATCCGGTTGTCGGGAAATTTGCTTATGAGGCATTTGAACCGGCCGTATTTTATGTATTGCGCACCGGAAAGGACATGTTCGTGAATCGGGCTTTGACTCAAGAGGGAGCGATGGTCCAGCAAAGTGTCGTTCCAATCAAGGGGGAATGCAATCGGGTCATCGCCGTTTTGATCATGGAAAAGGTGATTCATGAAGAACCTGAATCTTTCAATCAGTTTGATGGGAAAGATCAACAAAATTCCTTAGTTCCTGAATTTATCGAGGAGTCCATTTTCCTGATTAATAACCAAAACCGACTTGTTTATACGAATCCTGCTGCCATTAATTTCATATCGGAAATATGTTTGACGGACTGTGTTTTAGGTGAATCGATTTTCGATTATTTTCCTGGCTTTGCCGATGTTCTTGCTTCAAAAGAGGACATTTTGATGAAGGAAATGAACATTGGTAAAAAGATTATCCAACTAAAGAAGTTCCATTTGGGCAACAAGAATTCCAATGAAACGTTCATCATCATCCGGGACCTGACTGAACTGCGGGATAAAGAAAGGGAGCTGATCAGCAAGTCAGTAGCGATTCGTGAAATTCATCATAGGGTGAAGAATAATTTGCAGACAGTGGCCAGTTTACTTCGGCTGCAAATGAGGTTAGGAGCCCCTGAAGAAAGCAAGCCCCATTTATTGGTCAGTTTGAACCGGGTGTTAAGCATATCGTCGGTTTATGAAATCATTTTGGCAAGCAGTCAGATCGATCATGTGGATCTGCTGGAGCTTATTAGAAAAATAGGCGATATGATCGTTCATACGGAGGGTCAAACTCGCCAATGCCTAAGCATTGAATATAGGGGTGAGCTTCATTCGATTGATTCCGACATTGGCATTTCGGTCGCGCTGGTGGTGAATGAGCTCATTCATAATTGTGTGAAACATGCTTTCAAGGAAGGGACGGAAGGGAACATTACCGTATCCTTGCAAAAGGATGGTCCTGAATTGGAACTTCAAGTAATAGATGATGGGATCGGATATTCACCTGCAGTGAAACCTTCTTTGGGGCTGGATATCATCCGCATGACGGTGGAAAATGATTTGGATGGGGAGTTTTCGATTCAGCGGATTAAAGAAGGTACCCTGGCTTCTGTAAGATTTCCATACAAGAGGTAGGTGGGAGAAGTGGACAAGAGGATTTTGGTCGTGGAGGATGAATCGATTGTTCTGCTTGATATAACGATCATGCTCAAGGATGCAGGCTTCGATGTGGTTGGACATGCCCGTAATGGCGAGAAGGCGATTGAATTGGCACATGCACTGCAGCCGGATCTCGTTTTGATGGATATCAAAATGCCGAAAATGAATGGGCTTAAGGCTAGCGATGTGATATCCAATACCTTTCAGATTCCGGTCCTGCTTTTAACCGCATTCAGCCAGCGTGAATATATCGACGAGGCGAAGCGGGCGAATATCGTCGGATATCTTGTAAAGCCCATTACGGAGGCGAATTTGATTCCGGCAGTGGAGATAGCTTTGCTGCAAGCAGCCAATACAAAGAAGCATCAGGAACGAAATGCTCAATTGGATGAAACGCTCACAAATCGAAAAGTCATTGAAAAGGCAAAAGGAATCATCATGAAAAGGAAGAATGTCACCGAAGAAATCGCTTACAATAAACTGAGAAGGCTTAGTATGGATAAGCAGCTTTCCATGGAGACGGTGGCACGTCGAATCATTGCAAATGAACAAAAACAAGTAAATAGATGAAGCAATGGCGCTTTGATGGACCAAATTGGTTGTAGGCAGGCATTTCTGCCGAAAAACCTAAGTTTGGGCTATAAGAGGCGTCTTTTTTATACCCTTTTTTTAAGTTGATAGGCCAAATCAAATCGGAATTCAGGGGGAATATGTATGGAGATGGTAGGTAAATTCGTTATTTATATCATTATGGTGTGTGCCGTTGTCGGTGCTATTGCATCGATTAAAGACAGTGAGCGGGGCTTGGGGAAACAGTTCATGGAAGGTTTGCATACCGTTGGCCATATATTTATCCCGGCAGCTGGAATCATGGCCTCGATCCCTTATTTATCCTGGTTCATCAATACAGTATGCGGCCCGGTTTTCGCTGCGATCGGTGCAGATCCAGCCCTCGCCGCAACAACGATTTTGGCGACGGATATGGGGGGTTACCAATTAGCGGCCGAGCTGAAGGAATCATATGAAGGCTGGATCATGGCGATGATTGTCGGCTTTATGTCCGGGGCAACGATTGTATTCTCGATTCCAATGGGGCTTGCGATGCTGGAAAAGCGTGATCATAAATACATGGCACTTGGTGTCATGTCAGGAATCCTGACGATTCCGATTGGCGCTTTTATCTCAAGCGTGCTGGTGGTGGCGACTAATTCGAAAATCCGCGAAGTGATTTCCACGAATGCGGATTCTACATACGAATTCACGTTGAGCTATTTGAAAATTGCCCTGAACCTTTCTCCGCTTCTTATTTTTGTGGTCTTGCTCGCGTTAGGCCTTTATTTCCTCCCGGATTTGATGATCAAAGGTTTCATGTGGTTTGGAAAAATATTGGACGCCGCGATTAAACTAGTGCTCGTGTTTTCGATCGTGGAAATTTTCACCGGATTGTTTTCCAAAGTATTTGGTGCTTGGGGCTTCCATCCGATCATGGCCGATAAGGCAGACCAGTTCCGTGCCCTTGAAACGGCGGGGTATATCGGGATAATGCTGGCAGGTGCATTTCCAATGATTTACCTGATTCAAAAATATGCAGGCAAGCCATTGGAAGCGATGGGCGGGAAAATCGGGTTGAGCAAAGCCGGGAGTGCAGGGATATTAGCCACGATAGCCAATATATTAGCCATGTTCAAGCTTGTTAAAGAAATGCCGCCGAAGGATAAGGTCATAAACATTTCCTTTGCTGTGTGTGCGGCCTTCCTATTGGGTGATCATTTATCATTCACAGCCAACTTTCAGCCTTCCTTAATATTACCGGTCATTGTCGGGAAGCTATCTGCCGGAGCGATTGGAATCGGACTTGCTTACTGGCTGTCCGTTCCGAAAGCTTTGGAATTAGAAGAAAAGGATCGAGCGGCAGGGGTTATCGGCATAAATGAATATAAAACGAAAAACGAGGAAGAAAAAAGCAATGAAATCCAAGTGGTGTGAAACTGGGGTGTGATTTTAATGAATGAACAGGTGGAACGAATCATCAGTGCAGGAATTGATATTGGCACCAGTACGACGAAACTTGTTATCAGCGAGCTTTCGCTTAGGAATGTGGCGGGTGGCGGACAGGTGCCAAAAATTGAAATTACCGATAAGGATATTCTTTATCGAAGTCCCATTTTCAGGACCCCGCTTGTATCAGAGACGGTAATAGACATACCTGCTGTTCAAAGAATGGTGGAAAGTGAATACCAAAAAGCAGGAATCACGATCGAAAACATACAAACAGGGGCTGTCATCATCACTGGGGAAACGGCAACCAAACAAAATGCAGAAGAAATGGTGTACCGGTTATCTAAAGCGGCGGGGGAATTCCTTGTAGCGGCAGCCGGTCCGGATTTGGAGGGGATCATTGCCGCCAAGGGATCCGGCGCCTATCAACATTCCATCAAGACAAGAAAGACTGTAGCAAACATAGACATTGGCGGGGGGACAGCGAATATTGCCGTATACCGTTCAGGCATGCTTTGCGGAACCTGCACACTGCATATAGGAGGCCGTTTGGTGGAGTGGGAAGGAGCGAAGGTGAAGGTTGCTCCTTCAATAGGAAAATGGCTGAAATCAAAAGGGCACTCTCCTTTGAATGGTGAAGGGGCAATCATCGCAAATGAAATGGCGAAGGTGCTTTCGAGGTTTTTGGCTGGCTCCTTCACAAAAGAAGATGAACTTCTATTAGTTGGGAAGGAGCCATCTTGGACAGAACGAATAGACGTGTTGATGTTCTCGGGCGGTGTCAGTGATTGCATCTATCATGAAGAACGGGAGGACGAAAGCTTCCGGGATATCGGCATGATGCTTGCCGCCTCCATCAAGGAAAGTGAAGAATTGGCCAAATGGGAGTGGGAACTGCCCGTTGAAACGGTTCGGGCGACTGTACTTGGAGCAGGCGCACATACAACTGAAATCAGCGGAGCAACCATCGAGGTGAATGATTCTCATCTGCCAGTTCGTAATATTCCAGTCTATCGGGTCGATTTTCATGGCGGGCTTGATGATGTAACCGCGAAAATGGCACAAGCTGTTCAGGATGCGATCACCATATACGACCCTTTGCAGGAGGGGCTGAATTTTGCCTTTTATTTAACGAATTTACCTTATCAATCATTTCGAGACATTCACCGGCTTGCAGTCGCTTTTACCGAGGCACTGAAGCAAAAACCGAATCGGCAGCAGCCTCTGATCATTGTCATGGATAGTGATTATGGAAAGGCACTTGGTCAAACCATTCTAGCGAACCAACCGGATCTGCCGGTCATCTGCATTGATCAGACAGAAGTGGAACATGGTGACTATTTAGATATAGGAAGGCTGCTGCGGACAGGGGTCGTTCCCGTTGTAGTAAAAACGCTAACCTTCCACAGTTAGGAAAAGGAGGATCATACGATGAAATTATCCACTCAATACTTTGGGGAAATCCATCAATTCAAATCGTTGAAAGAAGTCCTGGCCAAAGCGAATGAAGAGAAATCAGGAGATAGGCTTGCGGGAATTGCAGCAGATTCCGTTCAAGAACGGATTGCGGCGAAAGCGGTGCTTAGCGAATTGACTTTGGCGGACATCAGGAATTATCCCGTGCTCTCCCCGGAAGAGGATGAGGTGTCGCGGATTATAGATGGTCTCATCAATGGAACCATCTATCAATCTGTGAAGAATTGGAGCGTTGCCGAACTGCGTGAATATATTTTGAGTGACGAAACGACAGGCGAGGACTTAAAGCGATTAAATAGGGGATTGAATAGTGAAATGATTGCAGCGGCAGCCAAGTTGATGTCGAACCTCGACCTTATCCATGCAGCCAATAAAATCGAAGTGCTCACTAAGAATAATAGCACAATCGGATACAGAGGAACACTTGCTTCGCGCCTTCAGCCTAACCACCCGACAGACAATGTGGATGGCATGCTGGCTTCTTTAAAGGAAGGCCTCTCCTATGGAATCGGGGATGCACTCATTGGAATCAACCCTGTCGATGATTCGGTCGAAAGCGTAAAGCGGCTGCTTCATGCGACACAGGATGTCATCCAGAAATGGAACATCCCGACCCAAAATTGTGTGCTTGCGCATGTGACCACGCAAATGAAAGCCGTTCAGCAGGGGGCGCCTGCTGATATGATCTTTCAAAGCATAGCCGGGACGGAAACGGCCAATCGCTCTTTTGGAATTAACGTACAATTGCTCGAAGAAGCTAAAGAGATCGCGAAGGCCTATGGCACCGGCACAGGACCGCAGCATCTTTATTTTGAAACGGGGCAAGGCTCCGAGTTATCGGCCGAAGCGCATTTCGGAATCGATCAGGTGACGCTTGAAGCCAGGAACTATGGATTTGCCCGTTATTTTGACCCGTACATTGTCAATACGGTCGTCGGATTCATCGGCCCTGAATATCTATATAACAGCAAGCAGGTCATCCGGGCCGGGTTAGAAGATCATTTCATGGGAAAAATGCATGGACTGCCGATGGGGGTCGATATTTGCTATACGAATCATATGAAGGCGGATCAAAATGATATCGAGGACTTGGGTGTGCTTTTAACCGCGGCAGGTGTTAATTTCATCATCGCAACTCCGATGGGGGATGACTGCATGTTAAACTATCAGTCTTTGAGTTATCACGATATAGCGACTTTGAGGCAAACGATGGATAAGCGGCCTGCCCCATTATATGAAGCTTGGCTGGAGAAGATGGGGATTATGGAGAACGGAAAATTAACGAAGCGTGCCGGTGATCCAACTATATTTAACCATTAGGAGTGGATGATATGGGAATGAATAATAAGGAAGATTTGGCTGCCATGATAGCGAAAACCCCTGCGCGGATAGGGGTAGGCAGGTCAGGGACGCGGCCGAAAACGGATTCTTGGCTGAAATTCCGTTTTGACCATGCAGCGGCCGTCGATGCTGTATATGGTGAAGTCAGTGATATTCTTTTGAAGCGCTTGGATTTATTCAAGGTGAAAACGAAGGCCGATGATAAGGAAGTCTATTTACGGCGTCCGGATTATGGCAGGAAGCTTTCGAATGAAGCCAAGAGGGTCATAGAAGCCAAATGCATAAAGGCCCCAACGGTTCAAATCATCATTTCCGATGGCTTAAGTGCCAAGGCGATCGAAGAAAATGTCGAGGACGTCTATTTATCTTTCAAACAATCTTTGGCAGTGGCAGGTCTGGATACGGGTACACCTTTTTATATTGAAAAGGGCCGGGTTGCCGTGATGGATGATATCGGTGAAATCCTTGGACCTGAGGTCATTGTCCTGTTGATCGGTGAACGGCCCGGTCTTGTCAGTGCTGAATCATTGAGCGCTTACATTTGCTATAAACCGCGTTTGGGCACCATTGAAGCGGAGAGGATGGTCATTTCCAACATCCATAAAGGAGGGATCCCCCCTGTTGAAGCTGGAGCGCATCTAGGCACGGTCATTCAAAAGATCCTCAAATACCAAGCGAGCGGCATGTCCCTCGTGAAGAAGGAACATGAAGAAGAAAAGCGTGAAAAACTCGGTTGACAAAATAAAGTGGAGAAGCTCTCAGTTTGTAGGGTTCGGAATGTTTTCATCCCGAACCTTGATTTTATGTTATTTTTGCGACACTTCTGCCGACAAACTGGCTAGTCAAGACCCCACAGGCGCTTGAGCCGAGGAGGCTTGGCAGACAGTCGGCGGAAAGGGAGCGAATTTCTGAAATCGACTGGAATGCTTTTAAAATAAAAAAACTGCAGGCACTCGCTTTATTTGCCTGCAGTCTGGGGGAGCGGATCGCTCCCTATTTACTTGTCCCTAAATTCCATAAACCAAACGGGTTGTAGAAGGGATGTTCTTCTTCAGATCTAAAGTCTTGAAGGCCCGTCAATATAAAGTCGGGTGCATCTTGCTGAATGCTAAAGGTTTCGCCATTCTTAAAGAGAGGCCGTTCACCTACATGGTAATAATTGAATGTGTTAAGCAGGGCAGCCGCCTCTTTCGGACTCATTGTGTTAAGTGTCACGGCATCCGGAAGACCAAAGGCTTTCATTCCGAATGAACAATAATAGTCTTCCTCTCCGATGATCGTGACAAAATGGGCATATACGGAGAGAATATCCGGGCTATGATGAAGATGCTGCCAATCTTCCTTTGAATGGGCAATTCCCGCCATTTCTATTTTCACTGCCATTCCGCCTGCCTTGAGGATCGCTGCCCCGGCATCGATCAAATCGATAACAGTTCCGGTATCGGATACATCGGCTATTATATAAACGGTAAAGGTATGGCCATTGATTTCCTCTAATGCATTCTCTGAAAAGGCGTCTTTACTGGCGTAAGAAAAGCTCTCTTTTAAAGTGGGTTCATAATCATGGATCTCCGACTGAAACGTAATGTTCTTATCACTGTTATGAAAAACATTCCCGGCTAACAGATACCCTTCGCTTTGGGAAGCGACCGTTTGAATCAATTCTTTCCGGTCCTTCCATTTACCGGGTATCCCGATGATGATTCGGTTGTCCTTCATGGATCATCTCTCCTTTCCAATCACTTCATACTATACCACTACTGATGTTTTCCATAGCATTTCATGAAAAATGGCGCAATGCACCGATAAATGCCAGTGAGGGATGTGCAGGACTTTTTCAAAATTATACAATTGATGTATAATATAATCTAGTAAACGTATAGCCTATCTTCAAAGGAATTCCCTTTGTGGGTTTTCTCATAGGGCCGTATCTTAATAATCTATTCGTGATGAAAGAGAGTGGAATATAATGGGTCGTAAGTGGAATAACATTAAAGAAAAAAAAGCGTCGAAAGATGCTAATACTAGTCGGATTTATGCTAAGTTCGGACGGGAAATATATGTAGTGGCAAAACAAGGCGAACCAGATCCAGAATCCAATCAGGCATTAAGGGTCGTACTTGAGCGTGCGAAAACGTACAATGTTCCAAGAGCGATCATTGACCGTGCGATTGAAAAAGCCAAAGGCGGTTCGGAAGAAAACTATGACGAGCTTCGTTACGAAGGATTCGGTCCAAATGGTTCAATGGTCATCGTGGATGCATTGACAAACAACGTGAACCGGACGGCATCCGATGTACGTGCCGCATTTGGGAAAAATGGCGGGAATATGGGTGTCAGCGGATCTGTTGCTTATATGTTCGATGCAACGGCTGTCATCGGGATTGAAGGTAAAACGGCTGATGATGTTCTTGAACTGTTAATGGAAGCCGATGTTGATGTACGTGACATCATTGAAGAAGAAGAAAGTGTCATCGTTTATGCCGAGCCTGAACAATTCCATGCTGTACAACAAGCATTCAAGGATGCAGGAATCAGCGATTTTACAGTGGCAGAGCTGACGATGCTTGCACAAAATGACCTAACCCTTCCGGAAGATGCACAAGCACAATTCGAAAAAATGATCGATGCATTGGAAGATCTGGAAGATGTTCAACAAGTTTATCATAATGTAGATCTTGGTGAATGATAAAATGAGCAGGCCTTTGCAATGATCAAAGGTCTGCTTATTTCATTTGAAAGGAAAGAGCCTGTTCCGAAACACGAAACAGGCTCTTTCCTTTTGATTATTCACTTATGGTGATTCCGGAAAGTTCACGGTCTTTCTTGACCTTTTCCAATTCCGAAATGGTGACAAGTTGATACCCTTGGTCATGCAGTTGTTTAATGATTTTTCCTGCAGCCTGGGCGCTAGTTTGATAGATATCATGCATTAATATGACTCTGCCATCTTTGGCTTTGCTCATCACTTTGTTTACGATTTTCTTTTCATTGCGTTCTTTCCAATCTTCTGGATCGACATCCCAAAGTGAGACTTTCATATCCTCCATGTATTCCCGCACATTATGGTTAATCGCTCCATATGGGGGACGGACGAGATTTGGCTCAGTACCTGTCGCTTTTTTTACAGCGTCTTGGGTCTTTTCGATTTGATCTGCGATTTTGTTCTTGCTTAAGCGCGTCAGCTGGGGATGATCCCATGAATGGTTGCCGATCTCATTTCCTTCCTGCAGCATTTTTTGCAGGACTTCCGGATAGTGCTGTACGCGGCTTCCAAGTACGAAAAACGTCGCGTGACCATCATGTTTTTTCAGGTCTTCCAGAATGGACATGGTATGACTTGGATGCGGTCCGTCATCGAACGTCAAGGCAATGACCTTTTTTGAAGGGTCGATCCATTCATTTTGCACGGGCAGTTTGGCGACGATATTTTTCGGCTGCCATTCCTTTACACGATCCTCATTCAAATCTTGACTTTGATATGAATCTAGCAAACTATCTTTAAAAAGATCCTTCTTGATGGCTATTGTATGGGTCTTAGTTGAATCATCAGTCTTAACGTAGAAAACGAGCGTATTTTTAAAGACTGAAAAAGAATTGAAGTTGGCTGCCTTCAGTTTGTTTTCCTTTTTAATGAGACTGTTTGAAATGCCTTCTTCTTCCTTCTGCGTTAACTCTTCAAAAACAATATCGGATAAAACGGATAAATAATCAGTATCCGTGGCAAAGATGTCTTCTATAGAGAGCTTTTGCTGAGATGGAATATCATAAGTGAAGATCTGGGTTCCAGACTGCTTCTTTCCTTCCACTTGCTCATATTTATCGAAGGAAATCGTAATGGTCTGTTTGCTGAAATGGAGGATCGTATAGGTGAGGTTAAGCTCGGAAGCTTTTCCGTCGGATGCTTTCCATTTCTTTTCATAATCCTTAATTTCTTTCTTTATGTAGGCTTCTAGCTGCTTGTCGATATTTTCTAAATGCAGAACGGGCCTGCTGGCTGAATACCCGCCTTTCGTATTATCTTTCACATACGTTTGAATATCGGCTTCCGGGTAATTTTTATCAGTTGTATAGGCCGAAACGGTTCTCTTCTTATCAAAAGCAAGGCTTTTAATGGCTAACCCCATCGTTCCTACAGCAGCTGTTAGACAAAATAGAAAAATAAAGACTTTTTTATAATTTAATTTCCTCATGATGCACTCCACCTCGATAATCATTCTACTATATAGACGCGCCAAAAGCCTTAAAAGTTTGTAAAAAATTTCATTTTTTTATATTTACATTTTTTCTTGCTCATTTTCAAACTTTTAGGGCTGCACCAACGTCTATTCTTTGTACCTAGGATACGTAATTTAAATGTAAGGAGCTCTAACATGTAATGAAAAACCCAGATATGAATCAATTAATCGCGGCCCGGATAACCGAAAGGCAAGAGAATTTGTACAGACTTGCTTTTTACTATGTCAAAAACCAAGAGGATGCCCTGGATATCGTGCAGGAATCAATCAGGAAAGCGCTAGCCTCCAGCAGCAAAATCAAAGACGCCGCTTCTATAGATAGTTGGTTATATAAGATCATCGTCCGAACGGCACTGGATGTTTTGCGGAAGAAGAAGAAATTGACCGTCGCCGATGATGAAACAATAGAATACTTACGCCGCGGTGAGGAAGATCACTATCCTGACCTGGATTTGCAAAAGGCCCTGGAAGAACTTTCAGTCAAGTACAAAACGGTAGTCGTCCTCCGTTTCTTTGAGGACCTGAAGCTGGACGAGATAGCGGAAGTGCTGGAAGAGAACGTAAGCACGATTAAAACGAGATTATATAAAGCGCTGCAACTATTGCGGATCAACATGACTGAACGGGAGGAAACGAAAAGATGGAAAAAAAATTAAAAGATCTGCGGGAAGAATATCTTAAAATACCGATACCGAAGGAATTGAATGATATCGTTCAAGCAGCCTTGAATGAAAAGCCAAGGAAGAAGCCGAGGGTTGGCAGGAATATTCTCGTGTCAGCGGCTGCAGTGCTCCTGATCGTGACAGCTTCCGTAAACATCAGTCCGGCAGCGGCGAAAGCCATGGGTGATATACCGATAGTCGAGAAGGTCATCAAAGTGATTACCTTCGTCGAATGGAAAGAAGAAGCGAATAATTCTTCGGCAGTAATCAAAACGCCTGCAATATCCGGTCTCGAGAATAAACAGCTCGAAGATAGCTTGAATGATAAATACTTATCGGAAAGCAAGCAGCTTTATAAGGAATTCACGGACTCCATGTCAAAACTGAAGGAAGGGGAAAAGGGCAATATCTCGGTGGAAAGCGGATATGTGATATTGACGGATAATGAAACGATATTATCCGTACAGCGTTATACGGATACGATTTCTGCTTCCAGTTCTACAGAAAGTCAATTCGATACAGTCGACAAGAAAAACGAAGTGCTGTTAACGCTAAATAGTTTATTTAAAGATGATCGCTATCTTCAGGTGATCAGCGAGAACATCAAGGAACAGATGAAGCGGCAGATGGCTGAAGATCCGGAAAAGATATATTGGGTGGAAGATGATGATCTTACTGCTTTTAAAGGCATCGATGAAAACCAAAACTTTTATATAAACGAAGAAGGCAAGCTAGTCATCGCGTTTAACAGCTATGAAGCTGCACCGGGATATATGGGTGCCGTCGAGTTCATCATCCCGACACAGGTGCTGTCAGACCTTCTTGTTGGCGATCAATATATCCATTAAAACGGCCCTATTGTCATTCTTAGGCTGTTTTCACATACTTTGTTGCTATTTACCAAGTAGTGAGGTGTGGTTGATTTCCCCTCCAGATGCTCGCTTTCCGCGGGGCGGGCGGCGAGCCTCCTCGGCGTTAACGCCTGTGGGATCTCCCCTGTCTCGCTGCTCCCGCAGGAGTCTCGCACTTCCGCTCCAATCAACCTTAAATCGTTTCGTTTAAAACAACAATCTTTACGAAAAGAGCCAATTCCTATGGCGGGCGGAAGGTTTTTAAAACGGCATAATATCCATTAAAAAAGACGAACAACGTTACTGACTT